>NZ_CP138632.1:1035000-1635000 GCF_036456085.1 Veillonella parvula | reverse complement strand
GGGTCTAATGTATCAATGGATAATGGTGTTTCTACGAGCATGGATAACTCAAAAATGGCACGTTCCATTAAGGGCGATTGATCCATGCCAGCTACACCCATGTTTACATCGAGGATATCTGCACCTGCCTCTACTTGGTCTAAGGCATCTCGTTTTACACGGATGAAAGAACCATCGCGCAATTCTTGAGCAAGGACTTTACGACCAGTTGGATTAATACGTTCGCCAATGATAAGTGGTTTTGTATGATGGCCCAACTCTAAAAGTTTAGTACGGCTTGTAATAATTGTTTTAGGTGCAATGTGGGCGCGTTCTTTTGGCGTATGAGCTTTCACAGCATCGGAAATAGATTGAATATGAGCTGGTGTTGTACCACAGCAGCCGCCAACATAGCTTGCACCAGCATCAACAATTGGAAGCATCAAAGGCCCCATCTCTTCAGCTGAAAGTGGGAATACAGTTTGTTTATTTATTAATTGAGGCATACCGGCATTTGGCTGACAGCTTATTGGTAAATTTGTAACGCTTGCAATCTCTTCGATAAGTGGTGTAATTTGTTCAGGTCCAAGGGAACAGTTGATACCAATGATATCAGCCCCTATAGCTTCTACGATAGTAGTTGCTACTGCTGGTGGTGTACCTGTAATAGTACGACCGTCTTCACTAAAAGAAAATTGACAGATGATTTGTACATCATCTTTTGTCTTCCCTGCTGCTTCACGAGCATCTAAAGAGGCTAATAAAGCGGCACGCATTTCCTGTACGTCGATGATAGTTTCAATGATAATAAAATCAACGCCACCTTCGATTAAAGCCTCGGCTTGCTCGCGGTATGTGTCGTAAATATCATCAAAACTCATATTGCCTAATGGTTGTAAGAAGCGGCCTGTAGGACCCATAGAGCCAGCTACACGGGCAGATGGTTTAACCTCTGCAATCGCTTCTTTGGCTACTTTTACAGCAGCAATATTTATTTCTCTTACACGATCTTGTAAGTCATAATCTTCTAGTTTAAGCCCACAAGCGCCGAACGTATTTGTTGTGATTACATCACTGCCATGTTGTAAGTATTGAGCGTGAATATCCTTTACTACTTCTGGCCTTTCTACGTTAAATAGCTCCGGACAATAGCCCTCTTCTAAGCCTGCAGCTTGTAGCATTGTGCCCATAGCACCGTCAAATATATACATAAACATCTTCCTTTAACATCCTAAAATTAAAATGTTTCACGTGAAACATCACTCTGTTGGTTGACCTTTCATAGCGATGCCAGAAATATCGGCAGTAGTTTTGCTACTATCCTCTTCTCCCCTATCTTGGTCGTTAACTGTTGCTTTCTCTGGTAATTTACGAGAAGCGCAGTCTTGTTGTGAACAAGATGTACAGCCTCTTTTTGTTTTAATATCTTCATTTGCTGGCATTAAACCAATAATAGCTGTTACAGATTTACGTGGGAATAATAAATAGTTTTCTGTAACTTGTAAGCCAATTAGCTCAGTTTTAATAATTTTAGCTAATTCAGGCTGAATCTCTAGTGGCCAATTGCCATAACCAGGACTAAAACGCCAGGTTGGCTTATATCCCTGTTTCTTAGCAATTGTATTGATTACTTCGTTTACCTGATCAGCTACCTGCTCTACTGCAGTTGTAGCAGCTGCATCAAGTAATAAACCCACCGTATAATTACCTTGTTTAAATAACTGCTCACTACGAATTTCTACATCTTCTCCGACTGTTACGCCCAATACGTATACTTTAGTAGATTTTTCTAGATGTTTTTCGATGATAGAACCTTCAATTTTTAGGGGTGGATTACTTAAAATAGTCTTTGTTTCTGCATCATAATCATATTCTTGATATACACCTCTAGGTGTAGCCAATAATTGGATTTCCTTACATGCTTCGTCAACATAGTTTTGTGGGAAATCCTCAGCGTGACGAAGTCCTGCGTATCGTTTTACTTCTGCTTTGTCGATGGCAGGAAGCATTCCGTTATAGATGGGCATGGAAACGCCTCCTCTTCAAAATAAAAAGCTCTGCGTGTCCGTAGAGCATGTGCTTACTATTATCAATTGTATATAAATCTTATAAAGTAATTTTTCTAGACTCTTAAGATTATCAATCTAATTACTATCTAACTAATAGTATATAGATATGGATAATACCTGTCAAAGTATATAGGACCTGTATTCTCATATAATTTAGTAGTATATAGATATAGCTTAAAGTTATATCAAAATACTTTTTAGATATAAAAGTTATTGGCGATAAAGTCTTTATGTATTTAATGTTAACTTTAATGTTTCACGTGAAACAATTTGTTAAATATGATCTGATTATATGTTAAGCGTATATAAGAGTATAGTATTAAATTAATATATTACATTTCGTATATTATATGTTATATATACATGTTACCGATCAAAGTATTGTTACTTCATACCTTTCGCTAATGGTTTAGTTCTATAAATAAAAAAGATAATATAAAATAAATCTGTATATATTGAACTATTGGCATAGGATTTTATATTAAAGTAATGGTTTTTTACTGTAAAATTTTTATTGATTTTACAATTTGATATTTTTGCGTTAGGTCTTAATTCTTAAATGTTTCACGTGAAACATTTAATCGTAAAATCTACAGAACATTTGATGTAATTTTTTGCTATTTAGTGGTGTAAATATATAATGAAAAAATAAATAGTTATGTTTCACGTGAAACAATAAAAAATAAGCGTTGTAATTATATTAATGAAGTTATTTACCTATAAGTTTATGGACATAATATAAATGTAGGTGGAAAAATAATGTAGTAGATAAAAAATTAATGAGAATTTTATTTATAAATACCGTAATTAGCATTGTTTTATGTTATAATGGAAAAGAAATATTTTGAACGAAGATGTGAGGTGAATTAAGTGGGCAAAGTTATAGCTATTACTAATCAAAAAGGCGGTGTTGGTAAAACTACAACATCAGTAAATTTGAGTGCTTGTTTAGCTGATGCAGGTAAGAAAGTGTTACTGGTTGATTTGGATCCACAAGGTAATGCTAGTTCTGGACTAGGTATTGAAAAGGATGATTTAGAGCTCTGTGTGCATGATGTTCTAATTGATGGAGAACCAATTGCTGATATTGTACAACCTACAATGCTTGAAAACCTATTTGTGGCGCCTGCAACAATTCAACTAGCTGGTGCTGAAGTAGAACTAGTTTCCGTTGTTTCACGTGAAACAATGTTGAAAAAAGCGTTAGCGTCAGTACGAGATACATATGATTTTATCGTCATTGACTGTCCACCATCTCTCGGATTATTAACATTAAATGCCTTCACTGCTGCTGATAGTGTATTGATTCCAATTCAAAGTGAATTTTACGCATTGGAAGGGGTTAGTCAATTAGTTAAAACGATAACAATTGTACAACAAACATCAAATAAGGATCTTGAAATTGAAGGCGTATTATTGACTATGTTTGATGGCCGCACAAATTTATCGATTCAAGTAGCCGATGAAGTAAAAAAATTCTTTGGCAATAAAGTATATAAAACAATTATTCCTCGTAATGTACGTCTAAGTGAGGCACCTAGTTATGGGGAACCAATCATTGTATATGATCCAAAATCCAAAGGTGCTGATGTATATACGAAATTAGCTAAAGAAGTAATTAAAGCATCTAAAAACTAAATAAGCACTAAAGCTAAATAAGTACTAAAACTAAATAAGCACTAAAACTAAATTAACATCTAAATTTAATAGGCATCTAGTGATAAGTAAGGAATCCAATTTTAAATAAATTGGTTGGTTCTTTGATAGTTTAAGAAATTTACTTGTTTATAATTGGTAGATATTTGTAAGGTTGAGAGGGTTAGTTGTATGCCAAGAGAAATTAAAAGCAAGAAAAGCAAAACGTCCGGATTGGGAAAGGGTCTTGAGAATTTAATGAAGGTTGACTCTGTAGATTCTGTATTGCCTGAAAAGGAGATACATGAACTGCCGATTTCTGAGCTAGTTCCAAATGTAGACCAACCACGTAAAAGTTTTGATGAAGATAGTCTAGCTACCTTAGCTGAATCAATCAAGAATCTTGGTATTTTCCAACCTATTGTGGTTCGTAAACAAAAGAATAAATACCAAATTGTGGCTGGCGAGCGCCGTTATCGTGCTGCTATGATTGCTGGATTAAAAACAGTACCAGTTATTGTTAAAAAATATAATACCGAAGAAATGACAGAGGTTGCTCTTGTAGAAAACTTACAACGTGAAGGATTAGATCCCATTGAAGAAGCATTGGCTTATCAAGGATTGATTGATACCTATAAGCAAACGCAAGAAATGATTTCTGCTCGTCTTGGCCGTAGTCGTTCATATATTGCTAATATGGTTCGCCTTTTAAAATTATGTGATTCTGTACAAAAAGATCTTATAGAAGGTGATTTGACGGTTGGCCAAGCTCGTCCATTATTAGCGTTAAGAAGTGCAGCTCAACAAATGGAAGCAGCTGAACGTATTAAAGAGGGCGAGCTAAGCGCTAGACAAGCAGAGGCCCTTGTTAAGTCTATGCAAAATAAATCATCTAAAGCAAAGACTGGTAAACCTCAAAATACGGCAGAAGTTCGTGCTTTAATGGATCGTTTAAAACTAAGTTTAGGGTCCCCTGTGAATATTAAATTTCGTGCAGGTAAAAAAGTACAAGGGAAAATTGAAATTGTTTTTTCCTCTGAAGCTGAATTAGAAAGACTTATTGCATATATGGATGGGCAAGATCAAACAGAAGATGCGGAAACAATAGAGTTTAGAGTATAATTGGCTAGCAAAAGCAAAAGCAAAAGCAAAAGCAAAAGCAAAAGCCGGAACAATAACAACAATAACATTTACAATATGCGGAAAAAGTGTAGTCTACGGGCTGCGCTTTTACTATATGTAAGAGAATTATTAAATAATAAGATAAGGCGTAAGAAGTTTTATAATATATTTTGCAATATATATGAAGATTAAGTAACGAGGATAGGTTATGGAACAAACACCTAAGGCAAATCGTATACATATTGGTTTTTTTGGCCGTTGTAATGCGGGAAAGTCTACATTGATTAATATGCTAACTGATCAGCCTGTATCGTTAGTGTCCGATGTAGCTGGGACCACAACTGATCCTGTGAGCAAAGCTATGGAAATCTTGCCACTCGGTCCTGTGGTGATTACCGATACAGCTGGTATAGACGATACAACTGAATTAGGTACATTGCGCATGGAGAAAACAGAAGAGGTTGTAAAAAAGATCAATCTTGCTGTCTATGTGCTTCGCACCGATGAAGAGCCAACTTCGGATGATATGCATTGGTTAGGCCTTTTAAAACAAAATAATGTACCTGTCGCACTTTTTATTAATGAGATTAATTCGACTAAATTCGATAAGCATTTATATAAAAACGATATAGATGAGCTTAAAGAGAATATAGTAGAGTCTAAAGGAACTATAAAAGAATCTGTAGATAATATAAGTAAGGCTACAAACAATTTAGATGATTCTAAAGATATTGTCGGAAAAGTTATAGTGGGGGAGGGTTATATAGCCGCCCATACAAGCTTATCAGACTTAGCTACTGTCATTTGTTCTGCTGACTTCACATCTGATGCGAAACGATTAGAGTTGCTTGATCTACTCGGTGGGCTAACACCACTTGATGTAGAAGGGGAGCAAACTCTTTTACAAGGTTTAGTTGAAGAGGGGGATACAATCATTCTTGTATGTCCTATCGACAGTGCCGCACCAAAGGGGCGACTCATCTTGCCACAGGTACAGACTATCCGAGAAATTCTCGATCATAAAGGCTTAGCTTTAGTCTGCCAAACAGAAGAATTACCGGCTATGATTCACTCGCTTAAGAATCCCCCTAAAATGGTAATCTGTGATTCCCAAGCATTTGATCGGGTTGATGAGTTGACGCCTGATTCGATTCCATTGACATCCTTTTCTATTTTGATGGCGCGGTTCAAGGGAAAATTACAGGATTTAGTAACTGGTGTTAAGGCTATTAAGAATTTGAAAGCTGGTTCCAAGGTACTTATCAGTGAAGGTTGTACACATCGTCGTCAATGCGATGATATTGGGACTGTAAAAATACCTAATCTTTTAAAAAAGCAAGGCTATACAGATTTACAGTTAGAATTCACTAGTGGGGGAGCATTCCCTAAGGATGTATCACAGTATGATTTGATCATCCACTGTGGTGCTTGTATGCTAACACGTCGTGAGGTGTTACGTCGTATAGAATGCGCTGTTGTACAAGGTACGCCTATTGTAAATTACGGTGTACTCATAGCAGCTCTACATGGTATACTAGAACGAGCAATAAGCCCATTTGTTGACGAACTAGAGGGCTAATAAATAGCATTGTAATATGTATGTAACACATACATTTAGATATACATTACATGCTTGTTATATACATTGTTATATAGGTATCATTTATCTATATTATATATATTAAATATTAGATATATTAAATTAAATTGCATGCAGTCATTTAACTTTCACAATAGGAATGGTATAATTAACTGTTGGAGTTTTGATGATTGTATAGGAAGGAAAATACATGTTCGAATCGATTCAACCGTGGATAGGCATGGTTACCATCGTTCTTGTTATAGTGTTATTCGTATATTGTGTAATCTTACACATTCGTTTAGGTAGCTTGAAAAAGAAATACGATTTCTTTATGCAAGGGGAGCATGGTGCGAGCCTAGAGCGTAAATTATCTGTAGAGGTCAGTGAAATTCGCGATGCTGCGAAAGGCCTTGAGTCCTTGTTATCCGAGCAAGTGGCAATTCGCAATATTCAGAGTAATACGATACAAAAAATTGGCTTTATTAAGTATAATGCCTTTGAAAATATCGGAAATGATCTGTCCTTTGCGCTTACCTTGCTAGATGGCAACAATAATGGCATCTGTATCTCTAGTATTTACGGTCGTAGCGAATCTCGTATTTTTAGTAAACCTATTGTGAAAGGTAAAAGTTTAGTAAGTCTTTCACAAGAAGAATTAGAAAGTTTGAACGAAGCGTTGGGTGAGCGTACCAATGAGGAAGCGTTGACGAGCGCTATCGTCTCGAAATAAGGAAGTTTTATGTTGAAAATACCGGCATTCATTTCAAACAAAGTTGAAAGAAATGGTGACAACTGCATATTGACATTAACTACCAAGCAAGCGAAACTCGTTGCCATTATTGGTTCTGTAGTATTGGTCTTGGCATTGGTACTCGGTATTTGGGGCATTGTGCGTCAAGCTGAGGTTGTGCAATTACGTCAACAAACGCAATTGCAATCGGAACAGTTGAAATTGTTACAACAAAAAACAGAGGTTTTGGATAAGAAAATTCAAAACTTAAATCAAATTAGTGAAGAAAATAAGAAAATATTGAAGGGCGCTGAATCTGGCACACCAGCTCAAGGTGGCGGGGATGGTAGCGACCCAAAGCAGGAAGCCGCTGATAATAGTGAAGCACAGACGTTAACAGCGGCACAATTATCGGCTCGACTATCCAAAATGGATAAGGAAGCACAAAAATTGCTTGTTAGTTTCTATACAATGCGCAATATCCTTCGTGATGGTGGCGCACAAGATTTGATGGCATTACAATCCATCAATTTCTCCGCTGGTTCTGGTGGTGCTGTGAATAGTACGACACCTAGTATTTGGCCAAGTAAGGGCGTTATTACATCTCCATTTGGTAGCCGTGTTGACCCTGTTACGGGTGCTATTGGTGCATTCCATGAAGGTATCGATATTGCCGATGACTATGGTTCCCAAATCGTGGCTACTGCGGCAGGGGTGGTAACCTTTGCAGGATATACAAGCGGCGGTTATGGTAACCTTGTTGAAATCGATCATGGCAATGGCTTTGTTACCCGTTATGGCCATAATAGTGCCGTATTGGTAACGGTAGGGATGAGCGTGAAACAAGGTCAAACCATTGCTTTGATGGGTAGTACTGGTAAAAGTACGGGTGCCCACGTTCACTATGAGGTACGCCTTAACAATACGCCTGTAGACCCTATGATTTTCTTACCAATTAGCAATTAGAAATATAAAAGCTTATATAAGACCTAAAAAGAACTTGTTATGCGTGCATATGCGCTTATAGCAAGTTCTTTTTCTTTCCTTTTGTATATATATATTGTAAAATAAAAGTATATGAACGGAGGTATATCTATGAAGGCCTATGTACAAGTTTATACCGGCGAAGGCAAGGGCAAAACAACTGCCGCAATTGGCCTAGCTATTCGTGCCATCGGCGCTGGCAAGAAAGTCCTCTTCTTACAATTTATGAAATCTAAAGTATATAGTGAACATACTATTTTACCTACCTTAACAAATTTAACGTTAGAAACTGTGGGCAAGCCATTCTTTATCATCAAAGAAGGCATGAAGAGTAAGGATGAACTTGCTAAATGGGGCGATGAAGTCGTTGTCTTTGAGTCTGGTAATCCTCCGAAGGATTATGTAGCTCTCATCGAAAAAGGCTATGAACGTGCACTTGCTGCGATCAGCAGTGGTGAGTACGACCTCGTTGTACTTGATGAGTACAATATGGCTCTCTTCTTTGAACTCATTACATGGGATAAAACTAAAGCTTTACTCGATGCTCGTCATCCAGAAACGGAACTCGTATTTACGGGTCGTGGGGCTCCTCAAGAATTAATTGATGAGGCCGATCTCGTAACGGAGATGAAAGAGATTAAACATTACTACCTACAAGGCGTAATGGCTCGAAAAGGCATTGAAAACTAATCATAGGAACACCTAAGGAGGTGATGTGGTTGAGTACAGTGGCTATTGTGGCCCTCGTTATTGTGGCCATCATTGTAGCACTCATCTTGACTATCCTACTGGCACCAATCACATATAGCATCGAAATTGATGGACGGACGCCATATCGTGGCGAACTGCGCATCAAATGGCTGTGGCGCGTATTTTCACTCCACTTAGCGTACATTCAAAATAAACCATTTTTTAAGGAATTATACGTTTTAGGTGTACTTAAGATCGGTCCTGTGAAAGACTATGAACAATGGCTTGAAAATCGTGTAGATGAAGAATATCAAAAGGTAATGGATGATGACGGCGACATATCACAAGCAGAAGCTTTTGCAAAGGCTATGCAAGGAGGCGGACAAGGTCCAACTGCAAGCTCTAGCGGCACAAGCTTTGATGACTTGAAGAGCGCCCAAGGCTCCGATACAATCTTTGATGATGACGAATCACCAGGGGCGGGGAGCGCACCTAGGGCAAAGGAGCGCATTGAGCGACCTGATGCGGCTTCTAAGGATATGGATGCACAAGCTCGTGCTGAGCGGTATGATTCGATACAACAAGATCCAACGGCTCATATTCAAGATGATGATGAAGTGGTAAGTCATGTTACTTTCAATAGTGACGGCTCTATCAAGGAAAAGGTATTTACAAAGGTAAATGATATTAAAACGACTGTGAAACAACGTTTTGGAAAGCCTGATCCCAATGATCCGGTAGCATCATTCAAGTCTGAAATTCCTACATTCTGGTTCATGAAACACTTGAGAAATACAGAGTTGTGGCGTCAGATATTCCTTGTGTCGAAACGATGCTATAACCACTCTAAACCACGTGATATGGCTATAGAGGGCCGATTTGGCATTGGCGATCCGTATCGGATGGGGCTTATTGCATCTATGTTGTATAGCATTTGGCCTGAGCAAGCAGAGTCTATTGAGATAGATTATGTGAACTGGGTAGCTGAAGGCAGCGGCCATATTAAAGGTCGTATGATTCTTGCCGTATTGGCGTGGTATGGTACTAGATTCTTGGTATCTAAACCTATGCGTTCCCTATTGGGTGAAAGTGCTCGTGTCTTCTGGGTTAAACGGAAGGAAGCAAAGCAGCTAGAAAAGCTAAAAGCCGAACAGGGTCAAACAGCGTAAGGATATATAAAGTCAATTGAGTATATGAGTTGTATTATTATAGCTATAATAATAATACTTTCACAAAAAGCGGAGGTACTGTGATGGAGAACAGTAATGTAAAAGAGAATTTGGAAGTCCTATTCGAGAAGTTTAAAAATATGATTAAAGTGGAAACTGTAGTTGGTGAAGCTGTGCAAATCGGTGATACCACACTCGTTCCATTTGTTGATGTAACCTTTGGCTTCGGTACTGGTACAAACCACTGCACAGCCAATAAAAGCCAAGAGTCTGGCGGCGGTGGCGGTGGTGCCAAGATGGAACCAAGTGCGATCCTTGTCATTAAAGGTGACCGCATCGAATTGTTCAACATTAAGGGCAATCCTTACAGCAGCAGCTTTGATCGTCTTATCGGTTTGGTACCTGATCTCGTGTCCAAATTGAAATCCGATAAATACATCTATTTAAATGATGAACAATAATTTGGTGAATAATAAACCATAATTTGATGACAAATTATAAATAATTGGTGAAAGACGAAATGCCCACATGTGTGTTCTGAATATGTTTGTATCGACTGCTTTAAGGGTCTCAGAGTATGCTTGTGGGTATTATTTTAAGTTCTAATAACTTTCATAAGTAGTTCATAGGCCTTTATTATGCTATTTATCATAGTCTTGTGAAAGTTAGCAAGATTTGTTATAGTAAAAATAGTACACTATTGGATTGTATAGTGACACTTTTAATCGAGGAGGATTTCAGATGAAATTATCTAAAAAATTGACTACCTTAGCTATCGTTGGTGCTATGTCTGCTACTGCTGCAGTAGCAAGTGCTGCCAACATTGGCTTAGTAAATATGAGCCAAGTAGTAAATAGCTACCCTGGCTACGGTGCATTAGATATGAAGATGCAACAAGTAGACGCTCAATACCGTCCACAAATTGAAAAAAAAGTACAAGAAATTGAAAAAATTAAAGACTCTGCACAAGCAGAAGCAGAATTCAACAAAACTGTAGCTCCATTGCTTCAAAAAGAAAACGAAGAAATCAATAAAATTGCTCAACCTATGATGCAAGCAATTCACAACACTGTTGAAGCTATCCGTGTTGAAAAACAAATGGACGTAGTATTGGATGATCCATACACAATTCGTGCTGCTGACGCTAACAGCAAAATCGAAAACATTACTAACGAAGTAATTAGCCGTCTTAAAAAATAATAAGCACAAAACCCCCTAACTGAGGTATCAGCTAGGGGGTTATTTATTAAAATACATTTGGATGAATCCGATAAAGGAGTGAGATTTAATGAAAGATTTTAAAGCATTAGCCACAGAGCGGTATTCGGTTCGAAAATTCGATAGTCGACCAGTGGAGCAGGAGAAGCTAGATATTTTGTTAGAAGTTGCTAGATTAGCACCTACGGCTCATAATTACCAGCCGCAACGACTGCTCGTGTTAAATACAGAAGATAGCTTAAAGAAACTAAAAGATTGCACTAATGGTCACTTCAATGCACCGTTAGCAATTATTGTCTGTTACGATAATACGGTGAGCTGGAAGCGAGAATACGATGATGCGGATATGGGGGTTGTAGATGCTAGCATTGTAGGATCCCACATTATGTTTACCGTGGCCGATATCGGTTTAGGTACAACGTGGATTGCTCACTTTGATCCTGCTAAAGTACGCAAGGCATATAACTTGCCTGATAATATCATCCCTGTAGCCATCTTCCCAATTGGTTACCCTCATCCAGACTGTGTTCCTGCACCAGGCCATACGAAACGCTTTGATGTGAGTGAATTTACAACCTATAATTCCTTTTAAAAGAATATTTTTTAGACTATGTATTACTCTATAAGTATTTAATAACTATGGATATAACTGAACTATTGAACAGTTCTATAAAACTTAATAACTATATGATTTCTCTTTAATACATAATTCATATAAAAAGGACAGTTGCTTGTATCAACTGTCCTTTTGTATTTTATTCTGGTTTATGAATGAGGTTTACAACGAATTCGCTGTCTTCTACGAGTGTAGCTTGGATGTAGTTGTCGCCGTTGAATTCCAATACTTGGCCTGGTACGAGTACATGCTCTTCAGTTTCATTAAGAAATACTTGTACTTTACCTTTTACAACTGTAAAAATGACATTAGCTTCAGGGTGGTTATGTTTTTCCACCTTTTCACCAGCCTTGCCGCCTTTTTTTACGATTACATAGTTAGGACCTTGGAATAATAAACCTAATTCTTGATTAACTGTGCCTGCCATAATGGACCTCCTAGTTCTAATTTTTATATTGAAAGTTTAATGTAATATATACTATGTTGTATATCTATCTTATAATTGTATTATAAATGATATTGTTTATCAATGCTGTGCTTATGGCTACAGTTTCGAAAATAGTTAAGCTATTGTATAATTTATATAAAAATAGGTATGAAAAAAGGAGCGTAAGTTACGCTCCTTTTTCAGTACATATATCTGAGAGTAGATAGTTTATATTATTTTTTACGAATGGTATATAAACGTGTGCCATTTTCTTCTGTCGTTACAAGTTCAAATGCTGGATCGATAGCTTTTACAAAGGCCTCGAACCATGTTTGGTAAGCTAATGCCATGAACTTAGGGTCAACGCCCGCTGTACGCCAGTAGCCTACTTGTAATCTGTGGTCGCCAACCCAGGTAAACTCGTCTGGGCTTTCAGAAACCACTTGGTCACCACCATCGCAAGGCATGCCATTTACGTAGAAGTTTTGTAACGCATTGTAAATCGCTGGTGCAGTGTGTTCTTCAAGGTTATCTTGAGCCACAACGCCACATGCTTGGCCTTGTACTGCAAAGGCATCTAGAATAGCGGTTACTACGTGTACTGCTTCATCGCCGGAATTTGTGTCGAGCATATCTTTGATGAAAGCTGCTTCACGAACGGAAGCAATGTTGATTTGGTTAGCTAACCAGCCGTGAATATTGCCATGGTCGATGATGTTTTCCAAGGGAATGCTTGGATTAATTGGCTCGCCGTATGTATCTACGGAGATGGAGTGTAGTTCCTCCGCTAAATCATCAACAACTTTAGAAGTTTTTTCTAAAATCAAATTTTCACGCTCAACGAGCAATTGAATTTTGCGATATAACCAGTAATGGATGTGACCTAAGAATGCGGACATATTAAGCTCCTTTTCGTGCTGTTTCTAATTTCTCTACTAAATCGTATACATTAAAACCGTGGATTTCTGCGGCTTGCCATAATGGCTCAGCTGTTGCAGATGGGCAACCTAGGCAGCCCATACCAATACCTTGTAATACAGGTACAACATGTGGGTAGGTTTCAACGATGTCGCGAATAATTGTGTCTGGAGTGATAGGGGACCCTGCTTCGAGACGTGGTGCTTCTACTTCAGGATCGTTACCTTGACCAGGCAAGAACACAGCTGGTTCTTCGGACTTGCTTTCAGCTGGAGCACCTTCAAGGTCGCCCAATACAGCTGCTTTGAAAGCCTCTAAACCAATGCGGTCGATGAATTCGCCCATGCGTTCGATTTGTGCGTTTTCTTTATAGTATGCGATGATTCGATCAACTAATGCAAGAGCTTCTTTTTCTGTTTTAACTTCTGCGATGAGGTCGCCAATGCGTGGATGCGCACCGCCGCTACCGCCAGCGTATACATTCCAACCGTCTACAGTACCGATAACGCCCACATCTTTCATGCGGCTTTCAGTACAAGAGTTTGGACAACCGGACACGCCGATCTTCATTTTACTTGGCATTTCAAGAGATAAATATTTGCGTTCAATTTGCATGCCAAGGTGTACGCTGTCTTGTTTAGCACGTTTACAGAAGGTAGTACCTGGGCAGATTTTTACGCTGCGCACGCGGTTGGACACAGTGTATGCTGGCTCCATACCAAGCATTTCCCATGCTTTATCTACGTCTTCTGCTTTCAAATTCGTAATCATAATGCGTTGGCTGCCAGTTAATTTGAGAACAGCGCCGAACTCATTCGCTACGTCGATATATTTTTGTAATTGATCTGGTTGAATGAAACCTGCAGGAACGCGAGGTGTAATTGCATAACGGCGTTGACCGTTTTTTATGCGTTGTAAATTTGCTGCAATTTGTGCCATATTAAATCCTTTCTCGAGCCCTCTCTGCGGAGAATAGTGGCTAAAACTACTTAGTTAATTTATTAAACTCTTTATATATTAATTATTTACGCCCTAGGGTTTTGTGAAAGCTTCGCACATATATACGGACAAGTGGGATGAGATCAACTAGGCGATGCCTCATCAAAACCCGGCGTAATGATCAGTATGGGTATTTAGAATACTGACCCGACGCTCTTAGTATAAACCATTTTAACAAACAATAATGTAACTCAAGCTACAAAAATAGAACTTTTTTAATATTAATTATTGATTATTTACTAACTATCATTATATACGATACTGTTTACAGATGAAACCCAAGGTTACATATCGTATAATAGACATATAGAGTGTTCTTGATGTAGGAGAAACGATGAAAGTCCTTTACGATACTATTTTAAAAGCAACATACATAGGCCGCCCGAATCGTTTTGTGGTGACTTTAGATTTGAATGGTGAAAGTGTGCTCGCTCATTTGCCAAATCCTGGTCGCATGTGGGAGCTCTTGTTTACGGGGGTAACGATGTACATCGTGCCTCACGACAAGCCGGATGCAAAGACGAAATATCGCGTGGTAGGCATCGAGCGCGATGGCGTTGTTATCATGCTCGATACAAACTACAGCAACGATGTGGCGCAACATTTGATTGAAAATAAACGTATCCCTGGTTGGGAGGAGTGGTGCGTAGTGAGACGGGAGTATACGGTTAAACTACACGGCACATCATCTCGCTTTGATTTGCTCCTCACCAATGATAAGGGGGATGAGTTTTTATTGGAGGTTAAGTCTTGTACCTTGTTCTCCAAGAAGGGAGCCATGTTCCCTGATGCTATTACAGAGCGAGGCCGCAAGCACTTATTGCATCTGAAAGAATTACAAAATGAAGGCTACCACACGGGTGTTCTATTCCTCGTACAATGGGACCAAGCGCAGTGGTTCTTGCCAGATTATCATACGGATTTGGAATTTGCCAAAACCTTTAAAGAGGTGGCACCTTCATTAGATTGGAAAGCCGTTGCTGTGGCGTGGGATGAGACTTTCACCATGCCTACGGTGACACATGAATGTTCCTATCCTAGTAGTATCCTCGACACAGAGGCTCATGATAGTGGCGTGTATGTGATGGTCATGCACCTCAATTACGATCTAGATCTCGAAATTGGTTCTAAAGGGATGATGCATTTTAAACCTGGTTACTATATGTACGTTGGTTCCGCGAAGGCAAATTTAACGAAACGCATTGAACGTCATAAAAGAAAACGGAAGAAAATGCATTGGCATCTAGATTACTTCCGCGGTCACTGTGAAATGATAGCGGGCTTGCCGATTCGTACTAGTGGGAGGCCGCAGGCTATGACAACTTCTTCTCAGGAATGGGGTAAAGGTAAACTCTCTGACGATGCTCCGGCTGCTCGTGAAAGCACAGATGTAGATCTAACTAAAATTGACGTAGAATGTGCTCTCGCTGATGCGGTGCGAGCTATTGCGGAATGGAATGTACCGAACTTTGGGTGCAGCGACTGTGACTGCAATAGCCATCTATTCGGAATGAGCGAAAACCCGATACACAATCAAGCCTTTATGAATGTAATAGAAAATTACAGGATGAATATGCTAGATGAACTAGTTAATAGGTAATTATTATTGATGGGGCCCGAGAACTATATACGTAATTAATTAAAAAGTGCTATTACCTATCTCTTCGCTCCATAGTGACCTAAGTCGCTCATCAATAGGTAATAGCACTTTTTAAAACACTAGCTATAGAGGTGTCCCATCAATAATAATATAGTCCTATCCATAGTTATCCCAGCATATTCATTCTATAGTTTCTACATAGAGAGAGGGGAGGTTTTGTGTATGAGGTTGTTTGTTAAGTTTGTGTTGTTAGGTATCGTTGGTGTTTGTAGTGTTGTGTTGAGTGGTTGTTCTTTCATTTGGACGACGGAGAATGGTGATCCTGCTACACCAGAGGATATCAAGTCTAGCGTGGAGAAGGAGTTCTCGGTTGTGCATCCGAATCTTGTTCTTCAGTCATCTGTTGTGGAGAAGGAGAAGCCATTCCAGCGAAATGTGTATGTGTTTTATGATGAAAGCAATGGTATTTCCTTTACTACAAATTCTGTAGTCAAGTGGCCAACATTGCCGGCCCCTGGTGGCGAGCGAAAAAATGATGCGGATTTTGCGTATTCACAAGCGTATTTAGTTCATTTGAATGGTTCGTTAGTGGAACGTGCTAAGCAGTATGGCATGCGGATGGCGACGCACGAGGAAGCCTTGGAGCTAGCTAAGTCTAAAGCGACACGTGTAGCAGGTACTAATAAGATATCTCTATTCACATATGATGAGATTATCTTTGTAGACGAATCTGTAAAGGGTGGAGATATTCTAACCTTTATGAAATCTATATATAGCCTGTATAAACCGCAAGACAACCCAGCGTTATTGCACCCTCGTTCTGATAGAAGCGTAGGCTTTTATTATCTACCAAAAGGAGAAGCGGACAAAACAAAAGCTAAGTATTTGATCGCCTTTTGATTTATGGCAAAAAATGATTGGAAAGAAACCATGCTAACAGGTATTGGTAGTACTGGTAACGACACTTCGGCTGTAGAACGAGATTTTGTTAGTATTTTAAATCATATGATACAACATGCGGTGCATTAACTTTGAGAGCTATGGTAATGATAATATGAATAATCTTTGGCTAAAGATAAATTTCATTAGTAGTGTTTTGTTGGATAATACATAATAGCTAGAGATGAATACGAAATTATATAAAGGACGTGTAGTATAACACTACACGTCCTTTTGTATTGAATGTTGGTATATATAAGTATATTGACCAATTGCAAATACTTGATTATTTTAATAAAAAAATTTTTTTTATGGTAGAATATGAAATATAAATGAAATAATACTGTGGGTTAGTACTTTTTTAGATGGATAGGGAGTAATTTATGAAAACTATAAAAGAGTATTCCGATATATTGAAGGTTGCTAAAAATATAATTTTGCGTGGGGCTCCAGGTACGGGGAAAACATATTTAGCTCAAAGTATAGCCGCTAATATTGTTACTGACGGAATGAAGAGTGATTATACTAAGCTTACAGATGATGAAAAAAAACAGGTTGAATTTGTACAATTCCATCCAAGCTATGATTACACGGATTTTGTTGAAGGTATAAAACCTAATTCTAATGATGATGGTATGGAATTTGTATTGTGTGATGGTGTATTTAAGTTATTTGTTGATAAAGCTAGAGCAAATTTTGAAAATTCTAATAGATCTGAAGCAGAAAAAAGGCTTCGCAGAAAAATTCAGAGGTTTCTTTCAAATTGTAATGATAAAGAATTTAAAATACAAAGGGGAAATAAGTTTACCATTATTGACAATGATGATGAAACCATAACTATTAATATTCCTAATAATGAAAAAAGTACTAGGACGTTAAAGATTGAAGATATTATACAACTATTAATGGCCCCTAAAGATAAGTCGTTTAAACAGCCTAAAGATGTGAGAGCGTTTTTTGGTAAAAACAATAATCGACAAAGATATTCTTATTATATAGCACTCTACAATGAGCTTTCTCAAATGAAAGATATAGAAGAGGATCATACTGATATAAAGCGTGAGGCCCTTAAAAAATATGTGTTTATCATTGATGAGATTAATCGAGGTGAAATTTCCAAAATTTTTGGTGAACTATTTTTCTCTATAGATCCTAATTATAGAGGCCCATCAGGCGCTGTATCGACACAATATGCAAATTTGCGTGATAACTTAAATGTAAAATTCTATATTCCTGAAAATGTGTATATTATTGGGACAATGAATGACATAGATCGTTCTGTAGACAGCTTTGATTTTGCTATGCGTAGACGATTCCGTTTTATAGAAATTACGCCAAAAGATAGTGAGGATATGTTAAATGTTTTGGAAGAGAAAACAAAGATAGATGATGCGATTAAGAGAATGGATGCTCTTAATACGGAGATTATTAAAACTGAAGGGCTAAATAAAAACTATCAAATTGGCCCTGCATATTTTCTAAAGCTAAAAGATATTGATGATAATGAGTTGTGGACTGATTACTTACAGCCACTTCTACATGATTATATTCAAGGTATGTATAATGAAGATGAGTTAATGAAAGCGTTTGAGGATGCCTATTTTGGTGAAAACAATGGATCCACTGAGAATTAAAGATAACTCTAAAATTGAAAAAAAAGATTTTTATAAGATTAAAAATTTAGAGGCTAAGATTCTTAATAAGACTTTAAAAAACCTTGAAAAAGAAGGAATATTTCTATTTCCTCAGACAATCTCTGAATCTCAAGATGTGGAAGGCAGTCAAACCATTCTTCGAATGGAAGATGGCTTCTATAAAACTGGCAATATTATGGGGTTTCTTGGTTGTGGACTTGAACGACTAATTATAAAATCTAGGTTTAGTGAAATTGATCATGATTATTTTTTTCAATATTTACTGAGTCGTGTGCTAGATATTCCAAATGTTGTTAATTTGGAAACAGATAGTAATAATGAGAATAGCATTATAAACTATTTGTGCTTTTTGTTTCCCTATCTTTTAAAAGTAGCCATTCGTAAAGGTATTTTTAAACAATATGTATGTAACGAGTACAATGATAGTAATATTAAAGGTTCTATAGATATTGCGAGACATATAAAATGTAATACTCCTTTTGTAGGGCGTATTGCATATAAGCAAAGGACGTTTTCATATGATAATTATTTGTTACAGTTGGTAAGACACACCATTGAGTTTATTAAGAATACATCATATGGTAACATGGTACTTTCTAATGTAAAAATGGAGATACAATTAATCGTAGATGTTACATTTACGTATAAAGTTCAAGATAGGCAGACCATTATTAATAAAAATAAAAAGAATCTAGTTAGACATGCATATTATCATGAATATAGAGCATTACAGAATTTATGTATTTTGATATTACAAAATCAGAAAGGACAAATTGGTTTTGGCTACAATATATCATATGGTATATTATTTGATGGTGCATGGCTTTGGGAAGAGTATATTAATTTACTAATTGGTAAAGATTTTTATCATCCTAAAAATAAATCTGGGTCTGGTTCGGAACAACTATTTTCAGGGGGTAGACAACAGGGGTTGATTTATCCAGATTTTATTGGTAGAGATGCAAGTAATCGAATTATTGCAGATGCAAAATATAAACCTATAAAAAATATTAGCGGAAAAGATTACTTACAAGTGTTAGCATACATGTTTAGATTTGATGCTAAAAAAGGATATTATTTATACCCAGACTCTGAGGAGACAGGTCGTAAAAAATTAGTATTAAATCAAGGAACAAAGTATGAAAATAATGTTAGTCCTAGAGAAGGTATTTATGTTCTAAAATGTGGTCTAAAAATCCCCAAGAATGCCTCTAGTTATAACGATTTTATTATTAAAATGCAGGCGAGTGAAGAAAATTTTCTTAAGGAATTGCGCTGTTAACAAGAATAATTTGAAATATATTCCATTAATAATACATTAAAAATGATAGCTCGATATAACCGATATTTAGTATGTAAATAGACATAAAAGATAGCGTTAAACCCTTAAAAATGCTATAATTATATGATGAATTAGTATCAGTGTTAGTAAAATGAGGTGAGATTGTGGCAGACCAACAATGGTCCCACGGGAATATTCATCCCGTTCAGATTGATAAAGAAATGAAGAATGCGTACATCGATTATGCAATGTCCGTAATCGTAATGCGTGCGCTTCCAGATGTGCGTGATGGCTTGAAACCAGTACATCGTCGTATTTTGTACGCGATGCACGAAACAGGCATGACGCCAAATAAACCGTACAAGAAATCCGCTCGTATCGTCGGTGACGTACTCGGTAAGTATCATCCACATGGGGATAGCTCCGTTTACGACGCGACGGTTCGTTTGGCGCAGGATTTCAATACCCGTTACCTGTTGGTGGACGGCCACGGTAACTTTGGCTCTATCGACGGCGATAGTGCCGCTGCGATGCGTTATACCGAAGTACGTATGGCGAAGATTACAACGGAAATGCTTGCCGATATCGACAAGGAAACTGTTGATTTCATGCCGAACTATGATGAAAGCTTGCAAGAACCAACCGTATTGCCTGCGAAGATTCCAAATCTTCTCATCAATGGTTCCAGCGGTATCGCCGTAGGGATGGCGACAAATATTCCACCACATAATCTTAACGAGGTATGTAATGGTCTGGCGATGCTCATCGACAATCCGGATGTGACTGTAGATGAATTGATGACCGCTATTAAAGGTCCAGACTTTCCGACTGGAGCGCTCATTTTGGGCCGAGAAGGCATCAAAAAAGCGTACTCCACAGGTCGTGGTAGCGTTAAAATGCGTGCTCGTGCAACCATCGAAGAGATGTCCAAGGGCAAGCATAAAATCGTAGTGACTGAGATTCCGTACCAAGTGAATAAGGCTCGCGTCATTGAAACCATTGCGAACTTGAGCCGTGATAAGGTCATCGATGGCATTACAGCACTTCGCGATGAATCTGACCGCCAAGGTATGCGCATCGTTATCGAATTGCGGGCTGATGTGCAACCAGACATCGTACTTAACAAATTATATAAACACACTCAACTTCAAGAAACATTCGGCGTGATTATGCTAGCCCTCGTGGACGGGCATCCTCGCGTATTGAATTTGAAAGAAGTATTGGGTTACTACTTAGATCATCGCCTAGATGTAATCGTACGCCGTACTCAATTCGAGCTTAACAAAGCCGAAGCGCGTGCTCATATCTTGGAAGGCTTGTTGATTGCCCTCGACCACATCGATGAAGTAATCGCTACCATCCGCAGTTCCCAAACTGACGAAATTGCACGTAATGCATTAATGCAAAAATTTGGGCTTTCAGAGAAACAAGCGGTAGCCATCCTCGACATGCGTTTACGCCGTTTAACAGGTTTGGAACGCGAGAAAATCGAAGAGGAATACAAGGAATTGTTGGCATTGATCGAAGATTTGAAAGCTATTTTGGCTAGCGAAGCGCGTCAACGTCAAATCATCAAAGACGAACTCGATGATATGAAGAAAAAATACGGCGACCCTCGTCGTTCTGAAATCACCATCGATACGTCTGATCTTGATGTAGAAGACCTCATTGCTGACGAAGAAATGGTCATTACCTTGACTAAACAAGGTTACATCAAACGTATGAACGCGAACGTATATCGCAACCAACATAAAGGCGGCGCTGGCGTTATCGGCATGAAGACGAAGGAAGATGATTATGTAACGCAAATTATGCATGTGCGGACTCATAATACATTGTTATTCTTCACATCTACAGGCCGTGCATATCGCCTCAAGGCGTACGAAGTGCCGGAAGCAGGCTCCCGCAACTCTCGTGGTACCGCTATGGTTAACGTATTGCCACTCGCAGTAGGCGAATCCGTTACGACTATGATCGACCTTGAACGGGTCCATGAAGATGTAAATTTATTCATGGTCACTGAGTTCGGCGTTGTAAAACGTACAGCTATTGAAGAATACCGCAATATCCGTCGTTCTGGTCTCAATGCGATTAATCTCGACGAAGGCGATCGTTTGATTTCCGTTAACGTAACGACTGGCAACCAAGACATCTTGATTGGCACTAAGTTGGGTATCGCTATTCGCTTCAGCGAGCACGATGTGCGCCTCATGAAACGGGCAGCTCACGGCGTGCGCGGTATTAAATTAAATGCAGGCGACGTGGTTGTAGGCGCTGGTGTTCTTAATACTGATGAAAGTGAAGCACAAGTGTTTACTATCTCTGAAGAAGGTTTTGGTAAACGCAATGATGCGGAAGCTTATACATTGCAAAAACGCGGTGGTAAAGGCTCTAAGAACTTCAAGATTACTAACAAAACCGGCGATGTAGTAGCCGTAGAGGTTGTTCATAACGATGACGAAGTCATGCTTATCTCTGAGCAAGGCAAAATCATCCGCTTCAATATGAATGACATCGCTGTGAAGAAGGGCAAAGCTATTTCTGGTGTGAAAACACAAAACCTCGACGAAGGTGATAAGGTAGCTAGTATTGCTGTTATTCCAGGCGCTGAAATCGAAGAAGAAGTAGAATAATATAAAACACTATATGACTATTAAGTAACCATGGGCGACCATCTAAGATGGTCGCCTCTAGTGTTGAGGAGTTTAAAAATGAAAAAATGGTTAGCTGCTATGTTTGCAGCAGGGGTTTTCTTTGTAGGTGGCTTTGGTCAAGCTAGTGCTGCTGACTGGTACTATATCGATGCTGATGCTGACGATGCGGCATGGTTTATTGACAACTCTTCTGTATATAAAACAGATGATGCGGCTACAGTACTTGTTAAAATCAACAATGTTGAAGGCTTTACATATATCTACACAGTAAGGATCGATCGCAAAGAAAAAACATGGACAGAACTTGATACAACAGTATATAGCAATGCTGGTATAGCATTGCTATCCAGTAAACAAGCACAAAAACCTACGAAAATTGAACCGGATACCATGGGGGCGGAAGTTATGCAGGCCCTATGGGGTAAATAATCCAACAATTTAATAGAAGCTGATATTCGCTCTGTCTATTTAGATACTCAGAACGTATAAGTAGCCCCGAACTATCCTGAAAGCCTCCATAGTGACCTAAGTCGGTTTCAGAATAGTTCGGGGCTTTCTATATTATTAGTACTCTTACAGGGCGAATATCCGCTTTCAAATCCGTTGGATTATTTAATCCCATAAGGGGCCTTGCTAGACTTCCTAGGGAGAAAAAGTGACCTAAGTCGTTTTCAGAGTAGTTCGAGGTTTTCTATATCATTAGTACTTTTACAGGGCGAATATCCATATTCAATCGTGTCAGATTCATTTTTTCATACAGAGAGAATATTCCAAGGTGAGTGTGTTTTTGTTTTAGGTAGGTATGTTATTGAATAGATATGACAAAGAGGCTGTAATTAAAACTTAGTTTTAATTACAGCCTCTGGATTAGATTGTATTAACTATTATGATGGGAAAATTTAAATACTTCTTTTAAACTTATAATAACCAGAATTAGTGTAATTCCCCATCCAATTCGAGTTGCTAATAATAAATCATTTGACCAGATATTTAAGCAAGTTGCACCAATAGCTGAACCGATTGAAATCGCAACATTTTGCAGCATTCGTTGCAAAGCTCCTGTACTTCCTTGGATTTCCATAGGACTGGCTTGCATAATACTGGCAATATTAGCAGGTTGAAAGTATCCTCCACCAATACCGTAGATGAATAATCCTAATGTTAAGAGTTGATAAGGCCAGTTAGGATTGATCAGTAAGAGAAAAATCAAGGATATGATAATAATACTTAGACCAATATGGCTAAATAGCTTATTTTTATTGCCGTTATTGATTTTACTGGATATTCTTGAAAAAAGCACCAGCCCTGTAGGAGCTCCTAGAACAAGAAATCCAGTTTGCCCCACTTCTAGATGATATGATTGTTCAAAAATGAAGGGGGGAAGTAAAAAGATCATTGCAGAGGCAAAGCCAAAAGTAACTGTTTGAAAAAGGTAAGAGATTACTTGAGGATTATTTTTTAATCCTTTGATATCGATAAGTGCGTGTTTGTTATTAAGTTCCACATAGTAAAATATAATTCCGAGCAACAAGCTAGATAGTATCAGGATTATACCAACTACAAATAGATGTGATTTGTTTAATAAAGATAATCCTAATAAGAGAGAAACTAACATGAGAGTGTTTATAGTAATTCCAAGCATATCTAATTGTCGGTTGTTGTTTTTTTCGGAGAGTTTATTGAGAAGGAAATTATTACATGCAATTCCGAGAATTACAAAAGGAATATTTATCAAAAAAATAAGTTGCCAGAAACTTAACGAAAGTATGATCCCGCCTAAAGAGGGCCCTAGAATAGGGCCTAAACCAATCATAATTCCGAGGATACCAATAGAGCTATTTTTACGTTTTTCAGAAACTAAAGTTGTAATTAGTGCGGCAGAAGTAGCTTGTAAAGCAGCCGCTCCTATGCCTTGAAAAATTCGTCCAATAATTAATAAACTGATATTGTTAATTAAGCCACAAAATAAAGAACTTAGACCAAAAAGCACGAATCCTAAATACGAAATTTTTAATTTTCCAAATTTATCGCTTAATACGCCTAAAGGTAGGATAGAGATAGCTAAAGCTAAAGTATAACCGGTTATTGTGAAGGCTGCAATATCAGTTGAAGTTTGAAATTGTTCTTTTAAAAAGGGTAATGCTATATTGATAATTCCTGTATCGAGAGTGGATAATAACATTCCCATACCTGCAACAATTGTTATGAGTAGATCTTGCAATTGTTTATTCATAAAGATTTCTCCTTTTCTTTAAAACTATTAAGTATAATATAATAAGTCTAAAGTCTATAATCAAACGATTCAAAAAATATCGAATCGTTTAGGAGGATGTTTATGTCTATTACAATTCGGTTTAGCGATTATGCTTTGGAAACAAATGAAACGTTAATACAAAGAATACAATTTGTGTATTCCCCTTTAAATGAACTTTTTAGAAGTTTACATGTGCTTTTAAATCCGCGCCATCATGGAACTAATATTGATTGGGTGATTGAGATACAAGATAAACTTACTGAAGAATTTTATGAGAATCTTCATTATTTCCAACTTTTTTATGAACTGGGGGTCTCTCCTATTTTACTTTGTAATTTTCGTTATCATATGACAACGATTGAAGAGGAAATACAAAATTTAAAGAAATTTCTGGTTAATTATCCGACTATTCAATTAATTGAGTATTTGGAGAGAATAATAGATGATAGAGAAAATGCCTTTATTCCAACATTAGCAAAAGGACTAGAGTGGAAAGATTTTTCTTTAAATGAAAATGATCAATTGCTTAAAGATTTGAAGCGAAATGCTACAAGTGTTTATAGGAGACTTTTTTCTTTTATTGATTGGTATAGAAAATCAATTTTTGATGATACTTGGAAAGAAAAATCAATTGAGCAAAAGCTTTTAATTGAAATACAAAAGCAATCTTCATTTTTGAGGGAAAAAGGTTTTATAGAGATGTTTAATCATTTACAAATTGATCGAATCCATTGGGAAAAAGGAGCTTTAGCTATTATTAAACCTTTTAATCAAGAGGTTTATTTAAAGGACAGTGACTCTATTATGTTGTTACCAAGTTATTTTATTTGGCCGCATCTGTTTGTTGAATCTTTTAATCAAGGAATTGCTATTACTTATGATATTGCGGAGCAACCAAGTTATTATAACTCCACACCGGAGGGATTAGTTACTATTTTTAAAGCCTTGAGCGATTCAGTGCGGTTGCAAATTATGAATTATGTTTTGGAAAAACCAAGTACGACACAGTCTTTAGCGCAAATTTTATTAATGACTGAATCAAGCGTATCGAGACACTTACAAATTTTAAAAGACGCAAAGTTATTGAAAGCAAGAAAAGTGAAGAAGTTTGTTCTATATGAACCGACAGAGTTAGTTACTCAACTTATGCCGAATTTCTATCGCTTCTTTCGAAATTAAGAGAAGATGAATTACCATGTTGTGGGTTGATAGAGATAGTTTTCATATAACATTTAGTTTTTCCTTATATACTAGTTTGTATATTTTTATATTTTCTTTGAGAGGTATTAATATGAAAAAAACATTGGCAGCTGTTTTGGCAGCAGGCGCATTATTAATCGGCGGTATTGGTAGTGTTGATGCGGCTAATTGGTATACAGTAGGCACAGATAGCAATGGTGTTACTTGGTCTATCGACAATGATTCCGTTAAAAAAGATGATAAAAAAGCGGTAATGGATATTAAAGCTATGGACTATGAAGGTTACCATTACATTGTGACTGAAGAGTTTAATCATAAAAAACGGGAAGTTAAGGATCTTAAGGTGACTCTTTATAACCCACAAGGTTATGTTGTGAAAGAGGAACAAGTTAATAAAAATAGCCGTAAAGTTGAGCCAGGTACGCCTGCGTACGCTGTATTCCAACTTATTTGGGGCGGTAAATAATTGAATCCTACAGACGAGTACACTATTGCTTAGTACCGGCTTGTCTAGATTGAATGATTTTGTGAAAGCTTCACTGGCGCACGTTCTTTTAAAGAGCGTGCGTTTTTTTATGTATAATATAATTTTGTTTTAGCTCTTATAGTATTAACAATTAAGCCATTAGTTTTTATAGTGCTAATAAGTAAGTCACTTATTAAGGCACATTAGTTAATGCCCTTAAGATAGATGAATTATTCATCTTTCTATGTTAAAATGTGATTTATATTACACTTTTTCGGAGATTTTGTGCAAAAGTGTAACAATTCTACATAGTATAAACTTTCACCATATCGTATACTATAGGTAAGATGCAGAAGTATGGCTTGGGCGCAGTGCTCCGTAGTTTGGCATATTTCGCCCCAATAGGTTTGGTGGTTATAGTTTGTTAGAGGAGGTCCTCATGTCTCAATACGAATTTATCGATAAACGCGTGCCGATTGCACTCGACAATCCATCCATTTATCACGACATTTCCAAGTGTAAAAACTGTACGTTATGCCGTCGCGCTTGTGCGGATGTAATGAGCGTACTTGATTACTACGACCTTGATGCAAACGGCGATGTGCCTGTATGTATCCATTGCGGTCAATGTGCGGCAGCATGCCCATTCGACTCCATGCATGCTAAATCCGAGCTTGAAAAGGTAAAAGCAGCCCTTGCTGATCCTGAGAAAATCGTCGTTATCCAAACAGCTCCAGCAGTTCGTGTATCCATCGGTGAAGGCTTTGGTTATGAACCAGGTACATTCTTGGAAGGCAAAATGGTCGGTGCCTTGCGTAAACTTGGTGCAGACTATGTAGTAGATACTAACTTTGGTGCGGACTTAACCATCATGGAGGAAGCATCCGAGCTTGTGGAACGCCTTAAAAATGGCGGTCAAATACCTCAGTTTACAAGCTGTTGCCCAGCGTGGGTACGCTTTGCGGAAATCTATTTCCCTGAATTGATTCCTAACTTGTCTTCCACACGTTCTTGTATCGCTATGGAAGCGGCTATGATTAAAACGTACTTTGCAGAGAAAAAAGGCATTGATCCTCGTAAGATCGTATCCGTATCTGTAAACCCTTGTACGGCTAAAAAAGCAGAAACGAAACGGGAAGAAGAAAATGCAGCGGCTCGTTACCACAATGACGAATCCCTTGGCATGGACACAGATATTTCCATCACAACTCGTGAGTTTATTCGTTGGATTCAAGAGGAACATATTGACTTCAACACAGTAGAAGAATCTCAATTCGACGACTTAATCGGCATGGAAACTGGCGCATCCATCATCTTCGGTAACACAGGTGGTGTTATGGAAGCGGCGATGCGTACGGCTTACAAGCTCATCACTGATAAAGAGCCACCTCCATATGCGTTGACTCACCTCGAGGACGTTCGCGGTATGGAAGGCGTAAAAGAGGCAACTGTTCAATTGGGTGATGACGTAACATTGTCCGTTGCCGTTGTTCACGGTGGTAAAAACACACGGGACTTCTTGAATGCATTAAAAGAAAACGGTAAACATTACGATTTCATCGAAGTTATGGCTTGTCCTGGTGGGTGTATCGGTGGCGGCGGTCAACCGCGCACTAAATTGCCTCAAGCGGTGAAAACTAAGGAAGCTCGTATCGGCGGTCTTTACGAAGCTGACGAAAACTACAAATGGGTTGCGTCCTATGAAAATCCTGAAATTCAAGCGTTGTACAAAGACTTCTTGGGTGAACCATTGGGCCATAAGGCACACGAACTTTTACACACACACTACACAGACCGCAGCACGGTTCTTGGTACTCGTAAAGACGTAACACCTGAAACATGCCCAACATCCCCTAAATTCAAAGGCTAATGATAGTCGATTGCTTAAATATGGTGCAAGTAAACATATAGTAGCGTTAGCTATTTAGGGTACAACAACATAAAATAGAAAATCCTACGGGTCATGAGTGACTTGATACTCACGTAGCCTTTTGTTACAGTGCGGTCACTTTTTAAACGATTCGTAGGATTTTTTTATATAATTATTCAAAATTCACATATTTTTACTGTATAACTTTATTATAATAATCCAGTATAAAAAAATTATTTTATTATGAGGAAAAGATGAATCATTTAGTGTATAATATAAAAATATACTGTACGGATCAAGAGGGGACTTATGGGTGTTGCATTGGGAGAGCAACATAGAAAGCCCATAATATTCATAATATTGCGTAAGCATTAAGGAGCTTTTAGGAGAGATGAACCAGTTTTTTCGGCGGGTCCTGAGTGGCCTTGCCTTACTAGTTGCTGTCGTTGGTACAACTGGATGCCAACATGAGAGTCAGGCAGAACAAGAAACGGTACGAACCGTATCGTACCGTGCCGTCCTGGAGTCCAATAAACCCGTGTCTGAAAAGGTGGACACTTGGATTGCGGCCATGTCTCAAGAGGATAAGGTGGGGCAGCTGATGATGATCAGCCTTCATGGTAGTACGATAGGACAATCCCAAAAGGATGTGATTCGAAAATACCGTGTCAGTGGCGTGATGCTAACGAATGAAAATCTTATTAATAAGAACCAAGTGAAAACTTTCACCAGCGATATTATGCAAACGGCGATAACCTCTAGCATGGTGACACCCTATATTGCGGTGCATCGTGATCGCATATTGCATGGGAATGAAAGTTTCTTGCGGTTGCCGAAACCCAATCGGTGGGGGCAATTGCCTATGGATCGTATCATTAACTTGGCCACGCGATCTGCTATTGAAATGCGGGATATGGGTTTTAACTTGGTTATTGGGCCTAATGCTAACCTTGGTGTACCGAATATGTCCTATACATCGGACCCCACGTGGGCAGGTCATATAAACCTTGCCATGGTGGAGCGTTACCAAATTAATCATATGTGGTCCGCTTATAACTACTTTCCGGCGGTGACCTTAGGGGATGCATCCTTTGGATCAGCTAATGAGGCGAAAGCGTATCTCAGCAATAATGATGTAGCTGTCTTTAAACGGCTCATCGCGCAGACGACGGCGAATAGCTATATGCTTGTGATAAGTCACATCCAGATTCCTGCTATCGATAATGAACACTTGGCGAGTTCCTCTAAGCCGATTATAGACGGTTGGCTTCGCAAGGAGCTCGGTTATAAGGGTATCGTGATGACGGACCGTATCGATGTGGGTGCGTTGCAATCCAATCAAAAGATAGGCGATTACGCTGTGGCCTCCATTTTGGCGGGCAGTGACCTCATTCTTGTTGATGCGGATACGATTCATATCGATGAAGTCCATCGTGCGCTGACGCAAGCGGTGGCGGATGGAACGATTACGACCGAGCGCCTTAACGAATCGGTTAAGCGCATCTTATTGATGAAAATGCAAACGCAAATGGATCCATAAGATATTTAGGAATATCAGATTTTGTAATCAGGAATTTACGAATTAGATATTTACAAGTTAGATATTTACTATTAAGAAACTTAGTATAAGAAATTCAGTAACAATTTAATATACTTAACATGCAAATGACGTGCTATACCTTTTGGTTAGCACGTCATTTTTAAAATATATGGATTAAACTATATAGATTAAAATTTATAGTTTAATATGTATAGCTTATAATGTATAACTTATATAACCATGCCTTATAGGATATGTTGATATCAAAGGTATATGAAAATAAAGTAATCATAAGGACTTTTATGATGATAAGGCAATACGTATCGCATAAAAGCTCTGATTTGATGCGTAAAAAAATTAACATAATAAAAAGCTATGTTAACTATATGAAAAAAAGTTTAATAATGATTTAAAATTATGATATAATAATTTCCGTAAATAGTTGGAGGTGAGTATATGAATTTTGTGGGACGTGCTGAAATTATAGAGCGTATCCAGTCCCGAATTGCAATGGGCCAAATGAGTTTATGTGTTGTATATGGTCCTCATCGCAGTGGTAAATCCTATGTGGCTTCGCAACTTGTACGCCGTCATAAGGCGATATATTTGGCGGGGCGCATGGCCAATGAATCAGTCCATGTGGCTGATATAAATAGAGCTCTTGAGGCACGTTTTGTTCCTGCTAATGCTCAAGATACATTCGAGCCTGTAGAGAGTTTGCAGCAGGCTTTTGTGAGACTTTTTGAAAGCAGTGTGAAAACACCTCAGACTGTGGTGATTGACGATTATCCATCCTTGGTGGAAGCAGTTCCTCAGTTTCCCATTCACTTGCGCGATTTATTAGATACCTATAAAGATACGAGCCGTTTGAACATCATATTGATGGCTAATGGTCTGGAACAGCTCGATGGCCGCATCATTGGCGATCGCAGCCTCATTGGGCCTTTCGTGTCCGAATATCTTGAGGTGAAACCATTTTCCTTAGTTGATATGAAATCCTTGGGACTTCACTATGCAAAGGATGATTTGCGCACCGTCTTTGCCGTAACCGGTGGGTTACCTGCCTATGTGCAATACTTTGATAATGGTGAAAGCATCGATACGAATATTATTAACTTGTTCTTCTCAGTAACGGGAGCTCTCTTTGAAGAAACACAATATATTTTGCATCGAGATATGAAAAATATAACCGGAGCCAATGCCATTTTAACGGGCCTTGCTAGCTTGGAAAGACCGTACTACGTGGAGCTTTTACAAGAAAGCCAAATTAAAAGTGGTACCTTTACATCTCGTTTGAACGATCTCATGTCTATGGGGCTCGTAGGTCGTATTCAGGCAAGTAACCGTGGGAACGCGAAGTACGCGGATTACCATTTCACGAATAGTATGTTCCATTTCTGGTACCGCTATGTATATAAATACTGGGGCGATATCGTGCGGGGCTATGGCGCTGATGTATATTATAATCATGTAAAACCGCAGCTAAAGGACTTTGTCCAAGCCGCGTGTATTGCGATTTAATCAGACAATTTCAGATTGAATACTACTATCTAAAGATTGAATACTATTACTCAATGATAGTATATATTTCCTCTAAAAAATGACACCACATTATGTATGTGGTGTCATTTTTGGTAATTATCTATTTTCAGCAATTACCCTTTGGATTACATACTTATGTTGTACTATGGATGGAAATTAGGACTCAAATATAACAGAATATAGGGAAATTCCAAGGAATTGCTGATTTGTCAAAACACTCTTTCCGCGGTATTGTGTACATAAGCGCTATGCCATGGCAGGAAAGGGGATTTATGTTATACACAAACGAAGAACCTTTAGTACAAAAAATATGTATTAAAACTGCAAACTTACAAGGTGACAACTATCAGTCAGAAACGTTAGAAACACAGGCATTACCATCTCATTCTTTACTATCGAAAGCTAATGAGTCTAGGGAAAGTATTCCAGAGGAATTGAAATTACAGACCCTCGTCTGTGGGCATCAGGTCTTATCGTCCTTGTCGGATAAGAGCCTTGTATCCATCTGTCAAAAGCCGAATATGCGGATTCAGACGGTAGGATATCAGCCGTGGTCCGTTGATGAGCTTCGCCATGATGCGGCACAAATCGAGCTCTGTCGCAGGTATCGACCGCTCATCTTGCACTATACGAATCGCATGGGAAACCGCGAGTTCCGCGAGGACGTAGAGAGCTATCTCTGGGCCATCCTCATAGAATCGATTTATAGCTTTGATTTGAACGGGGCCGTACCGTTCCCAGGTTTTGTGAAAGCTGGCATCATGTACGGTTACATGCGGTACTGGAAACGTGAGCGATTGCGTTATCGCCGTGAAATTCACATCCCAGATCGCACCACCGATGATGGAGAAGTCGCCTTTGGCATGGATATCTTCGCATCTGGTGAGAATGTGGCGGATATGGTGATGAGTGCCGATGAAGAGCATAGACTGCGAGCACGCCTCGTGTGGGCCTTAGGCAGACTATCTCCTGATCAACGAGACCTACTGCGCCGTGTCTACGGTGAGTGCCAAAGTTTGGTGTCGGTTAGTGAAGAACTGAACTGCAGCCGCCAAGCCATCCAACGGCGCCACGAACGAGCCATTCGGAAGCTGCGCAGGTATTTGAGTACGGACTTTAAGGACGTGCGTGTACATTAGTTATTATAATTTAATTTCTTATTTATATCCTATATATTGCATATTTCTTTTAATCTCGATTAACAAATATACATAAAATATGCAATTCTCAATTTAAATGAGAAAATAATGACACATCAAGGTATATATAACTTTTACAAGATCATAAAGTCATTAAATATACGTAAATTTCTATAGTTTTGTATATATATTTACAAATTATACAGGCTGATATACAATTAAGTCAGCAGCAGATTAAAGCATGCTAATCTGCTTTCACAGAACACGTGTTCATTGTATTGTTGAAAGGAATGTTCCTGATTAGATTGGAGAGGATTCCATGGCAATAGATGAGAAACTAACAGATTTGATGGCCGCTCGGCTATCTAAGGGAGAAGATTTGGATTTGATCTATACGAATCCAAAGAATCACATTGTTTGTTTTATTCCTACCTATCAACCTAGTGGTGGGGACAGTACGAAGTGTTATTTTGTGGATGGTCGCGAAGAAATGGTTCATCTGCCGATGCGCACGATTACGCGAGAGCTAGCGATGTAGGAAGGGCTGAGACCCAATTATATCATGACTAGCGATGGTCGACGGAGCAGCTATACCGCGCCTAAGACCTATGGTCCGCATCTAACCTTTGCTCATATTAAATGTCGCCGCCCTATCGGCAAGGACGTGGTGTACGGCCTCTTTAACGTGGCTATACCCTATGAATATATCGTTACGGAAGGTCCAGAACCCGATACGAGCTATATTCATGTGGCGGACTTTGCACCCATCTTGGTGTACCAATCCCCTCGTCATGTCAAACACAAACTGAACGAAGCGATGCTAGAACACTGCAACTATGTGAGAAAAATGCTAGCCCGCATCAAACTCAGCCAAAACCCTCAAGTCGTGGCCGAACTATTTATCGCCTGGAGAGACCTAACGAGATAACTCGTTGGACGGTGAAAGTAGAAATAGGAGGGTGGAGAGAAATCTGGAAAAGGAGGATAGGCGTATAAGAAAATAAATAGAACTGCGGGAGCAGATGAATTATTGAAAATAAGTTACATATGGCACCTCAATAGAGCTACCTTATATAAGGTGGCTCTATTTTCATGTATTTTTCATTATTTGCATAATTTGTGATATAATATACATAAAATTATATTGATGCAGGGATTACTTCTTATCTACAATTTTGTATTATTTATTGGTATTTTGGGGGAAATATTATGGATAATAATGGAGAAAAAAGATTTATTGTAGGAGATATTGCTGTTTTCTTAATGGCTGCCATTAGTGTAGTTTGGCCGATTATGCTTATTGGGGTTGCAATATTGTTACTTGCTAGATATCATCGATGGGCGATGGTTGAAAATGAAATTTACAAAGAGCATATTTTGAATCAAACTCTTATTCAGAATATAGAAGCTAATCAATCAAAATTGGCTACATTGGAAGAGACTATTGAAAGAGAAAAGGCCAAAATAGAGCATGATATTGAAGCACGTATTAGTGAAAAGAGTACTGAGCTTAATCAGTTGTCCTCTGAAATATCAAAAGTTAAAAAGGAACTAAAAAATAAAAAGCTAGAGGTTGAAAATCTAGAGCCTTTAGTAACAGTAGTTAATATAGATACGGAAGGACTTGAACTTGCTACATCTCAGGAACTAAAAAATATATTATCTAAATATAAGTTAGAAGAAGCTGAATTAGTAAAAAATAATACAGCTGTAGATGCGCTTATTAACGATGATAAAAAGTTTGTAAATAATCAAATACGTCAGATTTTACGTTCATTTAATGCTGAATGTGATTTAGCTATATTGAATGTTACACTTAAAAATATTGATACTATGAGGAATAAAATCCTAAGATCCTATGAAACTCTAAATAAAATTTATAAATCTGATGGAGTACAAATTACAAAAGATTTTCTTGAAAATAAGTTACAACAATTAATTACAGCTCACGCATATCAAGAAAAGTTAGAGGATGAGCGAGAACAAAAGAGAATTATACAAGAACAATTAAAAGAAGAAGAAAAAGTCCGTCGTGAAATTGAACGTGAAAAAGCAAAAATTGAGAAAGATGAAACTCAATTTAAAAATGAAATTTCTAAGCTAATGAAATACTTACAAAAGACTGATAATGAAGTAGAAAAGACCTTATACATTGATAAGATTAAAGAATGTGAAGAAAAACTTTCTGAGCTTGAAACTGTTAAATCTGATGTATTAAATCGAGAAAAGAATACACGTGCTGGTTTTGTTTATATTATCTCTAATATTGGTTCATTTGGGGAAAATATTTTTAAAATTGGTATGACTAGACGTTTGGAACCTATGGATAGAATTAAGGAGTTAAGTAGTGCATCTGTGCCATTTGAATTTGATGTTCATGCATTAATTTTTTCAGATGATGCACCTACATTAGAATCTATTTTACATAATACCTTTAGAGAATATGAGGTAAATAAAGTAAATCATAGAAAAGAATTTTTCTCTATTCCGCTTGATAAAATTGAAAAAGTTGTGACAGAACATCATAATGCAACTGTACAATGGACTTATGATGCGGCTGCAGAAGAATATAGAGAATCTCTGGCTCAATAAGATATTTTGGGAAAATTAATTATTATAAAAAGCTCTACAATAAAAGTTTATACTTATGTAGAGCTTTTATTTATAGCATTATGATTTTTGGAGAGACCTATGAATGATCAACAAATATTATCAGTAATTAAGGATTATATTCAGAATCGTGGCATTAACCAAGCCTTGATGATTAATGGCGAATGGGGATGTGGTAAAAGTTATTTTGTAAAAAATAGTGTAAAAGAATATTTGCGAAAAAATGGCATTTTAGATAATAAAAACTATATAGTATTCTCCTTATATGGGATTAATAATTTAGTTGACTTTAAAACTTCGTTTTACGACAAAATTTTTATTAATCAATATTTAGGAGAGTCTAATAAAGCACAGAAAACAAAAAATATTTGTGAACGATTATTTAATTCGGTTTCTAGTACAATTGATACGAGTGTTATTGGAGTACCAGTAAAGATAAATTTAGCCGAATTAATACATAAGAGTGATCTTGTACAATTGGAGAAATGTATTTTTGTATTTGATGATATTGAGCGTTGTGAGCTTTCTGCTACTGAGTTATGGGGCTTTATTAATAAGTTGACAGAGAATAGAGGTATTCCTGTAATTACTGTAGCAAATGAGAATAAACTATTAGAGAAAGATATAGAAACTGATAAATATAAAGTTGAGAAAGAGAAGGCTGTTTATTGCACCCTTGAATTTTCTTATAAAATATCTAATATTTTTGATGAGCTAGTAAATAAATATAAGAAAAATGATATTAGAGAATATATATCAAGTAATAAAGAAATTATATTAGAGGAAATTCGTAGACAACAACCTAATAATATTAGGACTCTAAAATTTGTGTTAGCCATTCTAGTTAATTTATTGGAGGCAATTCATAACATGGAGGATAAGTCCTTTCTAGAACATAGCGAATTGTATAATAAATTTTTAAAATATATTGTTTTAAGAGCTGTACAATATAAAGTTAATTCTAAAGTAGAGATTGATTGGAGAAACGATGATTTTGGATTTATTTCTTGGGTAGATGGTCACGATACTCCTGAGAACATAATATGGGGGTTTAAATTTATAGATATTTATATTAATAGTTCATATTTAGATAATCAGTTGTTAAGAAACGCTTATGAAAATGAATTAAAGCTATATGAAGATACTTTTTTGGCATTTAATCATTTAGTAGAGTGGACTCAATATTGTGATGAGCAAGTTTGCGAATGGTTAAATCAATTAAAGGATGAAGTAAAAAATTATAAATATAAAACCTCAATGCTTAGACAAATTTTATGGTGTGTTGCATCGATAAAGCACTATACAACGTTACAATATGATTTTGAAAGCTTTGTTGAGGACATTAAAATAGCATTTTATAGTGATAATGAAATAACCAGAGATATACTGTTACAACAAAATAAAGAAGATAGTGTTTATAAAACATATGAAGATCTTATTAATCCTTTAGTTAAAATTGCTGATGAGAATTATAGGAATCGGTTGGAAAAATTAAATCTATTTAAGTATTTATCTAGCAATCATATGTCAAATATGGAGCTATTAAAATATATACATGTTAATATAAATGAGTATTATAATGCCAAAGAATTCGCTAAATATCTAGGCACAATAGATGAGTTAAAAGGATATTTTATGAGTGCAAGTGAATGTGACATAGACTCTTTTCGAGGCATAATTCGAACAGTGTATTTGCAGATAGTTAATATCGGCCAATTTTTGGAGGCTGATAAACCATATTTAGAAGAAATACTTGTAATAGTTAAAAGCAAGATAGAAAAAGAAAAATATGGAGCGATTATGAAATTCAATTTAGACTGTTTAGTTCATGATTTAAAAAGTGCAATACAGGTCTTAAGTTCTAGTTCTAATAATGTTATATAGATTAAGAAAACGTATCCAATACTTTATAATATGCGGCCAATGAAGGTGAATAATTTATATTGGATGAAGATATGTGGTATGGGGAGAAGATAAATTGAGTGATAATAAAGCTGAAAAAATAATTGATTTAGCTCTTTGTATTTTTGATTTGGCTGCGACTGGTGGCATTCCAATCTTAAGCTCTATTAAAGAAACAGCTAAATGCATAAAAGATATACCGAATGAGATTTTTTTAATAAAATTAGATCGATTTATTAAGGCTGTTACTTCAAATGATGAGAAGGATGTTTTATCTTTCAGAAAATTGTATAAGAAAAAATATTTTAACAATGATGAGGTACGATTAGAACATATAAAATGGCTTTTGATTAAAATTGACTCATTCAATGAAGATAAAAAGGCTGAATGGATGGGGATACTATTTAAATGGTATATCGAAGAAAAATTAGAGTGGAATCAATTTTGTATTTTTGTTAATGCACTTGAATTTTTACTAGTTCAAGATGTAGAAACCTTATTATCTTCTAATTTTGAAGTGTCGGAATATAATACAGATCTAGATTTGACTCAAGCCTATAAACAAGCCAAAAATGGAAAAGTCGAAAAAGAGGATAATGCTACACCTTTAAACTCGATAAAGATTGATAGAGGAATTTATTTGCGATTGCTATCAGTTGGGTTAGCTAGTATTAGTGGAGCGACATTAAGTTTAGTGCAAATGCCTGATATTATAAAGGTACCATTAGATAAAGATTTAGAGTTAATGATAAGGATTTTATCTAATTTTTAGGTTTACATTCAAATATCGATAACAATAGTAACTTATTATCTCTATTGATTATAAAATCAATACGAAAGGTTTTATAATCGCATACCTTTGTATTAAGTATTTTATTATTTTTAGTCCGGATTATAGTTTAGCCAGCATCCTTCATCATTGGTATCAAAGAAGTAAATTTCAGTTTTTTTATTTACTTTTTTTATTCTTTTTCTGATTGTTGCACACTCTGCCTCTAATTCAGTATCATCTTTGGTACCTTTATGTATAGATATATATATTTTTTTGCTTTTGGAAGCGGAGAGTATTTGTTTTAATATATGTTCATCATTTTCACTTAGAGACCAACCATAACATATAATATTGTTAGGTAGATCAGGTAGGATATTATTATAGACATATCTTAAATAGTAATTCCTATGGATACTATTCAGCTTTTCTGTAGATGATCCTTCACAAATAAATAGTGGATAAAGGGGGTGTTGACTTCCCCAAAGACTAAGAATTTTCTGTAAAAGTGAATTAGCTTCATCACAACGGATTTTTTGCTCCTCTCCATTGGAATCTACACAAAGAACAATATTTCCATGGGGATAATAAAGTTTTGTTTTTGCACCATAGCGTGTATTTATAACATTTTCGTTAAAAGTTAGGTTTTGATGATTTCTGCTAGAGTTTCGGAAAGAGTCTATAAAAAGATTTGTATCAGCAAGGAGAATATAATATACTAATAAATCATAATTTAGATTAATAATATAGTCGAATTGATTTAAAAACTCATTAAGCTTTAATATAGCATTAGACTCTGGTTGTGTGATTGATAACTCAGTATATTCAGGATGGACACCTCTAATTGTTTCTATCAATGCTGTTTTTATCTGGTTACTAGATGTAGAGATAACATCATTAATTTGCGGAAGTTGTGCTGTTAAAATTTCAGGAAGCGAAAGTAGATTATTTATTTTTTGTGTTATATCGAGTTGGTTTAAAATAACTTCGAAGTTTGAGGTACCAATTTCGGAGAAGATTTTTGCAATTTCAGGTGATAGGTATCCTAGTTCCTCAGCTTTTAAAAATAGGTTATTATAATTAAAATTATTTGAGAGTGATATACTAGCACCATTTCCTACGATTAGTGCCGCCTCGTCGAAGTCCATACCAGCTGTAAGTTTAGAATATTTGTCTAACATTTTATAAGTCCTTTTATTAATAATATGGTTTATGATTAGTGTTTTAATTACTAAGATTTTACTTTAAAAAGAGCCTTTTCCTATTAACTTGCTGTTATAAGAGAAAGGCTCTTTTTATAATATGAGGATGAGGAACTGTTATATTGCTAATTAAGGCTGCCATTTCGAATATCCAAATCCCATCATAATAATGCTCACCACGAGCATACCGTTACCAAGGGTAATGGTGCTTTCATTAGTGGCTAGACAGGTGATAAAGGATCCGATGCCCATAATAATTGTGCCTAGTATAGCAGATAGTTTATGAATTGCCATGATAATCACCCTTTGCTTTCACTAACAACATTAGGTTTAACAATATACGTAATGACTGCGTACAGTAAAGCACCGATTACAATCCCGTTCAGCGAAGCCAATCCGAATGGTATGAATTTAACACAGACTAATGCGATGGCCCATGTGATCCATGGAACTAGATTCCATTTTTTGAAAGTCGCTTTGTTGTAATCGATATATTTTCCGTGATGAACCAGGTAAAAGTCCGCTAAAATAATACCGCATAGTGGAGGAACAATGATGCCTAGTGTACTTAAGAATACAAAGAGGGAGTCGATTTTATATGGTTGTGTCATTGTTGCTAATGCAGAGATAGCAATGAGCACGGCTAGCATAATATTTCTGTTTAGTTTGAAAGAGTTGGCTAGGTTCAATGATGTGGAATATAGGTTTGCACCATTTGTTGTAAAGATGTTTGTAGTCAACAATAGTAAGCTTGGGAACACGAGGCCAAAGCTTAATAGTACGTTGATTAGGTCCCCATCATTCATAGCAACGCCTGCGATAGCACCGCAGCTAATCATCAACGTATTGCCGCCCAATAGACCGATTGTGCTCGCTGTAATAACATCTTTCTTGCTTTTACCATAACGCATAATATCTGCGATACATGTAGCAGTGGATAGAATCCATGTACCGATAACGATGGTAATGCCTGACAGTAAATCGATAGGTTGCAATGGCACATAGTTAAATAGTTCTTGCCAGCCACCGATTGTTTGAACGGAGCGAGCCGCTGTTCCTAGTGAAAGGAATACGATAGATGGAATCGCAATATAGCCGAATACGGCGAGGGATTTAATACCGAGAACCGCAAAGATACCCATGATAACGGCGCTGAGCATCATAGCAATGATTTCGCCTGTGTAGGAAAGGTTAAAAACTTGAGCAATAAAATGTCCATATAAAGCCGCTTGAATCGTGTACCAACCTAGATTGACGATAGGTACGAAGAGAGAGGCAATTCTAGATCCTTCCTGACCGAAGCTGTATCGAGTCAAAAGGGCAAAGGTAAGACCTGTTTTATAGGCGATTACACTCACTAGCCCTGCGATGATACATAAGAAAATGTTGCCTAGAATCATGGCTAATAGTAATTCGTTGAAAGTCAGCCCGGCAGCTAACCCGCCACCAGCCATCATACTAGTAACAAGAAAAACAAACCCAGTCCAAACGATAGTGAGAGAAAAGCAGGACTTCCTTGCCCCTAACGGGACAGGCTTCCTAGAATACTCATTATCTGTGTTCGTATCAACTGGCTCAACAAACTCTAATTTCTCCTTACTCATACATCTATACTCCTTTACGTAATAAAAAAGCTACCATGATGCGTTTTAAGATTTATATAAGCATGGTAGTAAAGACCTATTATGTAGTGTAAATATAGTGAATTTTTCTAATAAAGGATACATATTTAATTTGTCATAAACGAATGGTATTTGTCTTCATTAAAACATACGTAGAATGAATATTCAATATGTATATTATGCATATTAAGCAATGTTGAGAATGAGACATATTCTATATTTTAATAGTGATATAGATATTCGGTATCTTGTTAAAAGAATAAAGGCAGTACTATTATATTTTATATTAGTACTGCCTTTTGGTTTGTTTCAATTATTGTATTAGTGCTAAAGTATTCTGTTGTCTTGATATTATACAAATATTTTCATGATAACCATGGAAATCAATGCATTTACCACGCTGATCGTCATAAGCATTGGCCAATACTTTTTAGGTACTTCAACTACACCTAGTAATCGGCCCATGTATTGGATTTGGGAGCCCATTAAGAGTAGAGCTGGAGCCAAAATAGTCACTTGTATCATATCAATCGTATTGTTAGAAAGTAAGTTAACTGCAACGCCGATACCAGCAGAGTAGGATAACCAAGCTGTTAACAAGATTGTTACACTTTCACCTGGAAGACCAAATAAAGCCATTGCAGGAGCAAATAGGTTACCTAAAAATGCCATGATGCCTAAGATACGTAATAGCTCGGCAAGTGTGTATGCCATCAATACGTTTGGTAATAAGTTTTGAGTGGCTAGCGTAAAGCCTTTTCGTGCACCACGAATAAATATATCAAATGGATTATTTGTTTCTTTATTGTTGCTCATCTTTGAAATCTCCCTTGAATACTGTATTAAGTGCGATTCGACATACGGCACCACCGAAGAACTTCATAACAAATACTACGATGAGTGGAAGGATAATTGGTACTGTTAAGTACGCAAAAATAGCAGATCCAATGGCTACGTAGTTGTTAATCATGCCCGCACCGCTATACTGCCATGCCGTCATGATTGTTAATTCTTTACGGTTAACTAGATTGTTGTCGTAAAGGTCTTTGGTAATCGCTGCACCTGCATCTGTACTTTGTAAGTCCGTAATCATTGCAAGGCCAGTTAATCCAGGGATACCTAAAATAGGTTTCAATAATGGAGTCATTAATTTATGGGCTGCACGGATTGCACCGTAATGTTCTAAAATCTCAAGTACACCCAATGCCAACATAACTGTTGGTGTTAAGCCCAAGGCAAAGAGGAAGCCTGCGCGAGCGCTGACGCCACCTTCCCCAATAAAGGTGTTTTTTGCAGGGTTAACCATGGTACCAAATTTACCAGAAATAGTTGCAAAGTCTAAAGCAGAGAGCCATTTAAAACCTTCTACATTGTTAAGTAATCCGGAGAAGAATAGGATTGCTACAGCTAATGCAATATAGCAACCGACAGTTACCTTCTTAGTAAATTGAGTATAGTTTTTCTCATTGTTAGGGTCACTCATGATTTTAACCTCCTACATAAAACACATAGAGTTATATGATTTATAATTATATAGTAGAGATAATAAATAGTGCAAGAATATCATTTATAAAAGTTATATATATTATTAAAAGTTTTTATTTAAACTGATTTAAAAGCAGATATTTGTGTAGTATAATTAATGTGTTAGACGCTATTCTATAGAAAGAGGTGTTGGCGATGAGTGAAGTATTAAATTTCTATAATTATTTACATACAATTCCTGAAGAAGGTTTTCAAGAACTCAAGACTTCCGCATTTTTAGCAGAAAAAATGAAAAGTTACGGCTACGATGTAACACGTAATGTGGGCGGAGAAACGGGTATCATCGGTATCTATGATAGCGGTAGACCTGGTCCTGTGGTAGCGCTTCGTGCCGACATGGATGCGCTTGGTCATATTATCGATGGTAAACATGTATCTCGTCATACTTGTGGTCATGATGGACATATGTCAATGTTGTTGGCTGCGGCTCAAATTATTAAAGAAAAGCAATTAGTAAAACGAGGTAAGTTAAAGATTTTATTCCAACCCGCGGAAGAGCTAGGTTCTGGTGCGACTAGTATGATTAGGGGTGGAGCTATTGATGATGTAGAATACATCTTTGGTGCGCATGTACGTCCATTTGAAGAAGCAGAAAATGGGCAGGCTAGCCCTGCGATTCATTATGCATCCTCTTGCCGTATGGTCATTGCTTTTCATGGCAAGCCAGCTCATGGTGCCCGCCCTCATTTAGGGATTAATGCTTTGGATGCAGCGGTTCAAGCGGTTAATGCAGTTAATGCTATCCATTTAAAACCAACTGATAATTATAGTGTTAAGGCGACTCGTTTTCTTTGTGACTCTGGCGTAACGAATGCGATTCCAGCGAAAGCGGTTGTTACATGGGATTTACGTGCACAATATAATAAAACGATGGATGAGCTTTGTGCTAAGTTTTTACCAGCTATTGAAGGGGCAGCTGCTTCTATCGGTGCGACTGTTGAGGTTTTGGATTCTTTCCGTATTCCTGCGGCTGAGTTAAATGATGAGGCAACGGCTCTATTAGCTGACTCTATATCTTCTATTCTTGGTGAAAGCAACTGTATTGATCCAATTTACACACCAGGTGGTGAAGATTTCTTCTTTTACACTGTGGAAAAGCCAAGCTTAAAAGCAGGTTTCTTTGGGCTTGGGTGTAATTTGCGGCCAGGTTTGCATCATCCTGACATGAGTTTTGATACAAGTGCCTTAGAAAATGGTGTTTCTATTTGGATCGATTTAGTAGAACGGCTATTAGGAGAATAAGTGTTTGTTGCTAAGCTTGGAGAAACACATGAGTTTTAATTCTGTTGTAGGGATAATACTTAAAGCTTGGCTATAATGCAATCTTTCTATAAAATTTTAGTTATATTAAAAGAACCATTAACACAATACGGTGGATTGTGTTAATGGTTCTTTTTGTGGTAGTGAAACTACGACTTATGCAACATAGTCATTTTTAAATTTTTCATGAATGTGTTATTGTTATGTTTGTAATGACTTAGATGCACTTTATGTCTTTCAGAGGCATCAAAAGTGATCTAAGGGATTATGTATATTGTTAAATTTATCATTAGTTTTAGTAGAGTATAGAAACGTATTAAACGGTAATAATCTAGTATGTTTCTTTGGATATGAATATGGTTCAATCAATAGAGCGTGGTATAGAGATACTCAAGTTATTAGAGGCAGGCCCGCTGGGTGTGACCGAATTGGCGAATGCGACGGCGTTGCCCAAGGCCACTGTCCATCGGTTGCTCAAGACCTTTGAGGCGCATCATTGGGTTGAGTTCAATAGGGCCAAGAAGTATCATTTGTCTTGGGGCATTTTGCCGATGGCAAAGTCCTTTCTTACATCTTTGGATGTGCGTGCCATTGCACAGCCATACATGGTGGCTATCCGCGATCAGTTGCAGCAGTCCGTGAATTTATTCTTGGCACAGGGCGATTATCGCATCTGTATCGAGCGCGTTGCGGCGGACAAGCCGTTGCGGAACGATATCAAAATCGGCACGGTTTATCCTATCTTTAAAGGGGCGGCTGGCAAGATCTTTGGTGCCTATCTAGCGGACTTCAAGGATACGGATATGAGTGCTGATGAAAGCTCCCAAATTCGTCATGATGGGTATGTGGTGACTCGAGGCAATCGTGTGCCTGATGCGGCGTCCATCGCAGTTCCTATCTTTTCCTTTGGCAATAAGTTAGAGGCGGTGATGACTATTTCTGGTCCTATAGGGGACTACACAGAAGAGCGTGTCAATGAGTATTTATCGGTGATGATCGTATTAGGTCAAACTATTTCCAAACACATGGGGGCGACCTTATAAATTTATTTTTTTTGCTCAGTATATGGAATAACGTTCCATTATGCGGAACAAATATAAGTGCGTTAAAATGTATTAAGTACGGGTACGACTTGTGTTATTAGATACAATTCTCATAAGATTTGTATTTATAGTTGTATGAATTTAGGATTTTTAAGTGTGTATGTTGGAGGTAGAAATGAGTCAGCTTTTACAAGAGATTGAAGCATTAAGAAAGCCCATGAAGGAGTTAAATGATTTCATTTTCGATCATCCTGAGCTCGGAAATGAAGAGTTTAAAGCTCATGAGTTATTGACGAATTTATTAGAGAAGGAAGGGTTCACCGTTGACCGCGAGGTGAGTGGTCTTAAGACTGCGTTTAGAGCGGTATACTATGTAAACGGTGGAGGTCCTAAGATCGGCTTGCTTTGCGAGTACGATGCCCTTGAAGGCTTGGGGCACGCATGTGGTCATAATTTGCAAGGTCCATCTATTTGCACGGCGGCAATCGCTTTGAAACGCACGTTGCAAGTACCTTGCACGTTGGTTGTGTACGGTACGCCTGCAGAGGAAACGGCGAGCGGCAAGCTTGTTATGGCTCGTGAAGGCGTGTTTGACGATTTAGATCTCGCTTTCATGATGCATGGCAGCGATACGACCACGGTAGACGGCAAGTCTTTGGCGCTAAATCTCGTTAATATCAAGTTCCACGGCAAGTCTGCTCACGCGGCGATTGCCCCAGAGAAGGGTATCAGCGCGTTAGATGCGGTGTTGTTGTTCTTTAACGGCATGGAGTACTTGCGCGAGCACGTACCGACTGAGGTTCGCATGCACGGCATTATCACTGACGGTGGCAAAGCCGCGAACATCGTACCTGATTATGCGTGTACCCAATGGTATATTCGTTCCTCTAGTCGCATTCGTCTCGACGAGGTTGTGGCTCGTGTGAAAGACGTGGCGCAAGGTGCGGCTTTACAGGTGGGCGCTACGATGGAATGGGAAGAGGTTAAGGCGTACGACAACAAAGTCAATGTACAAACCTTGAACGATATACTTTTAAAAAATGCAGAAAAAGTAGGGGCCCCAGAGATTTCCGAGCCTCGTAAGGTGACAGGATCCACCGATTTCTCTAGTGTTACGTTCCGCGTGCCAGGTGCATGCTTGCGTGTGAAATTCGTAGGTAAGGGTGTGACGAGTCATTCTCAAGAATGGTTAGATAATGGTAAAAGCCAACTCGCAGAGGATGCTATCATGTATGGCGCGAAGGGCATAGCTTTATCCGTGGAGGAAATCCTTGAAACACCGGGCTTGCTAGAAAAAATCCAAGAGGATTTCAAACAAGCAAAGGAAAACTTTTAAGTATTGTGTTGTGAATGGAGGGAACATGTATGAATTTATTAGTTTGTTTATTGGTTATAGCCATAACGGGAACACTGGTTATCAAGAAGTTTAAAGCGCAAACCGTATTATTATTGGGCGGTCTGATTATGATGTTCGCGGCGTACTTATTAGGCTATACAACATCTTTCGTAGAAGCGAAGAAATCCACAGGGGTTCTTTTCTTTGATGCTTTTGAATATATTAACATTACGACTGCAAAAGATGCGGCAAATCTTGGTCTCATGATCATGACTTGTACTGGTTTTGCGAAGTACATGGATCATATTGGTGCCAGCTCTCGCCTTGTTGTAACGGCTATTAAACCTCTTGGTAAAATGAAATCTGCGTACCTCGTAATGGCGCTTACATTTATTCTAAATATGTTCATGTCCCTTGTAATTCCAAGTGCTTCTGGTCTTGCAATGCTCATGATGGTGACAATCTTCCCAATTCTTGTGCGTTTAGGCGTTAGTCCAGTAGGTGCTGCCGCAGCCGTTGCTACAGGTCACTTGCTCGATATTGGCCCTGCCTCTGCTACTACATTGCTCGTATCCAAAACAGTAAACATGCCTGTTCATGAGTACTTTGTAGATTATCAGTTGAAAGTATATATTATCTGTGGTTTAATGGCTGCTATTGCTCATTTCGTATGGCAAAAATACTTGGATAAAAAGTCTGGCCATGTTCCTACGGAATATGTGGAGGCTCATAAATCTGATGACCTCGAAGTTGGTCCATTACCGTATATATTCTTACCATTGTTGCCATTAATCTTTATCCTTGGCTTCAGTGAATATGGTATTCAAGGTGTTAAGATGAATGTAAACCTTGCGATGTTCCTTAGTTTGTTTATCGCTATGGGCTGTGAACTTATCCGTCATCGTGACTTCCGTAAAATGGCGGCTAGCATCCAAACCTTCTTCAAAGGTATGGGCGACCAATTTGCTAACACTGTAACATTGATCGTTGCAGGTGAAACGTTTGCTTTCGGCTTAACTTCTTTGGGTATCGTAAAAGAATTCGTTGTTGCTATCCAAGACCTTGCTATTTCTGCTGATGTAGTAGGTGTTATTGTATCTACAGTTATTACAGGTTTAAGTATCGTAATGGGATCTGGCGTTGCATCTATGTTTGCATTTGCTCCATTGGTTCCAAATTTTGCAGCTGACCTAGGTGGTAATGCGACAACAATCCTTCTCGGTATGCAAAATGCAGCGAGCGTAGGCCGCCTACTCAGCCCAATTAGTGCTGTTATGATCGCTGTAGCTGGTATTGCAAATATCTCTAGTTTCGATCTTGTAAAACGTACAAGCGTACCTGTAATCGTTACCTTCATTACAAGTACAATTGCTATTTGGATTATTCACTAATTTGAAGTTGGTAATTTATAAATAAATAAGAAAATAGATAAAGGCTCTATCTTATTTTGAACCGCACCCCAAAAATTGTGTTCAATTTTGGGGTGCAGTTCATTGGTTTAATTCGCTAGAAGTTTTTCTTATATTTATCTATATATCCCTATTATTCGTTCCTTATTGTATCGTATATTAGTTCGTTCTATAATAGAGCTAGGATAGTTAGATGAGGTTGGGCCTCTCTTCGTTTTTGAAGGGAGGGATAAGCCTATGAGTGATTATGAATTAATCATGCTCTTATTACAGGTAATAACGGTTGTTATTGCCTTTGAGGCATTAATAGCGCTTATTTGTCTCACAAAAGACAAATAGCCCTCCGTTGCCTAGTGTAACTAGATAACTGAAAGGCCATTTCCTAATCTTTTTTCAATTTCGAGATGCGCCTGACGTTACGACTCGTCTGACTATCTTCTTATATTATAGTAAGGTTATTATATATCGTCAAATTATGATGAACACGTGTATGGTATACAGTTTGATGATGGTATTGTAAAATGAGAAAACTCCTATTGGCTTTCACCGATAGGAGTTTTTGGTTTTATAATTGTAATTTTATAGCACTTTTAAGTCTATTATTAAGTTACAGATTATAATAAATTGATTATATTTCTTTTACATCATCAGGAATTGCTGGTGGAGCCGGTGGTTTACCCATGGATCTTTCAATAAATACCACAGCGACAAAAACGATGAGGCTGACGATGGAACCGAAGATGATAGACATGATGCCATATGGGTTGCCAACGAATTCCCAGTACACGCCTGCGATGGAGCCGAGCACGATGGACCAAATGCCAGCGCCAGCTGTTGCATTTTTCCAAGTAAGGCCAAGTAGGAATGCGGCGAATGGGCCAGCGGATCTCATTGTGAAAGCAAATACGAGCATCGGAATGATGGCTTTGCTTACGAGGGAGATTATGATAGCGATGATACCGAGGAATAGCACACATAGACGGCTATATCTAGTGAGCTGATCATCGGTGAGGCTTTTACCAAAATGATGTTCCACAATATCCTTGGTAAATACAGTTGCGGCGCCTAATAGGTCGCCTGCGCCTGATGAAAGTGTGGCCGATACGACAGCGGCCATAACGAAGCCCGCCATTACTGGAGGCATGAGGTTAAGTGCTACCGTTGCCACTGCATTGTTGGCTTCAATTCCGGGGAATTCAGCTAATGCTACAAGGCCTAATACGGCAGGAACAAAGGCGAATAGAGCCATAATAATCCCGCAAATGATAGAACCGAGAACGGCCGTTCTTTCATTTTTCGCTGCAAAGTACCGTTGAACTGACTCTTGCCCTGTGGAGAATGTCATGAAGTACATGATGACAAGGCCGATGATGGTTTTCCAACCCACCTTTGTAAAGCCTAGCTGTTCAGGTGGCAATTTTGTCACTACCGATTCCCAGCCACCTACATTGTGCAACACAAACGGCACCGCGAGGGAGAAGCCCCCAACGAGAACGAAGAAATGGATAACGTCTGTCATCGTTACGCTCCACATACCGCCGGACATGGTGTAAATTACGAGTACCGCACCGCAGATGAGGATGGCGAGCTCTGTTGAAAGTCCGGTGAGAACGCTAATAATGGTTGCAGTTGCTGTAATCTGTACGCCTGCTAGTGTAATTGTTGCCAGCATGGACAGAATGGAAGTAATGAGATGACTGGACGCGCCGAAGCGACGGCCGATGATCTCCGGTACAGTTGTTGCCATGGCACGCCGTAAAAGCGGTGCGATGAAAGCAACGAGAATAACACCAATCCCTGCAGATACGACGTACCAACCTGCAGATAAGCCCCACGAACCATACGCTTTCGCTGCTACACCTACGGTGCTCCCACCACCGATTTCTGTAGCCGCTAATGTGCCTGCCGTCATAAGAACCCCAATACGACGACCTGCGAGTAGATAGTCAGTACTATCTTTTACACGAATATGACAATACACGCCGACTAATAAATTCAGTAATAAATAGGCGCAAACAATAACCCAAATAATAGTCAGAGAATCCATATGACACCTCCAAAAATTTACACTATCTAGAGATTCATACTAAATCACCCTTACTACTTGCGGTGCATATATCAAGTATAGTTTAATTATCCATAAAAACTGGGGAAAATACAAAGAGGAGTTTCTTGGAACGTTGGAGAATGTATATATATTAGGAACTAAAATATAAAATTATTAATCATAGGCACAGCCTTGTTTGCATAGTATACTTATGTTAATAAGACTGTGCTTATTTTATTGAGAGACAAGATTCATTTTTTGAGAGAGGTTTTTATGATTCAACGTATTTTGATGCTAGCTCTTGTGTTGCTGGCTTTCACCATGCCTACAGAGGCAATTACTTATCAGGAATTGAAAACGTCGCCACAGTTTAAGCTTGTTTATTCTCAGTCGATTAATGGGCCCATAGAGAGTGGTGGCTTGTATATCTATTTAAACACTTATTCGATTGAGGCCCTACGCTATGCACCGCCACAGTATTCCTTGCGCGGGACTTACTATATTGTGATGGATACGTCTTATCAATCTATCATCAATGAGAGACAGCTCACCGTGGATTATGATACTAACTATTCGTTAGCGACACTTATTCATTCGTCTCGTATCATGAATCCGAGCCCGTCTATGCTGGCTTTGATTGAGGCTAGTGAAAGTAAGTCTGGTTTAGCTATGACAGGGGTAGATGTAGCGAGATATACATTTGATGGGGCGACAAAGCCAATGCATTATGTAAACGATACGCGTAAGGTCCCACTTAACCGTAATAATACTATTATATATGATATAGCGGATGCTATGTTTGTATCTGTATATCAGCAGCATTTTGATGATATTGTGGCCCAATGAGGTGGATGATGAAACGCATATATTTACTTTCACTATGGTTACTAAGCTGCCTCGTGTTGCCAATGCAAATCCAAGCCGTATCACAAGCTGACTTATTAAACGCAGAACGATTTGAACACATCGATTCGAGTGCTGACTCTGGAAGAGGAGATGGAAAATATTTGGATCTTTCATCTGTTAAGTCTGTAACGGCGCCGAATGGCCATCGTCGTATTGAAGCCGTCATTTATGTTTCCATGCCTGCTGCGAATATGATTCAAGGACTTTCAGTACAATACGATTACCAAATGGATCGTTCTTTGCGCCATTTGATTAATGATCATGATAGAAGTTTAAAACAAGGTGATAAGACCCCATATATCTCTATTTGGCGTGCAAAGCAAGGAAGTTCAGGAATTACAGGGACCGTTAATGATGGCGGTACCTATTACAATAATGGACAAATTCGCCAACAACGTATATATGCAGAAAATCTAAAAGCTATGATTCTACCTGCTGAATTTGGTGATGAAAAATATAAATTGCCTAATTTGATCTATAAAAAGATCTTTGGACTATCTTATGATGATGAGTTGTAATATTTATGTATGGCACTAGAGTGGTTAAAACAGTGAATAAACATAGATTAAAGATAAAACTTGTTTTTGGACTCCTAATAAAGCTTGTGCTTTTACTTATTTGGGGAATCTCTATTTGGGCTTTCTATACATTGCTCTATGATCGATATGTATTAGAAGCATATCCATTAAGGGATTATTTGCCAGTATTGATATTTACCTTCGGGAATATTTGGGTTTTACCGTGGCTTATTTTGTGGCATGAGAAACTATATCCAGCGTTTGATAAACCAAAAATTTATTATAGAGTGAAAGCTTGGTACTTTTCTTTGAAAGACCAATCTTTAGTGGGGACATTTATCTTTTATAGTATAGATTTTGTTATAAAGCTAGGGATATTAATGTATGGCACTATTATTGTTTTAGCTATTGTTATTTTTGTGTTTCTTACCTGGCTCCGATTCTGATTATTATTGGACTGATATTTCATTAGCTTTTGAAAGCTCCTAAATACGCATATTAGATTTCTGATATATTTTTAACTTATTTACATAATGTAAAAGCCAAGCTATTCATAGTTAGGAATAACTTGGCTTTTATTAGTTTATTCGTATATTTATATAATATAATGCTTATTGTATCGCATATTAGTTCGTTCTATAATAGACTTAGGATAGTTAGGCGAGGTTGGGCCTCTCTTCGTTTTTGAAGGGAGGGTTGCTTATGAGTGGTTATAAAATCATTATGATTATCCTTGGGATTTTATCAGTCATGATATCCTTTGGAGCACTTGTGGCGCTTATTTGTCTAGAAATAGCAAAATAGCCCTTCGTTTCTTCGGAAATTAGATAAAACGAAAAGGCCATTTCTACATGTTATTTGTTTGTGAGATGAGCCTGACGTCACTACTCGTCTGACTATCTACTTATATTATAGGGATAAAGGGATATATCGTCAAATGGAGATAAACCTTATATATACCAATTATAGATATATCATACATATACTAAATTATAAAATTATTAATAATAGGCACAGCCTTGTTTACATAGTATACTTATGCTAATAAGGTTGTGCTTATTTATGTTGTAATGTGAGAGAAAAAAGAGAGGGTTTTATGTTACGTAAAAGTTTGATTATCATGGCTGTACTAGCTGCTTTCACCATGAATGTAAGCGCTGTACAGATAGAAGTGCCAGCAGGACAGCCACCTATACCAGGGGCAGATGCGAATATCCCTGCCAATGCCTATGAAAACTATCGGGCCGGTAGCTTGAGCAATGTAGGAGCTAGTGATGTTATAAAATTACATTCTGAATCTAAAAAACGCATGGACATGTATGTAACTGACTGGGGACTAACACGAGATGAAGTCAATCAGATAGCAAGCGATTCGGAGAAGTTGATGGACTTACTTGTTAATGAGTCTGCAGTTGTGTTGTTGCATGATGAGCGTAATAACATTCGGGCATCTGTTCCTGGACTACTATTAGCAAGTAAGTATTACCCAAAACGCAGTGATGGTGAACGTTTATCTATTGTAAGAGAGAATTCCATATTTTTTGCGATTGGTACAAAACAGAATTATGATGATGCATTAGGCAAATTAAAATCAGAGCGAAAAGGGGAGTTTACATATCCGGGTATCACACATGGTAAATGGGCTATTGAAACTGAGTCTTTCGGTGAGAATACGCCTGCTATGGTTGCTGTAGTTGGTTTATTTAATCAACCGAATCAAGAATATATGGTAGGTCTTAGCTACAAAAATCAGCCTGTTACCGGCAAGCTCGAGCACGTTATGAGTAATTATGTAATTCCGTCGATTCGATCGTTAGATGACATGGATCATTATAGTGAAAGTATTCAATGGGATAATTTCACATATCGTATTCCTAAAGGGCTCAAACTAATAGCACAGAAATCGTTAAAGGACTCTGCCGAAATGAGAGACTATCGTGGATCAGGTATCCGACTTATTGTAGCTAAGAAACCTGTAAAAGTAGATGATAAATATATCTATTCATTTATTGACGAGATTTCGGAAATAAAGCCAGAAAGTCAAATCATAGGTGATGCACCTATTCAATCAGCATCTGTTTGGAATAATGGCGTTCCTAGTCTTTTAGTAGATAACTATCAACCAGGAAAAACGTCTTTAATGCATCGATTCTTACGTGATGACAAGAATGTATATATAATGAGCTTAGTTTATATTGATGGGGCTACGCCATATTCTCATATTCAGCTGCGTAATACGGTAGAATATTCTGATTTTGCAAATGTTGAGACACTGCGGAATAAAGTAATCCGTATGCAAAGTAAAGATAAAATGTAATTCAGTTGTTTATAAGATCGTTCAGGAGAGAGAACATGAAAAGAAAATACATGATTACGGGGCTTGTTATCGGCCTGCAATTGGTAAGTGGTTATAGTTATGTGACAGATGCAAGTTGGTTGAGCAAAACGTGGGATCGCCTTGAAACAAATGCAGCGAAACAGTCTTACGATTGGCCGAAAGCTGAGCAGTATACTCATTATGCGGGAGGACAACTTGTAGGTGCTAACTTACCAGACGAGGATATGATGGTTCTTGGTGTTTCATTAGGTAATACCTTTGATAGTGTGAAAGCAAGTTTGGGACAGCCTACTAAAGAAACTAGTAGAGGACTCACCTATGGTGGTGTTACCTTTGGGAGTTTTAAAATGGATGGTGTAGAGTCAGTTGTTACCTATATGATGATCGAGAATCGTGATGCCACAACACATAGAGGCATTGCCGTAGGCGACTCCATGCGAAAAGTCCTTAATGTATACGGTAGACCTGATTTAGTAGACTCTAATAATCGATGGTTTTATGGGAAATATCGCTATCGTACGGATATGATGCATGGCATACAATTTGAACAAAAAGGCGATAAAGTAAGTAAAATTATGATTTATAGATAATTATATTAGAATAAAAGAGACGAAAAAGCCGAGCTACGTTAAATTTTGAGTAGCTCGGCTTTACTTATAAACATAACTATTTATTAACTTTTATGTACTCGATTATGAGTATAATTATAAGATTTATGAAAAACATATGAATTAATTTATTGTTTTATGCTAAAATGAAGTTAATTATACGGTGTTTGGCGACTTATAGATTATATATCACGTTTAAATGGTAAATTTTGGCAATAAAAAACTCAATTCCGAAGAATTGAGAGTAGGTGCCCTACGTCGGGCAGCCCGAAGGCATTGTAAATTAATTTGTATTTGAACTCGTAATGTAATTCTGTAAACCTCCAAAACTAGTTGGATTAATTATAGTATAGTTAAGCATTTGATGAATGTCAATTATTAATTTCCAAAGGAGAGGACTTATGGAAACGCAAGCATCGAACCAACTTATTTCAAGTCATTTGAAAGGATATCCAATTAAAGATTATTTTGTGGGGTTAGATATTGGTACAAGCTCAGTGGGCTGGGCAGTAACCAATAAGGCCTATGAGTTGCTGAAATTTCGATCTCATAAAATGTGGGGAAGTCGTTTGTTTGATGAGGGAGAATCCGCTGTGGCACGCCGTGGATTCCGGTCTATGCGTCGTCGTTTAGAACGTCGTAAATTACGCTTAAAACTATTAGAAGAATTATTTGCTGATGCTATGGCACAGGTGGATCCTACATTCTTTATGCGCCTTCGTGAAAGTAAGTACCACTATGAGGATAAAACGACCGGTCATAGTTCTAAACATATTTTGTTTATCGATAAAAACTATACTGATCAAGATTATTATAAAGCGTATCCTACTATTTATCATTTGCGTGCAGAGTTAATGAAAGATGGTACTTATGATATTCGTAAGTTATTCTTGGCAGTACATCATATTTTAAAATACCGTGGTAATTTTCTCTATGAAGGGGCTTCATTTGATTCAAATGCTTCAACGCTTGATGATGTGCTTAAACAAGCCTTAGAAAATATTACGTTCAATTGTTTTGATTCTAGTGCTGCAATTGGTTCTATCGGTCAAATCCTTATGGAAACAGGGAAAACAAAATCTGATAAAGCAAAGACTATAGAACGTCTTGTTGATACATATATAATTACTGATGAAGTGAATGCTTCTGGTAAAACTCAAAAAGATCAAGTCAAAGAAGATAAAAAAAGACTTAAAGCATTTGCAAATTTAGTATTAGGTTTAAATGCTAGTCTTATAGACTTGTTCGGCTCTGTAGAAGAGTTAGAAGAAGACCTTAAAAAGCTTCAAATAACAGGAGACACATATGACGATAAACGAGATGAGCTAGCTAAAGCTTGGAGTGATGAGATTTATATTATTGATGATTGTAAATCTGTATATGATGCTATTATACTCCTGTCCATTAAAGAACCCGGTCTTACTATTTCTGAATCTAAGGTAAAAGCTTTTAACAAGCATAAAGATGATTTAGCTATATTGAAATCTTTACTAAAGTCTGATAGAAGCATTTACAATGCGATGTTCAAAGTTGATGAAAAAGGTTTGCATAACTATGTGCACTATATTAAACAAGGTCGTACAGAGGAAACGAGTTGTAACCGTGAAGATTTTTATAAGTACACTAAAAAGGTAGTAGAGGGATTACCAGATTCTAAGGATAAAGAGTATATTCTTAGTGAAATTGAATTACAAACCTTATTGCCACTACAACGGATTAAAGATAATGGCGTAATTCCGTATCAATTACATTTAGAAGAACTTAAAGTAATTCTTGCTAAATGTGGTCCTAAATTCCCATTTTTAAATGAAGTGGCGGATGGTTTTTCTGTAGCAGAGAAACTTATTAAAATGCTTGAGTTTCGCATTCCGTATTACGTAGGGCCTTTAAACACTTCTCATAATGTAGATAATGGTGGTTTTGCTTGGGCAGTTCGGAAAGCATCTGGACGAGTAACTCCGTGGAATTTTGATGATAAAATTGATCGGGAAAAATCAGCAGCTGCTTTTATTAAAAACCTTACGAATAAATGTACTTATTTGTTAGGTGAAGATGTGCTGCCTAAATCATCTCTTTTATATAGTGAGTTCATGTTGCTTAACGAGCTAAATAATGTGCGTATTGATGGGAAGCCATTAGAGACAAAGGTAAAAGCGCATCTTATTAAGGCCGTATTTAAGCAAGACCATAAGAAGATGACTAAAAATCGTATAGAGCAATTCTTAAAGGATAATAATTATATCCCTGAGAAGCATAAACCTGAGATTACAGGTCTTGATGGAGAAATTAAAAATGATTTAGCCTCTTATCGTGATATGGTTCGTATTCTTGGTAATAATTTTGATTTGTCTATGGCCGAAGAGATTATTACGGATATTACTATCTTTGGTGAAAGTAAAAAAATGTTACGTGAAACGTTGCGTAAAAAATTCGCTTCGTGCCTTGATGATGAAGCTATCAAAAAATTGTCAAAATTAAGATATCGAGATTGGGGACGTCTTTCTAAGAAATTACTAAATGGTATCGATGGCTGTGATAAGGCTGGAGACGGTACTTCTGTAACCATTATTGAAGCAATGCGTGATTTTAGCTATAACTTGATGGAACTATTAGGCGATAGATTTTTATTTATGGAACGTATTCAAGAGATAAATGATAAATTAACAGAAGGTCAAATCGTGAACCCTCATGATATTATCGATGATTTAGCGCTTTCACCTGCTGTTAAACGTGCGGTATGGCAAGCATTGCGCATCGTTGATGAAATTGTACATATTAAAAAAGCTTTACCGGCTCGTATCTTTGTAGAAGTAACACGGTCAAATAAAGCGGAGAAAAAGAAAAAAGATTCTCGCCAAAAACGATTATCAGATTTATATGCAGCAATAAAAAAAGATGATGCATTATTAAGTGGACTTACGAATGAAGAGTTTGGAGGGTTAAAATCAGAACTAGCTAAATATGATGATGCGGCTTTAAGAAGTAAAAAGCTTTATTTATACTACACTCAAATGGGACGCTGTGCTTATACTGGTGAAGTTATAGATTTAAGTCAGTTAAATACAGATAACTATGATATTGATCATATTTATCCTCGTAGCCTTACCAAGGATGATAGTTTTGATAACTTAGTGTTATGTAAACGAACTGCAAATGCTCAGAAATCAGATACATATCCAATTAGTAAAGAAATTCAAAAGGCACAAAAGGCATTCTGGATATTCTTAAAGCAACAAGGTCTTATTAGTGAACGGAAATATGAGCGCCTTACTCGCATTACACCACTTACAGCTGATGATTTAAGTGGCTTTATTGCTCGTCAACTAGTAGAAACTAATCAATCTGTTAAGGCTGCTACAACATTGTTGCGTCGTCTTTACCCGGATATTGATGTAGTCTTTGTAAAAGCTGAGAATGTAACGGATTTCCGCCATGATAATAACTTTATTAAGGTCCGCTCATTAAACCATCATCATCACGCTAAAGATGCATATTTAAATATCGTAGTAGGTAATGTGTACCATGAGAAATTTACACGTAACTTCCGTGCATTTTTCAAAAAGAATGGGGCTAATCGCACATATAATCTGGCGAAGATGTTCAACTATGACGTCAAATGTACTAATGCTAAAGATGGTAAAGCTTGGGATGTAAAAACAAGCATGGATACAGTTAACAAAATGATGACTAGTAATGATGTTCGTGTTACGAAACGATTGCTAGAACAATCTGGTGCCTTAGCTGATGCAACTGTATATAAAGCCACTGTCGCAGCGAAGGCTAAAGATGGCGCTTATATTGGAATGAAAACAAAATCCAGCGTATTTGCAGATGTAACTAAATATGGTGGCATGACAAAAATTAAGAATGCCTATTCTATTATTGTTCAATATATTGGTAAAAAGGGAGAAGTTGTTAAAGAGATTGTGCCACTACCGATTTATTTAACAAATCGAAATATAACAGATCAAGATTTGATTGATTATGTAGCCTCTATCACTCCACAAGCGAAAGATATCTCTATTATTTATAGAAAGCTATGTATTAATCAACTTGTTAAGGTTAATGGGTTCTATTACTATTTGGGCGGGAAGACTAATAGCAATATCTATATTGATAATGCGGTAGAAGTAGTAGTACCTGCAAATATCGCTGTATATATTAAGGTGCTTGAGAAGTTTGCTTTACTACATAAAGACAATAATAATATTAAAGCATCTACAGTAACAACCCGCATATATAATGAGGGTTCTACCAATATAGTTTCTATAACTGATAAGGATGGACTTATTGTATATGATTATCTTATGAGTAAATTGCGTACCCCTTTATACATGAAAATGAAGGGGAATAAAGTAGATGAGCTATCTACGGTAGGACGTAGTAAATTTATGAACATGACGTTAGAGGAGCAAAGTATTTATCTGCTTGAGGTATTGAATTTACTTACTAATAGTAAAACTACATTTGATGTAAAAGCTTTAGGGATAACTGCTTCTCGTTCAACAATTGGGGTTAAAATTCATACTTTAGATGAATTTAAAATTATAAATCAATCTATTACTGGTCTATATTCTAATGAAATCACTATAGTTTAAAGAGTGGGCATTAGTGCTAGGGGTTATTATGAGTTGGCGCACAGTAGTCATAGGTAGTCGTTCGAAGTTAGACTTTAAAATGAATTACATGATTATTCGCAAGGACTTTGAGACGACTAAAGTATATATTGATGAAATCTATATGTTGATTATTGAATCTACGGCGGTGAGTCTCACCGCCGTACTCCTAAATGAATTGATTAAAAAGAAGGTAGCTATTGTCTTTTGTGATGAGAAACGCAACCCTGCTAGTGAGGTTCTTCCATTACACGGTAGTCATAATAGTAGTAAACGCTGCCGGGAGCAAGCTGAGTGGTCTAAAGATGTACAAGCTTATATTTGGACTGAAATTGTACGGCATAAAATTATGAATCAAGCCGACTTATTGAAGCATCAAGAGTTGGCTGAGGCAGATTTGTTATATCAATATCTAGATGAGTTGACCTTAAACGATGAAACTCAACGTGAAGGGCATGCCGCAAAGGTATATTTCAATGCCTTGTTTGGAAAATCATTTTCTCGGGACCAAGATAATCCTATTAATGCAGCCCTTAATTATGGATATGCTATATTACTTTCAGCAGTAAATCGAGAAATTTTATCCTTAGGATATATTACACAGCTAGGGCTAAATCACTGTAATCAATTTAATCCGTATAATCTAGGATCTGATTTAATGGAACCATTACGTGGATTTGTTGATGCAGTAGTTATCAAGTTAAAACCTACAGAATTCGACCGTAATGTAAAGCTTTCACTTATAGAACTTTTATCTGAAGATGTAAAGATTAATGATACTATTCAAACATTTAGTGCAGCAATTCGTATTTATTGTAAAAGTGTATTTGATGCATTACGTACTCAAGATGTTAATCAAATTAGGTTTATAGAATATGAGCTATAGATTTATGAGAATACTAGTAATGTTTGACTTGCCGACGTTAACATCGGAAGATCGAAAAGAATATAGGAGTTTTAGAAAGTATTTAATTGTATCTGGCTTTCTTATGTTACAAGAGTCTGTATATTCAAAGTTAGTTCTTAATACAACTAGTGCCAATCTTATCATGGAGCATGTACGCAAAAATAAGCCACCTAGTGGCAGCTTGTTTATGTTAACTGTTACAGAAAAGCAGTTTTCAAGAATGGAAATTGTAGTTGGAGATAAGCAAAGTGAAGTTATAGACTCCACAGAGAGGGTGCTCGTGATATGAAATTACTATATCAAGATTCTATATTGGAGTTTGAAATATCCCATGATAAGGTAACGGTGATATCCTTTGAAGATTGTAAAGTATTTCGACGTATGGTTACAGAGCTTGATATACAGTGTAATGGTGGTGAAGGGCCGTGGATCTTAAATGACAAGGATAAAGCTTTTAGTATAGATAAATATAGTCATATAATACTGAATCCGTTATATGTGGATGTAAATAGTAAAACTTTATTAACTAAATTACAAAACCAGCTATCTAAAGAAGCTTTATTGATGACAGAAGAGGTAGCCGATATTGTTAATCGACTACATTCTTTTTATTATTCTTTAGAGTTTGGATATCCTTTATCGATTCAACATAAACTCGAAATCGGGACTGCAGAACTAATTAAATTAGGGAGTTTTAATTTTGAGTTTAATCGTAAAGGCGATATTATGGATCTAATGTCCTATATAGAAGTGGTAGACACACTATTATCTCCTATGTTATATATTGTTGTAAATTTAGATCTAGTATTAAATGATGAAGAACTTAATACATTTTATCAAAATATGTTGAGTCGACAATTACGGTTAGTTTGTCTAACAACTGGATCTCTTAATAAAGAAAATCTTGATAAAAGCCTTATAAATGGGTATATTTTAGATAATGATTTCTGTGTTATTTAAAGAGCATGCAGAATTACACCTGGTGGTAGCCCGAGTTACTCTTGAGCCTCAAATTTAATTTGGGGTTTGAGAGTAGTGTAATTCTGTAAACTTCTAAAACGGACATATTACGCAAATCAGAGATGCCCTTGTTTGAGAGTAGTGTAATTCTGTAAACTTCTAAAACTTACGAAGCACGCTTAAAAGACTATATGTTGTTTGAGAAAAGTGTAATTCTGTAAACTTCTAAAACTAATACACCAATAATAGAATCAATTTGATCGTTTGAGAGTAGTGTAATTCTGTAAATCTCTAAAACTTTATCAGGAATACCGTTATTGTTTCGATCGTTTGAGAGTAGTGTAATTCTGTAAACCTCTAAAACAAGATGTTGTAAGTCTAAGTGCTTAAACAAGTTTGAGAGTAGTGTAATTCTGTAAATCTCTAAAACGAGCAAATTAGATCCTTCTTTAAAGATTTGGTTTGAGAGTAATGTAATTAGAATTTAGTAGATTATAAATTTGTGAAACGACATAAAAAGCCGAGCTACCTTGTTTTAGTAGCTCGGCTTTATTTGTTAATTTATATATTTATATAATATGATGCTTATTGTATCGTATATTAGTTCGCTCTATAATAGTTTTAGGATAGTTAGACGAGGTTGGGCCTCTCTTCGTTTTTGAAGGGAGGGATAAGTCTATGAGCGATTATGAAATAATCATGCTCCTGTTACAAGTACTGGCTATTGTCATTGCTTTTGGAGCTTTAATAGCACTTATTTGTCTTACAAAAGACAAATAGCCCTCCGTTGCCTAGTGTAACTAGATAACTGAAAGGCCATTTCCTAATGTTTTACTGATTTAGAGATGAGCCTGACGGCACTACTCGTCTGACTATCTATCTATATTATAGTAAGGTTATTTTATATCGTCAAATTGAGATGAACCTTATAAATATTAATATAGGTAAATCCTATATATTAAATTATAAAATTATTAATCATAGGCACAGCCTTATCTGCATAGTATACTTATGTTAACAAGGTTGTGCTTATTTATTTTATAAAAATTGAGAGAGGGTACTATGTTACGTAAAAGTGTAATTATGATGGCACTAGCAACTGCTTTCACCATAAATGTAAGTGCTGTACAGATCGAAGTGCCAGCCGGGCAACCACCTGTGCCTGGGGCGGATGCGAGTATTCCTGCTAATGCGTATGAAAATTATCGACATATTAATAAGGTGGCGGAGCAAGAGGTAGAGTCATATATTCAATTTGTAGAATCGAAGTCTGTAAATCCCGCATCTAAATTGGATAAGTTATATCGAGAACGGTCTGGTTTTGTTAAGGCTTCGGAGCTTGCAGATTATTCGCAGTCTACAGTTGTGTTGCTTCATGAAGGGGATAAGAATATCAGATTATCCGTACCAAATGTTAGCTTACGCGGTGATGTTGTAGAGTCTCCATCCGGAAAACAAGGGCCCTTGTTTGCTGTTCGAAGCCTTAGTGCGTTTTTAGTTGTCGGTCCACCGTATGCTAAAGAGCTTAATAAATATTCTGAAAGTAAAGGAAAATATATGTATCCAGGATTACGGAACACATCTTGGAAGCTCATGTCAAATAATGCCCATGTAATGTATACGGAATTTACACCAAATGATACAAATACATCTTATGGCATTACCTATGGCGGTTGGGTAAATACAGAGGATCCATATCAAGATAAAGCGCCTGAAGTGGTGATGAGTAATTATATTATTCCATCTATCGAATCATTATCTGGATTAGATGCTTATACTAATGTTGAGCATTGGGGTAATTTTAACTATCGTATTCCTAAAACGGCTAAGCTCATCAGTGAAACTGTGGAAGACGAGACATATGATGTAAGAACCTATGAGGATACAGGATTTAAAATGCGGGTAATACATAGCTTAATCAAGAAAGAAAAGCCAGATGTAACGATTATTAAGATCCCAACATTATATTTTTTACATAAATATAATGATTTAGACACACCTACACAGTATGCAGTAGTATGGAACAATGGGATTGCAGGCTCTTTAGTTGATTCCTATAAGCCTAATAGTGAATCCTATCTTCGTCATGTTGTGAGAGATTCTGTATACGTTTACAGTTATCGTATTAATTATGATGAAAGTAAAACATCTTATACACATAAACAACTGAGAGATATGATCGAATATGTGGGCTTTGATGATGCGGCAAGATTACGAAAAGAGTCACAATGGCGAGAAGAAGGGTCTTATAAGGAGAAACTTGAAGAGAGCCCAGTATTTATACCGTGGTATATGGAATGGATTAATATATTAACTCAATAAGAAATGTAGTTTTAAAGTTTTTATGGTGTAAGCGATTACCGCCAGCTTTTAATTCATAGAATTAGCTCGGCTTTTATTACTGTATTCATATATTTGTATAATATAAGGCTTATTGTATCGCATATTAGTTCGCTATATAATAAGCATAGGATAGTTAGACGAGGTTGGGCCTCTCTTCGTCATCGAAGGGAGGGATAAGCCTATGAGTGATTATGAAATAATCATGCTCTTATTACAGGTGATAACTGTGGTTATTGCTTTTGGAGCTTTAATAGCGCTTATTTGTCTCACAAAAGACAAATAGCCCTTCGTTATCTTAGATGATTCGATAACTGAAAGGCCATTTCTCAAGCTTTTTTGTTTTCAGAGATGAGCCTGACGGCACTACTCGTCTGACTATCTACCTATATTATAGGGATAAAGATTTATATCGTCAAATTGAGATAAACTGGAGGTTCTTATGAAACCATTTGAAACAAAGGATTATAAAGCTTTTACTATGTTTGAGAATCGTTGGGCTCTTGTTACGGCTGGAACGCTTGATGATTTTAATACATGTACGGTTAGTTGGGGCAGTATGGGCAACATATGGGGCCCTAATGGTGGCGATATATCCACTGTGACGGTGTACATCCATCCAGCGCGTTACACTCAAGAGTTTATGGCTAAATATGATACTTTTACAGTTAGTTTCTTCCCTGAAAGCTATCACAAGGCTCTTGGTTATTTAGGTTCTCATTCTGGCCGCGACGAAAATAAGGTGGCAAATTCTGGCCTAACACCAGTTGTGGCAGGCGATGGGGTAACTTTCAAAGAAGCAGAGTTAACTTTTGTATGTAAAAAGCTATATGAACACCAATTCGATGAAGCCTATTTGGCAGAAAAGGTAAAAGATTATTACGCATCTAATCCTGCTGTATATACACAAGCTGGGCATGATCGTTGGGAACCACATTATATGTACATTGGCGAAGTAGTTGACGCCATAGAGGACTAGTCTGTCCACATAACAAATGAAGACATACATACAATTCTTTGGGATACCGTGAATGCTGCATCTTAACTAAGTATATTTTAGTTTTCTAGTACTAAAAAAGTCGAGCTTCTATCGTTTAGTTGCTCGACTTTTGTTAGTTAATTTATATATTTGTATAATATAATGCTTATGAAAGCTATTTTATAATGGTGTTGATATAAATCGTCTATGCTTCTGGAAATAGAACGTGTTCTTGCATTTTAAAACTAGGATTATTGGTAGAGTCAAAGAACTCAATCATATTTCGTAATTTTTGAACCTCTTTAGCATGTAAAAAACTTGGATAAAAGATGATATAGGTAAAGCTATAGGTCCCATCATAGGAGTTAAAGGTTAGGATGTGATCATCCTTATTAGGTTCATAGCTGTGTATGGATAGACCAGGGATGTTATTGTTCCATACAACTGAGTAATTGATATAGTCTGATGCTGATGGATGGTAACGGTAAATATCCCAGAACGTATTTAAATCAGTTTTAAAATTGTAATGACCGTTTATAACAAGTTCGTGCGCATATGGGTTTCTAGGAACATTGTCAGTAGAAACAAAGAATGTTATATCTCCTTTTTTGTAGTATCTAATATCTTGGTGTTCAGAGCCCTTACTTTCACCTTCGTATATGGCGTCTTTTGGTACGCGGTATTGTACACCGTTTAAGCTTTCTATGCGTGAATATTGATTTAATTCATTTAGGTTTTGTACAGAGGGAAGCACATAATTAGCCAATAATTTATCTGTAGGAACCTTGTTCAGAACGGGGTTGTTATCATAATAGACAAACCCTGCGTGATATAAGGGATGACGCATGTTATAGCCCTTAAATTTAAAATTAATCGTGTCGATGGTGAGCGTTGCTTTTTTACCGTTTTCAAAGTGTGGCATCTTCATGCTATCCCAAGTGCTGTAGGTAACAGTAGGATATGAAAATACAGTACCCTTTATATCAGAAATCTGTTTTGAGGACTTTCGTTTTGCATTGTCTTGCAAGAAATTACGGACGTCTTTGTCTGTTAGCTTTTCATAAGCTGTTTTGGTGTTACGCCAGTCGTAGTCTTTAAAATCTGCGTAGTCAATTTCTAAATTGAGACTTCCATTATTGGTTAACACTCGATAGTCCTCAATGGTTCGACTTGGATTTTGGTAACGTCCTATATGATAATCACTTTTTATGCCTGCTACGGGGAATGAAAGGCGAATTTGGTTGTATTGATCATGAACGGAAATGACCGTATTATGGTAATGTTGACCGCGATATATAGAGGCTGCTTTAGTATACTTAATTTCGTTTTTATTAATACCGTTAGCCTTGTCCGTTAACTTTAATGTTTTCACATAGTTTGCTACATCCTTTTCAATATCAGGGTTTGTGGTTTGGTAGTTTACGTAGGCATCCTTTGGAATCTTCGAATCTGCACCAGGAATATTAACATCGATGGCTCCTATTGGTGATAATATAGTGCTCATGATGAAAGTACACGCTAATAGTGGTAGTTTAGTCATGGTGGTATCTCCCGCTTACATTTCTGTATTTATTGGTATTGTAGTAATCCGTAGGTTATGTTATTAAGTATAATTATATAACTAAATGACTATATTTTTAAGTGACATGGAGCGTGTTTTGCTTACATGCTACTACTTCCTGTAGGACATTCTTTGATGCAAGATAGTCGTCCTATCGTATGGTATATGACTGTCAGCAATCGTGATGCCGTGACTGCCCGTGGCATTGCTGTTGGCGATTCCTTGAAAAAAGTGATGGACATCTATGGCCGTCCTGATTTTATAGACTTTAATAATCGATGGTTCTATGGATATCTACGCTATAACAGTGACAATATTGTAGGTATATTTTTCGAGCACAATGGCAGCAAGGTGACGAAAATTATTATTAGTGACAACTAAACTGCTTTTATTAGTGAAAGTCTTAATACATATATGCAGCCCTTTATCTATTAAAAAGGATAAAGGGCTTTTTAGAATGATAAAATAAAGAGGGATGGCTTATATAGTGACTTCTTTTGTTAATCAGTACTATAAATAGTGTAAATTGATAAAATTTTTATAAAATATAATCCCACAAGAAGTGCAAAATCTGATATAATATTAGTATGAAAATCGACGTATGTAAGGACTGGAAAAATGGTGTGTATAAAGTGATTTTCTAGCCTAGAAAATCGCTGTATCCTTGGTATTCAGTCGATATAATCGGAATGTTGTATATATGAAATGACTACGCAAATGCGTAGTTTTTATTATTTTTTGTTTGGTGTAGGTAGTCCCATGAGTGTAGTGAAGCCCTTATTATGGCTATTAGAACCGTATATCGTATACAAAGCCTATTTGTGGGGTGCCCGTTTCATGTCACAACCCTTCACGTGGGAAGGCGAATTAGATTGGTTTGCTTTTATGTTAACGCTATTGCTCGTCATTGATGTGGTGGCATTGCCCTTAGTGATCTTCTATTGCCCTGGTTTGAATCCTGGGGTACGTGTTCCAGACTGGATTCGCCGTCTAGGAACGCCTATTTACGCAGTCCATAATTGGCTTGATAGTAAGGTAGGTGACGACACATCTACGCCGATTGTATGGCTCCGCAAAGCCTTGCATTCCTTACTTTTATTCATTTATTATTTAGTGCCATTTTACGTGGGTGGTCATCTCGTAATGGGCCTCGTAGTAGCGCTCATGTATGACGTCCTCGTATGGGCGCATGGAGGTGTGTGATGACGACTTGTGAATGGCCGACGACGCCTTTATATCATGAATACCACGATTATGAGTGGGGCCGACCAATTCATGATGATCAACTTCAGTTTGAACATCTTTGTCTCGAAAGCTTTCAATGTGGCCTCAGCTGGCTTACGGTTTTAAATAAACGAGACATCATTCGAGAATGTTTTGATCATTTTGATATTGATACGGTGGCTGCTTATGGTGAAAGCGATGTCGAACGTATCATGAATACAGAGGGCATGATTAAGTCTCGCTCTAAAATTGAAGCTATGATAAGTAATGCTGCTGCTTTTAAACGTATTCAATCTGAATTTGGTTCGTTTTGTAACTATATTTGGGGGTTTACCAATCATAAAACGATTATTTATGAAAACCATCCAGAAGGTCATTTTCCTACAAAGAATGGTTTATCTACACGGATCAGTAAAGACTTAAAGAAGAGGGGCTTTAAGTTTGTAGGTCCTGTTACAATTTATTCGCATCTACAAGCTAGTGGCCTTATCAATGATCACGGTAAAGACTGCCCTTGCTTTGAGGAGATTAATAAAACAGCAGATATCGTACGGTTACCTGTAGACGATGAAGCGTAAGGGTGATAAGTATAAATTAGTTAACAATAGTTTTTATGCATACTTGTGTTTACATAATTGAATTTGTTGTTATGTGGAATTGGGTGTACACTAAAGTCGATGAGGCGATAGCGACTCATCTCATGTCGGCCCGCTTTATATATAAACACATATACTCTCTCTCTCCTAAGCGGGTCTATCATTAGTTCTCTCTCAACGCTATAAACTATACAGAGCCTCTATCCTTATTGGATAGAGGCTTTTTGCTATATATAATGTTATAAAAGGAGTCATACTGTATTAGGAAAACCTATAGCAGCATTAATCAGGCTATATGTATGGTCCTAAAAAACTTTAATTAATCCAATTTCATATTATATATTTTATGCCATATAAATTGATTTATTTCGATATGATTGCTATACTGAAGTAAATTGATAGTGTTACTTTCACAATTAAAGAAGGGAAATATATGATTGGTTTGGGAACGGCCATTAATATTGGCCTCATTATAGCTGGCAGCCTATGTGGCCTCGCGTTTGGTCGCTTTATGAAAGAAAATTTAAAGCAAACGCTCATGATTGTGAGCGGTATTATCGTGCTTCTCCTCGGTATGAGCGGGGCCATGCAGTATATGCTCGTCATTGTCAATGGATCTCTACAAACAACGGGCCCTCTATTGATGATTATTAGCATGGTTGTAGGTGCCGTTATTGGCGAAATTATTGACCTCAATCATTGGATTACCGTATTTGGTGACTGGGTGAAAGCTCGCACTGGCAACGCTGGTGATCCAAAGTTTACGCACGCCTTTATCACGGCATCTTTGACGTTTACCGTAGGTGCTATGGGTGTACTTGGTTCCATTCAAGATGGCCTTACTGGAAATTATCAGACATTACTTTTAAAAGGCATCCTCGACGGCATCATCGTTATGGTTATGGTATCCTCTATGGGTAAAGGGGCGCTGTTCTCCTTTATTCCTGTAGGTATTACGCAATGGCTCATTACGGCTATGGCACATATTGCAGCGCCATTGATGACACCTAGTGCCATCGATAACCTATCCTACGTTGGATCTATTCTGATTTTCTGCGTTGGTATCGACCTCATCTGGCCTGGCAAAGTACGTATTGCAAACCTTTTGCCAGCCATCTTCGTGGCAATGGGACTTACATTTTTGCTATAACTAGTATTATAAATAATACATAGATTTTTATAAGAGACCTATATTCTCTCAACCTTTAATATGTATTTTATACATGATACGGTCGAGGATGTAGGTCTTTTTACTTTTTAAAATTAATTTAGTTGAAGTGGGAATTAATGATAGTTTTAATTCAATTATGACGATAGGGTAAATTGATTACATTCCGAAATAGGTGGCCAATAGAGTCATCTCAAGTGTAGGAATTAGATGATGTTTTATAGAATCTCTTTATTAAAATTATTTGTAGAATAATTTTAATTCTATGTATAGTTTTTCATCAAGTATATGTTATTGAATTATACCTGTTTAACAGGTATAATTGAAAGAGAGATTCTATGATTATCGGATTTAAGGATAAGGAAACAGAAAAAGTTTACTATCAAAGCTTTTCTAAACGCTTTTCTCCGTTTATACAAAGGTTAGCTCTTCGTAAATTACTATTGTTAGATAATGCTGAATCATTACAAGATTTACGTTGGCCACCAGGTAATCGCTTGGAGTTGTTGCAAGGAGATCGATTTGGTCAGTATAGTTTGCGGATTAATGGTCAATATAGACTGTGTTTTAAAGTGAAAGATAGTAGTAGTTTTTATGATGTAGAAATTGTAGATTATCATTAATAGAGAGGAAATTAATATGGAAAAGTTTATTCCTACACCTACCATTAGTGAAATATTAAAAGAAGAGTTTATGGATCCATTAGGACTATCTGCATATCGATTGGCTAAGGATATACATGTGCCTGTTTCACGGATTCAAGAAATATTGAATGGTACACGATCTATTTCAGCAGATACATCGTTGCGTTTAGCGAAATACTTTGATGTTTCGGAAGGGTATTTCTTGCGTTTACAGATGGATGTTGATTTGCGTACAGCAAAACTTAGTGAGGGGATGGATGAAGTATTATCCTCTATTGCACATTGTGCTTCATTAGAACCCGTAGATTGTCAATAAGAGATTGATAATTTTCGATGTATTTGGTACAATTATCTTAAATTAGTAAGTCATTACAACATTGAATATTGATATAAGGAGAACCTATGTTATTCGTTGAATATCCTAAATGCACAACATGCAAAAAAGCAAAGAAATTCTTAGATGATCACAACATTAAGTACACAGATCGTGACATCAAGTCCGAAAACCCTACAGCAGAGGAAATTGCTGCTTGGTATCCACAATCTGGCAAGGATTTGAAAGCATTCTTTAATACTTCTGGTATGATTTACCGTGAACAACAATTAAAGGATAAATTGCCGAACCTTAGTGAAGAAGAAAAACTAGCATTATTAGCATCTAATGGCATGCTTGTAAAACGTCCTATCTTGGTTCTTGAAGACAAAGTACTTGTTGGATTTAAAGAAGCAGAATGGATTGAGGCGTTGAAGCTCTAATTTCATATTAGTTAACCGAAAGAACAGGTCCCTAAAAGCCTCCATAGCGAGCTAAGTCGTTTTTAGGAACCTGTTCTTTCTACGTTTTAATAAAGAAATTAGAGCTCACAACTAGGACCCCTCATTTATCAAAAATTTTGATTTGTATATTTCTTTTATGTTTTGTATAATAATTACACCATAGCAATACCCCTATGGGTATTTTAGGCGTTAGCAATATAAGTGTTAATAGTATTATTTATAGAAGTAAAAGGTATTTCCGGATTAAGTAAGGCCGGTATCTGATTTATAGAGAGGTCTATATGAAGTTTTTACAGTCTTTATCAGCGCAGGTGTCTCTGCGCACGCAGGGGGCTATTTTGGCACTCGGCTTGTTATTTATCATATTAGATGCGCTTACGGAGCCTATGAACCCAGCTATTGATTTGGCGTGGGTAACGGTCATCATTTGTGGCTTGCCATTGCTCATCAACAGCGTGCAAAGTATTTTGGATCATTTAGAGATTCATGCTAATTTTCTCATCGTGATAGCCATGGTGGCGCTCATTGCGATTGGAGATTATCATACGGCGGCTTATGTAGGTCTCATCGTACATGGTGGCTTTTTCTTAGAGCAGCTTATTACGGGCGACGTACACTATACATTGGATGATGACATGTTGCCGACCATGCCTACACAGCTTGTAGCCTTGCGTCAGGGCATCAACAATTATTCATCCGTCATTGTTGTGGCCGTCATGTTACTTTCTATGGGTTCCTATGCATTGACACAGAACTTTATGCATACCATTACATTGCTAGTTATCCTTTGTCCATGCTCTTTGGAACTCGTTCTTGTAGCACTCATGATGGGGTCCCTTGTAGATGAAAACTCTCCGACGGCGGGGCTTTCAAAAGAGGCGAAACAATGCCATTTGGGCCTACTCATCGTGTCCATTTTGTTCCACGTTGCTATCATCGGTGCTGGCGTGTTAGGATCTATTAATCCTGTAACAGCTGCTGCATTGCACGGCTTGGCGCGACTCGGTCTCGTGTATAATTTGAAAGTATTAAACGGCTCCTTGTGCGTCGCATAAAAAATTAAACTCCCCTAGTAATCCTAAGATTACTAGGGGAGTTTTGTATATACAACAGTGAGTTGCACAGTATGTATTTTACATTACGTATTATATAGTACGTAACGTATTATATGGTACGTATTCTATTGTTGTCCTTTGTCTCCAAGGGTGAGGAGTAGGAATACGATGGATAGGATACATGCACCAACGAGGGCAATGAAACCACCATCCCAACCGTAGAGGTCAACCATGAGACCCATGAAAGCACCAGCACCAGCAGAACCGATGAGGTAACCAAGAAGGCCTGTAAGGCCAGTAGCACCACCTGTTGCTACACGTGGCACCATATCTGCTGCTTGAAGGCCAATCATCATAACAGGACCGTAGATGAGGAAGCCGATAGCAATGAGTGCTAAGTTATCGATGAGGACATTGCCTGCAGGGTTAAACCAGTATACAAGGATCGCTAAGATAACGAATAACATAAAACAAATCGTAGCTGGAGCACGACGGCCGCGGAATACGCGGTCACTTAAGTAACCACTTACAAGCATGCCTGGAATACCAGCCCATTCGTATAAGAAGTAAGCCCAACGGGAACCTTCTTTTGTGAAGCCTTTCACAGCGGTTAAGTAGGTCGGTGCCCAGCTAACTACGCCGTAACGGATGAAGTATACAAAGATGTTCGCAATCGCAAGATACCATAAGTATTTATTATGCAAAATATATTTGTAGAAGATTTCTTTAAAAGTACTTTTTTCTTCATTTTCTGTATGTGTATGAACTACTTCGTGTTTGTATTCTTCGATAGGCGGTAAGCCACAGGATTGAGGCGTATCTTTCAACAATACAAAGGTAATAATCGCTAACACGATAGAAATAAGGGCAGGGAAGAAGAAGATACTATGCCATGTACCGAATAGGTAGATGCCAAGCGTAGCAAGAGGAGCGATAATGCCGCCACCTAGGTTGTGGGACACGTTCCACCAAGACCACCAAGCACCGCGTTCGGAACGGGAGAACCAAGTTACCATGTTTTTTGCATATGGAGGGTAGCCCATACCTTGGAACCAACCGTTTAATAAGGCAAGAACGCACATGATAGGAATACTGCTCATAACACCTGGTAAGGTGCCGAATAATAACATAACTAAAGCACTAAGCAATAGACCTACTGTGGAGAAGTATTTTGGGTTAGAGCGGTCAGACGCATTACCCATAACAAATTTACTTACGCCGTAAGCTACGGATAAGATGGTCATAACTATACCGAGATCCGCTTTAGTGTAGCCGTACTCAGCAATCATGTACGGAACAGCCAAACTAAAGTTTTGGCGGATCAAATAGAATGTAGCATAACCAATAAATGTACCTGCAAAGACTTCGCGTCGAAGACGTTTGTAGGTGGAATCGATTTGCGCCTCTGGTAAACGTTCAATATGAGGAGCAGGAGAGAAAATCGACATCGTTACACATCCTTTCTACAACATGTCATTTGTAATAATACCATGTAGGGTATGTAGTCGACTATACTTAATTTTTTATTATAATAAATAGTTATTAGAAAACTGAATTATGGATAACATTGATTAGGGTGAAATAGTATTGAATAGGTTGAAAATATCAAAATATCTTCTATGTAAAAATTATCAATTTGCAAATATATATATGAATAACTGTTCATGTATTTGCGTAATGAGGCTATGCATGAATAATATAATCTTATTGAATCCGCATTTTTCCTGTACTTTTGAGTGTATATGAATAATTGTACATATTTTGTTATTGACACAAGGTAATGCGAAAATCGTTAGCTTGGCTGACCGTTGGGCCACATGGATTGTAGTGATTGCGTTATTGGCCACGGTTGGCGCCTATGTGGTAACTGGAGAAATCATTCGTGCCGTAACCATACTCGTTGTGTTCTGTCCTTGTGCTCTCGTATTGGCAACGCCGGCAGCGATAATGTAAAGGAAATTCCTCACTTAGTGGCATTATCTAAACGCATGATGACTACTATTAAAATTAATCTTTCTTTCTCCTTGCTTTTGAATTTTGTAGCTATCATTTTGGCTATGATTGGTACATTATCCCCAGTTTGGGGCGCCCTTGTTCACAACGGCGGTAGCCTCCTCGTAGTGGCAAACTCTGCATTACTATTGCGTTGGGCTTACAAATCTAACCACGTAGTAGATGATGATCATTCCGTTCTTGTGAAAGCAGCGCGTAAACGCGTGTTTGAGGCTTAATAGTAGTTTATTATACATATAAGTATGGAGTGTGCATCGATTTGATTACTAAATCGGTGAGCGTTAAAAAATAATATAGTCAATAAAAAGCGCTATCTATCCCACAACTCTATTTGAGTTTCGTTAGGGATAGATAGCGCTTTTGTTTAACTTATAGTATGAAATCGATGGTTTTTAGTGTTGATTAATCAATATATGTTACAGGATAGCCTTTTGGCTCGATTTCACGGCGGTTAAGGCCATTTGGCATATCTGGATAGCCGATAGCAAGGCTAGCGTAGACTTTTTCGTCTTCGATCAGACCTAGTTCACGCATTTTAGCTTGAATGCGTTCGTTATCTTGCAGATGGCGGATTTGGTTAACCCAGCAGCTGCCAAGTTCTAGTTCGTTGCAAGCGAGCATCATGTTTTGCATAGCACATGACACGTCAGCAAAGTTGTTGGCATAATTTGGTTTGCTAGCTAATACGATGAGCACAGGTGCATTATAGTGGAATACAAATTTGCCTTCGGCGGACATCTTAATGATATTCACCATGTAAGGTAATGTATTTTCTGTAATCGGCATTTTGCCGTATTCTTCTTGAATAAGTGTTACTAGTTCTTTGAGCACGACTTGGTTCGTAATGACCATGAAATGTGTTAATTGTGTATTGCCACCAGATGGAGCACGACGACCTGCGTCGAGTACTTGATCGATGAGCTTTCTAGATAATTGATCAGCTTTAAATTTACGTGTACTATGACGAGTTTTAATACATTCTAAGGTATTCATGTGGTCCTCCTATGACAAATGGGATTTGATATAGAGTTTCTTTTATTATACTACAAGGAAGGACCTAGAAAAGGACGTATTTTTACTAAGTTATTTATTAGGAGAGGGTCCTGTAACGAAAGAAGATTTCCTTGAAAACAAAAACTATAATCTTCAAATATCAAATTAATTTATAAATAAAAGTAACAACTTTATGGTATCATTTTTACCCATAAATTCTATAGAAGCGCCTAATTCTTAACGAATAAGAAAATAAATATTTATTAATTGACAAATTTAAAAATATCTGTTCAAAGTAGGCTTTTTACGTTGACTGTTTACCGTAAAATTGTGTACAATTAATTAGTAGATAATTGTGTGCATATGGAGGTAGAATATGGCAGAAATTGGTGTACTTGAAGGGTACAAACATAAAGAAGATGTTCCTGATTCAGAATATTTAAGATTGGAAAATCAATTGAGCTTTCCACTTTATGTAGTGGCGAAGGAAATTGTTAATGCATATCGTAATCACTTAGATCCTTTAAATTTAACATATACTCAATACATCGTAATGATGGCATTGTGGCAATATGGTGATTTATCCGTTAAGGAATTGGGCCAAGTATTGCGCCTTGATTCCGGTACATTAACACCGCTTTTAAAGAAATTAGAAGCAAAAGCATTCTTGAAACGCAAACGCAGCCGTCAAGATGAACGCGTAGTTATGGTAACTCTTACTGACACGGGCAAAGCATTACGTGATGTAGCTGTTCATATACCACGACGCTTGGCTGAAGCGTCAGGTCCTATTTTTGACGTAGAAGAAACACGTCAATTGCGTATGTTGCTCAATAAATTACTAGAAGCAATCGATAACGCAAACGCAAAAACAGCAGAGAACATGAAGGGCTAATTTGATACAATCTCATATGCATATATTCTGTAACCTTGGAAATCTAAAAATTTTATTAAAAATGTGATATACTATACCTATAGCGTATTGTATTCAGGTCATGTGAGAGTATGACTGATTCGTGATTTGCCCTCGTGGCACAAAGGAGAGCATTATGAATAAAAATTTATTAGGTGCATTTGTATTAGCCGGTACATTATTAGTAGGTGGTGTTGCAAACGCAGCAAACTGGAATGGGTTAGCTAACTACCCAGAGGTTCCAAATAGTGCAAATGGTACAGAAACGTATTTCTTTGATAAAGCATCTGAGTTTAAAGGTATCGATAGCAGCCGTAACCATGTATTTGGTGTTAATGTAATTAACATGCATAATAACGAATATGGGGAAGCTACATTGTTCAAATATCTTGTTCATCCAAGCTTACATACTGTATATCGTTACGCTCCAGATGGTCAAGTTTACCAAATTCAACCTGGAACAAATGAGTTCAATATGTTCATGGCTGCTTGGAAAGAAGTATACGGCACAACTTTCGAATTCCCAGCGTTATAATCTGATGGCTCGTGCCGTAATAATTACATAACTATTGCTGGTGAAAGCTCCTTTTGGGCTTTCACCAGTGTTGTTTATGGAGGTTTTTTATGTCTAAATCTGAATTTGCTCAAGCCTACACGGAGCGTATGTTCCCTGATATTGCAGCCCCAGCAGGTTATATTGATCCAGAGTTTGAAGTATTGTTTGATAATTTTGCCTTTGATGAAGTCATTACCGAAGAAGGCCGTAATGTACCAGCAAAGGATCGCTTCTTAGCCATTCTTGCAACATTAGTAGGCGCCTCTGCTGTTGATGAATATGCATTAATGCTACCGGCAGCATTAAACTTTGGTCTTATTCCTGATGAAGTGGTAGAGCTCATTTATCAAGCGGTGCCCTATCTTGGCATCGGACGTGTGCGCCCATTCTTTAAAGTGACCAATAAGATTTTTGACTATCGAGGAGAAGCTATTGTTGATCCATCTCGTAGCACGATTACTGGCGAGTCTCGTCTTGAAAAAGGCGTAGAAAAACAAGTGGAAATCTTCGGCGAGTCTATGCGTAATTCTTACCAAGAAGGACCAGAAGATATTCGTCACATCAATAAATGGCTTGCCAATATGTTCGGCGATTACTATACGCGTAAAGGCCTTAGCGTGGCTCATCGTGAAATGATTACCTTTTGCTTCCTTGCGGCTCAAGGTGGCTGTAAAGCTCAACTCAAGGCTCATGTAGAAGGCAATTTGAACGTAGGGAACAGCAAACAATATTTGATTAACATCGTATCTCAATGCGTGCCGTATATCGGCTATCCTCGTACCTTAAATGCTCTTCGTTGCATTCAAGAAGGCTACACCGCATGGGAAGCTAAACAATAAAGGAGTTCTATGTTTGATTTAAATCCGGTTCAGATATTAGCAAGTATTCCTGCTATTATGATCGTTTTTTCTATCTTTGGATATGCAGAGGCGAAGGTAGCAACTTGGTTTGGTGATCCAACGCCGCGTCTGGCGGGACGCCTCACATTGTCACCAATGGCGCACCTTGATCTAATTGGTACCATCTGTATTATTCTTGTTGGCTTCGGTTGGGCAAAACCTATGTCAATTAATCCGTCTTACTTTAAAGATCCACGACGTGATATAAGCTTGCTTGCTTTTGCAGGTCCTGTGGCAGGTCTTATAGCAGGCTTCATATTCACCTTTATATATATGCTTCTTGGAAAATTAGGCCTCATGGAGTCCCAAGGTCTTGCCATGGTTATGCAATATATTATTTTATATAGTATTGGCTTATCAATCTTCTGTTTGATTCCGTTCCCACCATTGCCTGGATTTAATATCATCTTGCCGTGGTTGCCTACAGAGTGGCAGATGAAATATTACCAATTAGGGATGCTTAATTTACTATTCTTTATCATCCTTATTAACACACCCATTATTTCTATGGTTATTCGTCCATTACAACAAACGATATTTAAAATCTACTTTGCCATTATTGGGCTCATACTATAATTATATTTTGTGAAAGTCTCTACCATAAAGATAATATCTTTATGGTAGTTTTTTATAGATAGATTTAGTATATATATCGTGTATTTGTACATTCTACTGTTTTTTATGGTAGCAGGTTAACTTTTGACTGTTCTTTAGATTTTATATTAAAAACTATCGATATAGTTCCTCGATTGTGTTATAATGAGTACGGAAATCGTAAATTTTCGATATAGCAATATTATAGTATTTCATTAGATACTATTGATATAGTAAATCGATATACTAAATTGATACTGTATATAGATATTCAAGTGAATAGAAGAGGAATTACATATGAATTTTGAAGAAAATCAAGTGCCAGAGGCGATTCTGGACAAGCTTACAAAGGTGTGTACTTGCCGTAGTATTACGCGCAAAACGATTAAAGAAGCCATTTTAAATGGTGCTCATACATTTCCACAAGTAAAAGAAGTAACTCGAGCTGGCACGGGCGCTTGTGGTGGTAAAGGCTGTGGGCCTCGCATCGTAAAGCTCTTAGCTGAAATGAAAGAACAAGGCAAAATTTAATTTGCGAAATGTAACATACACATTTTACACATCCAAAATGTAAGATACATAGTTTACACCCCAAAATGTAAACTATAATATTTACACAACAAAAATGAAACATATAAAGATTGTTATTTGATTCTCTCAATGGATATACCCGTTGGGTTCTCGAGTAACAATCTTTTTGTTTTGTAAGATACATATACTATACTGCTACTTGTCGTGTGTTGGTTATGTTGGGCTCGTTTATATTTTTTGATATACTATACATAATACTTTTTAGAGCTTTAAGGGAGGTATGCATGTTTCGACGTTTCATAGCAGCCACTATGATTGGTGCATTAGCACTCACAACGGGTTGCGGTTTACATAATCCATTTACTTCAAAGGCAGAGCCTGTGACCTATGAGTCTGTGGCACAAAGCGAACTTTCACCAGAGCAAAAGGTGGACAAGTTAGTGGCGAATATGTCCGATGCAGACAAGGTGGGTCAATTGTTGATGATTGGCATTCACGGCACAACGCTAAACGATGACGCTAAATTTATGCTCAACGAGTACCGTGTGGGGGGCATCATCTTGTTCGATCGAAATATGGAGTCCAAGGATCAAGTTAAAACGCTCATTGCAGATATTAATAAGGCTGGTAAAAACGCGGGCTTAACGCCATTGTTCCTCGGCATCGACCAAGAGGGCGGTACAGTAGCGCGCATGGAGGATCAGCTCATCAAGGTTCCTCCTGCTGAGGAGCTAGGTAAGGCACCTATTGAACAGGCTGCATCCTTGGCAAAACAGTCTGGTGCGGAACTAAAAGACTTGGGCTTTAACATTAACTTTGCTCCTGTGGCGGACTTGGGATTAACCTATGGCCGTTCTTATAGTACGAACCCTGATGAGGTCGTTCGCTATGCAGGCGCCGTTGGCAAGGCTTACGATGAAGCGGGCTTGTGGTATTCCTATAAGCACTTTCCGGGCATTGGTAAGACCGATGTAGACTTGCACGCAGATACAAGCATCGTTCCTGTATCTAAAGAAACATTGCTTTCAGAGGACACAAAGGTATTTATAGACCTTATCAAACAGTCTAAACCGAATACCTATACAATCATGGTGTCTCATGCGATGTACCCACAAATCGATCCAGATCATCCTGCTAGTTTATCGAAAGCGATTATTACGGATTGGTTGCGCAAGGACATAGGCTACAATGGCGTTGTGGTAACGGACGATATGGACATGGGTGCCCTTGCAAATCACTATACCTTTGGCGATATGGCGGTGCAATCTATCCTAGCAGGTAGCGATATCTTGCTCGTATGTCACGAATACGAACACATGCAAGAGGCTTATAATGGCCTTATGAAAGCCGTGAAAGACGGTCGTATCTCGAAAGAACGACTCGATGAATCGGTGAAACGTATCTTGCTTATGAAAATGAGCAAAATTTCTTAGGCTATTTATTTTATTGGTAGGAATTAATTAAGCGTATAACGAATATAGAAAGTGGAAGTACTATTCATTGAAATCGCATCTGAGTTGACACTTAATGGAGACAAACTTTAGAATCGTTACAATAGAAAAATATATAGTGTATACATAACGAGCTTTCAAGGATTTTATTAAACCGATAGAGAATTAATAAGTAAAGTGATTCTCTGTCGGTTTATTTTTTATTGTATAGTTTGTTTTGTTAGGAGTGAAGTATATGGCTCGCAGAATAATGTTGAACGGTACGTCCTATTTTGGACAAGGCGCGATTCAGGAGATTGTGAACGAAATTAAGAATCGCCATTTCAAAAAAGCCCTCGTTACATCTACGCCAGATTTATTTGAATTTAAAGTGGCTACAAAGGTTACGGAGTTGCTTAATGCGGCAGGTATTGCTTATGAAGTCTACGACGGTATCAAACCAAATCCTACCATCGAAAACGTAACGGCTGGTGTTGAGGCTTGTAAAGCGGCTGGCGCTGATGTTATCGTTGCCGTTGGCGGTGGTAGTCCAATCGATACAAGTAAAGCGATTGCTACTATTATTACGAACCCTGAGTTCGCCGATGTACGCAGCCTTGAAGGTTTAGCGCCTACTAAGAATCCGTGCTTGCCAATCATCGCTGTTACTACTACATCTGGTACGGCAGCAGAGGTTACTATTAACTATGTTATTACGGATGTTGAAAAGAACCGCAAATTCGTTTGTGTTGATCCTCATGACATTCCAATCGTTGCCATCGTGGATCCTGATATGTCCGCATCTATGCCAACAGGTCTTTGCGCTGCCACAGGTATGGATGCCCTCGTACACGCCGTAGAAGGTTATATCACAAAAGGTGCGTGGGAGCTAACTGATATGCTCCATTTGAAAGCTATCGAAATCATCGGTCGTTCCTTGCGCAGCGCTGTGGCTGGTGATTATACAGGTCGTGAAGCCATGTCTTTAGGTCAATACATCGCGGGCATGGGCTTCTCCAACGTAGGCCTCGGCATTGTTCACTCCATGGCTCATCCATTGAGTGCTGTGTACGATATTCCTCATGGCAAGGCTTGTGCCATGCTGTTAACAGCAGTATTGAAATTCAATGCCCCTGCTACAGGTGAAAAATACCGTGAAATCGCTCGTGTTATGGGCGTTCCTGATGTAGATAGCATGAATCAAGAAACCTATCGTCAAGCAGCAATCGATGTCATCCAAAAGCTAGCTGATGATGTAGGCATTCCTAAATCCCTTAGCGAAGCGGGCGTGAAACGAGAAGACATTCCATTCCTCGCTGAATCTGCTTTCAACGATGCATGTACACCTGGTAACCCACGGGACGCATCCTTAGAAGAAATAATCGGCATCTATGATTCCATATTCTAATTAGCGTCTTTACATATTTCAAATGCCTCCGAATGTGTAAAGAAAATACATTTACACACTTGCTTAATAAAACTAGCCATCTCTTTTTAGAGGTGGCTTGCTTTGTGTTTAAAGAGTTACCTATTGTTTTGTGACTCGGACCTTTTATCTCATGTTCCGTGAGAAAGCTATTTTTATACGTAATCCTTTCTTGAAAATGGTGGTTTACATAAGTATACTAAGGATATGAATGCATAGTTCGTGTAGACCTATGTCGGCAGAGGAAAGGTTGGTTTTGGTCACTGCTAAGGAGGATGTTATGAAATTATGGAAATTTAATAAGCGTAGTTCTACCTTGGCAGATATGTCCATGAATCGAGTGCTCTTAACGGAGCTCATTGCAAAGGGTGCTCTTGTTGGGGTGATTGCAGGTTTTTTTGGGGCATCATACCGCTATTTGATACTTGAATCAGAGCATATCAGGTGGCATTTGATGGAAGGCATTACCATGGAATGGGCCATAGGTTGGCTTGTGGCAATGGTCATTTTTGCGTTTATCGTAGATCGATTGCTAGCGTGGGCGCCATTGTCTGGTGGTTCGGGCATTCCTCAAATAGAAGGGGAAATGTTAGGTCTCTTTGATATGAAGCCCTATCGAACGCTAGTATCTAAAATGATTGGTGGCGTACTGACCGGCTTTGCAGGATTTTCCGTAGGTCGTGAAGGGCCAGCCGTACAGATTGGTGGTTCTGCCGGCAAAATCGTGTCTTACTGGATGAATTCGGGGCTACGAGAACAGCGTATTTTGACATCCGCAGGTGCTGGGGCAGGCTTAACAGCTGCCTTTAGTGCGCCCGTATCGGGAGCGATGTTCGTCTTTGAAGAGGTACATAAAAGCTTTTATCCGTATCTCGTTGTACCAACCTTCGTGGCAACTTTGATTTCTAACTATATTACAGTTAGTATCTTTGGACTTACACCAGCGTTAGGCTTTACGGTGACCTCAGGGGTTCCTATTGAATATTTTCCAATATTGCTCATGGTTGGTGTTATCATGGGGCTATGTGGCGTGTTATTCTGCCGTATGATTTTTGCTTTCAAGAGGTTCTTTGATTGGTTCAAATGTTCTCGATTCTTGAAATTAGCCCTTACCTTTGTGGCAGTGGCAGCCATTGGCTTTGATTCGCAGCTCCTCTTGGGTGGGGGCAATGACCTTGTGGGTCAGCTTGCCTTTCAATCTCATGGCGTATTGCTCTTAGGTGGCATCGTATTAGGCAAGATTTTACTTACCACCTTCTGCTATGGCAGTGGTGCTCAAGGGGGCATATTTTTGCCCATGCTTGTAATTGGTGCCGCAACAGGTGCTTTTTGTGAAAGCTTACTTTCAACCTTAGGACTTATTTCTCCTGATTTTGTACCACAGTTCGTTATCTGTGCCATGGGTGGCATGTTAGCGGCCGCTATGCGGACCCCAATTTTGGCGATTTTGCTCGTTCTTGAAATGACGGATAGTTTCTCTAATATTTATGCTATCGGTATCGTTACGCTCGTGGCCTATCTTGTGGCGGAGCTTTTAAAAGAACCGCCGATTTACGATTCCTTGTTGCAAGCCATGAGTGGTCAAAGCAATCTAGAATCGGTGCAAACCTTCTTTCAAACGAAGGTGCCTGTGGTGGCAAACTATACAGATGTACAATTACAAGATTTGGCCTTGCCAGATGGGACGCTCATCGTAAGCATTCGTCGCAACGGCACATACATTGTGCCCCTTGGTGATGTGAAGCTCGAGCCAGGCGATGAATTACAAGTCTCCTGTGAACGTGGCCGATTGAAGGCGGCTAAGGAATTTTTCCAATCAAATTAGTCATTATATCTAAAGCTAATCGTTGATTCGTGGTATATATTAGGAGTAGTTTATGAAAATTGTGAAAGCTACTGAGTCAGATGTATTGGATCTGTACCGTTTGCAATTGCTTACATTTGAAAGCGAAGCGGAGATGATTGGAAGTCGAATGGTTCCTGCATTGATGGAGTCGGAAGAGGAGTTTAAAGCTACTTTCACCCAATGGCATACCTATAAACTGGTAGATGATGGGGGAAGAATCATCGGAGGTATTCGCTATCAATATGACGATGGCGTGGTAGAGGTCGGTCGCTTGATGGTGCATCCAAACTATCGGCAACAAGGGTTGGCTCGGAAGTTATTAGTTTTCGTAGATGAACAATGCAGTCAAGACCGGCGTGTATTATATACATGTACGAAAAGCTGGATTAATATAAAGTTATATACAAAAATGGGGTATAAAGCCGTTAGAGAAATACAGGATGAAACGGGATTATCCTTTGTATATATGGAGAAACAATAATTCAAACGGCATGGGAGGTTTTAATGTGCTTGATAATATAGTGGCATTTTATATATTCTTTACCGTAGTTGGCTTTTTAGCAGCTATGCTTGGCACCATCATCGGTGCCGGTGGGGGACTTGTCTTTGTGCCTCTCTTTATGTACTGGTTCCCAGAGTGGTCTCCATCTATGGTCGTAGGAACATCGCTTTTTTCTGTTATGTGTAACGCCATTTCTGGATCTATAGCGTATCTTAAGCAAAAAAAGGTATACATTAACGCTGCTATCATCTTTAGTCTTGCTACCTTCCCGGGGGCTATTTTAGGTGCCCAAATGTCTGGATGGTTCTCTGGTAAAGGCTTTATGTTTGCCTTTGGATGCTTTATGCTGTGTGCATCCGTATTGATTGGTTTTAAAAATTTTAGAAAAGGGGAAAGAAAGGAAGAAAGCCTTACTCTTGAGCAGTTGAGCTATAGTAAACCTATCGGTATTAGTATTAGCTTTTTTGTTGGCTTTATTTCGAGTATCTTTGGTATCGGTGGTGGCCTCATCCATGTGCCGGCTTTGATTTATCTCATGGGCTTTCCTACCCATATGGCAACGGCTACAAGTCAATCTATTCTCGCCGTATCAACAACGGTGGGGGTTATTACACATTTAATTGAAAGCCACATCATATTTAGTATTGCTATCCCTACTAGTATTGGCGCTATCTTTGGTGCTCAAGTAGGTGCTCGTATTGCAAAACGTCTCAAAGCAAAAGCTATCCTCGCCCTCATGAGCATAGCTGTCTTTGCATTGGCGGTACGTCTCATTCTTAAATCTGGTATTTTGGGATAATATGGTTTTATAATTAATCTATCTTTAATAAGCATAATTTAGTAAAGCTCTCTAATGGTGATTCGTAAGTGTTTATCATTAGAGGGCTTTCTGTATTTTCAGCATTTTATAAAAGGGTATAACTAAAAGTCATAGAGAACTATAAATGAGAATGAAAAATTTAAAATATATAAATCATACTATTTTTATGCATAATGTTAGTAATGTATTTACTATAGAATTATAGGTAGTACGAATCGTTATTTAGAGAGGTTTTAGCATATAATTACTGACTATATCTATACATGCTTAATAAATAAGGATTCTTGATTGTATATGAGGAAAAATGGGTACATGATAATGCTAATGAGATGTACTTTCAACTGAGGAAATAAAAAGGTAATGCATATCGATTTTTATTAGAAGAGATATAAATTATGCATAATTATAGTGAGGAGAATGAGAACGGCGTATACTAAAAGTAATAGATTCCTTAAGAAAGGATAGGAGGAAATAGAAGTGAGTACACTTATTAGAGATTATGAACGTTTTGCCAAGGAGGCAAATGAGATTTGTAAAGGTCGCGTATACACCGATCATTTACGTCGTTATGCATATGGCGTTGATGCGTCTTGCTATAGCTATTTACCAAAGGTAGTTGTTAAAGCTGAAGATGAACGAGAAGTAAGACGACTTATTCGTTTGTGTCAACAATGTGGGACACCATTTACATTCCGTGCGGCCGGCTCCTCCTTGTCTGGTCAATGCTCCAGTGAAGATGTGCTCATCGTATGTAATGATGGCTTCAAGAAAATGGAAGTTATTGATGATGGGAAAGCCTTGAAATGTGAATGCGGTGTTATCGGTTCCGATGCGAATGATTTATTGAAACCGTACAATCGTAAAATTGGTCCAGATCCTGCAACGCTTGCCACAGCATTAGTAGGTGGTATCTTGAATAATAATTCCTCTGGTATGTGCTGTGGTACGGCGCAAAACTCTTATAAAACAATTCGGTCCATTCGCGTTGTGTTATTAGATGGCTCCATCCTTGATACGTCTGACCAAAAGAGTATTGATCAATTCCTTAAAGAAAAACCTCAAATGGTAGAGGATATCTTACAATTGCGTAAGGATATTTTGGCCGATGAAGAGTTGACACACTTGATTCACCATAAGTACAAAATCAAAAATACCACAGGTTACGGCTTGAACTCCCTTGTTGATTTTGAAGATATTATCGATATCATCAACCACTTGTTCATCGGTTCTGAAGGTACATTAGGTTTCGTGTCTGAAATCGTATATAACACTGTTGAGGACGTACCGTATAAAGGCTGCGGTCTCATGTTCTTTAAAACATTGAACGATGCATCTCTTGCTGTTGTAGCCTTGGCTAATATGGGTCGTGACAAGGTTGTTGCTGCGGAAATGATGGACTATCAATCCCTTAAGGCCGTTCAAGCGCTAGACAATGTGCCTGACTTCGTTCGCGAAGTTCCTGAAGGTACAAGTGCTATTTTGTTCCAAACTGAAAGCTACTCCAAAGAAACTGTCGATGAAAACTTAGCTTTTATTAAAGATAAATTGAAAGATATTCCAACAGCTATTCCAAGTCTTTACTCCCAAGATCCTAAAGAATACGATTCTTGGTGGGCTATCCGTAAAGGCATTTTGCCAATCGTTGGTGGTCAACGTAGAAAAGGCACCACTGTTATTACAGAAGACGTATGCTTCCAAATCGAAGACTTCACTAAGGGCATCGAAATGCTTACCGAATTATTCCACAAATACGATTTCGTAGACGGTGGCGTAATCTTTGGCCATGCGTTATCTGGTAATGTTCACTTTAACATTACACCTGACTTCAGCGATCCTAAAGATACTAAGAACTTCGGTGACTTGGTAAAAGAAATGTCTGAACGCGTCTCTGGCTTCGGTGGTTCTTTAAAAGCTGAACATGGTACAGGCCGTATGGTGGCACCATTTATTGAAATGGAATGGGGGCGTAAAGCGTACGAAATCAACCGTCGTATTAAAGCTATCTTTGACCCTGAACGTATCTTGAATCCTGATGTTATCATTACTGATGACCCAGATGTGTATAAGAAAAATCTTAAAGCTCAATGCGTTATCGATGATGCTTTTACAATCTGTATGGAATGTGGTTTCTGTGAAAAACATTGTCCAAGCCGCAATTTAACATTGACTCCTCGTCAACGTATTGCATTGTTGCGTGAAACAAAACGCCTTGAAAACGAAGGCAATTTCACATTGGCTGCAGAGCTTAAAAAAGGCTATGAATACTTTGGTGTAGATACCTGTGCTGCGTGCTCCATGTGTAAAGGCCTTTGCCCACTCAGCATCGATACGGCTCAAATTGCATTATCTATGCGCCGCATCGATCCTCCAGCACCAGAATTGGCTAAGAAGATTTACGATAATTTCCCTACTACACTTCAAATGTGCCGTGCTGGTGTAAGTCTTGAAGGCATTGCAGGATCTATCATTACACAAAAAGCGATCTCCAAGATTACTGAAGGCTTACATGGCGTAACAGGTGTTACACCATATGTACCTAAAACAACTCCTAAGGCTAATCGCTACAGATTGAGAAGTCGCATTAAACCGACTAATTTTGAAAAGGTTGTATACTTTAGTACCTGTGCGAACCGCGCTTTCAAACCTAATCAAGGTTACGATGATGAACGCAGCTTGCAACAAGTAGTGGAAAGCCTTTGCAACAAGGCCCATATCGATATTATCTACCCTCAACATATCGAAAACCTCTGCTGTGGCTTGAGTTTTGAAAACTATAATGACGTTCATGAGCGTGCTGTTAAGGACTTACACGATGCATTGATGCAAGCATCTCAAAACGGTAAATATCCAATCGTGATCGATCATAGTGCATGTTTCAACCATGCTTTCAAACACATGCCAGACTTAGAAATCAACGATATTTCTGAATTCTTGTGTAAATACGTTGTGCCTCATCTCGATATTGAAAAATGTGATGAACGGGTCATCGTACACAAACAATGTAAGATTAAATCCTTGAATAAATCTCAATATATTGAAGATTTGGCTCGTCTATGCACAGACCATGTATTTAACATTAAATCTTTTGCATGCGATGGCTTTGCTGGTCAAAAAGGGTTCTTTACACCAGAACTTAACAAATGTGCTACCAAAGACCTTGCTGCTGAAATCGCTGAATACGGTGCAACACTAGGTGTAAGCTCCAGCTCTACCTGTGAAATCGGTCTTGGTGAAAGCGGTGGCATCCCATTCGTTGGCGTTGCATTCCTATTAGATCGTTGTTCTAAGGCTAAGAAATAAGTCTTGTATATCTATTGCTATTTACGTTAACGTTGCTAGTAGTTTATGCTAAAGTAACTGGTAGTTTATATTAATGTTGCTTTAATATTGCTCGCAAATTATGTTAAAATTAGTAATAGTTTTTTAGGGATTTTATGAGATTTATTGCTAATTCTTTATTTTTCTAAGAAATGTGGTATACTAAACGTAGGTAGTAGAGTGTATGAAATTACCTGCAATATAACCAAAAAAAAGGACGAGTGGCAGCTCGTCCTTTTTCTTGCTTATTTTTTGTTTTTATTGTTAAGCCAGTAGCTGTAGGTAGTTACAACTAAGGCAACAATAATAGGGGCAAGCAAGGTGCCCCAGAGTGCATAAAACAGCTCCTGCAATATACCACCTCCTTTCGGGAGGTATTTAATATTATATCATCATGCTAAGGAGTCTTGTATATAATTAATGATCGGAGAATTCTTAATGAAGAAATTTGTGCTTTTCTTTCTTTTAATAATAGCTCTTACGGGATGTGGATTGAATCAAAATACGAATAGTAATAAAACAGAATCAAATGCAACTAGTTCTGCTACTGCAACTGGTTCCTCTGCATCTGCTGCGGGAAACAGCCAAGCGACTACTAAGCAAGATGACCATCTAATTACAGCAAAGCAAGCCTTATCTGCTGGTGAGTATTCGAAAGCCATAGAGGAAGCCACTGCGTCTATTAAACAAGATGCTAACAACGGAGAAGCCTATTCTGTACGCGGCTTTGCAACAGCATTAAATGGTGATGTAGCTAAAGGGTTGACAGATACTAAAAAGGCTTATGATTTAGACCCTAATAATGTGGCCAATTACTATAATATGGCTATGGTTTATAAGCTACAAGGTCAGTTAAACGATTCTAAACAATGGTTTGAAAAGGTATTGGAAAAGGACCCTAGTAACACCTGGTCTGTGTATGGTATTGCTACCATTTATGCAGACCAAGGGGAAGATACTAAGGCCCTTGATTGGCTAGAAAAGGCTATAAAAATTGATCCTTCTGTAAAAGCTGTTGCAGCCGAACAAGACCATTTTGAACGCTTTCACAATAATAGGCGATTTAAAACATTGGTTGGGTTATAGTTTTTAAATCTATTGAGCAATTAATAATACTATTAGAGTAGAAATGATGTTTCCTGATTCTATTAGTCGCTTGACAAAATTGATACATGACCTTTATATATTAATCCTATTCATAAAAATCATATTAGTATATAATTAATATGTATAAATTAGGTTGTGTATTGATGGAAGGAGAGGATTCATCATGAAACCATTTGGTAAAAGGGTAGTAATGGCTGTGTTGTGTGCGGCGACATTAACATCACCCTTATTGTTGAGCGGTTGTAGTATGTCAGAGTTATGGCAGGGTACTGAACAGAGCCGTAAGGAAATTGCGCAACGGTCTGAGCAGGATCAGGTGCAGTTATTTAATCAATATGTGAAAGCTGTAAGCCGATACAATCGCATGGCTGTAATGTTTGATTATGCGAATACGCCAACTCTTAATGAGTTAAAAGCGGGGCAGCATTTAACTGTATTTAATGCACCGAACTTTAAGCAGCTACAAAAAGAATTAGAAGAGGCTAAGCAAGCCGGTATTCCTTATGATGAAATGAAGGAGCCTTTAGATAAGTTGCTTTCAAAATTGAATGAAATTACACCGGTGGCCGAAGAGCTCGATGCATACTATAAATCTAAAGGGTATACCACAGATAACTATGCTAAGGAGCAACAATTAGGTCCTAAATATGTTCAATTGTATGAACAATTTGTTCCTATTTATGCTGACTTTGATAATGTTATGCATAAAATCAATACGGACCGCTTGCAACAACGGTTACAACAATTGCGTGATGCAGGCAAGAAAAATGCAGCTGCAGCACAAGAGGTTCATTTGCGACTTACTGCGGTCCTAGAAAAGATCGATAGTGAAAAACAATTAGATGTAAATGCTATCAATCAAGAGTTGCAAGCTATTGGTGATGTATCAAATGGCATTACTAGTCCTAAGTATGATTCTGTTAAGACTTCTGTAAACTCTACGATTGGTGCAATTCGTACCTATATGGGATCAAAACAAGATAATGACTATAATCGTATGATTGAGGCCTATAACCATTACATTTCTAATCTGAATACGACCAATATGAATGAGTTAGATTGAAATAAATTAGATTAAAATAAGTTAGATTAATACGTTTATATAAAAGAAAGCTGTATCAAATGAGAATGTCATTTGATACAGCTTTTTAGTTGATTAGTAGATGTATTACTTTTTAAGGCTAATGCGCGTTGTAATTTGGCTTGATAAGGAGAATAATACTAAGGCTATCCAGATACAACTGAAGGCAATCATCTGCGGTGTGCCAAAGCTTTCACCAAAGTAAAAGATGGCTAGCAACAAGGCAATGGTAGGGGATACATATTGCAAGAAGCCTAGTAGATTGAGCGGTAATAGCTGTGCACCATAGGAGAATAGCACCAATGGGACAGATGTAGTTAGACCGCAGGCTATGAGCAACATGGTTGTATACCAGTCTGTGCCGAAATAGGACCACACGGTATTATCGACCATAGTCGTATATAGTAAGGCTAGTGGTGTTAATAGCCAGGCCTCAAAGGCGATGCTCGTAAAGGGAGAGATGAGCAGTTTCTTTTTTACAGCCCCATAGAGACCGAAGGAAACGGCGAGAATCATCGATACTAATGGCAAGGATCCTACTTGATAGGTGAGTAAGGCGATGCCGATGGTAGCGATAAGGACACTCAGCTTTTTGGGTATCGATAGAACCTCTTTAAATAGGATGACACCTAATACTACATTGAAGAGTGGGTTGATGTAATAGCCAAGGCTCGTGTTCATAACTTGATTATTGGCGATGGCCCAAATGTAGGTGAACCAGTTTACGCTGATGATGACTGCCGCAACTAAAAGTAGGAATAGTTGTGAACGTTGTTCTTTTAGTAATTGAAAGTCCTTTTTGAATTGTTTAAAATGTAGGCCAAATACAACGATCGCCATGCAAATACCTGACCAGATAATGCGTTGTGCCAGTATATTATACGGTGAAACATGGTTTAATAATGCCCAATATAGAGGGAGTAAGCCCCAAATTATATAACAACTAAGGGCTGTGATTAACCCTTTTTTACTTGTATGGTCCATAATGCCTCCTCGTGATAGTACTTATTATATCATTAATCCTTAAATTCTTAACTCATGCATTTTAGTTATTGCATATGATTTTCAGTTATAACTTTAGTTTTGGTACTTATGATTAAATGTTATGTTCATTGACTTTGTGCATATTGTTACACTATATTGGACTTAGAACAACGAATATAGAGAATAGGTGTCGTAAGACTTAATAGAGAAATCGGTATAAGCCGATGCGGTCCCGCCACTGTAAGGATGAGCCTGCTTTCATATATGTCACTGGAGTAATCTGGGAAGGCGAAAGCGAGGTGATGATCCCGAGCCAGGAGAACTGCCTATTTGATAATCACCGTTATGTACCTACGAGCGATAGGAAGGGGATTGGGGTATGCTGGCTACAGTATTTTTTAGTGTACCTTTCAATAAGAAACCTTACGTGTCACTTTAGGTGGCACGTTTTTTATTGCCCTTAGAGTGGATGTTGAGTATATGCGTCAAGTTTTATAGACATTAAACCGATGGACACATTTTGAGGTTGATGTGGTCCAATAAGATAAAGCTCGAGTGATTCATATATCTAACAATTCGCAGGTACGGTGCGCTGTTTCTCGGTATGGTTTCGAGTTGAAAAGGAGGCACATATATGTCTGACAAAAAGACTTCAAAGGATGCTGAACGTGATTTATTAGCACCTGTATCCTTTGATGAGTTTAAGAAACCTACGTATGAACAATGGCAGGCCGAGGTTGAAAAAGCGTTAAAAGGTGGCGACTTCCACAAGAAGATGTTCACTAAAACCTATGAGGGAATTACGTTACAACCAATTTACACGCCTGCATTGCATGGAGAAAAAATTCCAAAGGGTGTATATCCTGGAGCAGGTGAGTTCCTACGTGGCACAAAGGCAAGTGGTTATATTAAAGACTCTTGGGGTGTATCCCAATATGTAGACGAATCCTTTCCTAAGGATGCTAATCATGCAAGTTTATACGAAATTGTAAAAGGCGGCACCATTCACAATATTCGCCTTGATGAAGCAACACGCCATGATCAAGATGTGCAAGTAGGCGCAGCTGTTGGTATCGGCGGTACATCTCTGTCTACTATGGATGATTGTAGACAATTGATTGAGCGCTTTAATTTAAAGGAAAATCCTTTATATATTGAAACAGGTGCTTCTGCAGCTATCTTGCTCGGTATGTTAGCCGCTACGGTGAAAGGATCTAAAAAACAAACCTCTGACTTGAAAGGTCTCGTTGGTGCAGACCCTATTGGTGTTTGGGCTAAAGATGGTACATTGCATATGTCTTTAGATACAGCCTTTGATGAAATGGCACATACTGTTGTATGGGCTAAAGAGCAAGCTCCAGAGCTTAAAACTGTACTCGTATCTGGTGATGTATACGCTAATGGTGGCGCGAACGATGTACAAGAGGTTGCGTATGCATTGGCAACAGCAGTTTGCTATGTGCGTCAATTAGCACAACGTAACATCGATATTCACACTATTGCTAACAGCATGATGTTTACATTCTCCTTGGGTGCAAACTTCTTCATGGAAATTGCTAAATTACGTGCATTACGTGTGCTTTGGGCGCGCATCATGGAAGCGTTCGGTGCCGAAGAAGCTGACCGTGCTGTTCATGTACACGGCAGAACATCGGCTTTCACAAAAACTGTATACGACCCATATGTAAACTTGTTGCGCAATACAACACAAGCATTCTCTGGCGTTGTAGGCGGTTTGAATAGCCTTGAAGTATCCCCATTTGACCAACCAATTCGCAAAGCTGACGATTTCTCTCGCCGTATTGCCCGTAATATTCAAGTTATGTTGCAAACTGAATTCGAGTTGCGTCAACCAGTGGACCCTGTAGGTGGCTCTTGGTATGTGGAAACATTGGCAGCTGAATTATGCGAAAAAATTTGGGCTGAATTCCAAACTATTGAGGCTAAAGGTGGTATAATAGCAGCCTTGAAAGAAGGCTATCCACAAGCTCAAGTTAAAGCAGTTCTTGATGAACGCTTCAAAAACCTTGCATTCCGCAAAGATGTGGCTGTAGGTAACAACATGTATGCGAATATGACTGAAGAATTGCTTGATCCAAAACCAGAAAATCAAGAAACATTGCGTCAAAAACGGGTTGCTCAAATCGAAGAGTACTTGGCGAGTGCGGAGCCAGATGCGGTTGTGAAAGCACAGGCTACCCTAGAAGCAGGTACGACAGAGCCAGGCGCTTTGATTGGCCTTATTGAACTCGGTGCATTACAAAAATTAACAATACGTCAAATCCGCAAGGCTTTAGATGCTGGCGATATTGCTTCCGAAACGATTGAATCCATTGCAGCTCATCGCTGGACTGAACAGTTTGAAGCACTTCGCATGCGCACTGAGAATTATAAACAACGTACGAAAGATAATGTGAAGGTATTCTTGGCTAACATGGGGCCAATCCCTCAACATAAACCTCGTGCGGACTTCTCCACAGGCTTCTTCGAAGTAGGGGCTTTTGAAGTTATCAAAAATGATGGCCATGAAACAACGGCTGATGCGGCGAAGGCTGCTCGTGAAAGTGGTGCTGATGTAGTTGTTATCTGTTCTACAGATGATACCTATCCAGAATTGGTACCACCACTCGCTAAGGAATTGAAAGAAACTATGCCGCATGTAACGGTTATTTTAGCAGGGGCACCTCCTAAGGACTTAGAACCTGTATACCGTGAAGCTGGCGTAGACGACTTCATTTCTGTTCGTGCAAATTGTTACGAAATCTTGAATACGTTACAAGATAAGAAAGGGATGTGAGCTCATGTTTAAAAATCCAGACTTCTCCTCTCTTGGCTTGGGATCTCAGACAGCAACATCTCGCGATGCATGGCTTGCTGAACTTCAAAAAGAAACAGGAAAAAGCTTTGAAGATTTATATAATACAACAATGGAGCAAATCCAACTAAAACCTCTCTATACAGAGATGGATTATGAAGGAATGACACACCTTGACTATATGGCTGGTGTACCTCCATTCTTGCGTGGACCTTATTCCACAATGTATGTTACTCGTCCTTGGACAGTACGTCAGTACGCTGGTTTCTCCACAGCGGAAGAATCCAATGCGTTCTATCGTCGTAACTTGGCAGCAGGCCAAAAAGGTTTGTCTATCGCCTTTGACCTTGCTACTCACCGTGGTTATGATTCCGATCATCCTCGTGTAGTAGGTGACGTTGGTAAAGCGGGTGTTGCGGTAGACTCCATCCTCGACATGGAAATTCTATTCTCTGGTATCCCTCTTGATCAAATGTCCGTATCCATGACAATGAACGGCGCCGTATTGCCAGTAATGGCGTTCTACATCTTGGCTGGTGAAGAACAAGGTGTAGATAAAAAGGTTATGGCTGGTACAATCCAAAATGATATCTTGAAAGAGTTCATGGTACGTAATACCTATATTTACCCTCCAGCTACATCCATGCGTATTATCGGTGATATCTTTGCGTATACATCCCAGTACATGCCTAAGTTCAACAGTATCTCCATTTCAGGCTACCATATGCAAGAAGCGGGCGCTACTGCAGATATCGAATTAGGTTACACATTGGCCGATGGTCTCGAATATATCCGTACCGGTGTTAATGCGGGGCTTCATGTTGACCAGTTCGCACCACGGTTGTCTTTCTTCTGGGCAATCGGCAAAAACTACTTCATGGAAGTGGCAAAAATGCGTGCAGCTCGCATGTTGTGGGCTAAGATTATCAATAGCTTCGGCTCTGAAAATCCTAAATCTATGGCACTCCGTACTCATAGCCAAACATCTGGTTGGTCTCTTACAGAACAAGATCCGTTCAACAACGTGGCTCGTACATGTATGGAAGCGATGGGCGCGGCTTTGGGCCATACGCAATCTCTACATACGAATGCGCTTGACGAAGCTATTGCGTTGCCTACGGACTTCTCCGCACGTATTGCGCGTAATACTCAGCTTTACATCCAAGATGAAACTAAGGTATGTAAGGTTATCGACCCATGGGGCGGTTCCTACTATGTAGAAGCGTTGACAGATGAATTGATTCGTCGCGCTTGGGGTCATATTCAAGAAATCGAATCTCTTGGCGGTATGGCGAAAGCGATTGATACTGGTCTTCCTAAGATGCGTATCGAAGAAGCTGCTGCTCGTCGCCAAGCTCGTATCGACTCCGGTCGTGAAGCGATTATTGGTATCAATAAATATCGTCTAGATAAAGAAGATCCATTGGATATCCTCGACGTAGATAACACGGCTGTACGGGAAGCGCAAATTCGTCGTCTCGAACAATTGCGTGCTAACCGGGATGAAGAAAAGGTTCAATCCTGTCTTGAAGCGATCACAAAGGCTACAGAATCGGGCGAAGGCAACTTGCTTGCCCTTGCACTTGAAGCGGCTCGTGCTCGTGCATCCTTGGGTGAAATTTCCTTTGCTGTTGAAAAGGTATGCGGTCGTCATAAAGCGGTTATTCGCTCTATTTCCGGTGTATACTCCAGCGAATTTGAAGATGACGATGTAATCAAAGAAGTACGCCAAATGGCGGATAACTTTGAAGAACTCGAAGGTCGTCGTCCTCGTATCATGATTGCGAAGATGGGCCAAGACGGTCATGACCGTGGTGCCAAAGTTATCGCGACATCCTTCGCGGACATGGGCTTTGACGTGGATATCGGACCTTTGTTCCAAACTCCAGAAGAAACAGCACAAGATGCGGTGGATAATGACGTTCATATTGTCGGATTTAGTTCTCTTGCGGCGGGGCATAAGACATTATTGCCTCAACTTGTAGAGGAACTCAACAAGCGGGGCCGTGGAGATATTTTAGTTGCCATCGGCGGCGTAATCCCTGCTCAGGACTATGAATTCCTACGCGAACATGGCGCAGTGGCTATCTTTGGCCCTGGTACAGTTTTGCCAGTAGCGGCGAAAAAATTACTAGAAACATTGACTAGTCACGTTCAAGACGAGTCTCATGACTGATAACAAACGGCCTACTCCGGATGAATTGCGCAATACACAGGACGCAACTTTCACCACTGGTGAAGGTAAGGCCCCTGAATTAGGTGTAAAAAACGCAAGCACCGAGGGTAGTACCTATCGTCCCGACTGGGTGCCAGAAGAAGCGAAGAAAGATGACACTTATGCGTGTCACGTAATGAAAGGCGTCAAGGAAATGCATGACGGCCTCTTATCCAGCTCTGCTCATCTGGCTCCAGCGGTACGTCCCGTACAGCGGCGAAAGAAATTAACTGTCGCTGATTATGTACGCGGTATCGAGCAGGGGGACCGCGTTATACTTTCACGGGCTATCACATTAGTAGAAAGTAATAATAAGGACCATTTCAAACTAGCTCAACAAGTGTTGCAAGCCGTATTGCCTCGTACGGGCAAGGCGTTGCGCATCGGTATTACTGGTGTGCCTGGGGCCGGTAAAAGTACGTTTATTGAAGCCTTCGGTAACATGCTCATTGAAGCGGGTTACAAGGTTGCCGTACTGGCTGTAGACCCTACGAGCCAAGTCACAAAAGGCAGTATCTTGGGTGATAAAACGCGGATGGAAACGTTGACGAAACATCCAGATGCTTATATTCGTCCATCGCCGGCTGGTGGTACGCTAGGCGGTGTGGCTCGTAAAAGTAGAGAAACTATGCTACTTTGCGAGGCTGCTGGGTACGATATTATTCTCGTTGAAACCGTTGGGGTTGGGCAAAGCGAAGTTACCGTGCGTTCCATGGTAGACTTCTTTATGCTCATCGTTTTAACGGGGGCAGGCGATGAATTGCAAGGCATCAAAAAAGGCGTTATGGAACTTGCTGATGCTATTGTGGTCAACAAGGCTGATGGGGATAACCTCAAACGGGCTCTCATTGCTCGTAGCGATTATGACCGGATGTTACATTACATTCGTCCAGCTACGGAAAAATGGAAGACTCAAGCCTATACATGTTCAGCTGTTACAAAGGATGGCCTCGATGAATTGTGGGATGTTATCCAAGAATTTACTGAACAAGGCAAAGAAAATGGGGTCTTCTTAAAACGCCGTCAAGAACAATCCCTCCGTTGGGTACGCGATATGATTGACGAACACTTGCACAACCTATTCTTTAACAATGTAGTCATTCAAGGTCGCATGGGCGAAGTCGAAGCTGCTGTCTTAGACGGTGAAATGAGCGAATCTCAAGCCGTTGAAGAGCTTATTGGCGTTTTCGATAAGTCCTTACAATAATTAGATCGGTAAATACATATTGTATTGTTAAATATATATGGTATTGCTAAATATATATTAGATAAACCGGCATAACTTATCTTAATACGCACTCCGTTAGCAATCGTATGTATTTCGATATAATTAAAGATGTATTTGTAAAAGGCATAGTATCAATGTTCACTGTTGGATTTGGACCAATAGTAGTTGCATACTATGCCTTTTTCTATGTCATAATAACTAGTTCCCATTAATTGTCTAATAAAAGTTGATTAATATATAAGTTCATCTTTTTAAAATGCAAAAATCAGTGTATAATTAAGTTATATTATTTATTAATCGTTTAATGTTACGAGAGGGGCATTCAAATGAACAAAAAATTATTATTACCTGTAGGTGTAGTCGTTCTAATTATTGGTATTGCGATTCTATTATTAAATCCAGATCCAGGGGCGGCTAATTTGGAAATTGCGAGAAATGCTACAAATGCTCAAGCGGCAGCAAAGGCGATTTCTGAGAATAACCAATCTTACACATTGTGGTATTCTATTGGTATGTTCTGTAGCGGTTTAGGCATTGCACTGTCAGTAGGTGGCTTCATTGTAGGCTTTATTAAAAAAGACTAATCTATTTAGGAACGTATCAAAGGCTGTACTAGAATGTATATCATTTCTAGTGCAGCCTTTTTGTATTTTAATTTTAGGGTTATAGGACAAAACGTGTTGGTTTTGCCCTATAACCCTAATTTTATCCTGTGGACTTTAGCTAGCTTATGTCTATCTAGCGAATTAGTCTATATTTATCTTGCAAGTCATCCTATATCTATTTATGTTGTGGTTTTACGCTCTATATCTGTTTTCGGTGGGATAAAACGTGGTATAATTAACCCGGATAGAGCCTAAAAGTATGTGGCTTTTGGAGGTTAGTATGAGTAGTATAGCGCATTTATTTGTAGCTGGTGGATTTGTTATGTATCCGCTGGTGATTTTTTTACTGTTTACCTTGATGATTGGCATTGAACGTATCTTTCTATATCGCAAGTTTACAAAGGATTTGCGCCGTTTTAATAAGGTCTTAGAGAAGAATCAATCTTGGATTATGTTACCAAGTGTTTTGGAACGGGATACAGAGGAACTTGGTTCTTTATTTGCCCGTGCTATCCGCAGTGCAAAGAATTATAATGGCTTGGAAAACCGCCTTCAAGATGTAGTGTCGTACGCTGATGAACGTTTAAAACGCGGCCTTAGTTGGCTCAGCATGATTGTAACAATGGCTCCGTTATTGGGGTTGCTAGGGACGGTCCTCGGTATGATTCGTGCGTTTGCCGTGGTAGGTGGCGACATTGGGGCTCCGACCATTATTACAGGTGGTGTTTCTGAAGCCTTAGTGGCAACGGCTACAGGTTTGACCGTGGCCATTATTGCCCTTGGCTTTCACAGTTACTGTGCGGCAAAGGTCAATGATTCTGTGGCGACATTAGAACATGAGTGCGGCAACATTCTTGATGCGTACAACGAGGAACATGATATATGAGACGACGCACGTTAGGGGTTAAAAAAGAGCCTACCATCATGATTATTCCCATGATTGATATCGTATTCTTTTTATTAGTATTTTTCATGGTAGGCACGCTGTACATGAATACAGAGCAACAAATTCCGCTTAATTTACCATCTGCATCGACGTCTACAGCGAAATCTATCGAACCTATCACCATTACCTTGACCACAACGCACACGCTGTATATCGATAATCAGGAAATCTCTTCGGATCGCTTGGCGCAAGAGGTCAAATCTATCGTTACACAAGCACCTCAACAAGCCTTTGTGATTCGTGCTTCAAAAGATGTATATTATAACGATGTTATCGAGCTTTTGGACATGCTCAAGGTGAACGGTGCTAAATATATTAGCGTCGCTACGGAACGGAAGTGATTCCATGTTTGAATCACATTATCTGAAACCTTTTATTATATCTTTAGGCATTACCATCATGCTTATCTCTGGCATGGGGCTTTCCTTGCGTGGTATCGTTGGAACCGGTGTGGCTTATGATGCCGCAGAGGTTAGCTTTCATCTGCCTGAGGATAGTGAAAGTGATGCGAAAACTACCGCTATTGAGCCTATACCTAAGGATAAGCCACCGGTTGAACCTCCGACTCCAGAAGGGCCTGCGCCTAAGGCAGATCCTCTTGTAACGGAAAATACAGGTGATGAAAGTGCTCACAATTTAAATGCCAATAAGACTACATCTAATGCTCGTCGTGAATGGGCCGTTCCCAAGGCCATAGAATCGGAAACGACTAATAATGAACAAGCTGTAGTTACGGGTGGAAATGATTCCAAAGACGGGAAATCCTCTAAGCCTGACAATGCTCCTATAGGTAAGGATATAACATCTGATCCGAATGCGAATGGAAACGGCTTTGCCGAAGCTAGTGATTTATCCTTCCTATCTGATCTTGCGTGGGGGCTCCTAACACCAGGGCAACAAGCGCTTTTACAAAAGTCGGATATCAACCCCCAAGAATATTTACGAACTGTACAAGAACAGGGGAAGGGGTCAATTGTAACAGGTAAGGTTGTAGTGCGCGTTAACTTTGACGTTAATGGACATGTCATCGTAGGAGAACATACACCGCTCATCGCAGAGGATGTACCGCAACCAGTCAAAGAGGAAGCAATGCGCATCGTTAAAAGCAGTGGTTCTATTATCAATCGAAGAGGGGAACCTGTATATCTAGCAGTTCCTGTTGTATTAGGACAATAAAGAGGCATATCTTACATACATTAGTATGGGATATGCCTCTTTGTTATGGTTGTAAAAAATGATTGTATTGATTGATACTATGTATTACTATGAAATACTTGTTCTATCTGAGTCATGTTGAGTTATATTTCAAGGATTAATTATATGTATTGTATTAATTTTGATTGGTAAGTATTGTTTTCGTGGAGTTGAAGACGGCTAGATATACGATGGCGCCGCCGATGAATAATGTGACTTGCATAGGAGTGCTGAATTGATCAGCTCGCCACAATGCAAAAGCATAGAAGAACATGGTAATCAACATGATGAGAAATGCGATGATAACGCGTACATTTGTGTTTACTGCTAAGGATGTAGTAATACGCGATTTATTCGTCATTACGTAAATTAAAGATACTACGATGTCTGCCGTAAAGATGGAGAAGATAAAGTTATAATCAAACTCGCCAAAAAGGACTACCGCCAAGCCGATAAAGCTGAGCCCAAAGAATAGACGTAATAGAATACCTATAGTATTAGATTCGTTGCGCTGTGCGCGGCGTTCCTTACGATTTAAAGTTGCCATGAAAGCCTCCCCCATAGTAGAAATGTTTGTTACTATTAGTATAAAGCTCGTGTATAGATTGAGCAATTATTCGCAGTACATTTAGTCTGTATGTTTATTATATATCACAATGTATAGCTATGATATATTATAAATTAATTTATTACTATATAACTATATGAGAAATCAAAGTGAGAGATTATGATTCAAGTTATTCTTACCTATATTGTTAATGTTATTATTGTATTTGTATTTTTTCCTATTTTAGAATCTGTAGTTCAATATGTGTATCCGTTTTCATGGGACTGGCTTATAAAACCGCTACATTTAGTGGATAAGCTCGATGTATATATTATTATATCCTTTGCGTTGCCTATTATTGTGGCCATCGGATTATTTTTGCCACCTTTTAGTTGGATTGTCCATGTATTGCAAGGTGAAAGAAAACCAAATGCAGAAGAATCTGAATATATTGAACCGCTGTTTGAGGAATTATGTGCATTTAGCGGTGTAGCACGTAACTCACTGATATTGCGCATGCGTACAGATGAGGAAATTAATGCCTTTGCATCTGGATTAAATCACATTACGATTTATACAGGAGCCTTGTATTCGTTAGATAAACGGCATTTATTAGGTGTTCTTGCCCATGAATTAGGCCATTTACGGCATCGTGATACTATCTATTTAACCATTACCTATGCTATGGATCGACTAGGGCAATTAATTTTAAATCTTGTAATATATCTAAATTTTGCTTTAAATATACTGGCTATTATACCAATTGTTAATATCGTAGTACGTATTATTCAATTAATTCTTATCGTTATGATTGCAATCGTGAAATATGTACTTCTATTACCGAAGTGGATTACCTATTATTTTGATAGCCGTCGTCGAGAGTATGCTGCTGATGCCTATGCCGTTTCGATTGGTTTGGGGCGGGAGCTGCGTGATGGTCTAGTTTCATTAGGACTTGCTACTGAACAAATTGGTATTCTAGAGAATGGTGAATTATATGATTGTGAAAGTACAGGATTTTTCAGTCGCTTGTTTATTACTCATCCAAAAATGATTAAGCGAATACAACGTATCAATGAAGGGATAGAGGTATATAATCTCAAGCAAAGTCTTAAAGAAAATCGTTAAAGTGATAATTAATTTAATAAATACGAACAATAAGTAAAATTAATATAATTATCATTCGGAAAATTTAGCTCTGTTCGTTGAATGGAGCTTTCACATATGGTACAATAATCCTATAAATCTAGCTTTTATCATGCAAAGGAGACATCATGATACCACGTTATACACGAGAAGAAATGGGCCATATTTGGAGCGAACGCAACGAATTCGACACAATGTTATTGGTGGAGACCCTCGCATCTGAGGCACAAGCTGAGTTGGGCGTCATTCCTAAAGAAGCGGCGAAAACAATTCGGGAAAAGGGCAATTTCGACGTTGAGCGCATTCATGAGATCGAAAAGGAAACAAACCATGATATCATTTCCTTCGTAACAGCAGTGGGCGAATACGTAGGTCCTGAAGCGGCTAAATACATCCATCTTGGTCTTACCTCTACAGACGTGAAAGATACGGCGCTTGGGTACATGATGAAACAAGCCTGCGATATCTTAATTGATGACTTAAAGCATTTGCACGAAGTATTGCGTCGTCGTGCCGCTGAGTTCAAATATACTCCTATGATTGGCCGTACCCACGGTATTCACGGCGAACCAACTACATTCGGATTGAAATTGGCGTTGTGGATGGCAGAGGTAGAACGTGATATTGAACGCATGGAACATGCTCGTAAAAGTGTTGCCGTTGGCAAATTGTCTGGCGCTGTTGGTACATACTCCAATATCGATCCATTCGTAGAACAATACGTATGCGAAAAATTAGGCCTTGAACCTGTTAAAATCGCTACGCAAGTGGTGCAACGTGACCGCCATGCTGAGTTGTTGTCTACCATTGCTGTTGTAGGCGGTACATTAGACAAAATCGCATTGGAAATCCGTCACTTACAACGTACAGAGGTACGAGAAGCAGAAGAATATTTCAGCCCTAAACAAAAGGGTTCCTCTGCGATGCCTCATAAACGTAACCCTATTACATGTGAAAGAATTTGTGGTATGGCTCGCTTGCTTCGTGGCTATGCACAATCTGCTTACGAAGATCAAGCATTGTGGCATGAACGCGATATTTCTCACAGCTCCGTGGAACGTGTGATCTTGCCAGATGCGACAATCGCTTTGAATTACATGCTTCACTTAACAATTCGCACCATTGATAAATTGTTGGTATACCCTGAAACCATGCTTAAAAATCTTAACCTCACAGGGGGACTCGTATTTAGCCAAACAATTTTGACACACCTTGTAGATAAAGGAGCGGTACGTGACGAAGCATACCGTTGGATTCAAAAACATGCTATGGAACGCTGGCTTGAAGGCAAAGACTTTGCAACAGGTTTAAAAGCTGATGAAAATATTAAGAAATACATGACTGATGAGGAAATTGATGCATGCTTCGACCCATATAAATTGCTAAGACATGTAGATACAATCATGGCTCGCTTTGGCCTATAATTGTAGGCGCTTTCCACATAACATATAAAATTAGGGTAGGTATAGACCAACCAGCCTATGGTACAATGGTACATGCAATAGGCGTTGGCTGTGCCTACCTGTTTTGTATTAGGAGGTTATATGAAACGTATCATAAGAAAGTACGGACCACCTATTTTTCACTGCATTAATGACTTTGGGCAAGGTTCATTAGCTGCGTTGATACCATTCTTTATTACTAACTTTGGACTTAATTATTATCAATCGGCGTTTATTATATTTTGTAACACCGTAGTTGCATCCATAGCTCAGCCTATTTTGGGCTATGTAGCAGATCGTTGGCGCGTGCCGTGGTTCATTCCTGTAGGCTTTTCGGTTACATTGGTATCCATTAGTGCTATAGCGATTGCTACGAGTTACGAAATGATTCTTGCTTTGTCGCTCTTGGCCGGGGTAGGGGCCGCATTATTCCATCCTGAGGCAGCTCTACTGGTAAATCGTACGCAATCTCATGAGCTTGGTAATGCTATGGGGCGCTTTGCAGTCGGTGGTAGCGCTGGCTTTGCACTTGGACCTCTCCTCGCTGGGGGTGTATATGTCTTTGGGGGACAATTCCTTTGGGTATTTACGATTATCGCGCTACTTGGCGTATTGCTATATCTCTATGCCTTTATGGGCGAGGGTGAAGCTGATACCGATGATACTGCTGATACTGTTGATACTGGTAACCGTGAAAGTCGTTCTAAGGTTCTTAGTACTGCTACAAATGATTGGGCGAGCTTTGGTAAGTTATTTTTTGTGATTGCCTCTCGATCTATACTCTTCTCTGTATTGGCTATTTTTATTCCTATTTTGTATATTACCGTTATTAATGGTGAAGCTAGTGCATCTAGTTTGGCCCTTACTGCGTACTTTGCGATGGGGGCCGTTCTTACCTATATGGGAGGGGCTTTATCTGATAGACTTGGATTTCTTAAAACTGTACGCTTAGGTAATCTGATTTTCTTGCCTTCTGTTTTAGTATTTATATTTGTGTCTAATATTTGGGGCTTCTTTGGTGCCATGATACCGATGGCCTTTGGTGTGTTCTCACAATACGGGCCAATTACGGTGTTAGGTCAAAAATACCTTGCTAAAAATGCGGGCTTTGCATCTGGTATTACGCTAGGCCTTGGCATTACCTTAGGTGGCCTTGTGGCACCTTATGTAGGACATCTAGCAGATATTTATGACGTACAAACGGCATTGATGACATTAATACCTGTAGGGTTGATAGGGCTCTTAATGAGCTTCTGGCTAAAAGAACCAAAATAACATCGCTGCAATAGGGTCATATTAAAGACATAATAGCATGTAAGTAGCAAAATCGTATAAAAGAACTAAAATAGAATATTTTGACTCGTTAAAATGTCAATAAATGGGAGGTGACCATTGGTCACCTCCCATTTGTTTACTTTAATAAACCAGTTATCTATATTGGATATAGTAAGACTTTAAATTTTTATATCTCTATATTTCTGTATCTTTACTGGATATATGTTTTAACATATAATTGAGGTAAAGATTTCTTCTAGTATTAGGAGGAATATGATGGATACGTTTTCTGTTGTTTTTTATGAAACTCTAAGTGGAGATAAACCAGCAAAAGTATTCTTAAATGAACTTTCAGATAAGCAGCGAGCTAAAACAATTCGAGATCTAAAGATACTCGAATTATATGGCAATCGTTTGAGAGAGCCTCAGTCTAAATATTTAGAAGAGGGCATTTATGAGTTGCGTACAAAACAAGGTTCAAATATTTCTAGGATATTATATTTCTTTTTTGTGGGAAAATGCATTGTTTTGACGAATGGTTTTGTTAAAAAATCTATGAAAACGCCTAAGGATGCAATTACATTGGCTGTTAAGTATAAAAAGGATTATATTGAGAGGTATAGATAATATGGAAACGTTAGATCAATATTTAGAAAAGCAATTAAAAAATCCGAAGTTTAAAAAAGAGTGGGATGCGTTAGATGATGAATATCAAATCATTCAGAATATTGTAGAGGCTCGCCTTGCAGCTCATATGACGCAAATGCAATTATCTGAATTAACTGGTATTACACAATCCGATATTAGCAAGATTGAAAATGGAAATGGAAATCCATCTTTGAAAACATTGCAGAAGATAGCTCGTGCTTTTGGGAAGAAACTAAAGATTGAATTTGTATAAATACTTTCACAGAATCCGAACATTGTTGTATAATGATATTGAATTATTTAGACTTTCATATGGAGGATATAGATATGGCAACTAGTATGGTTATCGGCACTCAATGGGGTGACGAGGGGAAAGGTAAAATTGTTGACTGGATCGCAGAACGTGCGGATGTTGTGGTGCGCAGTCAAGGTGGTAATAACGCGGGTCATACTGTTGTAGTTGATGATAAAGCGTTTGCACTTCGCCTTTTACCAAGTGGTATCTTATACGATAACAAACAAAATATCGTGGGTACTGGTGTTGTTATCGACCCTAAAGTTCTGCTACAAGAAATTGAAGGTCTTGAAAAGCAAGGCAGATCTGCTAAATCCCTTCAAGTTTCCAATCGTGCACATGTAATCATGCCATACCATATCGCTCTAGATACTGCGGAAGAAGCATCTAAAGGGGATGCTAAAATCGGTACTACTAAAAATGGTATTGGTCCTTGCTACGCTGATAAAATCAATCGTATCGGTATCCGTATCTGCGATTTGTATGATATGGAAACATTCAAACAAAAATTAGCGTACAATGTAGAGTTCAAAAATAAAATGCTTACTAAGGTATACGATGCTGAACCTGTTAGCTACGATGAAATCTTAGCGGATTACATCAAATACGCTGAAGCCTTGAAACCTTATGTAACAGATACTAATGCGGCTGTTCTTAAAGCTGTAAAAGAGGATAAAAAGGTATTATTCGAAGGTGCTCAAGCTACTATGCTCGACCTTGATCATGGTACCTATCCATTCGTAACATCCTCTCATCCAATCGCAGGTGGTGCTTCCACGGGCGCTGGTGTGGGTCCTAACTACTTGAAAAACATCTTTGGTGTTGTAAAAGCGTATGCTACACGTGTTGGTGCAGGTCCATTCCCTACAGAGCTTCTTAACGAAACTGGTGATAATCTCCGTGAACTTGGTCATGAGTTCGGTACTGTAACGGGTCGTCCTCGTCGTTGTGGTTGGTTAGACCTCATGGTTGTAAAATACGCAGCAGGTCTTAACAGCCTTGATTACTTAGCTATTACACGTTTGGATATTCTTGATACCTTTAAAGAATTGAAGATCTGTGTAGGTTACAAATTGAATGGTAAAGACGTAGAAGGGTTCCCAGCTAACTTAAAAGATCTTGAAGCTTGTGAAGCAGTTTACGAAACATTGCCAGGTTGGGAAACTGATATTTCTGGTATCCGTGAATATGATAAATTGCCTGAAAATGCTCGCAAATATGTAGAACGTATTGCAGAAGTAACAGGCGTGCCTTTAGGCATTGTATCTGTTGGTCCTAACCGTAGCCAAACTATCGATTTAGTAAATGTATTCTAAGCTATACTAATTTGATATAATAGAAAATTTGCATTTGGTAGCATTGATAGAGTGTTATATATTTTAACATTTCTTGCTATGCAATCGATTTATAGAATTATACAGATTAGACCCCTCACAGAGGGGTCTTTTGTATTGAATGGATGTAGAATACAAACGTGGATCCTCTATATCTAATCCTTTAGGTTGCTACAGTAGTGCGGTATATCGAAGTATGCTTTATAGTTATTAAAGCGTGAGCATATCGAAAAATATATAACGAATAATAGAGCGTAATTGTTGAATATACAGAAAAATGTATACTCAGATAAATCTATAAAATGAAAATTTGTTTAAAATATTCATTTTATACAAATAGCTACGTGCTTAAATTAGTTTATAATGAGGCGAAATTTACTTATCTATAATTTTTTTGTATTCATAATAAATTATTAAGATACAAATATAAAGAAAAAAATAGATTTACATTAAGAAATAGTATATAATAGTACCAAGAAGTAGATTGATATTTTTTGATAAGGATCTGAGGAGTTAAAGATATGGTTGAAGTTTCTTACGAACGTTTAGCGACGATTTTTAAGGCATTAAGCGATGAAACAAGATTACACATCATCGATATGTTGTCTTGCAATGAATTATGTGCAGCCGATATTTTAGCGAGCTTCAATTTGTCTCAATCTACGTTGAGTTACCACATGAAAATCTTAATTGATGCAGGTGTAGTTAACTCTCAACGTAATGGTTTATGGACGCGTTACTCCATTAATGAAGCTACATTTGCGGATATTTTAGATATTCTCCCTCAATTATACAAAACTAAAGATGAGTGCATTTGCGCGCAAATTAAATACTGCCGCATTTCTGAGCACGAAAAAGAAGCGTAACAATGAGACGTTGGATTATGCATGTTGATATGGATGCATTCTTCGCGTCCATAGAACAACTGGATCATCCAGAGTATAAAGGCCACCCCGTAATCGTGGGTGGTCTTTCTTCACGTGGTGTCGTAGCTACCTGTTCCTATGAGGCCCGAAAATTTGGTGTTCACTCTGCGATGCCAATCTCGAGGGCTAAGAAACTCTGTCCTGATGGGATTTATGTATATCCTCGAATGGATCGCTATAAAGAGGTGTCGAACCAAATTTTTTCCATTATGAAAGAATTCACCCCTTATATTGAGCCTTTATCTATTGATGAAGCCTTTCTTGAAGTGAGTGGCATGTCTACCATGTATAGTGGCCCTAAAGCGCTAGGGCGAGCCATTAAAGATCGTGTATTCGAGAAAACAGGACTTATTATCTCTGCAGGCTTAGCACCCAATAAATTTCTTGCTAAATTGGCTTCTGATTTAGATAAACCCGATGGTCTTGTAGTCATCCCATACGGTCGTGAAAAAGAGGTGTTGGCTCCTTTGCCTATTAAACGTATTTGGGGTGTTGGTCCTCGGACAGAGAAAATTTTGAAAGCCGGTGGCTTTCACCTGATGCGTCATATTCAGTCTTTGCCTGATGAAAGCAGTTTAATTCCTCTCGTGGGGAATCAGGCAAAGCGCATATGGGAGCTGGCGAATGGTATCGACGATAGACCTGTTGAAACAGAACGCAAGATACAATCAATTGGAGTGGAGGAAACCTACGAAGAAGATCTCACAGAGGGCCGTGCTATTGAATTAGAGTTTAGGTACTTTGCGAACCGTCTATCGAAACGGCTTAGAAGGCGTAGCCTTCATGGACACACTGTATCTATTAAGGTGCGCTACGATGATTTCACTACCGTATCAAGACAAAAACGTTTAGATACACCATCAGACCAGGAACATGTATTTTTCGAAACAGCATTGATTCTGTGGAATAAATTGATGCAGGATAAGACGAGTAAGCGGCCTAAAGAGTCTAAGAAAGATACGGAACCGTTAGGGGCCACTACAAAGGTAAAGTCTACGAATTTTAAATGTAGTAGTTTTAAAGGGATTACCTGTATGGATCCGCCTGGCCCTATACGACTATTAGGTCTTACTGTGAGTGGTCTCGATGAGGAGGTTCCTATGCAGGATAGTCTCTTTGATTCCCCACAGGATGAAACAGAGGATAAGCTTGCTAGCGTGTTAGACTCCTTAGAGTCTAAATTTGGTGAGACTGCTGTTATGAGTGGTGCATTATGGCAGCGCTTTCACGGAGACAATGGAATACGTAGGAAACGGTCAGAGTTGAAAGCGGCCGTGGATGCAGAGGCATCTATTGAAGAACCTAAAAAGATCGTCAAAAAGGACTTATAAAGTTTATATTGAATACTTTCGCTAATATAATTGTTCATGTTACAATATGGGTGTAGTGTTAATAAATTACCGCAAGAGAGGTATAGATATGAGTTTATTTCGTGTGGCCATCCATTATGGCGTAAACAGCAATGGTTTCTTGTCTTATGATACAGAAACAAAAACAGTGTCCGTAGATTTACCTGAACAAGAGTGGGTTGATAAGGTAATCGCTTACTTAAATAATGAACATGCTATTGAGCATGCTACAGGTCTTGATACGTATGAACGGTTGACCGTAAAACCATTAGAATCTTTGGATAACCTTAAGTTAGCTTTAACACGCATGTGGGAAGCAATCGACGTACAAGTTGACTGGAGTCGTCCAGCATAAATTGAATGAAAACACCTTGTGATCTACAAGTTAGTAGAAACAAGGTGTTTTTTGTTTTGCGTATTTTTGTAGGTATATCTTAATAGGTTTTAAATATATAGCATTGAAATTCTCATTTTAAAATTATAAATGATATCGTGTATACAAGATTTGTAAAAGTTTAGGGTTGTTATGTTAAAAAATTTGTGATATTCTAATTACATATTAATGGATAATAATTATCCATTAATAATTTTTATCGTAATTAAGATGTATGATTTAAAAATTATGTAAAGTAAATTACTTTCATTTTGATCTCTAAGTAGGAGTTTGTAACATGAATAATGAAAAGAAACTAACAACAGCCTTTGGTGCTCCCGTACCAGATAATCGCAACTCTGCTACAGCAGGTAAACGTGGTCCTGTATTGATGCAAGATGTTTGGCTCATGGAGAAATTAGCTCATTTTGAGCGCGAAGTGATTCCTGAACGCCGTATGCATGCTAAAGGATCCGGTGCATTTGGTACTTTCACAGTAACCAATGACATTACAAAATATACGAAAGCAAAAATTTTCTCTGAAGTAGGCAAGCAAACACCGTTATTTGTGCGTTTCTCCACAGTTGCCGGGGAGCGTGGTGCGGCCGATGCAGAACGCGATATTCGTGGCTTTGCCGTAAAATTCTATACGGAAGAAGGGAACTGGGACCTCGTAGGTAACAATACACCTGTATTCTTTATTCGCGATCCATTGCAATTCCCTGATTTGAACCGCGCTGTAAAACGGAATCCGAAAACAAATCTTCGCGATGCGACAGCAAACTGGGATTTCTGGACTAGCTTGCCAGAGGCGATCCACCAAGTAACAATCGTCATGAGTGACCGTGGTATTCCTAAATCCTACCGCACAATGCATGGTTTCGGCAGTCATACATACAGTCTTATCAACGAAAACGATGAGCGCGTATGGGTTAAATTCCATTGGGTTTGCCAACAGCCGATTGAAAATCTTTCCGATGCTGAGGCGGCTAATGTGGTGGCGAGTGACCGTGAAAGTCACCAACGTGACCTCTTTGAGGCTATTGAAAGAGGCGATTTCCCTAAATGGAAATTATGCATCCAAGTGATGACGGAAGAACAAGCTAACAATATGCCATACAATCCATTCGATTTAACAAAAGTATGGTATCATGACGAATTCCCATTGATCGAAGTCGGTGTGATGGAACTTAACCGTAACCCAGAAAATTATTTCCAAGATGTAGAACAAGCTGCATTTGCACCAACAACTATCATTCCAGGTGTATCCTTCTCTCCTGATAGAATGCTTCAAGGTCGCTTGTTCTCTTATGCCGATGCGCAACGCTATCGTTTAGGGGCAAATTATTATCAAATCCCTGTTAATGCCGCTAAATGCCCTGTAAATATCTATCATCGCGATGGTCAAGGTCGTATAGATGGAAACCATGGGTCAACAATTGGCTACGCACCAAATAGCTTTGGTGAATGGGCTGAACAACCAGAATTCAAAAATCCTCCTCTCGATGTATCTGGTCCAGCTTACCAATATGATTTCTATGAAGACGACTCTGACTTCTTCACACAACCAGGTAAATTATTCCGCCTCATGAGCCCTGAACAACAACAAGTTTTGTTTGAAAATACCGCAGCGGCTATGAATGGTGTACCTGATTTCATCAAAGAACGTCATGCAAAACATTGCTATCAATGTGATCCTGCTTATGGTGAAGGCGTTGCTAAAGCCTTGGGCATGAACATCGATTTTAGCGATGTAAAATAAGACTAACGATACTATTTAAACAATATTAAAATAGTTTATCTACACAATACTAACGCGATAAAAGAACTTCCTTAAACTAACACGAAGCCCCTCCTTGCTATGTAGTTCATAGTAAGGAGGGGCTTTTGTTGTGGAGAGTGTATTTTAATATTACTAATCAAATTTTTTACTTGTTAGGTCTTGATACATAAGCTTAGCAATTTCATATTGTGAATCACCCGGTTGTAGCTGGTGTGTCGGTAGTTTAAATACGGTTTCAGCTATTTCACTTTTCTTGATATTGATGCCTTTTACATCTTCAGAACGACTTATGGAAATCGTATGTGTTGTTGGATTTATGAAGTACGCATTTACATCGATGCTGAAAGCTTTGTTTTCGTCTTTTCTCATGATTGTACGTAGAATCATGGCTGAAATAGCCGTAGTACCATCTTTTTCACCTAATAGCTGCTTAGATGTATAGTCCACATAATCTGCATAGACATAAATATCGCCGGGTTTGGCCTTGTCATAATCTTGTGTGTAGGCCTCTACTAAACGCAAATCGAGTTGTCTCCCAAATGGTTGAGAGAACATTTCGCTTTGTAATGCTCGTGTTTCATTAACAGGTGGATACATAGGTATTGCTTTTAAACCTTTTAGCATATCTGCGCGAGTTTCATTTTTCCGTTTAGCACGACGTTTCGCACTGACCTTGTCTAAGCGTTCACGCTCCTTTAACATGGCCTTTTCTTGTTCTTCTTTAGTTTTGTAGGTCTTTACGGATACAACACGGTTACCGGTCATAGTGACTGTCGAATAGACGGGCTTATCTTTAGTAGGCTTTCCCTTAGAAGCAGCAAGAGTAGATTGGACCATAGCCGGTGTTGCACTTTCGATAGATTTTTTTAGCTCTGGAAGATTGGAGTAATCCATATCAACTATAGCAGTATCTGTGTTTTCGGTAGATTGCACAGGGGCAGCTGCATATGCAGATGATATAGCTAATACAGCTAATAGTGAACTGACAATAATTGATCGTTTACATAGTTTCATTACATATACCTCTCTTTAGTAAGAAATCTCTAATACCATCAATAGCTGTATTATAGCATAGTTTTTGCATAGATAGATTTAAAACCGTACTTATTAACTCCTAAAAGAGCCTAAGCAACTACCTGAATCGAATCGATTTATGGTATGGTGCATAGGCTCTTTTTTACTTTCAGAAATATACAAATTTTAATAGGATTTTAGTATAACTATGTAGAATTATATGATGTGTTGAATTTGCACGAAATGTTACATGTGAATAGGAGGCAGTTATGAAATCTAGTAGTTTGGCATGGTATGTGGCGGTGGCTTGTATTGGAGGAAGCCTTTGTATTGGATCTGTAGTACAGGCGAATTCTCCTGCGACGGTGAAAGCAAATAACTCTGCTCCCGCAGCTATTGTAACGCAGGCTCAACCAGCTCAGCCTGTTACTGTTACAGCAGTTAAGAATGATGGAGTTAGTGCTACAGCAAATCATACAGTAACTAATAATGTAGTAGCTAATAATGTAGTAGCTAATGATGTAGTGGCACAGGAAGCCCTCAAGCAAAAGCAACAGTACCAAGCCGAAACTGAAACGATGGGCTTGCTATGGATGCGCACCTCTGCAGAGTACAGAGCGTTGGCGTATCAAGGGTACAATGTGGCAATGAATGCCGTTAAGATGGCCGTTACTGATCCATCTCATCAAAGAAAACCTTTAGCTATCGTTCTTGATGCGGACGAAACCGTAGTGGACAATACCAAGTTGATGGGTGAAAGTATAGCAAACGGTAATGGTCGTTTTGATGCTCCTTGGTGGCGTCAAGCCGTGCATCAAGGAAAATCGCAAGCCATGCCTGGAGCCGTTGAATTTTTAAATGAAGTTCATAAACAAGGGGTAGAAATCTTCTATGTTTCAAATCGCTACGCACCTGTAAACCTTGACGTAACGATACAGAATTTTAAAGAACTAGGATTCCCATCTGTCGATAAAGACCATGTACTACTATTCGAAAAAGACTCTGATAAACAACCTCGCTTTGATATGATTGCTAAAAAATATTATGTCGTTGTATACATGGGCGATAACGCCGGTGATTTCCCTATTGGCACAAAAGGCAAGACACTAGCTGAAAGAAATGCCATCATCGACAATCATAAAGAGGACTTTGGTACTACTTTTGTCGTATTTCCAAACCCTGCTTACGGATCCTGGGTAAGTGCACTAGCGAAAGGCTACCAAAACCTAAGCCCAGAAGAACAAAAACAAGTGAATAACCAATACCTACAACAATAAGGATGTCTTGCGTATACTTTATTAAAAACGATATAATAAAGTATACATGCGTCTATAGCTCAACCGGAGAGAGCGTCAGTTTCCTAAACTGTAGGTTGGGGGTTCGATTCCCTCTAGGCGCACCATAAAAATAGATATCTATTTCTTTCTTATAATAGAAAAGTAGAAATAGCCTGGTAGATAAGCCAATTTTCTGATTTGGCTACAATTAAGGAGGTTACTTGAATTAAGTAATCTCCTTTTTTTAGCAACGTAAGACAATAGTATGATATTTATTGGTATTATTTTTTAGAATTATATGGTGTGTTAGTAATAATAACAGCTTCTATTAATGGAATGATTATAGTAGTACCGTGAGGATATATTAGTTAAGGGGGAATAGTATGTTTGTGAATATAGAAACTTTTGATTGGGGGCTTATTATAGCAATATCTAGTTTTTTTATTTCGCTTTTTGGTTTGTATAATAGTTGGAGGGCTCGTACAAATACTGAAAAGTTTTGGAGAAGAGAACAGTACTATAAATCGCTTAGTGAAGCCGTTAAAATAGAACCTGCTATTGAGCGTGGGGGACAACAAGAGTTAGGAGAGTCTTTTGTTGTGATTAATAATAAATCTGATTTTAAGGTATATGATGTTATTATTCTTCAGGGATTAAATAATATGGATTTATTTAATGGTGAATGTATTTCTAAAGTTTGTTATGTTAGAGAGATACGGGGGCATTATATAGAATACTTTACTATGAAACATAGAGGCTTAGGAATGTCTAAATTTCTAGTGATAGGTGTATTCTTTAGAGACTTTCAAGGGAAAGAATGGTTTAGAGATAGTTATGGTGTAACAAGGAGTGGAGAAGGTTATAAAGAGCGGTTGTCTAAGTTAAAGTTAATTTATCCACCATATCCTTATAAAATTGATGATAAATAAAATTTTTACGATATGATTTATATTGAACTTTTATATATCTATAAAAAGATAAAAGGAGAGGATGAATTAATTGGAGATTGTAGAGGCGATAGCAAGACAAGTGTTTACTATTGATGGTCGAAAATTTTCTAATATAAAAGGGTTCTATCAAGAAGTAGAGGCTGTGTTTACAGATGGTTTAGGCTGGCATATCGGAGATAATCTAGATGCTTTCAACGATGTACTCCGAGGTGGTTTTGGTCGCCATGAATATGGTGAGCCTATCCATATTCGGTGGATTTCCTATGATAAAAGCATTAGAAATTTAGGGAGAGAAATAATGGCTGAGATTGAAGAAATCATCTTAGATACAGATAATAGTGGACATGATTGTACACTAGAGAAACTCTAAATATAGGGTATTGTATATAAGTCTAGATAGGTAAACTTCATTTCTTCATTTTATAGATACCTATGAATTGGTAAAATAGAGTGGTCATACATAATTATTGTTAAAGGGCATAGATACAAGGAGTAGATATAATGAATACAGTGACTCAAAGATACATGGAAACTGTGCAGATCAGTGATATACCGTGGCATCGTTTGACGACAGCTTACGGTCGTGCCACAGATTTTCCTGGGGAACTAGATGCTTTATGGGCTATGGAGAGTGTTGATGCGGTTGATGAGGCTGGTAAGAAAATAGCCTTAAATATTGAACATCAATCGACTTTATGGCATTCTACGCCGTTTGCATTAATTTTTTTATTGCGTACTTTCAAAAAAGCCGTTGAAGCGCAAGGTCAAAATGAAGTGGCTCGTTATTTAGCAGAAGCATTAGTAGAGTTGTTTATTGTCATTGCTGAAAGTATTAGAGATAGCCTTGTGCTGGAACATGCGGATCCATTACCAAATTTTGTGGATATGCTCGACGAAGAATACCTTTGGTCTGAAGTATACGATGAAGATGAAGATATGATTCGGTATGAGGAAGATGAGGTGTTTCCAGATGACCTATACTTTAGCTTCTACTACTATTCACTTCAAGTGCTTTTACTATGTAAACCATTATTAAATCAAACTAAAGAGCGAGAGGCTATTTTGTTAGAATTGTTTAATGGAATTTAGGAATAGATTGCTACGTTGAAGTATGACTCCATATTAGGATACCCAGAATTATACGAATAATAAATTTTATATACTTCCGGCGATATTAGCGATTTTGTCTAAGAAGCGCCGGCGTTTTTCGTCTGAGCTGTTTTCTGTGCCAGCCAACTGGGTATGTGTAACCGGTTTAATGCCACAGGATTTCAGAACTTGATTTTTTAACACCTTGCCATAGTCCTGAATAAACGGCGTCAAAAAGGCGGGAGTATTGTGGGTGGTGATGATCCAGGCGGATTTTCCCTGTAAATGACCTATAAGCCCTCGTTTTCCGTATGAATAGGCAAAGCCCGCTGTAAACACGCGATCGATAAAGCCTTTGAGCATTGCCGGCATACCACTCCACCAAATTGGGTAGATAAAGATGAAATGGTCTGCCCAAGTAATTAAGTTGCGATACTTTTCCATGTCCGGCACAGTGCTTAAATCTCGACGTTTGTGCGTGTCATCAAATCGCAATATAGGATCGAACTGCTCCTCATATAAATCCAAGGTGTTCACATTGTGGTCTTTTGAAAGATTCTGTTGCACTACTTTCAGAATAGCGTCATTAAAACTTTGATGATTAGGATAGGTGTAAATGATTAAAATATTCATGGCTAGTTCCTTTCTATTTAATCATCGTCAGGTTGAAGCAATTTGTATAGTAAAATGGTATCTATATTAAGTTAAAGTCTAGTGAAGAGTATTTATTCTGAAAGTAAATGACAATAGAATTTGCTAAGGAAGTATTGTTAATTTCTTTTATTTGCAGGTGTTACTATAAAGGTATATAGTATAGACATGTGATGGATATAGTCACATGTCTATTTTTTTATAAGGAGGACGCTATGCAACACGTTCAAACCCGCAGTACTACATCTATGTTAGTACTCACAGCCGTATTGATTGCCCTCGCTACATTGCTTACAATGTATACGAAAATTCCAGTACCTGGCATTCGCGGCTATTTCAATGTAGGAGATGTCGTTATTATGACGTCAGCTCTATTATTAGGTCGAAAATATGGCGCCTATATTGGTGCTCTCGGCCCGGCGCTAGCCGATTTATTTCTCGGCTATGTAGTCTTTGTACCCATCACCTTCGTGGTGAAAGGCCTTGAAGGCTATCTTGTCGGTACTGTCTATAAGAATAAGACAACTACCTCTGCCTTGGTAGCAACTATCGTAGGCGGTATTGTTATCGTAGCCGGCTACTTTATCGCTGAATACTTTGTATTCGACCCAGGCGTAGCCATTGCAAGTATTTTAACTAATACTATTCAAGCTGTTATGAGCGTTATTATTAGCATGATACTCTATGCGATCTTGTGTAAACGACTTGGATAGTAAATAGGGAGACTCTATCAAGAGTCTCCCTTTGTTAGTTATAAATAGACTAATATTTATTAATAGATTTATTATTGCATAGAACATAAGTTCGGTTTATAATAAACGTAAGATAGTCGAACGAGGTTGGGTCACCCTTTTTCTTTGAAGGGGGTGAAAGCCTATGAATGCTTATGAAGTCATTATGATTGTCCTCGGGATCTTAACTGTCGTTATTTCCTTTGGCGCATTGATAGTGCTGATTTGTCGTAATAACGACAAATAGCCTTTCGTTACCAACTGGTAGCTGAAAACGAAAGGCCATTTCTGCATGTCTTATAATGTTTTGGGATGAGCCTGACGGAACCACTCGTCGACTATCTCTTTATTACATTATAATGAGATTGGCGTATATCGTCAATCTGGATGTGTCGTGTAATGTACATAATATAATAGTGTTGTTGAGAGGGCCCGTCGGGGTCCTCTATTTTTGTTGTCGTCGTTCCTTAATTACAGTACGTTTCGCTCTTCAAAGACTGCTTTCACCGTAAACAGTGCGTTCAGCACGCGTGGAAATCCTGCATAGGGGATGCAGTGGGTGCAGACTTCTACGATTTGCTCGGGCGCGATACCGACATTGAGTGCCGCGTTGGTATGTACTTTCAGCTGAGCCTCGCAACCGCCCAGCGTTAACAGGGATGCGAGCGTAATCAGTTCCCGTTCCTTGAAATCCAGGTTGGGACGCGTGTAGATGTCGCCGAATAGCTCGACCAATAAATCGGCTATGGCCGGTGAAATCTCTTGAATTGTGTTATACACCTCCTCGCCGTGCATCCCGTCAATCTGTTTCAATGTGTTCATACCGATGTTAAAACGTGTTTCTTTCATAATTATTACCTCCATCTAGACGTATGATATATGCTCGAGTATACTTGAGGTCAAGGTGGTGAAAGTATGAAAATCGGTGAATTTTCAAAATTGGTAGGGCTGTCCATTTCTACATTGCGATATTATGAGGATCAGGGGTTCCTTCACATCGAGCGACAGAACGGCATTCGCAATTACCATGCGGAGGACGTGGGCTTTGTACAGTTTATTAAACGCTTGAAAGACATGGGAATGCCGCTTGCGAACATCAAGCGATATGCGGACTTGCGGTATGCCGGAGCTCATACGGCCCGTAAAAGAATGACACTGTTGCAGGAACACTATCGATTTATTGAGGCCGAAATCAAACGATTGGAAGGCTATAAGAATAATCTTGAAGATAAGTTGGAGTTGTATGAAACTTTGGTAAAGAAAAATGAGATTGAGTAGGTTTTTATTGTAGACATTATATAGCCATCGTATCAATATGGAGCTAATGGTCATCATATCAATATAGAGCTTGGTTTCCAAGGTATGATATAATACTTTCATTATGTAATAAACAAAGGAGATTTAAATGGCAAATTTACCTAACTGCCCTAAGTGTGGCGACGAGTACACATACGAAGATGGGCATATGTTTATCTGCCCTATGTGTGGCAACGAATGGACAGCGGCTGATGCACAAGCTGCAGCTGAAGCGGGTATCATTCGCGATGCTAATGGCAACGAGCTTGCTGATGGCGATACAGTTGTTGTTGTAAAAGACCTCAAAGTAAAAGGTGCGGGTGTATTAAAACAAGGTACGCGCGTAAAAAATATTCGACTCATCACCGATGCAAGCGACGGTCACGATATCGATTGTAAAATCGATGGCTTCGGTGCGATGGCATTGAAATCTGAAATGGTTAAGAAAATCTAATCTAAGGAATCCCTACCGATAAAAATTCGGTAGGGATTTTTTCGTGGTATAATCAACTTATAATGCATATAGTAAGAGAGTTTTTAGATGAGAGGAAACTATGTTTAACCGTGTTATTTTATTGGCCTTATTAGTCTCTATGATGAGTCCTATTATTTCTCTAGCTGCAGATTTAAAGCCTGCGGACAAGCGTAATTATGAATTACAACAACAAATTTCTTATAACGTGATTATTCCACCAGAGGCTTTTGAAACGAGTGCAGATGGAACATTAATCGTTCCTATAGAGATTAAGACGGACGATAAGGGTAATATTGTAGCTGTTGAAGCAGGTCCTAATAATTGGAAACTAGATCGTGAAGCGTACCCAATTTTTGAGGAGGCTGCTAAAGAGGCGGCTTGGAATACTAAGCATGTTGATACTGATGAAGCGCTCGTTGTAACGATTCCCGTTAGTATTGTCATGTTATCTGATAACAATCTGAAGAAAGGATAAAGGAGGACTTATGGAGGCTACAAAAGATTTAGAGAAATATACTTACGAGCTTCTCGCTGAACGGGGTGTCACATTAGAGGACATTGCAGAGCTTGTTTTTTACGTACAAAAACCGTATATGCCGAATTTAAAACTGGAAGAGTGTCGCACAAGTGTGGCTTCTGTACTATCTAAGCGTGAGGTGCATAATGCGATTATTACGGGCATAGAGCTTGATAAGTTAACGGAGCAGAATAAACTATCTCAGCCATTGCAACGTATTGTTGCTAATGATGAAAGCCTATATGGTATTGATGAAATTTTAGCTTTTTCCATCGTTAATTTGTATGGATCTATTGGCTTTACAAATTATGGATATCTAGACAAGGTGAAGCCAGGTATCATCAAAAAGCTAGATAGCGAAGAAGGGGGACGCTGTAATACATTCCTTGATGATTTAGTAGGTGCTGTAGCGGCAGCAGCGGCAGGAAAACTGGCACATAATGAACCAAATCGCGTGCAACATGCTATAGTAGAAGAATAGAGGTCCGTCATATATCTACTTGTCGATAAAGTATGAGGTGGGTTTCGATGACTCATTGATAACACTTTCATAACAATTTGATGACACTTTCACAACAACTTGATAACAATTTATAGAGTTGGTAGATACTATTGATGTTATAAAGAATAAAGAGTATAAATAATATTGATTGGAAATAAGTACTTTGTTTTGTAGCTATATACAGGAGGAGCTATGCAAAAGGTTCTGGTAGTAATCGATATGCAAAATGATTTTGTAGATGGTGCACTTGGTTCATCGCAAGCACAGTTAATCGTAGATAATGTGCGTAAGAAAATTGAAAGCTTTGATGGTCCTATTATCTTTACTCGCGATACACATGATAGGGATTACTTGGAACGTCAAGAAGGAAAGCTTTTACCAGTGCCTCACTGCGTGAAAAATACCGAGGGCTGGCATATTGTGGAGGGATTGATCGAGGCTGCAGAAGGTCGTTCAATCATGAGCCCCGTATCCTTTGTAGATAAGCCAAACTTTGCCTCTTTTGAGCTAGTAAGTCGTTTAGAGGGCATGGATAGGGTAAATCCTATTGAGTCTATTACTCTCATCGGCTTATGCACAGATATTTGCGTTGTTTCCAATGCGATCCTGTTGAAAGCAGGCTTGCCAGAGATTCCTATACATATTGATTCGAGCTGTTGTGCTGGCGTAACAGAGGAGTCTCATCAAGCGGCATTAACAACGATGAAAATGTGTCAGTGCATCATTGACTAACTTGTGGATCGAATTTATATAAAGTTATGTGATATTGTTGATCAAAAGTCACATAATAATTAACTAATTAAAGGCTGTAGGAGTTCCTATGGCCTTTTATGTTCGTCTTTTATATTGACGTTTTTCTATATAATGTGTACAATTAGATAAAGAATGATAATTCATATCAATTTGTTAGCTAAAATATTATATCCTAACTTCTGGTTACGTTAGGATAATCAGTCTCTTCTTGAAGTATATATGCTATGCTAGTAGATTGATTCTATATTACCGATGCAGGTGCATCGAATCGCTTTCACAAGAACGATGATACGAAATAGTTAGCATTGTTCTATGCCCTAAATTTAAGGAGGACTACTATGAAACCTTTCGAACTCGCACCATTACCGTATGCGTATGATTACCTTGAACCTGTTATCGATGCTGAAACAATGAAATTGCATCATGACAAGCATCATCAAGCCTATGTTAATAATTTGAACGCTGCTATCGCGAAATATCCTGATCTTCCGTATGGCTGTGTAGACTGTATTCTCGGCGATATTGCTAATGTGCCTGAAGATATCCGTCAAGCAGTTATCAACAATGGTGGCGGTCACAAGAACCATACCATGTTCTGGGACATCATGACAAAACCAGATACTTCTAAATTGCAAGGTTCTTTGAAAGAGGCTATCGATGCTGAACTTGGTGGATACGATGCTTTTGTTGAAAGCTTCTCTACTGCGGCAGCTACACGTTTTGGCTCCGGTTGGGCTTGGCTTGTAGTTAACAAAGATGGCAAGCTAGAAGTGACATCCTCTGCGAACCAAGACAACCCTCTATTGGAAGGTAAAAAAGCAATTTTATGTTTGGACGTTTGGGAACATGCATACTATTTGCACTACCAAAACCGTCGCCCAGACTATATCAAGGAATTCTTCCGAGTTATTAACTGGGATAAAGTTTCTGAAAACTACGAAAAAGCATTGAAACCACATCATGATTAAGTGGTACACTTGTTAGAAACAGAAACAGTAATAGACAAGTAATTTAAATATATAACGGATAGTTGATGTGTCTCCCTTCATGTATGAGCCGGGATGGATAATCATCTATCCGTTATTTTTATCTTTTTTTACTGTTTTCGAGCGTATAAGCGTATAATTTATTTTATTGGTAAAGAGTTACTATTGGTAAAGCGTTACATGATATTCTGAAAAATTTTGAATTACTTTCAAAAGTATTGCCACGGATACAGATTTTCTAATCGATATCGTTTATCATAGATGCATAGGTCATTATATATAGACCTTTCACAGTAAATAGATAGCCTTATATGCGAGATTTTTACGTATAGGGGCTCATTAATATTAGTAAGTATTTTATAAAGATTTTGACATGAGGGGCTCAAAATGGAAAAGAAATTAGATCTATCCAAATCTGTATATGATTTGGTAAAAGAATATCCTGAAGTAGCAGATATTATGAAAGAATTAGGGTTCAGCGAAATTACAAACAAGGTGATGTTGAACTCTGTTGGTAAAATCATGACCATCCCGAAAGGGGCTAAGATGAAAGGCGTATCCATGATTGATATCGTGGGCGCTTTCATGAAAGCTGGCTTTACCTTAGAAGGTGAAATGCCAAATCTATCTGGTGATGATGCGGAAACTACGGGTCATCCTGGTGTAGCGCCTACCGCAACGGCTACAAAGTCTAATGTTACGGATGCATCTGCTAACGTAGCATCTAGTACAGTTGCAGCAAATGCAGTAGAAAACAGTGAACCAGTATCTACTACAGCGCCAGCTAATACTGATGAAGATTCCGAAACTAAGGCTGAAGATACAGTTCAAGATAGCGAACGCGTAGAGCAGCTCAAAGGTTTCTTGAAACGTTTAGGTACAGGTGAAGACCTTGGTGCCGTTCGTGAAGACTTTGCTAGTCAATTCGCCCATGTTGAGGCTAGTGAAATCATGAAAGCTGAACAAGGCCTTATGCGTGAAGGCACACCACTAGCAGAGGTTCAACAATTATGTGACCTTCACTCTGCCTTGTTCCACGGCTCCACTATCCATGAACAAATGGAGTCTGAACACGCTAAGGTTGAGGCTGTACTAGAAGCACAAGAAAAAAGTCAAAGCGTAGTAACGCTAGTCGAAACAGTAGGTCATCCACTCAATCGATTAACAGAAGAAAACAAAGCTCTTGATGCGTTGATTGAAGCTACAAAGGTTAAGGTGGCCGATAAGACTGCTACGGTAGATGATGTGAACGAAGTGCGCCAAGTGTCTATTCACTACGCTAAGAAGGGCGACCTTTTATATCCTCATTTGAAAGTAGCCTATGATATCTCTGGTCCATCCATGGTTATGTGGACTGTTGATGACGATATTCGCGATGGCTTTGGTCGTCTAGCTCGTGCTAAGTCTATTGATGATGCTTGGTACGAAGAGTTTGATGGTCTTCTCACACGTGCTCAAGAGATGATCTACAAAGAGCAAAATATCTTGTTCCCAATTTGTGCAGAGAACTTTAGTACTGAAGAGTGGTACCAAATCTACAAAGATACAGCACAGTATGAAGAAATCTTTGGGGTAAAACGCACTGCTTGGGCAGAGGCTGAGGCTGCATTAGCTACACAAACAACAAAAGCAAGTGGCGATGATAATACTATTGCTCTAATAGGTGGTAGCTTAACTGTAGATCAATTAAATGCCATGCTTAATACAATGCCAATGGAAGTAACCTTCGTTGACCACGAAGACATTAACCGTTACTTCAATGATGGTGAAAAGGTCTTTAAACGCCCTACTACAGCTATCGGTCGCGATGTATACTCTTGCCATCCTCCAAAGATAGAGCCTATCGTACGCGGTATTATCGAATCCTTCCGCAAAGGGGAACGCGATAATGTGGCGGTATGGCTTGAAAAGGTAGGTCGTCCATTCTATGTAAACTATATGGCGGTGCGCGACCAAAACAATAATTACCTTGGTACATTAGAATTAGTGCAAGACATGCAATTTGCAAAAGACCATTTCAAACGTTCCTAGTAAATTTTATTTTAAATATCTTTACTAAAAGACCATTTTAAACATTCTTAGTAAAAAACGATTTTTAATATTCTTAGTAAAAGACTATTAAATATCCCTGCTAAAAGGCTTTTCAAACGTTCCGAATAATCGATTATTTCAAATACTCCTGATAAATAATTGCTTTAATACTCCTAATAAAGGCTTTAGATGTCGGTAATAGTAACGTATGATTAGCTAAAAGTAGGTTTAAATATAATAAGAGGCAGCCACAGACGTGTTCTAAACAGCTGTGACTGCCTCTTTTGATTATATAGTGATATTGAAAATTAACTATTATTTTAGACCTGTAATATTTAAATATTTTGTAGGATAGCATTCGTAGCAATTTTGATGTTCTCAAGGCTTGTGGCCAAGTTCAAGCGCACAAAGGTTGCGTAGCTTTCACCACCAAACCATTCACCAAAGCTTGGTGCAATACCGCATTTATTTTCAAAGAAATCATGCATTTCCTCTGGTTTAAGATAAGCGCTAAAATCGATCCAAGCCAAATAGGTGCCGTCCATAGGGCTAATGCGAAGTTCAGGCAAGTTGGCAAGTAGTTTATTGCACATATAATCATAGTTTTCTTTCACTACATTGAGTAGGTCCGTTAGCCATGCTTCTGCTTCTGGATGCGTGTAGGCAGCTGTGATGGCTGCCTCGGCAAGAACGTCCGAATCTGTATGGTATACAAGGGCTTTAAAGGCGTTGTAATGATTCCGCAGTTCTTCGTCAGGGATAATGACCTCTGCGTGGTGCAGGCTAGCTATATTGAACGATTTTGACAACGAGGACATGGCGATGAGCCTGTCTGTATACGCTCCTTTAGACACAGTTAATGCAGATGTAAATGGTGTAAGTCCCGTGATGAGGTCCTGATGGATTTCATCACTAATGATAAGGACCTTATGTTGCTGGCAGATACTAAATAGTCGATCCATTTCTTCTGCAGTCCATACGTGGCCTACTGGATTGTGTGGATTACAGTGAATAAACAATTTTACATCGTGTTTAATGATAGCGGCCTCAAAGGCTTCATAATCAACGGCATAGCGATTATCTTCGTTGCGCGTCATGGGAACGGCGATGATTTGCCGCTTCGCATCGCTGGTGCTACTGTCGAATGCGCCATACACAGGGCTTAACACTGCGATGGCATCATTTGTTTTTGTGAAAGCTGCTATGCACCACATGATGGCTGTAATAACATTGGGGGCACTAGTAAGCCAGTCGCTAACGATTGTGCAGTTATGATGACGTTTGTACCAACTAATGACAGCCTTTAGGTAATTGGGATTTGTCATGGTATAGCCTAAAGGAGTAGCTTTCACATAGTTGCAAATCGCCTCTTGGATGCACCGGGGCGGCATAAAATCCATATCCGCCACCCATAGTGGTAATAAATCGATGCGATTGAATTTTAAATGTTGTCCGTCCCATTTTCTGGAATGAGATCCTCGGCGATCAATATAGTATTTTTTGGTAAACTCTGCTGTGTTCATAGGGAATCTCGCATTAGTCAAAATTCAGGATAGATTTGGCTGTGGTTAGCGTGCAAAAGTCGTAAATCTCTATTTGTATTATATCAATATATATGTATCAAGTTATATGTAAAAATTAACATAGTTTAATCTTGCATATAATACTAAAGTAATTATGTTATTAATTACATAATTGTTTTGCGAAAGTAGTGCTAAATCAGCACTACATAGCGATGTCATAACCTTTTTCTTAACTCGCAAACAAAACACACAGAAGGTTTTATTCGCACACACATATTTAATCTAAAAAACAATCCTAAACCAAACCTAGAACTATACATCGCTATGAAAGGGGTGCCTACTGGTGCCTCTTTTTCTATGCACTCCTTGCAAGTATAAGGGCTATATTCGTATACAAAACGTGTGATATTTGCTTGACTGTTGGGACTTTCACAATTTAGAATATACTATAGAATAGTGTGAGTCTGACCAGTGACCACACGTCTATCAAATGGTTACAAAAGATAAATGTTAGCAGCATGTGGCGGCGTCCCTATGTGAGAGGGCTCATCGGAATGCTTAGGTGCATGCAACGCTGTAAGTATAGTACTGGATCCTTGTTAGGAGGCATGTGCCATGAGTAACGAATTAAAACCACTACATTTTGATGCGGATTATACGATGGAGGAGGCGCTTGCGGAGGCGAAGCGTTGTTTGAATTGTCCTAAGCCGTTGTGTCGCATGGGTTGTCCCATTGAGAACGAGATTCCTCGTTTTATTCAGGCTATCGCACGCGGCAATTTTGGTGAAGCAAACGATATTTTGGCGGAACGGACGAATTTGCCGGCTATTTGCGGCCGCGTCTGTCCTCGTGAAAACCAATGTGAAGGCAACTGTATCATGAATAAGGCGAAGAAACCGCCTATTAACATCGGTAAATTGGAACGCTTTGCAGCTGACTTTGAAAGCATCAATGAACTTCGCAAGCCTAAGAAAATCAAACAAGATCTCGGCAAGGTAGCTGTAGTAGGTTCTGGGCCTGCAGGTTTGTCCGTAGCTGGTGATGTGGCTAAACTCGGTTATGAGGTAACTGTATTTGAAGGCCAATCTGAACCAGGTGGTGTACTCTTATTCGGTATTCCCGAATTCCGCTTGTCCAAAGCCGTTGTACGTCGTGAAATCGCTCGTCTTGAAGGCTTAGGTGTTAAATTCGTATGTAATACATTTATTGGTCAAGATAAAACTTTGGATGATCTCTTTGCTGAAGGTTTTGACTCTATCTTTATCGGTACTGGTACACATATTCCTCAAGAAGTGCGCATGGAAAACGATGAAGTGCATGGTGTATTCCAAGCGATGTACTTGTTGACTAACGTACAATTGGTAGAAAATGGGGAACTTGATGAAGATCAAATTCCTGTTAAAAAAGGCGATCGTGTTATCATCATCGGTGGTGGCAACGTAGCGATGGATGCGGCTCGTACATGCGTCCGTTTAGGCTGCGAAGCGGTAACTGTAGCATATCGTCGTAGCCAAGAACAAATGCCAGCCTTGTTGTCTGAATACGAAGAAGCTCGTGCTGAAGGCGTTCAATTCCAATGGTTCGCTTCTCCAGTAGGCGTAGAAGGTACAGATAAGGTAGAAGGCTTCAAATACGAAGTGATGGCACTTAACGAAGATGGTGCAGGTATCCACGGCACTGGTAACTTCCAAGTAATGCCTGTTGATAAAATCATTATCGCCGCAGGTCATAAACCAAATGCTCGTCTTGTAGGTGAAGGTAATAACTTAAAAGTAGATGAAAAAGGTTATATTATTACATCTGAAGATCCATATGGTATGACTAGTCGTGAAGGCGTATTTGCAGGTGGTGACGTTGTTCACAAACCTGCTACCGTAGTATTGGCTATGCGTGAAGCTAAAAAAGCTGTTGATGGCATGGTTAAATACATGGAAATCAAAAAAGCACAAGAAAGCGCAAATCAATAATTTTACATAAAGACATAGAAAGGACTATACAGTTGAACTGTATAGTTCTTTTGTATTATGAATAGACTTATTATTCCTAAATGTATTTTAACAATATTGCGTATTTACTATATATCGTATAGTCTTCTTGTAGTATTAATAGTGCTAAATAGCGCCAGGTAATTTTATAAATCAAGTGTATGCATAATGTATGAATACTATATAAAAATTGCAATATATAGATAATACCTGTATTTCTGATTTACTATCTGTATTTTTAATGATAATAACTTTTATATATACTAAAATTCCACGAAATGATGAAACTCTACGCAATATAATACACATAAGAAAAAAGGCCTTAACTAAACCGATTTGTACATTGGTTTTGTTAAGGCTTTTGTGTTATCGCTTTTCAACCATTACTAGGCAATGATTGAGCCTAGATTTATAGTAAAGGCATAAATATGTGTTGAGGGAGAAAGTAGATAGAGGTTGCCATGAATCCTATCGTATGTTGTCAAGATCTACAAGTTCGACAAGAAGTTCACAAGCTTGGTGTATTGATTTTACTTTGGCGTAGACAATTGGGAATGACTCAATATCAATTGGCAGATAAATCGGGTTTAGCCCAATCTTATATTAGTGACCTTGAAAGTGGTGCTGTAGATCCTCGGTGGTCTACAATTTATAGAGTCATATATGGACTTGGAGAAATGAACATACAAGATTTTTTGAATGGGCCGCAAACAATTAGAAACCTAAAGATTCATTAATGATGATGACTTCCATGGTTTGCATATTGCGCATCTTTTTATAGTAAATGGTTAATGCATTGCATATACGATCCGGAGAACCACAGTCATAGCATTTTTCTTCTAATGTAGCACATGGATTGAGAGAGCTCTTTTTATTCTTTTTACTGTTGAGCGGAGCGGCTATATTGCGTGCGCGATAGATGGCGGAAGCTAAATCTGGCGTGATTTTGTTGATGCCTAGCACAAAAAATACCTCTTGAGAGCCGAATAAAGAGGCTGCAACACGATTGCCCGTACCATCAATATTGACCATTTCCCCCGTTTGAGCAAGAGCATTTACAGAGGTGAGAAATACATCACGTCCCATGGTGCGCAATGCGGTGTCGCGGAAGCTTTCACCAGGAAGGGGACGTTGAATATCTGTTATATCATCGTTGACCTGGGCTAAGACATCATGAACCTTGAGCTCCAATAAGGTGTGAGAATCACCGATGGCTACACGTTTATTTTGAATACGACCTTTTAAATAGGAAATAGCTTCAGTACCTGTTTCGAAATAATGGACTACAAAATTATTGCGTTCCAAGGCTTTAATTGTTTTCTCTATGTCTATAGGTGTGTCATTGTATTTTGGATGTATAACAGCGTTGATCGTTGTCTCTGTATTCGCCATAAGACCTCCTAAATGGGTGTATAAGGAATATAAATTGGCATTTGGCTATCCGTATTTTGTTTCTATTATTGTAGCGTATTATGTGTAAAGAGTTCAATTATTGGTATGTGGTTCATAGATAAACATTAATTGAAGTGCTGTATGTTAAAATTTAAAGTAAAACTTTAGGAATCTAATCCAATTTTATGCTTAAAATAATAAAAATTTGGAATGAAATCCAACTTTATGATAAAATTAATATAAAGTTGGAATGGAATCCAAATTTATTAGGTAAGTGATATGATATCTGATATTACTAATACATGGGTTCCATCTATGAGAAGGTACATAGATGAGGAGGCCCTTATGAAGTTAATTCAGCGCCAAGGATATCTAGATTTTTTACGGCGTAATCGAGAGCGGCCTATTATTAAGGTCGTTTCAGGCATACGCCGTTGTGGTAAATCTACATTGTTTAGGTTGTTTAAAGATGAGTTATTGGCAGATAATGTGAAGCCTGAACAGATTATTTCCATTAATTTTGAAGAATTGGAATACGAGCATTTGCGAGATTACCATGCGTTGTATCAATATATTTTAGAACGTATACAGCCTAATGAAACGAATTACATTTTTCTTGATGAAATTCAGCATGTAGATCAATTTCATCGTGTCGTAGATAGCTTGTTTGTAAAAGAGAACACAGATTTATATATTACGGGATCCAATGCATACTTTATGTCTTCTGATATCGCCACATTATTGACTGGACGATATGTGGAAATTCAGATGTTGCCATTGTCCTTCAGTGAGTTTTACCATAGCAAGTATGAGGGTAATCAGTATTCTTTGATTCCTGCCTATGAGGCCTATCTTCGTGAAAGTTCCTTCCCTTATACTCAGCAATTAGGGGGCGAAGACTTTGATATTCAAGAATATTTACGTGGATTATATAATACCTTGTTATTGCATGATGTTGTGGCTCGATTGAAAATTAATGATGTCACAATTTTACAAGATATAGTGCGGTATATTATGGCGAATATTGGTAGTTTACTTTCACCAAATAAAATAGCCAACTCTCTTGTTAGTGCAGGTCGAAAAATCGATAATAAAACTGTAGAACGGTATTTACAAGGATTACAGGATAGCTTGTTGTTATATAAGGTAAATCGCTATGACGTACGAGGTAAAGAATTACTACATATCAATGCAAAGTATTATAGTGTTGATGTAACATTACGAAATTTGCTAGTTGGGAATGCGAGTCGTGATACAGGGCATATTCTAGAAAATATCGTTTTTCTAGAGCTCATTAGACGAGGATACACCGTATATGTAGGGCAACTTGCTAAGGGTGAAATAGATTTTGTAGCACAAAAAGGGGGAATTACCGAATATTATCAAGTTAGTGAGACCGTACTTGACTCTAATACTTTGAGCCGAGAACTAGCACCGCTTGAGGCGGTACAAGACCAATACTCTAAGTTTTTGCTCACCTTAGATGAACTAAATAAAAATGCCAACTACGACGGAATTCAACAACGAAATGTTTTAGAATGGTTGTTAGAGAGTCGTTAACTTGCTATAATAATAGTATTGATATGGCGTAAAGCCAATGTTAAGGAGGCAAAAATCGTGGATTTAATTCAAAAATTAAAAGACCAAGTAAAACCATTAGGTAAAAAAATCGTGTTGCCAGAATACAAAGATGAACGCGTATTGAAAGCAACTGAAATTATTTTGAAAGAAGGTTTCGTAACACCTGTACTCGTTGGTAGCCCTGCTGAAATCGCTGAAGCTGCTAAAGCTGTTGGTGTATCCATTGAAGGTGCTGAAATCATCGATCCTGCTAACTACAATCGTTACCAAGAAATGGTTGATACATTCGTAGAATTGCGCGCTAAAAAAGGTATGACTCCTGAAAAGGCTGATGCAACTATGAAAGGTGATTGCTTGTTCTTCGGTGCTATGCTTGTTCGTCTTGGTGTAGTAGACGGCATGGTTGCTGGCTCTGCTTGCCCAACTGCAAACGTATTGCGCGCTGCATTACAAGTTGTAGGTACTAAACCAGGTCTTAAAACTGTATCTTCTTCCATGTTCATGTTCACAAGCAAAAAAGAATATGGCGACGACGGTATGCTTGTATTCTCCGATTGCGGCGTATTGCCTAACCCAACTAGCGAACAATTGGCTGATATTGCAGAATCCACTGTAGAAAAAGCTCGCAAAGTTGTTGGCATGGTTGATCCTCGCGTATCCATGTTGTCCTTCTCCACAAAAGGTTCTGCTTCCACTCCTGAAGTAGATAAAGTGGTTGAAGCTGTTAACATCTTGAAAGAACGCAATGTTGACTTCAAATTCGACGGCGAATTACAATTGGACGCTTCCATCGTTCCTTCCGTAGCAGAAAAGAAAGCTCCTGGCTCCAATGTAGCTGGTAAAGCTAACATCTTGATCTTCCCTGATCTTCAAGCTGCTAACATCGGTTACAAATTGGTACAACGCTTCTCCGGCGCTGATGCTCTTGGCCCATTGATTCAAGGTTTGGCTAAACCACTTCATGACCTTTCCCGTGGTTGCTCCGCTCAAGACGTTGTAGACGTTGCCGCTATCGCTGCTGTTGAAAGCATCTAATAGTTACTCACACAATTATATATAAACATATGTCGTACATGTTTTGATATGCTGAAAGCTGGCTCTATGGGGCCAGCTTTTTGTATGTTCAATATATATCTATGTATTTTTATATTCATTACTTTATGTTATTTTCTACGGCATTACCATTGTTGTCATGTTACTTTCAAATTCGTAGCCACTGCGACAGACAGAATCCATGGTTGATCGTATAGTATCACTATAAGAATATAGATCGGCGTAAACCATTGGAGGTGTATCTTATGAGTTTTGGAACTATTAATAAATCCATGACCGTAGCTGATGCGGTTAAAGTAAATCCAGAGTTAATGGATGTATTAGCAAAAGATGGAATTGATTTTTGCTGTGGTGGTGGACATCCTTTAGCAGAGGCTATTGCAGAAACAGGTAAAGATGTGGATGCATACATTGCTATGTTAAATGATGTACAAGTTGCTCAGAAATCTTCTCGTGCAGAGGTGCTTAATTATTCTAAAGACCAATTGATTGACTACATCGTTCATACCTATCATCGAGAACAATTGAATATGATTGATGAAATTGACCAAGGATTGGCAAAACTACTAAATGTACATTATGACCATCATGGTGAGGAATTGACAAAGATTTATCAAACCTTTTTGCAACTCAAATCCGCTCTTGTACCTCATTTCCGGCATGAAGAACATGTAGACTTTCCTGAGTTTAAAGCGGGTAAACCCATAGACTTTGATGAACTTCGGGCTGAACACGAAGCTGCAGGTGTACTTTTGGAATCCTTAAGTGCATTGACTAACCAGTACACAGCACCAGCAGATGGCTGTGCTACTTATGTCTATGTATTTAAGACCATGAAAGCCTTAGAAGAAGGCCTGCATGAACATATTTTCTTAGAAAATTCTGTTTTGTTTGACATGAAATAGATTATAATATCATCTGTATAATGACAAGGAGCTCTTGCAAAATGGCTCCTTGTATGTAGTAAAGACACCAATCGAATGGTTGGTGTCTTTTGTTATCTTGAGAATCATGAGTTTGTAGCTATAGTATGGGGGAAATACATCATTTGCGTAAATTCATATAGAAGGTGTATGATTAAGTTAACTATATTTGATTAATATCTTTAATCAATATATTGAGTAAATGCACTTGATATATACAGGTGTAGTTATGTTTGAAGTCGTGAAAAGGAGAGGGCTATGATTTCTGTATTCGACACAAATCCTGTTGTTTTTGAAAGTACGGATCGTATATTAACGGTTAGTTACAATGGTGTACTCTGTAAAGATTCGAATGGACAAGTTATAACTGACATTGATTTTGATGATGTAAATGAGCTTCATCTTACAAGATATTTAAATTCAAATAGTAACTATTCGATTATATTTAGAGACCATAATTGGAAAAATATAGAAGGTCAAGATTTAGATACTGACCGTACAGATTATAATACTGGTCATAATATTCGTGAAACCAAAGCAATCATTGCTGCTTTTGCTCGCCATAAATTGACAGCGGACTTCCCTGCGAATTTAGATACTCTTCAATTGCCACTAGATTACTCCTATATGGGTAAACGAGAAATTACTATTAAAAACGGTGTTATTTCGAATGGTAAGGTAGATATTCCTATTAATGAAATTCGTCGCGTAGTGTGTGCATCTAATGGTACAATTAGTAAACTATTAGTATATAAAGAAGAAAAACCTAGTTCTTTCTTTAAAAAGATTTTCGACAAATGTGATATGAAAATTACGTTGAATGCCATTACGTTGCCTTTGTTGGAAGCTATCGTAACGCGCAATACAGGTCATGGTATCGATTTCACTCGTGGTAATGGCTTTGATCAAAAAGATTCCAATTATATTATCATTCGCTATCTTGATTCTGGATTCTTCCTTGAAAAAGATGGTACAGCAACAACAGAATGGCAAAAAACTGCGGCGGAAACAACGGCAAAATTTAATTATGATGTGAAAACATTATTAGTGTAATAAAGATTTTTAATTTAAATTAGGAGATTCCATGTCTGTATATCAATTTTCCCTGCCTACTAAGTCTGGTGAATTACAATCCTTACAAACTTATGAAGGTAAGGTTCTTATCATTGTTAACACGGCAAGCAAATGTGGATTTACTCACCAATATGAGGGTCTAGAGGCTCTTTATAAGCAATATAAAGAGCAAGGATTAGAAATTATTGCTGTTCCTTCCAATCAATTTGGAGAGGAAGAACCTGGTTCTAATAACGAAATCCAATCTTTCTGCAAATTGAATTACGGTGTTACTTTTACCGTTATGGGGAAAGCAGATGTACGCGATGAAAGTGCATTAGACCTTTTCAAATACATGATACGAGAACAACCATTCCAAGGCTTCCCACCTAGTGATAAAACTGAAATGCTTACAGATTATCTCAATGGTATCGATCCTAATTATTTAAAGGACGATGAGGTAAAGTGGAACTTCACTAAGTTTGTTATAGATCGTAAAGGTAATGTGGTAGGGCGCTTCGAGCCTGTTGTAAAACCGATGGAAATGGAAGCTTTCATTAAAAAACTCATTTAGTAGAGTCATTAGTATGGTAAAGAAAAGAACCGCTAGTTTTTGTAACTAGCGGTTCTTTTGTGTAAATAAATAAATACATATATATTTATTTATTTTTGTTTATACATAGTAATGTAAGGTTTTATGTGAATAGGAAATAAAATTTCCTAGGAGATTTTTGTATCTTTATGGGCTTAAAGTATGTTTTGAGGCTCATCCTCAAAGATAAATCCTGTCATCGATAGGGAACCCAAACTATAGGTTTGATTAAATACAGTCGGTTTTGTACTTTCACTAGCACCCATAATATAGATTAATGGCAGATAGTGATCTGGTGTAGGTGCAGCATAGCTAGCCTGAGGATGTCGAGTGTAATTAACAATAGCATCTATATCGTTTTTTAAGACGGCCTTAGAAATATATTGGTCAAACTCAATTGTGGCAGAGGTGCCGGATGGATTATCCCATTCTATGCGTCTTAGATTATGAACGATATTACCACTGCCCATGATAAGATAGCCTTCATCGCGTAATGACTGAAGCTTTGTTCCTAGTTGATAGGCTTCTTTTGGGCTTAGGTATTTATTGATAGATAGTTGGACAACGGGAATCGATGCATCAGGAAATATGTGAACTAATACGGTCCACATGCCGTGATCGATGCCCCAAGTGTCATTTATAGAAACGGAGTTACCCAGTAATTTTTGTACTTCTTTCGTTAAATTGCTGTCACCTTTTGCAGGATATACAACTTCGTAGAGTTCTTGCGGAAATCCATACATATCGTAAATTTGTTTTGGATTCTCTGTGCTTTGAACATAGGTGCCATCTGCATACCAATGAGCAGAGATGGCGAGTATGGCTTTTGGTTTGCCATAGTTGTTGATTATATTTTGTCCTATACGTTTGAAAGTATTTGTTGTTTCTGTATGTTCTAAAGCCATCATAGGGCTGCCGTGACCGACGAATAGTGTAGGCATGCGTTTCATAATATCACCTAATCCTTCAATTGATAATGTGTAATCTGTTTAATGCTGTAAAATTGATACAATTGTTTAGCTATAAATGTTGATGATTAAATCTAATAGTTATTGATTCACCAACCGATAATTGTATTTAGTTAGTGAGTTTATTATATATTGGTGCAAATATTTTGAATAGTAGAATTATTTGAGATAGGTACTATCAAATATGATAGAATTGTGATATTTACTGATTAAAATATTTTCAAAAATTATTGTACCCTAAAAAATGATACTATAAAATACTTGCAATTCTAAAAAATTGTGATATGATTTGAACTACATTAAGTGGAAATATTTCTAATACCGAAATAGAAATTGTAGTGTAGCTATAAAGAGTAGCTTAGTTATAGATGTTAATTTTGTTATAACAAGCTACTTAAGCTAGATATATAAGGAGAATGACAATGGCAGAGCAACTTGTAAATGTTCATGATTTAGTGGGGCGGTGTCCTTTTGCAACGAGCCAAAAGTTATTGGCTGGTAAATGGTCTTTGTTGATTATGCATGAATTATCTGAAGGTCCTGTGCGCTTCCGTGAACTAGAGCGGAGATTACATCCAATTACACAAGCTACACTTACAAGAGCGTTGCGCCAAATGGAAGATGACGGCCTTGTACATCGTGAAGTATATGGAACCATTCCACCAAAGGTTGAATATAGCCTTACCGAAGTGGGAGCTGGTTTTAAAACTGTATTAGCTTCCCTTGAAAACTGGGGTAACCAATATATCGACTATATGAAAGCCGCTGGCCGCATCTAAGAAATGCCAGCGGCATTTCTGCCCTTATTATGATACATATGGGGCACTATATATTTGATAAGACTTTAAAAAAGTCCTTTATATGTGTCATGAATAGCCATTTGTTTATGCCATGTATTTAGAAAAATATGGTATAATAAAAAATACGAATGATATAAATTCTCAATAAATCAGAGGTATTGATAATAATGTTACATGTTACTTTTTTAGCGCATAGTGGATTCCTTGTAGAGGATGGTAAGCGTTGCTATGTGTTTGATTATTATAAGGATCCTAATAATATTGTTTGGCAGTTGGCTAAACGAGGTCGTGAACTTTGGTTCTTCGTAAGTCACACTCATGGAGATCACTTTAACCCATCCATTACGGAATTTGATGGGCCTCAAACGCGCTATATTTGTCATCAAGATGTGCCGTTAGAGGGCAAGGTAAAAAAATGTATTACCATGCGCCCTGGCCAAGATGCACTATTAGATGATGTAGGCATCCATATGTATGGCAGCACCGATGAAGGTGGCTCTTTTTACATAAAGACAAATACGGCGAATATCGACTCTGACTCTATTTTCCATGCAGGAGACCTTAATTGGTGGCATTGGCTTGGTGATACGCCAGAAAACAATGCGGATGCAAAGCGTATGGCTTGGCGTGAGTTCAAGGAATTAGACGGTTTGGCCGTAGATGTAGCGATGTTCCCTGTAGATAATCGTTTGGAAGACGCTATGGAGTGGGGCAGTATTGAATTTTTGCGCCGTGTACAGGTGAATAAAGCCTTTATTCCAATGCATTTGAATGGTCCATTATGGACACCGTCTGTATACTTTAAAGCTCTCTTTGGGGAGGTGCCGATTTGGGAACCTCAAAAAGATGGCGATGAGGCTACTTTTTAGATTGTAGATATAATTTGTGAAAGTCCGTAGACCTCGAGGTCACTACGTTATATAGGAATAGTCTATATGCGTAATTGAGTAAGTTAGGATCAAGTGATGATGAAAACCAAACCAGTGGCAACCACCCTGTTGGTTGTCATGGCTATTATATTTTTAATTTCATATCCGCAGCGACATGATACATTTTGGGCCTTTATCATGCATATCTCTGGGGCAGCTATGATAGGTGGCCTCGCGGACTGGTATGCAGTAACGGCTCTCTTTACGAAGCCTTTAGGCATTCCTTTCAAAACGGCAATCTTGCCGCGCAGTAAGGAACGATTAATTCAGATAGGCCGCACTATGCTCAGCGAAGAGCTATTGCGCGTGCCACAGATGTATTATGCTATCAAAAAAGAACGCGTTATGGTCCGTATCGTTGAATACGGCATGAGCGATGTGGGACAAGTTCAAATTCGAAATCTCTTGTACGGTGTGGGCAATCAAGTTTTATCTCATATGGATATTGAACCGATGCGCCAAGAGATTAATAAGGCTATTTATAAGGGGGTTACAAACTGGAAAGCAACACCCCTCGTTATTCTCTTTGGCCGTTGTATGCTAGAACGTCACACAGCAAGCGTGTTTTGGCTTTATTTTAACCGCACATGTCAGCGTGTTATCGCATCAAATCAGGTATATCCCTATTTGTATCGCGTCATGCTAGACATTATGAAAACTTATACAAAGGATTCTTTCTTTCGTGAATTGGCCATCGCCTTTGGCGGAGATGGACTTTCACCAGAACGATTGGTAGAAACGGTACAGAAAAAAGCCGTTCAATTCTTGAAGGAAAATGAATCTATTGACTCTGCATTGGGGCGCTATGTATGGGGCCAAGCCATTCGCTTTTTCAATAATTTGGAAACTAATACAGAGTGGCAAGCTTTCATCGAAGAACATAAAAATCAGTGGATTAGAATGGTTCTTGAAGAATGGGAAGGCAAACTTATCGATGGGGATACATTGGATTGGAAACGCCTCATGGACATCGTTATGGATCGCTTTAATGTGCTCGGCACCGAAATTTTGTTGAATCCAGACAAGCAGGCGCCGTTTGAGCGGTTCTTCTTGTTGCGTAGTATTCCGTGGTTGCAGAAATTGAACCCCCTCATCGACAGTGTGGTAGGTCAGGAATTATCTCGCTATTCGCCTGATGAAATCACTCAAATTGTTCGTGGCAAAATGTACTATGACCTTCAAATGGTGCGTATTAATGGTTCCCTTATAGGGGCTGTCCTTGGGGGCACCTTATACGGTTTGACCATCATTGTAGAGGGGGTGCTCAAATGATTAGTTATTTGAAATCCCTTACCTTGAAACAGCGTGCTAATGGCATTTTAGGCTTGACTGCCGTATTGTATTGTTTTGCTTTTGTAGGACAATTTTTCTTTGGCTATGAAAGTTGGTATCAACCGTTGTACTGGGCTGTTCAATCTGCCCTCATCGGCAGTGTGGCCGACTGGTTCGCTGTAACAGCATTATTCCGTAAGCCACTAGGTTTCCCATATCATACAGCGCTAATTCCTAGAAATAAAGATCGCCTCATTAATGGCGTTATTAAACTTGTAGAGACGAAGATGCTTACCAAGGAGCGTTGTAAAGTATTATTAAAAAATGTGCAATTTGTGCCATTGTTTGAGAAGTTCTTGTTGTCTCCTGAGGGGCAACGAGCAGCACGCCTTGTGATTCATCAAGGACTACACCTTTTATGGAAATCTCAAACTAATGAAGAATGGGCACAATGGGGGGCAAAACGCATTCGTGGATTGCTTCAACAACATTCTCTCGTGCCCGTTTTGAAACACGTATTACTCGATTTATGTGAGCATAATCGCTATGAAAGCATGGTCGTACAAGTTTTAAACGTGATTCAAGAACGGATTAATCATCCAGCTATGGTTACCTGGCTTACCGCTGTCGTAGCAGAAGAGGCACATAAGAAAAAGCGAAAAGGGTTCTGGTCTGATTTCCTTATTTCTATGTCCGAAGCTACCGATGTAGTAAACTATCAAGAAATGGCAGAGGCTATTGTCCAAGAGGCCTATGCGATGCTGGAAAGCTGGAAACGGCCCAATAGCCCCGAACGAACAGCTTGGTTGCGACAATGGGTAGAACCAATTCGTAATATTGAAGAGAACCATGAAGTCTGCGATGCTCTTAACGAAGCGTGGGAACGCTGGATTCGCGAACAAGACTGGGAATCTGTTATCGAAAACCATTTATGTCCTTATATAGAAGAACTATTGCTTGTAGGGGATGAAAATGGAGAAACTCCGGCTCAGGTTTTAGTTAATATTGCTCTTGAGTTATGGAATGTTTACGGTCAATCAGAAGATCTTAGAAATCGTATTGAAAAAACCTTACACGATATTGGCGACTATGTACTTGAACAAGGGTATGACCTTATTGAAACTATCATACGTCAAGTATTAGGTGGCCTCAGTACAGATAAATTTATTTACTTTATTGAATCTAAGGTGGAGGACGATCTCAGCTGGATCCGCATTAATGGTGCTATCGTTGGTGCTGTAGCGGGTCTGCTTGTATGGACCTTCCTAGAATATGTATATATGCCGTTTTGGCAACAATTTGTAGGCTAAAGTTAATTATCTATAATAAGTTGCTTTAAAATTAAATACACAAAAACTAGCATATAGAAGGAGCTTCTATATGCTAGTTTTTTATGGTTTAATTAATTCTACATTATGGGCTTTTTGAATTAAAATGGATATAGAAAAGGGACTACCATTGGTCAGTCCCTTTTATGTTATTCTTCCCTTGTATTGTACGGCAATCGCACGGTAAATGTAGTTTTTACTTGTGGTTCACTCGTGGCCGTTACTGTACCATGGTGTAAGTTAATAACTTTATTTACAAAGTATAGGCCTAGGCCGATGCCGTGATTAGACTTTTTATTTCGCGATTGTTCCGTCTGATACATCCGATCCCAAATATGATCCAGAGCTTCAGGTTCGATGCCAATACCATTATCTGTTACGGTAATGACTAAGTCCCTGCCTACTAGTTTAGCCGAAATATCAATAGTAGAGTTTGTAAACTTAATGGCATTGTCCACTAGGTTTGTGATAGCTCGACGTAATGATACTTCGTGAGCATTCATATGTAAATTAGGCTCAATATGAGATGTAATCGTAATCTGTTTATCTGTATTTTCTGTACAGAGTCTTGTATAGTCGTGGACCATATTGGATAACATCAATGATACATTGACAGGTGCAAAGCTTAGACCTTGTGCATTTTCAAGGCGGGCTACATCAAGCAGTTGGCTTACGAGGTTAGTCATGAACTTAGCTTGCTCTAAGATATGTGTTAAACCTTCCCGTAGATCTGCTTCTGTACGACCGTATTTTAGAGCAAATTCACTTTCTGCTTTAATAACGGCAATTGGTGTATGTAGCTCGTGAGATACGTCAGAACTAAACTGTCTTTCACGATTGGAAGAATCCTCAAGACCTGAAATCATACGGTTAAATGTTGTAGTTAGTTCGTAGATTTCATCTCTCGCTGTGCGAGCCGGAATGTCGATACGACGGCTCAAGTCGTTGTTCTTACCGATGACTTTAGCTGTTTTCGTCAAAGTTCGGACCGGTTTAAGTCCTTTTTTGATGAAAAGATAACCGCCTAGGGAGGAAATTAGTAAGAAAATGATATTCCCTAACAGTAAGCTGTATAAAAGGTTTTCCGTCTTTTTAGAGGCTGTTTTTACTTTTGTAACAGCACGCAAAATACCACGATAGTTCGGTTCGTTGACCGGAGTATCGTAGTAGTAGAAGGTATCATCACCAGCAGCAATTTCACCAACTTGGCCTAAGGAAAGGATTGTTTGGTTTGGAAACCCATCTGGCAAGGCGCCTTTAATAATATAGCCATCTTGAGTTGATACAAAGAAGAATGTATTATCTTGGTACGGTTTAAACTTGCGGATATCCGTAGCCATAATCATCGCTTGTTGTTGTAAGCGTTCGCGCACTTCTTTGTTATCGGATTCATGTGTATATGCGTAAATCCATGCGGATGCAACCATCAAAATGATAAGCAAAAAGATGGTATACCAAGACATAATTTTAAAGGTTAGGGGCAGCCGATTAAATAAATCGGTGGCTGCCCCAGACATGGTATCTAGATCTCGGTGAGGATCATTAGTTTTCTGTTTTGAGGACATACCCTACTCCACGAACCGTTTGAATGAGTTTTACATTCTCATCAGTATCAATTTTCTTGCGCAAATCTTTAATGTATACGTCGATAAGGTTAGAGTAGCTTTCATAATCGTATTCCCAAACATGGTCAAGGATTTGTTGACGAGATAATACGATATTTTCGTTACTTGCTAAATAGAATAATAGGTCGAATTCTTTTGCAGTCAATGTAATTGTTTCGCCGTCGCGTTTAACAGTACGTTGAGGAACATTGATGGTAAGTGGACCTACATGGATATCGTTTTGTGCATGACGCGCATTACGACGAGCCAATGCATAAATACGAGCGGTTAACTCTTCAAGATCGAAAGGCTTTACAAGATAATCATCTGCACCAGTGTTAAGGCCTGTAACTTTATCTTGTAAGGAATCCTTTGCTGTTAAAAGCAATACAGGTGTTGTATTACCGTCGTTACGCATTTGTGCAAGAGCACTGATACCATCGAGGATTGGCATCATAATATCCATTACGATAACGTCATAGCTAGATGTGTTAACGTAATCGATCGCTTGTTGCCCATTGAAGCATGTATCAACTGTCATATTTTCTGCACGTAAATATTTAGCCGTGATACCATTCAGCATTTCTTCGTCTTCTACAAGTAAAATTTTCATTCTCTGTTCTCCTTATGTATGATTTAAAAATATAGCTCTCCAACTACATTAATTATAGTCATTATATATATATAAACTTTCTTTTTTTGAAAGCCACAACACCATATAAGGTGACTATATATATAATATTATATAACTTATTTATCTATTATCATACCTTATACAATAGTAATGAGCAAAAGATGAATGTACATGCGAGTTTACAAGACTTTTCTTCATTTTTGAAAGCCTTAAAAATGGTGAAAGACTGAAACTTAATGAATTCTGCTAATGAATAAAATCTAACTATATCGAAGATTGCCGTATGCGCATAGATGAGGGTGATTTTATCGATTTTAGATGATGTGCGATAAATCACTAAAAAAACTTATGATAATTATTATCACAGAAATAAATGCTTGTTATGAACGGAGAAATACGATAATTTTCGATGATTAAATTCGAGGTAGATTTAGTAGGAATTTAATGGATATTAATTATTAGGAATGGTTAGCAATAATTAAAAAGCTAGTGTTTATGCGAATTCTATAGATACCAAAGGAAATAAAAACATAGAAAAATTTCGGAACCGAACTACTTTCGTAAAATCCTTAACTTCTTGTAAAAATTATTCATATAGGTAATTTTTTGACTCCTCTTTTTACCTTAAAAATGCTAAGTGAAATAAATTATCAATTAGATTAATCAAAATTAATTATGCATAATAGGGTTTAGACATGACCTGAAATGCTCTCTATAATTATAGGTAAAGAAATAAGAAAAATCGCATAAGTATGGGGTTTTTCTTGAAAGAAAAATGATTAGGTTATCAAAAATTTTTATAAGTTTTTGAAATGAGATAGTCTAACAGGTTTCTTATTAATAGGTAGTTATGAGGAGGTCATTATGGAACAGTTTGATGTTCTAGTAGTAGGTAGCGGTGGCGCCGGCATGCGTGCGGCTCTTGAAGTAGGTCGTCGCAAAGGCTTAAAAGTAGCTCTTATTACTAAAATTTTCCCAACTCGCTCTGCAACAGCAATGGCGCAAGGCGGTGTAAATGCATGTTTGAACAACGTTGCAGCTGAAGATACAGTTGAAACTCATACTTTCGATACTGTAAAAGGTTCTGACTATCTTGGCGACCAAGATGCAATCGAATTCTTCTGCTCTCGTTGTCCAGAAGGCGTACTTGAAATGGACCACATGGGTGCTCCATTCTCCCGTACTGAAGAGAATAAAATTGCGCAACGTAACTTCGGTGGTCAATCCTATCCACGTACTTGCTACTCTGCGGATAAAACTGGTCACGTTATTTTGCACACAACTTACGAACAATGCTTGAAAGAAGGCGTACACTTCTTACAAGAATGGTATCTTTTAGATCTTGTTAAATCTGCAGAAGGTCACGTTGGTGGCGCTGTAGTTTGGAACATGAAAGAAGGTCGCGTAGAACAAATTAAAGCGAAAGCTATTATCTTGTCTACTGGTGGTGCAGGCCGTATCTTCTGGACTCGTACTACAAACCCATTCCTTTCCACAGGCGATGGTATGGCAGCAGCATTCCGCGCTGGTAACGGCTTGAAAGATATGGAAATGATCCAATTCCATCCAACTGGTCTTGGTCGTACTGGTATCTTGATGTCCGAAGCGGTTCGTGGTGAAGGTGGTTACCTTCTTAACGCTGAAGGCGAACGTTTCATGAAAAAATATGCGCCTAACAAAATGGAATTGGCATCTCGTGACGTTGTAGCGAAAGCGATCGAAGATGAAATCGCTGCAGGTCGTGGTTTCGGTTCTGGCCTTAACGCATATGTAGTAGCTGACCTTCGTCACTTGGGCCCTGAAGTTATTATCGAAAAACTTCATGGTATCCGCGACTTAGCTATGTGCTTCGAACATTGCGATCCATTGACTCAACCGGTACCTATTCGTCCTACATGTCACTATACAATGGGCGGTATCGACGTAGTGGATTACAAAACTTGTGCATGTGAATTGCCTGGTTTGTTCGCTTCTGGCGAAGCATCTTGTATCTCCATCCACGGTGCGAACCGCTTGGGTGGTAACTCCTTGGCAGACGGTGTAGTATTCGGTAAGGTATCCGGTGCTGGCGCAGCTGATTATGCTGAAACACATGAACAACCTAACGTAGATGCGGAACTTGCTGCAGCTGCAAAAGCTTGGGAAGCTCGTTTCACAGAAGTAACATCCCGTGAAGGCGGTCGTCCGGTTGTAGAAATCCGCGATGCATTGGCTGATGCAATGTGGAATAAAGTAGGTATCTTCCGTAATGAAGAAGGTATTACTGAAGCCTTAAAAGAAATCGAACAATTGATTGAAGATTATAAAACTTGCTATGTAGGTGACCCTGAACGTACTTACAATATGGCATTCGTAAACTATTGTGAAATCGGCTCCATGTTAACAGTAGCAAAAGCTATTGCTATGGGCGCTTTACACCGCCGTGAATCTCGTGGTGCTCATATTCGTGAAGACCATCCTAAACGTAATGATGAAAAATACTTAAAACATTCTTTGATCAAATTAGGTGCTGACGGTCAATACGAATTAACAGAACGCGACGTAGTGTTCACTAAATACGAACCACAAGAAAGGAAGTACTAAGATGAGACAAATCACCTACCATATTCACCGTTACCAACAAGGTCGCGCGTTTGTACAGACTTTCAAATTTGATTACGAACCTGACCGTACAATCCTCTGGGGCCTTCAAAAAATTAAAGATACACAGGATCCAACATTGACATTCTTGGCAGCTTGCCGTTCCGCAGTTTGCGGCGCTTGCTCCATTCGTGTAAACGGCGAAGCGATGCTCGGCTGTGAATCTAAAATCGATGAATTAACAGAACGTTATGGCACAGACGAATTGACAATCGCTCCAATCGGCAACTTCCGTGTTATCCGTGACTTAGTTGTTGACTGGGAATCCAAAGTTGATCGCTTGAAAACAGTTGCTCCTTGGATTTTCCTTAAAGCTGAATTCAACGAAGGCGACAAAATCGTTCGTCAAACTCCGGCAGACTTCAAAAAATTCGTTGCCGGTACAGAATGTATTCTTTGCGGTTGCTGCGCATCCGAATGTAACAAATTGACTGCTCGTGAAGATGATTTCTTGGAACCATATGTATTCACTAAAGCTAACCGTTTCGTATTGGATAGCCGTGATGATGCACCTATGGCTCACATTCAACCTGCATTCGACAACGGTCTTTGGAAATGCGTTCACTGTATGAACTGTATTTCCCGTTGCCCTAAACACTTAAAACCTGCTCAAGATATTTCCAACTTGCGTAAAGAAGCTACAAAAGCTGGTCTTACTAACAGCAAAGGCGTTCGCCATGCAGTTGCTTTCAAAGAGGACCTTTACAAAACTGGTCGCTTGAAAGAAGTTTCTATGAGCTTGAAATCTGATGGTGTTGTTGATTCCGCTAAACAAGCATTCTATGCTTTACGTTTGTGGAAACACAGCAAAATCAATCCATTCGAACTTGTAGTACCTCAAAAACCTGTAAATGGTATTGATGGTGTTCGCAGACTTATGAAAGCAGCTGAGGAGGTAAGCAAATAATGAAATACGCATTTTTCCCAGGTTGCGTTCTTGAAAGCGCTGCCAAAGAAGACTACTTAGCAACAGTTGCTGTAGCTAAAAAATTAGGCATCGAGTTGGAAGAACTTGACGGTTGGACTTGCTGTGGCGCGTCCCACGTTCAAGACATCGCTCCAGAAATTACACTTGCTACAAATGCTCGTAACATTGCATTGGCAGAAGAAAAAGGTTTGAACCTTTTAACTGTATGTAACACTTGTACTTTGATGCTTCGTGAAGCTAAAAATGAACTTGATGCAAACGAAAAAGAAAAGAACGAAGTTAATAAAAAATTAGCTCAAATCGGTAAACAATACCGCGGTACAACTGATATTACTCATTTCTTATGGGTATTGATCCGCGATTACGGTTTGGATAAATTGAAAGCTAAAGTTGTTAAACCTTTAACTGGTTTACGTGTAGCTGAATATTATGGTTGCCATATTCTTCGCCCTCAAACTGAAATGGGCTTCGAAGATTATCAAATGCCTACATCTTTAGCAGATTTAATCTCCGCTATCGGTGCTACACCAATCGACTTCTCCCGTAAACTTGATTGCTGCGGTTTCCATGCTGTATACCCTGCACATGATTCCGTAATGCAAATGACTGGCTCTATCAACAAAGATGCGGCTACAGAAGGCGCAGATTGCGTAGTTACTCCTTGCCCACTTTGCCAAATGCAACTTGATATGTTCCAAAAAGAAGCAAAAGAAGTTGTAGGCGGCGGCAAAGATATGCCAATCTTGCATATGTCCCAATTAGTAGGTCTTGCTCTTGGCATTTCCCCTGCTGAAATGGGCATGCCTAAACGTCACTTAACTGACACTGCAGCAGTGACAAAATTCGTAGGTTAATTCGTTTGATTTAGACATGATCAGAGTTGGTCTATATAGTAGTCTGAATCTAAACCTATTATCATAATTACCAGAAGAACCCCCTAGCTTAGGCTAGGGGGTTTTTCTTTTCTATAAATAGAGCTCCAGTAATGTTAATGGTAATAGTAATAGTAATAGTAATAGATTTGGATTTAAGTGTACTGAAATATTAATCGTGAAATATATATAAACCGATAAATGTAAAATAAATACAGTAAAATACTAACTTTATAAATAAATTTGATTTTGATATCGATTGATAATTGTAGTATAATAAGTACATAAATTGTATACACTTATATGAGTAATAGCTAATATGTTGTAATTCATAAATTATTATAATGCTATACATACTAGACTATACAATATAAATTTGGGAGATATTATATTGGAAATGCTAGTTATTATGCTTTGAGAGGGCGATTAGCATTATAGAGTGTATATACGGGGGAAAATAATGAATGATATGCTATTAGAATATATCGATCGAATGATTGATCAAGAGACAGAACATCGTGTTTTTTCTGTGGATTTTAACAACAAACAGTACTTTGTAAAACAGGATATAAGTAACCATCGCTCTAGTTGGATTAAGCCCGCACCTAGAGCTTCTTTTGATTATGAGTTTTACAAGATTTCTTTTGTGAATACGCAATTACCAGTAGCTCCTGTTATTGCTGGTTTTAGAGAACATTATTTTGTTACAGAAGATTGTGGCAAAACGTTAACATATTATAGCCAATTGCCTGCTCAACATCCAGAGGATGATAGTTTGCAAGATATGTTAAGTCATATTTTTTATATGTTTGGCAAGACATTGGGTCGCTTGCATGATTATGGTTTGAGTCATGGTCGTCCTGCTATGCGCGACATTACATATGAGCCTGAACTAGATAAGATCACATTACTCGATTGGGAGAATACTCGCCGTTGGCCTGAGTTAACACCACAAGGATGGGATTTACTCATCTTTGTTCACAGCTTCTTTCGAGAGGATAATTTACCTATTTCTTATCTATATGCTATGATGAATGGCTATAGCTCAGCCTGTACAGCCCGTGAGACAGTGCTACATATAAAAGACATTTTGCGTAGACATGAATATCTTTTTAAATTCTGTCGTATGTTAAATCCTCTACATTTTGTGGACACTGAAGCCGCTGTTAAAGCATATGACTTTATGTTGGCTTTGAAAACCGAATAATATGTATATGGATAGTACTCGTAGTAAGAGCACTTTATAGACCTTTACCGGTGTTATCTAGATTGATAAGCTTCTAGATAACATTAGGTAGAGGTCTTTTTCTATTTCAATTCATAGTATTACAGTCAGAGTTCAGCTACTTTCACCATAAGTACCTTAAATAACGGTAAGAGGGTTGTCGAATGAGGGCCTCAGGAATATAAGAGGGTGAAAGGAGGTGATACGATGGCCAATATTAAACGCACTAAATTGGTGTTGCGTTTTAACATCGGTACCGAAGATGCGCCGAAGTACAAAGACGTAACCTATACTCGTGTTGCGGAAGAAGCGTCTGACGATCATGTGAAAACCGTTGGTAATGCGCTGGCAGCCTTGTATGACCACAGCTTGTCCGACGTGGTCCGCGTCAATGAAGTATCCTTAGGACATTAAGTGTAGGTTTTCTACCATTTTGTTTTAGGTGATCCAAACACATTTTTAATTGCTGGTTTCGTACATTCTTATATAGTCGTAAAAAGGTGTAGAAATAGCAAGTCCACACATTCCCATCCTTATTGATATGAATCGAAGATAGGCATATTTGTAATTTAACTTGTTTATATAGTCTATTTAGATTCGATGAACTTGTTTATGAAACGTGAAAGGAGGCGCCCACATGGCGGAAAAACGCGTTGTATATCTTACATTTTCTACGGTCGGTGGTAAAAGCACATCAGTCACAATTAGTGCTCCTCGTGCTGGAATTACTTTACAAGATGCTAAAACAGCGGCTAATGCGTTAGTGGCTAACAAAGTCATTCTTGGTGCTGGTGATGCAGAATTAGCAGCATTTACTACGGCTCGTGAAGTAAAGACACAAACTACTGAATTGCAATAGTACTGATTATGTACGATGTGATTTTGTTAGTGGAAATATAATTTAATAAAAAGAGACCTTGATCAAAGCAAGGTCTCTTTTTGCGTTGCAATTGAGACGTAAGTTCAAATTTATTTCAGGTTTATAATTTATAATATCCTTTATAATGACTGGTATTTATATGATGTTGGAAAATATAGTATGATATGGTAGACTTATTAAGTGATTTTAATTATCGTTTTGATGTAACTTGATTTATTTAAAACTAGTTTAGTAGGGGAGAAAATAAGTTTATAGAATTAAGCTGTTAATAAAGGAGGTTTACGATGAAAGAGGCTTGGGAATTATTCTTACATGGTGGATTTGTTATGTGGCCATTACTAGTGGCCCTTATCATTGCCGTAGCTATAGCGATTGAACGTATAGCTTATTATCGACAATTGAAGCGGGAAATGTTTGCTCTGAATGATGCATTAGAAGAGAGCGAAATGAACTGGCAATCCTTATTAACTAGCTTAGAATCTAAATATACAGCTAATATTTCGTATAATCTACCTCGCGTGCTTGGACAGTGTCAGAATCGTAATGTATTGCAATCCAAAATGGAGGATATGGTGGCTCATGTTTATACGCACGCTTCTCGTGGCCTTGATTGGCTCTCTACCATTATTACGATAGCACCATTATTAGGCTTACTTGGTACTGTAACGGGTATGATTGGTGCCTTTCAGGTATTCGGTGCTGACGGTGCGGTACCTACTGCTATTACCGGTGGTGTGGGGGAAGCCCTTGTCGCAACTGCTTCCGGGCTTTGCGTGGCTATTGTAGCATTATGTTTCCATGCTGCATTTACCCATCATGTACGCATGACGATATCTCGTTTAGAAGATTCATTTTCTCGTGTTTTAGATTCTTATGATCGGGGGCATGCTGCATGAAACGAATGAGTCGTATGGAGGGAGAAAAGCCTACTTTAATGGTTATTCCTATGATTGATATCATCTTTTTCTTGCTCGTATTTTTTATGATTAGCACCATATATACAATTCCACAACAATCCTTATCTATTATACTGCCAAAAACGAAAACGCAGCAGTCCGCTGAGTTGCGCCCGGTTTTAATTGATTTTGAAAAATCTGGGCAGCTGATGATAGATGATGGGTATGTGACGAAAGAACAGCTTATTAGCTCTGTGAAAGCCAAGATTGGAGAGAATAAAAATCAAAATTTCCTTATTCGTGCCGATAAGGATTTGAGCTATGGCAAGGTCGTGGAGTTAATGGATGATATGAAAGTAGCCGGCGCTGCAAGTATTAGTATTGCCACTGTTAATAAATAGGTGATGCTATGCTGAAAAAATATGTAGATGTGTGGAAATATCCACATATGACCTATAAAAAAGCCTTTGTTATTGCCACTATTATCAGTATTATTATGGTTGGTGTTGCTTTTATTTCCTTTTCTGATTACATCGAATCTCAAATGATCGGATCTTTGCAAATTAATTTTCTAACGGAACAGGAAGCGGAGAAACAAGTAGAAGAAATTAAAGAGCAGATTAAAGAAGAGAAGGTTCATGAACTTCAATACCAAAAAGAATTGGAAAATAATAAAGTTCAACCTGATAACGGTGGAGCCGGTCACGGAGGACAAAATGGGAACTCTGCTGTTCCTACAAAAAGTGATGTAAGTCCGTCCAGTCAACAAGCGCGTGCTGGTGAAACAGGTACTATTAAACAATCTTCTGTCGGTAGCAATACGGGGAGTGGACTTGTCGGGCCTGAAGGTCCTGGAATTGGGTATGCATCAACAGGAAGTGGAGAAGGGCTTAGCGATCGTGAAGGTACCGGAGGCACTGAAGCAGATGTCGGCGGTGGCGGCGTATTTAGCTATGATGGGTATTGGAGTAATTTACAAAGTGCAATTAATAGTAATTACCCTACAGATGCATACACTATGGGGATTCAAGGTGATGTGACACTAAGGATTTATTTTGCCCCAGGTGGTAGTGTTGCCAGTGTGGAAATTCTTAATTCTGATGACCCTATGTTATCAGAACATGCTAGGGAATATGCTTATAGTGTGGGCGGTGCTGAAAATTCTACAGGTACACAACAATATGCAGATATCACAATTCACTATAATTTATAAGTATAATGAAAAACTAGTATCTTTATGGATACTAGTTTTTTTATATGTATATATATTACTTTGATAACATAAAATAATATTGATAGTTATTCCTGATGAATATATAATTGAGATTAGATATCGTTTTATACTATTAGAGCCCTAATATATTTTCTGGAGGTGTGTGATGAAAAAGTCATGGGCAGCACTATTGTGTGTTGTATGTCTAACGTCTGTTGCAGGTGTGGTAGGTGCAGAAAATAATAGTTCTACAAGTGTAGATAGTGTGAATGAATCTCAAAATACTGTGAGTGATGAGCAGTCAAGACGCATGAAAGATATTACGGTTACGGCTACTCGTACGGAGGCATTAGTTCGCGATGTGCCAATCGCGACAACGATTATTTCACAAGAGGAAATTAAAGATCGCCAATATCGTAATTTAGAGCAAGCCTTACAAAGTGTGCCAGGCGTTGCTTTCAGCACCGATGCCCACGGTGGACAAAATATTACGATGCGTGGTGCCGAATCTCGTCATACATTAATTCTTATTGATGGACGACGTGTTACGGGAGAATTGACGAAAACGAGAGCTAACGCCATGGGCTGGCTTCGCCAAGGCATGGATAATGTGGAACGCATCGAAATAACTCGTGGACCGTCGAGTGCCCTTTATGGTTCTGAGGCGAATGGTGGGGTTATTAATATTATTACAAAGCAATCTAGAAAGCCAAGTGTAGAGGTTAATACTGAAATTTCTCGTCGTGATGCATCGAGTGCGACAGGATATAACTTCAATGTATTGGCTCGTAGTGGGCAAAAAGGAAAGTGGAACGGATCGATTGGTGCAGGTATTCGCAGGAATATAGCGGGTAATAATGATTCTGGCTCGGATAATAATTATCATGGTGACCGAATACCGCTTCATTTTGACGTATCTTATCAAGCGGGAAAAAGGGATAAATTTTCCTTCTTTATAGATCGAGAAACTGAAGACTTGGATATGAATACGAAAAAGGGTAGCGCATTAACTCAATCGGTTGATAAAAATACGACTACTACAAGCACAGGTCTTCGTTGGAATGGCCGTCGCGGTCGGTCATCGCTTATGGTGCAGTCTTACTACAATCATTACAAAGACACTTATGATCAATATAAGCGCACGGGTGGCATAAAAAAACTATCCATTTGGGATGAATATTATAATAAAGAATGGATTACAGACGCACAGGTTAACACGGCAATTGATAAGAAGAATCTCTTGACGTATGGCGTTCAATTCCGTCGTCAAGAAGCGATTAGTACGCGTATTAATAATGGCTCCATAGCATGGTCAAGAACTCGAGAAGGTATTACAGATACCGCGGGTAAGGCAACCATTAATTACGGTAGTTACTTTGTGCAACATCAATGGAAACCTAGTCGTAAATGGGTAATTATTCCTGCTGTTCGCTACGATACGTCAAATGCATTTGATAGCCATTGGTCGCCTAAGATTGGTGTTACCTATAAAGCAAATGATAGTCTTCGCTTTAAAATGAATTATGGTGCAGGCTATTCCACACCTGGTATGACGGAAATGTATCATCATTGGCTTATGGCATCTAATGTGCCGAGAGGACGATTAGGAGCTTTCGATATATATTTGCAAGGTAATCCTAATTTGAAACCTGAAAGCTCATATAACTTTGATTTCTCTGTAGAAAAAGATTGGAAACGGACAAATGTTAAGGCGTCCTATTTCCACAATGTTATTAAAAATTATATTGAAAGCGGTGCTAATCGTATTGATATGGCAAATCGCCGAATTTATGTTTCGTATTCCAATTTACCTCGTGCTGTATTGCAAGGTGTGGAATTATCTGTAAATCATAGACTCAATGATAAATGGGATGTATTCGGCAATTATACATATTTGGATGCGAAAAATGACGTGACCCACGACCGTCTGTTAAACCGTGGTCGCCATGTATTCAGTGGTGGTGTTAATTATCATCAAGGTCGTTGGACTGGTGCGTTCTGGGGTAATTATTACATTAACTACCTTGATGGCATTGATGCTATTGTTGTTAACCCACGTCTCAGCATCCCGAAAAAGAAAAACATTCAAACATGGAACATCATGGTGACTCGTCAGTTGAATGACAATGCATCCATGTATGTAGGGGTTGAAAATATATTTGGTGAAAAACAAGACTTACGAGATATTCATGGCGCCACTTACCGCATGGGCCTTAACCTGCGTATGTAATAGTGAGATATTAATGTGTGTATGAAATGCTGAGGCTTTAATGCATGTATTTCATACATAATATAGTGGTATTAATTTGAAATTATAATCTATGAGGTTTAGCTTGCATAAGTTATCTGCGAGGTGATTATTATCAATAGGCCGTTATTATGTTTATTGGGGATTGTGGCCGTTGTGGGAGCTTTCACTACGGTTATAAGTTTTGAAGGCAAGCGAGAGGTATTCAGCGAGGCAGGTGCTATTCAGATTGAAGATGATACGAAGCAAATTGTGTCGTTGCCGAGTGTGGCAAGTCGAGTAGTATCTATTTCTTCGGCAGATAGCGAATTACTCATCGCTTTAGGTGTTAGCCCGGTAGGCGTAGTAAATTCAAGGGAGTTACCGGCAGAGGTGCAGGCTAAAATTGCACAGTATCCAAATATGAATAGTGCTGTATCTCCAAGTATTGAACGAATTATTATGTCCGATCCGAATCTCGTTATCGGCATTGCCATGCCGTTTCAAACGGCGTTGCGCAAAGCATTTAATGAGAATCATATTCCTAGCTTTTACCATCTATCCTCCAATTATGATGACATCATGGACCATATTCGGCATGTGGGCGCTATGACTGGTCATGATAGGGAGGCGGCTGCATTGGTCCAGAAATATAATGATATCCTAACAGAAATCATACAGCGGCATAAAGATGAGTCTGCGCCGCGTGTTCTCATCGTTTTTGGGACGCCTACGAGTTATCAACTAGCCTCCAGTAAAACATATGTGGGAGATATTTTCCAAAGATTAGGAGCAAAAAATGTGGCTGATGTATATTTGCCACAAGATGTATCGGAGAATGCTTTGGATGGATATATTCCGCTTAATCTGGAGACGATGGCCGTTCTTGATTGTGACAAGGTTATCTTGATTAATCATGGCAGTAGCGGTGAGAAAGATATAGCAGCTTTTAAAAAGGCTTTTAAAACGCCGGCATGGCAGAATGTACCTGCTATTGCTAATGGGAATATAGAGGTCTTGCCGGGTCCGTTGTTTGCGTCGGTGCCGACCGCCCGAATGGATCAAGTGTTATTATATGCGGAAAAGGTGTTATATGGACAATCTCATTAATGTGCAGGAACGTCGTGGCTTACGCGTTTTTGTGGCTGCGCTGATTCTGTTAATAGCAGGTGTGTTACTGAGTATGAAATTGGGCGCCGTTCCATTAACTTGGAGCGAATTATACCAAATCATAATGGGTGGCGATACATCAAAAATTGGTCAAATTATCATGACTATACGCTTACCACGTGTTGTAGTGGGATTTTTAGCGGGCATGAATCTTGCCTTAGCTGGCGTGATTTTACAAGGCATCTTGCGAAATCCTTTGGCGGATCCCGGCATTATCGGTATTACCTCTGGCGGTGCTTTGGCGGCTATGATCATCATGATTCTCATGCCTACTTACGTTATGCTTGTTCCTATTGGTGCTTTTATTGGTGCGTTGGTGGCATCGTTTTTGGTTTACGGTATTTCTTGGCAAGGTGGACTTAATCCGTTGCGCCTTATCTTAGCCGGTGTGGCTGTAGCGGCTTTCTTCGGCGGGTTTAATACGATTTTGTCCGTGTTTTATCCGGATCGTGTTCAAGGAACGGTGAGCTGGATGGCAGGTGGTTTTGTAGGGCGCAGCTGGGACGATGTGATGATGATCTGGCCTTATACGGCTATGGGCATTATTGGATCTATGATATCTATCAGATGGCTTACATTGCTCAGTTTAGGTGATGACACGGCACGTACCTTGGGGGTACATGTTGAAAGATGTCGATTGTCATTGCTCGTATTAGCCTCTTTGCTAGCCGCATCAGCGGTGAGTGTGTCGGGGATGTTGGGATTTGTAGGCCTTATAGTGCCTCATGTGGCGCGCCTCATCGTAGGTGTAGATTATCGTTATTTGATTCCTACGTCTATGGTCTTTGGTGGCATATTAATTGTTTATGCAGATACATTGGCGCGCATGATGATTGCGCCTGGTGAAATTCCTGTAGGCGTACTGATGAGCTTCTTGGGTGCTCCATTCTTCTTGTATCTATTGAAAGGGGTGGGGCGAAGATGAGTGTGTTAACAGTCGATAATATAACGGTAGGCTATGGAAAACGATTGATACTGGAGAATCAATCTATCGTCTTTGATAAATCGGAAATAATATCTATCATTGGTCCAAATGGTTCGGGAAAATCAACGTTTTTGAAAGCTTTGGCGCGACTTATCAAGATAAAACAAGGCACCATATCGCTGGATGAAAAATCTTTACATTCGTGGAATACGAAGGAATTAGCGCGCCATATAGCTTTGTTACCGCAAATTACGACCGCCCCTGCAGGAATGTTAGTTGAGCAATTGGTTCGATCCGGACGAAATCCGTATGTATCGATTTTTAAGGAACTATCTGATGCGGATTTAGCTGCTGTGGAGCAGGCGATGAAATGCACAGATGTATGGAAATATCGGTATCGGCAAATAGGGGAACTATCCGGAGGTGAACGGCAACGCGTATGGCTTTCATTAAGTTTGGCGCAAGAACCGAATATTCTACTCCTCGATGAACCGACTACTTATCTTGACAGTCGTCATCAAATTGAGTTGATGGAGCTAGTTAAACGCACACAGCGGGAACGAAATATTATGGTCGTTATGGTGCTCCATGATTTGAATCTAGCTTTGCGCTATAGTGACCGCATTATTGCCCTTAAAGAGGGAGCTATTGTAGGTGATGGAACTCCGCATATGATGATGACCCCAGAGAATTTAGCAGACTGGTTCGGTATTAAAGCGGATATTTTACAAAGTCCTCGCAGTGAAGAAACATGTCCTATATGTGTACCATATGGTCTTGCTTAAATAGAGGAACTTAAATGCTATATACTAGTTAATTGTTAGCTGTTTTTACTGAAATGTACACAATAGCAAAAAAGCTATTTCGAAAATTGCATACTGTTTATACCTTAAAGAGACCCCACCTGTGGTGAGGGTCTCTTTATTATGGTAAAATATATGGTGTACCAAATGGTTGGGTGAAATTTTCACGAAATGATGTACAAGCATAAGTACATTATAGAACCCGGATGGGGATTTTTAATGAGGTAAAATAGTGGAATATATTATTTCGTTTATGGAAACATATGGCTATACGGCCATGTTTATTGCAATGGTTCTAGAAAATGCTAACGTGCCTATTCCAAGTGAAATCGTACTTGGTTTTGCGGGGTATTTGATAGCTCAAGGCATATTTGATATGCATACAACAATGGTGGTAGGTATCTTAGCAGGTATTGTTGGTTCTATAGTATCCTACTGGATGGGTGAGCATGGTGGGCGCCCTTTATTATTGAAATATGGTAAATATATATTCTTTAATGAACATAAATTTGAACTGGCAGAAAAGATGTTTAATAAATATGGCGGTGTAGCTGTATTTTTTGGTCGACTTTTACCTGGTGTTCGTACCTTTATCTCCTTCCCTGCAGGAATGGCACGCTATCCCATGTGGCATTTCATCATCTGGACGGTACTCGGTACGATTCCTTGGACGATTTTGCTCGTTTACTTAGGCAAGGTACTTGGTGAAAATTGGCAAGACCTTATCGAGTACAATCATGAGTTCTTGATTGTTATGATCGTTGTATTTGTCATTATAGCTGTAGTACTGGGCTTTAGATACTATCGTAATCGTCGATAAGGAGGCCCTTATGAAACTCTCTCGATTAACACCAGTCGTATTTATTGTGTGGCTAGTGTTTTATATGTTTGGCAATAATATGTTGCCTGTTACAGATCCCGTTGAATCTAATTATGCGTTAACGGCAAAGGAAATGGTTCTTTCAGGTGATTGGCTATCTCCGCAGATTTATGGTACTTATTGGTACGATAAACCCATCATGATTTATTGGCTCATTGCTCTTGGCTTTAAAATTTTTGGAATTGCTGATTGGGTGGTGCGCCTACCGAGTGCTATTTTCGGTGCTTTGTCGGTGGCGACCATGTATCAATCTACGCGTACCATGAGCGGTAAGTGGGCACTTGGTCTCATTGGGGCATCCGTTCTAGGCACATCTCTCATGTTCTGGACCGTAGCTCATGGCGTTATTACGGATATGGTGCTCCTTTATACGACATTGATGGTCATGATTTACTCCTACAAGGGACTGGTGGAACAGAAACCGTATGCCATGATTGTGGCCTATGTATTCGCTGCGTTAGGCGTACTCACTAAAGGTCCGGTAGCCATTGTGTTGCCTGGTATGATTCTACTTGTTTTTGCAGGTATTAATCGTTCTTGGTCTATGGTGAAAGCCATCTTCGATTGGCGTGGCATTTTAGCCTTTTGTGTAGTTTGTTTGCCGTGGTATGTATACATGTATAGTGTTCATGGTCAAGACTTTATCAATGGCTTCTTAGGACTTCACAATGTAACGCGTGCTACTCAGTCGGAACATCCAGAAGATAATGTGTGGTGGTATTATCTCGCTATCTTCCTTGGTGCTTCTATGCCGTGGACGGGTGCTGTTATTTACGGTATAATCGATGGCTTTAAACAACGTCATACAGGGTTTATCTATAATATGACTTGGGGTGTTGGAATTGTGCTATTCTACACCTTGATGGCAACAAAATACCCTCTATATACCTTTGTTAGCTTAGTCCCATTTAGTGCTATCGGTGCTTTGGGCGTTATGAAGCTTATTCGCAAAGGCAAATCTAGAGCCTTAAAATGGATTATTATGGGGCCGACGTTGCTTTTGTGGATTGCTTATGTAGCAGGTTCTTTCTTCGCACCATGGGGTTTTTATTGTTTGCTCTATGTCGTGGTTGCTATGGCAATATTGGCTATGTTCTATACATGGTATACGAAAAGAGGATATCGTTTAGTTACAATTATTGTCCTTGGTACGATGGTTATATCTTCTATAGTTGTTATGGAAGGTTTAGAGCCATTCGTTAAGCAACGTAGTAATATTGATGTTGTTCCAGTAGTGGATTCCTATGAAGGGGATGTCTATTACTATAACGGCTATAGTACGGCTGTTGTGTATTATACGGGCCATAAGGTTATCAAGATTAATGGTGATGAAAGCCGCTGGGATGATCGAGATAAATTAAAAAAACGTAGCGCTGAATGGCAGAAGAAATATCTTATGGAACAAGTAAGTGAAGAGGAATTTAACAAGATTATCGAATCTGGTAAGCCACTTATGTTAATCGTTCCTAAAGGGGAAATTAAGCATTTCCGTCAGTCCTCCATTTATCCACATGTGTCTGAGTCTAGTGAAGCAGGTACATCTGAAGTTTACGTACTAAATAAAAAGACTCTATTCAAATAATTATGAAAACTTAATAAACATTAAAAACAGGTAGTATCCAATGATATGTATCCCCTTTACTGGTTGTCTAGTAAAGGGGGGGTACATATCACAACGAATACTATCTGTTTTTTGTTAATTAGCACCTTACCACTTTTTGTTAATTAGTTGTTTGCTGTTTTTGGTTAATTAAAATCTTGCAGCTTTATGTTATCTGAAAGTTTACTGGTGTTGATCCTCTATATACTATCTATTTATTTGCCTTTTATATTAAAATAATTATTTAAATAAATAGGATCTTGTCTATATTGACATTTTTCGTACATAAATAATAATACCTACAATATTAATATGATTTATTGACATAATTAATACATATTGATATAGTAGGATATATTAAGTTTAGAAGACGAGGTGTTCTAAAGCCTGATTTCATCTAAGGTTTAGAAAAATGCGGAAAATGATATGAGTCATAAACGCCCCTTGTTGTGAGGTAGAAAGAGGGGACATTATGAAGAAATTTTGGTATCTATTCATTGCTATCGTGCTGTTGATAGTAAGTGGGCTAGCGTATGGTTATCATGAACACAGTAAACCAAAGACCGCCCAAGAATTAAAAACCGTGCGCGTTGCGTATTTACCGATTACGCATGCGCTACCCGTATTTGCTATGAAGGAACTGGAGACAGCAGATGGTCCCGTTCATGTAGAGCTTGTTAAATACGGTTCCTGGCCGGAACTCATGGATGCGCTCAACACCGGTAAAGTAGACGCTGCAGCCGTTCTCGTTGAGCTCGGTGTAAAGGCTCGTGAACAGGGCATAGATGTGCGCGCAGCGGCATTAGGTCATACGGAAGGTAACATTATCGTTGTAAATAACGATATTAACTCTGTACAGGATTTAAAAGGCAAATCCTTTGCTATCCCTCATAAGCAATCAACTCAAAAAATCCTCGTAGACCTCATGCTTGAACGGGCGGGTCTTAGCGAGAAGGACGTACAGATAGTGGAGATGAGTCCTCCCGAAATGCCGTCCGCATTGTCGGTCGGTCAAATCGCTGGATATAGCGTGGCGGAGCCTTTCGGTTCTCTTGCTATAGAAATGGGAGCTGGGAAGGTCTTTGAAGACCCTGATCACTTATGGCATGACAATATTTGCTGCGCCCTCGTATTCAACGGTCAATTCGTCGATGAACACCACGATTTGGCGAAGGCTTTCACAAAAGCTTATCTCGATGCAGGTACATATTTAGACGAGCATCCGGAGGCGCAAAAGGAGATTTCCTTAAAATACATGAAGTTTAAGGATCCTGTTATTGAACGTTCCCTCAAAGTGATTGGGTTTAAAGATTTAGCCCTTACAGAGGAGCGTTACAATGCGCTCGTGCATCACATGACACATATTGATTTAATCAAAAATGTGCCGAGCTATTCAGAGTTTGTAGATCAAACATTGTTACCATAGGAGGGGGACCATGAAGAAATATACATATGTGCCAGGCTCATTTATCGCAGCGTGGCTAATTTGGGAATTAATCATTCGCCTCGGCGGATTTAACGAAGCCTTGCTGCCGACGCCATACAAAGTGTTGCTCGGCTTTGGGGAGCTCATCGGAGACGGCGTGTTATTCAAGGATGTTGCGGACAGTTTGGTGCGCTTTTTCATAGGCTATATCATTTCCGTCGTAGCCGGCGTGTTTTTAGGACTTATTTTAGGCTGGTATAAGGGCATTTGGAATTATATCAATCCCATCGTTCAGGTGATTCGTCCCATTTCACCGGTGGCATGGTTGCCGTTTATCGTACTGTTCTTTGGTATCGGACAGGCGCCGGCCATCGTCATCATCTTTATCGCGGCGTTTTTCCCGGTTCTATTGTCCACGGTGTCCGCGATTCAGAATATCGACCCCGTATACATCAAGGTGGCTCGAAATTTTGGTATCAAGCAGCCGGAACTGTTATTTAAAATTGTATTGCCCGCCGTGTTTCCCGGTATTGCATCGGGACTTCACATCGCGCTCGGAACGGCGTGGATCTTCCTGGTGACGGGGGAAATGGTAGGTTCCCAGACGGGGCTTGGATTCCTCATCATCGATATGCGGAATAATTTGCGTAACGATCTTCTGATGGTGGCGATTTTGACGATTGGATTCGTGGGACTTTTGCTCGATTGGGGCGTATCCCTCATCGAAAAATGGATTTATAGACGTTGGGGCATTGAAAAATAGGAGGTGGACGCATGGGTTACATTTCGGTGCGCAATGTACACAAGGAATTTATGAAAGATGGAGAACCGCTCACCATCCTTGAAAATATTAATCTGGACATTGAACGAGGTGAATTTATTTGTCTCTTAGGTCCTTCCGGGTCAGGTAAAAGTACGCTTTTAAATGCTATGGCAGGCTTTGAGCTCGTTACTTCGGGCTCCGTTACCATCGACGGCGCGGAGGTGAAAGCACCTCAACTGCGGTATGTAACGGTCTTTCAAAATTACGGACTGTTGCCGTGGCGAACGGTGGAAAGCAATATTGAACTGGGCCTTGAAAGTAAGAATGTGCCTAAGGAAGAGAGACCTGCTATCATCGACAAATACGTGAAAATGGTGGGGCTCGACCATGCGCGCAATCGCTATCCGGCGGAGTTGTCCGGCGGGATGCAGCAACGTGTATCCATTGCGCGGGCGTTGGCGGTCGATCCGGACATTATCTTCATGGATGAGCCACTAGGGGCCCTCGATGCGTTGACACGCATCAATTTACAGGATGAAATCTCCCGTATCTGCCGTGAAGAGGGTAAAACGGTCGTATTCGTTACGCATGATATCGAAGAGGCGGTGGTTCTTGCGGATCGCGTCGTAGTGCTCGCTGCTAATCCGGGACGGGTGCAAACCATTATCCCCGTCAATCTCATCGATAGGACGGACCGGACCTCGGCGTCCTTCGTCAATATTCGAAACCACATATTTGAACAATTCCAACTCGCCAAAGAAGACAAAATCGAGTTTTATATATAAATGTGATATTGTATATATTAGTAGCAACAGAAGTCCAACAAAAACTGTAGTTTCAAAGATAGTAGGATCGTTCATTACCATCAAGGCTGTTACATGAGGCCTGTCGTTTTGATTGTAGAGAATCTAAAGTCGCTTTGAAATTACAGTTTTTTATATTTTGTTGCATGTGGATATTTTGAATATTAGTTTCGCATCAAACTTTCAGAAATGGATGCTATTATAATATATAGTAACGGCATACATTTTATGTAGTGCGTGATTATCAGATATATTATCACATATTATGATTGGATATCGTAATATATGGATTGTATTATTATGGGCTTTAGTGTATAAATACAGTATATAAAGGATTGATAATTATGATATACAGCATTATTTATTATATGGTTCGGTAGTATAAATTGGGGGAGAGCCTATGTCCTTATTTACATCAGAGGAAGAGAAAACGCTGTCTTTTGATGAATATATGACCTCGTTTGATACGAATCAGATTGCAAAAGTACAGCAGTTTATAGACTGGCTCGGTCAATATAGGGGCGAGCTTGTTCACAATCCATGGGGCGAGGTGAATCCTGACCTCGAAATTGTTCGGCCTGATTTTGATGCGGCTCAGGTGCGTCGTAACAATTTGATGGCGTATTTGCTGCCGCGGTTGGGACGCTCCAAGATCTTTGTGGTGGCGGAGGCTGTCGGATATCAAGGTGGGCGCTTTTCGGGTATTGCCATTACCTGTGAGCGCATATTGCTGGATAAGCATAAAACGATTCGGGCGCATCAGATAACGCCTGTTACATTACAAAGAACCAGCTCTCCTGTGAGCCCTATGCTGAAACGGACCCAACAGGAACAGGGGTTCAACGAGCCTACGGATACGGTAGTATGGAGTGCTATCATCGAACAGGAAATTGATCCGTACGATGCGTTGCTGTGGAATATATTTCCCTTTCACCCTCACAAGGCGGGCGAACCGCTCACTAATCGGACGCCGACCGAGTCGGAGCAGCAGCTGGGTTGGGAATATACGAAAAGACTGTTGGCATTGCACACCGAATTAGGTGGACCGGAGCCGCTCGTGCTCGCTGTCGGTCAAAAATCGGCGGACACGATGGGGCGATTCGGCCTTTCAGCCATCGGTCTTAGACATCCGGCTAACGGTGGGGCTAATTTATACCGTGAAGGTTTTGCTAAAGCTATAGGCCAATTTATACCGTAAAGATCTTGTTGAAGCTATATAGAGAGAGAGTTTTGAGATAGAAGGTATTACATATGAAACGTTATTGTGAATCCTGCCGTCAATATTGTGACGAGGCGGCCATGTTCTGTCCGCATTGCGGGCAGTATACGACTGCGGTGGAGGTTGAGAGAATTGCACCGGAAGGGGATATTATCTATCCGCTGGCGCATTATCAGTTGAGTTATAAGGATACATTTCTTTATGTGGTAGGCCACAAATTTATGAATTCAGATGGCCGCGCGTCTAAAGGAGAATTTTTGCGGTTCTTTTTGTTGTGGCTATTAGTTATCGTTGGAATTCTGGCGCTTGCTTATGGACTTACGGCGGTGCTTCATAGGGGTATTTATTTAATCCTGTTGGCATGGATGTTACTGACAATCATCGGTCTAGTCTTGCTAATTCCGTTGGGGGCTCTATGTATCCGTCGCCTTCATGATACCGGTAAAAGTAGTGAACATCTATTTTTTGTTTTAATACCTTTTATAGGGCCAATAATTCTATTTGCTCTACTGTGTAAGAAGGGTGAACCGAAGGCCAATCAATATGGTGAGGCGTTAAGGAACATCGTCATTGACAAACGGTTGGCATCTATTATGAAAGTATCGCCTACGAGCAGTGCTTTCACCACTCGAATTCTCGTTGCATTGCTGGTGAGTGCTATCTGCGTATGCAGTGTTTCGGCTCGTTATATGGGACCGGAAAGTGAACTGGAGCTGGGCGGATGGTTTACGAACATCATTGTCGGTCAAGGCAGTGATGAAGCTGCACGGGATGCGATACACGATTATTTTGATGCCGTCAATGAAAAGAACTATGATAAGGCTTTCACCTATGTTATCAATCAGACTAAGACGAATCCCGTAGAAAAGCAAAAATGGATGGAATCTATGAAGTCGGCGCCGAAGGTGGTTGTCGGGTCCTTAGGTGCGAGTCGTATCACTCGTATAAACAGCATGAAACGCATCATTTACGAAGCGGATCTGCAAGTCACTAAACCCGGAGATGGCGCGGTTGAGGCTGCGCACATGACACGCTACATATCTCTGGTCGAAGAAAATGGCGAATGGCATATTGAAGGATTTTATAAAAGTATGCCAGATGATAAATAATGAAATGCTTTGGGGTGGTTCGGTTTGAGCCGCCCTTTTAAGTAGTAGTAAAATTTTATGTTACTTTTGATGAATCAAGCGTAGAACTCTTTTGTTTATGTTGTTTTTATGTTATAATGAGCACAACGTATGAAAGTGAGGCTTTCATCAAAACAGATCGGACTATATTGCACTGCGTATCGGATTGAGATAAAAATAGAAGTCTCTTGCGGTTGAAGCATCTGATAGTGCACTATACTCATTTGCTACGGCAAATGGCACACAAACTAGGAACGGCAAAATTTGATAGCGCATTTTTGCGCCCATTTGACGAGACGCTAGTATAATAGCGCCTTTTTCTTTGTGTGACATTTCCTCGTGGCATAGATCAATTCAAGTGATAGGTGAGAAAAACTATGTTAAATAAATTAATGAACAAAATTTTAGGAGGAACTGTGAATACAACAGATAATCAGGTTACTGCGCAAGTGAAAGCAGAACCAACAGTAGCAAAAACTGCTACTCTTACAGCTGCGGCTGAAGGCGAGCAAAAACAAACGCGTCGCCGTACAAATACACGCCGCCCTGCTGGCGAAGGTCGTACGCGCCAACAAACAGCTGGTGAAGGTGAAGGTGCAACACGCCAACGCCGTTCTACAAATACTCGCACAAGTGCGAATGGTGGCCGTACTAATACGACTCGCCGTACAAATACACGTCGCAATGCCGAACAAGGTGAAGGTCAAGAACGCAAAACTCGTCAAACTCGTGCACCGCGTGGTGAAAATACACGTAATACGCGTACTAATAATGGTCGCAATGGTCAAAATGGTCAGAACCGCAATAATAACCGCTCAAATAATCGTTCTACAGGTTGGAACAATCAAGAGGAACAAGTGGAATTAGTCGGTCGCACACCAAATGGCGCCAACAAGGGAAAATTCCAAATCATTCCATTAGGTGGTCTTGGTGAAATTGGTAAAAATATGACTATCTTCCAATACGAGGACGAAATCATCGTTCTTGACTCTGGGCTTGCATTCCCTAGTGAAGATATGCTTGGCGTAGATATCGTTATTCCTGATATGAGCTATATCATCGAGAATAAAGACCGCGTGAAAGCTGTCGTAATTACTCATGGTCATGAGGATCATATCGGTTCTTTGGCATACCTTATGAAAGAAATTAGTTGCCCAGTATACGCAACAAACCTCGTTTGTGGATTAATCGAAGGCAAGTTTAAAGAACATAAGGTATCTCCAAAATGTCTGCGTACGATTGCTGCCGGCGATGAAGTTCAAATTGGTCAAGTGACTGTTGGTTTCATCCAAACAAATCACTCCATTCCTGACTCCTGCGCTGTATACTTTAATACACCAATCGGGACGGTTCTTCATACAGGGGACTTTAAAATTGACCAAACCCCAGTTGATGGCCGTTTGATGGATATGCACAAATTTGCTGAGCTCGGTAACAAAGGCGTATTAGCGCTATTATCGGACTCTACAAATGTAGAAAAACCAGGTACTACTGGTTCTGAAAGTTCCGTAGGTCCTGCGATTAAACAAGCTGTTGGAGAAGCAAAAGGCCGCGTTGTTTTGGCAACATTCGCATCCAACGTATCCCGTATCCAACAAGCTATTGATGCGGCGGTTATGTTCAACCGTAAGGTTGTAGTTATGGGCCGCAGCATGGTCAATGTTACAGAAATTGCCCAAGAACGCGGATACTTGAATATTCCACCAAATACAATCATCGATGTAGATGTAATGCACAACTACACAGATGATCAAATCATGATCTTAACGACTGGTTCTCAAGGTGAACCGATGGCAGGCTTGTCCCGTATGGCAACAAGCAATCATCGCACTGTAGAATTGGCACCGAATGATACTGTTATCATCTCCGCTACACCAATTCCAGGCAACGAAGGTGCTGTAGGTAGAACTATCGATAACTTACTTCGTTTAGGTTGTAATGTGGTATATGGTAAAGACCGTGGTATCCACGTATCTGGTCATGCGAGCCAAGAAGAGCTTAAAACAATGCTTAACCTTGTTCGTCCAGAATACTTTATCCCAGTTCATGGTGAGTACCGTATGTTGCGTCGTCATGGTGAACTTGGTGTGGCTATGGGCGTAGATCCTAAGAAAGTCCTTATCGGCGATAATGGTCAAATCTTTGAATTTGATAAAGATGGTGGTCGTAAAGGTGGACGCGTACAAGCTGGCGCTATCTTCGTTGATGGCCTTGGCGTTGGTGACGTAGGTAATATCGTTATCCGCGACCGTCAACAATTGGCACAAGAAGGTATGGTTATCGTTGTTATGGCGATGGACAAAGCGTCTGGTACTATCGTAGCTGGTCCAGACCTCGTATCTCGTGGCTTCGTATACGTTCGTGACGCAGAAGAACTCATGCTTGCTGCGGAGCACCGCGTAGAACAAGTTCTTGAAGATTGTGAAATGCAACGCATCAAAGACTGGACAACCATTAAGCAAAACGTACGTGACGCATTGGGTAAATTCTTCTATGATAAAACCCGTCGTCGTCCTATGATCTTGCCGATTATTCAAGACGTATAATCTTATATAATACAGAAAAGTACCGCACCTCATGGTGTGGTACTTTTGACATTTTAAAAGAGCAATAAAAACTACCATTAATAGCACTGCTATCGCATTCGTCTACTATATGGGGTATTTGAAGTTACCGTTTTAAACTGTTATAATTAAAAGATACCAATTAATATATCTTCTTATGTAAGAATGGTGATTTATGAATAAAACAAATACAAGAGCGATGGTGGAAACTGCCTTTGTATCGACCATTGTTGTTATGTTAACTATAGTAGGATCGACAGTGCCTTTCCTTAGTTTGCTTGCCACCTTGGTTGCACCTTCTGGGATTGCACTGATAGGTATTCGCTGGGGGAGCCGATATAGTTGTGCCGCGTCAGTGGTAGCTTTTGTCCTCGTTTCACTTTTAGTAGGCCCATTAATGGCAATGGCTACTATTTTGGCATATTCTTTGCCGAGTATTTTTCTTGGAGAAGCTTTTAGAGCGAATTGGTCTTTTGGTAAACTTATCGTTATACCTGCTATTGCACTTACTTTAACGAGCCTTATAGGAATTTTAATTTCTGCAGGCCTCACATCTTTTGACTTATCTCAGATTAGTCGAATGATCGATGTAGATCTTAAGAATGCTATAATTGAGTCTGTAAAGCAGCAACCTATGACACAAGAACAGATGGATGCATATATTAACCGTTTAGATTTTGCATTTCAGCAAGTGAAACGAATGCTTCTAGCCTATTGGTTTGCAGCGAATGCAATAGTGATTTATATCTTGGCTAAGCTTGTATCGTATATCGGTCGCCGTACAAATAGTGTGATGCGTATATTGCCAACGATGGATACGTGGCGCATGCCGCTTTGGGGGGCTGGTGTACTAGCGGTTGGTATAATCCTTGCTTATGCTGGGCCATATCTTGGCTATACTGAAAGTATTCTTGCTGATGTAGGCCTTAACCTAGCTTTATTTGGTGCTATGATTTGTGGACTTAATGGCATTACATGCTTGTTGTCCATCATGAAATCCTATAATTTAGCAGGTATTTTTAAATTTGCTATTATAGCTTTTTTATATATAATGAGTCCATTGGCACTCGTTATATATGGTATTTTTGATATGTTTTTAGATATGAGAGCACGTTTCGAAAAACGTAGCTCATAATAGAAAGGAGGCCGTTATGAAATCCTTTCAACGGAGATGGAAAGGTTTAGAAATTACCATTGTTGCCGTTCTCGTATTATTGCTATTATTGCTGGCCTATTTAAATTGGGCTATTGCGATTTTAGCATTAATCATTGTAGTAGCGGCGTATTTGGTTAATTATAATACCCTTCATAACCGGCGTCGTTTAGCAAGAGAGCAGTTTAGTGCGATGATGAAAAATGTCACACAAGCTTCTAACTTTGCTTTACAAAATTTGCCAATGGGGATTGTTCTTGTTAATAAGCAAGGCACATTGGTGTGGAATAATAGTGTTTTCGCTGACTGGGTTAAGGTCGACTGGAATAAGCTCCAAAAAATGTCTGCCTTGTTACCTGGTTTCCGTATCGATAAAATCTGGGGTAAGTCCGGATATATGACGGAAAAATATGAAAATCGATATTTTCAAATTATTTATAAATTTATCGATCCTCGGGATACGCGATCAGATATTGATAGTGAAGATGAACTTGCGGAACATGCAGTGATGGCATTGTACTTTAAGGACATTACTGACCTAGAAAAAGCCCGTATTAAAGCCGAAGAGGGGCAGCCTGTATGGGGTATGATTCAAATCGATAATCTCGAAGAATTGACAAAAGGCCTTAGTGATCGTGAGTATACTAGTATTTGGACAGATATAAATAATATCATTATGGATGAAATCGATCGCTACGAAGGTTTTATTCGTAACTTCCAAGATGATATGTATACCTTTGCCATTTCTCGTGGTGCGCTTCATGAGATGGAGGAAGACGGGTTTAAAGTGCTCGAACGAATCCGTAAAGTACCATCTCCGCGTCAAGTACCAGCTACGATTTCTATTGGTATTAGTGAAAATGTAGGTTCTGTGAAAGATGTATCTGGTCGTGCTCGTGCAGCCTTAGATATCGCCTTAGGTCGCGGTGGTGACCAAGTGTGTATTATGGATGGTGAAAGTACACGTTTCTTTGGTGGCAATACGGCAGGCGTTGAGAAGAATACACGTGTTCGTGCTCGTGTTGTATCTCAAGCTATACATGAGCTTATGATTGATTCTGATAAGATCCTTATCATGGGGCATCAGCGTGAAGACTATGATGCCTTAGGTGGCATTATCGGTGTAGCCGCCATTGCTCGAGCACTTGGTAAAGACGTGCGCATTGCGCTTTCAAAAGAAACTAGCGCCATCGATAAAATGGTGAATGTTCTTAATGAGTCAGAGTTCTGGAAAGAGAATATTATTACTGCAGAAGCTGCAAGAGTATGGGTAGATGCGAATACGCTCACTGTCGTGTGTGATACGCATCGTCAGGAAATGGTGGCGGCTCAAGAGGCGCTTGAAATTTCTGAACGACGCATCGTTATCGACCATCATCGCCGCGCAGCGGACTTTGTGGAAAATCCATTGCTTACCTATTTGGAACCAACTGCATCGTCCACATCTGAGCTCGTAACAGAGCTTGTACAATATGCAGGAGTTCCTGTGAAGCTTTCAAAAGCGGAAGCCACAGGTATCTATGCAGGTATCGTGCTAGATACAAAGAACTTTGTTCAACAAACTGGTGCGCGAACCTTTGAGGCCGCAGCATTCTTGCGCCGTGCAGGGGCGGATATCGACAGAGTTAAACAATTGTTTATTGAAACCTTCGATTCTATCCAATTGCGTGCTAAAATGGTATTTGAAGCAAGTCGTACTGAAGGAATTGCTATTTCTGTAGCGCCTGAAGGCTTGAAGGATATGATGGCGTTGGCTGCACAAAGTGCGGACATGCTCATCAGTAATGAAGATATTGAAGCTGCCTTTGTACTATATTCCCTAAATGATGGCGGTATCGGCGTTAGTGCTCGATCCAAGGGCAAGGTAAACGTACAAGTTGTAATGGAAGCCTTGGGTGGTGGCGGTCATAGAACTGTGGCTGGTGCTCAATTACAAGGTATGACCATAGAGGAAGCGAAGCAGGCCATTTTGGAGCATGCTCTTGAGGCGCTTCATTCCGCAGAACAAGAGGAGGAATAACAATGAAAGTAGTATTGTTAGAAGATGTTAAAAAAGTTGGTAAAAAAGGCGAAATCGTTGAAGTTAGTGACGCATATGGCCGTAACGTGTTGATCAAGAAAGGTCTCGGCCTTGAAGGTACAGCAACTAACGTAAATAATGCGAAACAAAAACAAGAATCCATTGCTCATAATAAAGCCGTTGCAAATGACGAAGCTAAGATCTTGGCAGCTCAATTGACTAAGGTTGAAGTAACTGTAAAAGTTCGCATGGGCGAAGAAGGCCGCGTATTCGGCTCTGTTACTGCTAAAGATATTTCCGATGCTGCTAAAGCTCAATATAAAGTAGATATCGATAAAAAGAAAATCGAAATCAAAGAACCATTGAAAACATTGGGCGTACATGACGTACTAGTTCGTGTTCATCCTGAAATTACAAGTACTATCAAGGTTAATGTAGTAGCCGAATAATAGTATTCACCATGCTCTTGGAGTATGGTGAATTCTTTTATCCATAGTGGTTGTGTGAAGGGGATTATCATGGATGTACGCATTCCACCGCATAATCTAGATGCGGAAAAGGCCGTTTTGGGGGCTTTATTAACTAATGGATCCAATATGGGCGCCGTTGTAGATACGGTGACAAGTATTCTTAAATCTGAAGATTTTTACCGCGATGCACATCGTATTATTTACGATGCCATTTTAGAAATCGTGCATGCCAATAAGACAGCTGACTTTATTACCGTTGGTGAAGAGCTAGATCGTCGTAAGCGCCTCGATGCGGTAGGTGGTCTTGCTTATATTACATCTCTTGCGAATGAATCTGTTTCCTACAATGTTGAGGAACATGCGAAAATTATCAGCGAGAAAGCTCAGTTGCGCCGCCTCATCGATGCAGGAAATAAAATCGTTGGCATGACGTATGCTGGCGAAGATGAGCCGACGGCTATCCTTAACAAGGCAGAGCAAATGGTATTAGACGTAAGCGGTCAAACCCAGTCTGAATCATCCTTTGCTGCCATTGGGGAAGTGGTTTTATCTAATTTAGATAAACTTAATGCATTGCAACAGCATGATGGCGCTATTACAGGCGTGCCAACAGGCTTTAAAGATGTAGACCATATTTTTAATGGCTTACAAAAATCTGACCTCATCCTCGTAGCAGCTCGTCCTGCGATGGGGAAAACAGCTTTCACCTTGAACATTGCTCAAAACGTAACGATGTTGTATGACAAGACGGTGGCGTTCTTCTCCTTGGAAATGGGTAAGGAACAGCTCGTTGGTCGTATTTTGTCCTCCGTGGCAGGTGTGAGCTCTGAAAAACTGCGCCGTGCGAATATGGATCCTGCTGACTGGGAAAAGGTCATTGCCGCAGCGGACCGCATGAGCAAATCCAAGCTATTTATCGATGATACGCCGGGCCTTACCGTACAAGATATGCGCTCTAAGTTGCGCCGTCTCAAGGTTGAACATGGCCTCGATCTCGTTATCGTCGATTATATTCAGTTGATGCAAGGTCGAAATGCTGGTAAGGGTAGCGAAAACCGTCAACAAGAGGTGTCCGAAATCTCTCGTAATCTTAAATTGATTGCTCGTGAATTTAACGTGCCGGTTATCGCTTTATCGCAGTTGTCTCGTAGTGTTGAAAGCAGACCAGATAAACGGCCTGTGCTTTCGGACCTTCGTGAATCTGGCTCCCTTGAGCAGGATGCGGATATTGTTATCTTCTTGTACCGCGATAAATATTACGATGAAAACTCTGAAAAAGGGGACAATGCAGAAGTCCTCATTCGTAAACACCGTAATGGATCCATCGGTACCGTGGAACTCCAATTCGTTGGGGAATTAACACAATTTAGAGACGTAGAATTCCGAGACTTAGGGCCGGAACAATAATGAAAACTATCGTGGGGGTGCCCTATATTGATGGGGCCCCATAACACAGCTACATTTTAATTAAAAAGAAAGGACTATACTTCTTTGCTCCTCGTGACCTGATGTCGCTGCATAAGTATAGTCCTTTCTTTTTAAATATAAAAACAAACATATGTTTGAAAATATTCTATATTTTTGTTATACTAATCATAGAAATTTTTGTGTTCTAATTTTTGTAAAAGCCAGTTGTTTAGGGGCTTAGGGGGTGTTTGTATGGGTTCAGGTGATACGGATCGGATGTATATGTGTATTGATTTGAAGTGTTTTTACGCGTCTGTAGAGTGTGCCGATTTGGGACTGGATCCGTTTACAACACCTCTGGTGGTGGCCGATGGTTCTCGTGGCAAGGGGGCTATTACGTTGGCTATTTCTCCTGCCTTAAAAAAGTTAGGTGTTAAAAATCGCAGCCGATTATTTCAGATTCCACCGTATATTGAGTATTTGACGGTGAAGCCACATATGAAGCGGTATATGCAGGTGTCTGCTGAGATTTATGGAACCTTGCTCAAGTATGTGGCGCCCGAAGATGTGCATGTGTACTCTATCGACGAGTATTTCATCGATATTACGCCCTATTTACCACTATATAAAAAGACGCCTCGTCAGTTGGCGCAGATGTTACTCGATGCTGTGCTAGAGGCAACGAAGATTTATGCCACCGTTGGAATCGGAACAAATTTGTTTCTTGCTAAGATTGCCCTTGATATTTTGGCGAAACATGCGTCTGATTTTATAGGCTATCTTGATGAAAGCCTTTTTAAAGAGACAATCTGGTATCATCAGCCTTTGACCGATATATGGCAGATTGGTAAGGGCATAGCTAATCGTTTGCATAAGTATGGTGCTTATGACTTACATGGTATTACTATGATTCCAGAGACGAAGTTGTACAAGGAGTTTGGCATTAATGCAGAGCTCATCATTGACCATGCTTGGGGCCGTGAGCCTTGTACGATTGCGGATATCCATGCGTATCGACCTATTAAGCACTCTATCTCGCACAGTCAGATTTTGTTGCGTAATTATACCTATGAAGAGGCATACGTGCCTATGCGCGAAATGGTAGAGTCCTTGGTATTAGAGCTTTTACAAATCAAAGGGGTCACGAATCACATTCATGTCCATATCGGCTATGCTGATGAAATGATGCGCTCTACAGGAGGTTCTAAAAAGCTTAAGCAGTACACTGACTCTTTGCAGGTGTTAACGGCGGCAGTTATTAAATTATACGAGCAGCATTGCCGTAAAAATGAGCTCATCCGTCGCATAGGAATCAGCTTTGAGGATTTAGTCAATCGATCCGCCATACCTCAAGAGGTGGACCTATTTAGCACTCTTACTACAAATGAAGAGGAAAAAGAGCGACAGGTACAAGAGGCTATGCTATCCATTAAGGAACAGTTTGGTAAGAATTCTATTTTGCGTGCATCGAGCTTACAAGAGGAAGGCACCATGCGCTTTAGAAATACCTTGGTAGGCGGTCATAATGGGGAATAGATATTATAATGGATACATTGGAAATACATTAGTCGCGTAAGGGGAGGTATAAATTAATGAAACATCGCATGTCTCGGTTACAGCGAGCAAAACAATTTATGCCCTTTGCGGCATTGAGGGGATTTGAAGCGTTATTAGCCGCTGTAGCAAAGCCAAAAGAAAATCGGGCAGAGTTATCAGAGGATCAAATAGACGAGTTAAATACAGTTTTACAATCTGTACGTTGTGGGGAGTGGGTACGAATCGTTTACTACAACAAACGAAAATATACGGAACTTATAGGCGCTGTTGATATGATTAGTGAGCAATTACAAATTCTATCTGTACAAGGAACTGTTATTCCTTTCAGATATATTAAAGAGCTGAACTTGTATGATATATAAATATAAATGATGGCTTTTACTGTGTATGGTAAATAGACTAGAGTTAAGAAATAATTAGGTATACAATAGTATCATGGGTAAATATAGCTTTATAAAGATTTCTTTAGTTTTGTTGACTCTAATATACCTATATAATTTTTCGTGTTTTTTGACTTAGAAAGGCGGTGTATGTAATGCATGATGTCATATCATTACTTATAAATCGCTATGATTTTTTCCTCCAGCTATTATGGGAGCATATAGAAATTTCAGTATTAGCTTCTGTTATTGCTACCATCATCGGTGGCTTATTGGGTGTGTTTATATACGAATATAAACGGCTAGCTGCGCCAGTTATGGTAGTGGTTAATTTCCTATATACAATTCCATCTATATCGATGTTAGGCCTTTTGTTGTACGTATCAGGTGTTGGTAATACGACGGCTATCATTGCATTGGTTATATATGCTTTATTACCGATGGTACGAAATACATTTACTGGTCTTAACCAGATTGATCAAGCCATGTGTGAAGCGGGGATTGCATTAGGGCTCACGCGGATTCAACGTTTGTGGAATATAGAGATTCCTTTGGCTATGCCGACGATTATGGCTGGTATACGGACTATGCTCGTTATGACCATTGCCTTGACAGGTATTGCATCCTTTATTGGTGCTGGTGGTTTAGGTGTGGCGATTTATAGGGGCATTACAACGAATCAAAGTGCTTTGACGATTGCCGGTAGTCTACTGATTGCACTATTAGCCATTACTGTTGATGCGCTCTTTTCTCTAGGTGAAAGAGTAACGCGTATTAGCCCTCATATGAAGCGTTATACGATTATATTTGTTTCGATTATGACGCTAATTGCAATGGGTATAGGTGGCTGGGCTATGTATTGCCGTCATGTGAAGACCGATGTTATTCATATTGCAACGAAACCTATGACGGAACAGCTTGTTTTAGGGAATGTTTTAAAAGAATTAATCGAGAAGAAGACTGATTTAACCGTAGAGGTTACAGAAGGTGTAGGTGGTGGTACATCAAATATTCAACCAGCTATGCTTTCCGGCCAATTTGATATATATCCTGAATATACTGGTACAGCTTGGTCTGCTGTGCTGAAACGTACGGATGCTTATGATGAAAGCCTATTTAATGAGCTTTCACAGGCCTATAAAGAAAAATATAATTTTGAGTGGGTGGGCATGTACGGCTTTAATAATACCTATGGCATAGGAGTGCGTAATGAGATTGCTCAGACCTATGGTGTAAAAACGTATTCCGATCTTGCTCGTATAGCACCATCCCTAACATTAGGCGGGGAATATGATTTCTTTGGTCGTGAGGATGGCTATGCTGGATTGCAACGCGTATATGGTATGAGCTTTAAAGCTACTAAAGATATGGATATAGGGCTAAAATATACGGCTATTAGTCGTGGTGAGGTGGATGCAATGCCGATATTCACGACTGATGGTCAATTAAGTATTGCACCGATTACGGTGTTACAAGATGATAAACATTTATATCCATCCTATATGGCTGGTAATGTCGTACGTAGCGAAGTGTTGATTGCTCATCCTGAACTGCGGCCTGTATTAGAAAGTTTAAATCATACGATTACAGATCAAGAGATGGCGAAGATGAATTACGCCGTTGAAACGGAACATCAACTGCCAGCTGATGTAGCACATAAATTCCTGGTAGAACGAAATTTGATATAAGGTGAATATAGTTAGAACTAAAGTAAATAAAATTTGATATATATTGAATATGATTTTGTATTGACATTTAATCTCCTTTGATGTAATATAAACATATGAACAGATATTCATATAAATAAAAATATCTGATGAATAATGTTTAGGAACATATATAACAAGATATGAAACAAGATATGTCTAATAAGTATTAGAAATAGACAATAAATTAACTTATAATACAGGATAGAAGCTTTCACTATTATCAAAGGAGATATCATGGAAGAAACATTGTTATTGAAGGATTTGAACTGTCCGAACTGCGCAGCAAAAATTGAAGATCGTATCCGTAAAATGGATGTGGTAGAGACTGCCAATTTCACACTTGCTACACATCAATTAAAATTAACCGGCTCTTGGGAAGACCGCGAAGCTCTTAAACGTGATATTCAAGAGATTTGTGATGCCATCGAAGAAGGCGTTACAGTAGCAGATTATGAACGTAAATCTAAAGCGGCTATGGATGATCATGGTCCTGACCAGGATCGTGGTAGTGATGCTGTAACAATTGCAGTCATCGTAGCAGGCTTGTTATTCATGCTTTATGAAGTTTTGTCATCCTTTGTCCCATCCATCAGCTTGCCAGAGAGTATTGAGACTCCAATTTACTATGTTGCGTATATTCTTCTTGCGTTCCCAGTATTGCGCATCGCAGGTCGTAATATCCTAAAAGGTGAAGTATTTGATGAAAACTTCTTGATGTCTATCGCTACATTGGGTGCTATTGCTATCGATGCATTACCTGAGGCCGTAGGTGTTATCTTGTTCTACCGTATTGGTGAGTTCTTCGAAGAAAAAGCAACTGATCGTAGTCGTACAGAAATCATGAACGCTGTCGATATGCGTCCTCAAGAGGTGCGGGTTGTAGATACAGACTGCGGTGGTGAAATCGTAGTTATGGCTCCTGAAAAGGTTGAAGTAGGCTGGACTATCGAAGTTCGTCCTGGCGATTTAATTCCTCTAGACGGCACAGTGCTTGAAGGTGAAACACGCGTTAATACAGCGCCTGTAACAGGTGAACCTGTACCTGTTCGCGCCGTACCTGGCACTCAACTTATGTCTGGTTGTATCAACGAATCTGGTCGCATTACAATGCGTGTAGATAAGGTTCTTGAAGAATCCATGGTTACTAAAATTCTTGATGCCGTGGAAAATGCAGCATCTTCTAAACCTAAAATCGACCGTTTCATTACGCGTTTTGCTCGCGTATACACACCAATCGTTGTAGCTCTTGCATTGGCTGTAGCTATCATTCCATCCCTTATTACTGGTGAATGGCATAAATGGATCTACACAGCCTTAACATTCCTCGTTATTTCTTGCCCATGTGCATTGGTGCTTAGCGTGCCACTTGCATTCTTCTCCGGTATCGGCAATGCGTCTAAACACGGTATCTTATTAAAAGGTGGTCGAGTTATCGAGGCGTTGGCTAATGTGAAAGCAGTAGCTCTTGATAAAACTGGTACTATCACATCTGGTGAGTTCAAAGTTCACAGCGTAGAAACTGTAGGCTCTCATGTAAGTTCCAGTCAATTGTTATCCATGGCGGCAGCTATCGAAGCCGTTTCTACACATCCAATCGCAACAAGCATCGTGTCTGAAGCAAAAGATCAAGGCCTTACAGTGGAACCTTCTGATTTCGTTCAAGAGTTAGCTGGTGAAGGTATGGTAGGTATGGCAGATGGTCAACAAGTACTTATTGGTAACCGTCGTCTTATGGAACGCTATAATGTGCAAGGCTATCCAACAGAAGCTGCTGAATATGGCACAGAAGTTCTTGTCGCAGAAGGTAATACATACTTAGGTCGTATCATCATCGCCGATGAAGCTCGCCCAGACTCTGCTGAAGCGATTGCTAATCTTAATGGTCAAGATATTAAAACTGTTATGCTTACAGGTGATGCTGAAGCAAGTGCAAATTACATTGCTAAAGAAACTGGCGTAAGTGCTGTACGTGCTCAGTTGTTGCCTCAAGATAAATTGTCTGTTGTACAAGATATTCGCTCTGAATATGGTCCAACTATGTTCGTAGGGGATGGCATCAACGATGCTCCAGTACTTGCAGGTGCTGATGTAGGTGGCGCGATGGGTAGTGGTGCTGATGCGGCTATCGAGGCGGCAGATGTTGTGTTCATGCGTCCATCTTTGACTGCTATTGCACATATCCTTGACTTGGCCAAAGCGACATTACGTGTAGCATGGCAAAACGTAGTGTTCGCTATTGCTGTTAAAATCCTTATCATGGCGCTTGGCCTCATGGGCTATGCATCCATGTGGTGGGCGGTATTTGGTGATACTGGCGTATCCATTCTTTGTATTTTGAACTCTATTCGTATCTTACGCCGTTAATTTGGTGAAAGTAATCTTATAGATTAATGCAGAAATATAACAAATGACATGATTCTGATTTGACAGAGTAGGATAAAACAAATAACCTCTATATTAGCGATAAGCTAGTATAGAGGTTATTTTTATAAGCTTTAACCTAATGATATATTGCTGATTATTTGTTTGCATGCTTACTCACTGTAAGTTTTAGTGGTTTAATCTTTTGGTGGATTTTTAGTTTAGCAGCCTTATTAATCTATGTGCTCGCTAGATTTTTTGGTAGATTTGATAAAAGGATGTTTTGAGATGCTTTTAACATATACAATTGTGCATTGTTAATAGACATAAAGCGGTTTATGTATATACTACATAAACAAAACTTTCACAATTGAATTGAATAATAGCTATAAAATAGTATATAATTTATTAGATGATTACTATATGTTCGTTGGAAGGAGGGATAGCATGATCACGGTGTACAAACACATAGAAGAAGAGTTGGTTTCAGACTGCACTGTATCAGATGCCACAAAAGGTTCTTGGGTAAATTTGGTGAACCCAGACCCCGATGAGTTGTCCCTCATCAATATTTTGACGGAAATTCCAACGGACGTTTTAAAGACCGCTCTCGATATGGAAGAACGTTCTCACGTGGAATTAGAAGACAACTATATTTTCGTGGTTATCAACATTCCTGCGATTCGCGGTAATGATATGTACGATACGGTGCCACTTGGCATCTTTTTGACGCCTGACTTCTTCATTACTGTATGTCTTGAAGAATCCGAGGTGTTGTATCCGTTCATTTCAAACCAACTGTCTACATTCTATACATATAAAAAGACGCGGTTCTTGTTCCAAATCTTGTACCGTACAGCCACATTGTTTTTACGTTACTTACAACAAATTAACCGCCGTACCGACGATATTGAAGTTCAGTTGCGTCATACGACGAAGAATAAAGACTTCTTCCAACTATTGGAATTACAGAAATCCATGACATACTTTACCTCTGCGTTGCGTACGAATGGAACTGTTATGGAACGCCTATTGCGCTTGCGTGGTCACAGCACTTATAGACATTTGCTTAAAATGTATGAAGAGGATGAGGATCTTTTGGAAGACGTTATCATCGAGAATAAACAGGCCATCGAGATGGTTGAAATGTATTCTAATATCTTGATGAATATGATGAACGCCTTTACATCGATTATCTCAAATAACCTTAATATGGTGATGAAAATGTTGGCGGCCCTTACGATTACTTTGGCAGTGCCGACAATCATATTCAGTCTGTGGGGAACGAATGTGGCGTTGCCGTTCCAGGATGATCCGAATGGATTCTACGAAGTAGTAGGTATTTCCGTGGTGTGTTCTATCATTGCTATCATCGGCATGTGGAAAAAAGACCTATTCTAACATATATGACAAATAACTAATAGATTAGGGCAATACTAAATGTTAAATACAAATGAAAAAGCTGGCTGTAAGTCAGCTTTTTTGCTTGCTTATGTATTATATTATTGCTTATTTACGCATTACGTTGTTGCTTATTATTAGACCAATTTGATATAATAGTACCGTTATGGAGAGGTGTCCGAGTGGTTTAAGGAGCTGGTCTTGAAAACCAGTGACTCCGCAAGGGGCCGTGGGTTCGAATCCCACCCTCTCCGCCACCAATACATACAACTATCACAGATTATAACAAATTGTAACGAACTATAACGAACACAGTAAAAATAAAGGTTTATAATGGTATTGTGGAATTGAAATTATAACGAATTGTAACGGACTATAACAAAATTTTGCCACCATTTTGCCCCCAAAAGAATAAAATAATTTGCCCCCATTGCATGCAGTATGTAATGGGGGCATTTTTCTATTTATGACTAATAGCAGATCCAATTTTATTAATAGCGTTATTCAATTCTGATTTCATTTCATCAGTAACATGAGTATAAACTGCTAATGTAGTGCGTGGTTCATTGTGGCCAACACGTTCCATGATTGCTTTTAATGGTACATTGGCCTCTGCTAGAAATGAAATATGTGTATGTCTGAATGTGTGCGAACTAATCGGTTTGTGAAAATCAACTTTCTTTAATATTTTATTTACAAAATGCACATCAAATGGATAACCACCATCTGTTACAAAGATGTAATCAGTTTTTGCAAAACGAGGTTTCCATAATTGTTTTGATTTATTCATTGTAATAAAATGATTAATTATTTGTTTGGCTCTAGCATCTAAGGATACTTTTCTAATTGAATAGATATTTTTAGGCGATGATCTAATGGCCTCGCTTTTTAAACTACCATAAGAAGATAAAGAGGCATTTACATCAATTTCGGATTTTTTCTCATCATAATCTTGAACACGCAACGCTACCATTTCGCCAAATCGTAAACCTGTTAAGGATTGAAATTCACACAAGAGAGCAACAGTTGGATTGATAGCATCTAATTTATTAAGTAATAATTTTAGTTCTTTTTGGGTTAAGAATTTATCTCGTTGTCGTTGTACTTTCTCTACATTTAGTACAGGTTTTTGAAGTTCTAGATTATCGAAAAAAGAAATATCATGGATAAATTCCATACGCCGAGCATATTTGAAAGCCTGGCGAAGTAAACTAAAAATAGCTTTCGTATAGGAATAAGAGCGATTTAATAAAATAGAATCTAAAGCGTTTTGTAATGTATAAGTATTTATATTTCCTATAAGGATATCTGCAGGTATAATTTCTAAAATCTTGTTTTTATAGATCCTATAATTGCGTTGAGTGGCTGGCTTCCTAAATGATTGTCTAGACTCAAGATATTTAGTAAGCAATGTATCTAAAGTCATTTCCATAGCAGCATTAGTGTTAGTTGCCTTATTAATTAATGCTTGCAATTCAATCTGTGCAGCCTTATGTGCTTGTCTGCTATTTGTTGCATATGTAACAGATACACGTTTTATCTTACCACTATATGGGCAAGTATATCGCTCAAAAAATCTATAACGAGTCTTGCCTTCTTTTGTAGTTCGTGTTTCAACCCACATATAAATGTCTCCTAGGTTAAAAATGGTATAAAAATAAGAGCGATATCTTTCGATACCGCTCTCGCAAAAGTAATAAATACTTTTTCTCTGTAGCTGTATCTTATACTAAATTGTACCAATTGTCAATAAGTTTTATAAAAAGTTTAAATGTAGAATTAATAATATCGTTACGTGAATAGTCGTTATCTCGAAATAGTCGTGATTTGAATTCTTGTAATTCATAAGCAATATGGTTGTGTACACCAGGACTAGATACAATATTTATATGGGCATAAAAAGTAACTAAAATTTGGTAAAAGACAACACGATTTAAATGTTTTCTACGCACGGCTTTTGAAATACCAATGTTAGCTAGTGCATCTGTGACTTGTAGATTTGGTTTAAAGGTATGAGGAAGAGGAGCTCTAAGGTCGTTAATGATACAGTTATTATGTGCACAAGCATTCCTCAAATCTTTGACAGTTCTCATGAGATATAAACGAAAATTAAGTTCATTTTGGTTAGATGGATGGGAGCATTGTTTAGCACAGAATTCGTAAAAATGTAAGTATTGGCCAAAAGAGATAACTTCGATAAATACCCAGACAGGACAGTCAAATATATTATTTTCCATATATTTTTTATGTAGATTGCCACAATATGTACTACTTTTATTCTTTTTCAAATCTGATATAAGCCTTTTCTTATTTGATTTTGATAACTGATTTATGTAGTTTTGTATAACAGTATATCCGTCCTCGCCTGTTTCTTGTAGTATCTTTAATAGGTGAACTTTAGAAAAATGTTCAATGCTTAGAGCCATTTCTAGTAAAATTCGTCTTAGACGATTATCAATGATTGCTAAATCAACTAGATCCGAAAAATCAAGATTAGTATATTTTTTTAGATGGGGGTCCTTAATATAATTTTTGCGAAATGAACGAAGTTTAAAATAGTTATTATTATCTTCTAAGTAACTGATTGCTTTTGATTTTGAAATTTTATTAAATTGAATTCCTTTATCTTCACAATGTTTTACCTGTTGTTTGGGGGTTAAAAAAATCCTTCTAGACACAAAAATAACTCCTTTTCATTACAAGACATGATAATTTATGTAAAAATCATCATAATGATATTCAGCAATTATATCACAGTCCACTATTCTGTTAGCACAGAGTAGAGGGGATATTTTATTATTGCAATTTATAATTAATTAAGTATTGGCATTTATCAATGGCATCATTAAATGATGAAACACCTAGTTGATGCATAAGGTAGTTAGTTATTGGGGGAATAGGAAAATCATTTATAAAATACTTAAATACAGAATGTTGAATGATATGAACTAGCCTAGCATAATCTTCACCACGAAGAAAATATTTTAGAATTATTAATGCTAAGAATAAATTTCCTAATTGTGTTTGTGGAGTATAAGGAAATTTATTTTTAAAGTCTACAAGAAGTTGAATAGTACGTTTTGGTCGTGGGTATGATTGTTGGAAAAAGTTTTCACCGTGAGCACAATCATTTCTCATAAAATGGAGAATATGAATCATATTTCTAAGATGAGATGGGGTAGTGTGAAATTCAATAGCAATATTATTTTGGATTTTTAAAACTTCATATAGATTTTTAGTTTCTCCAAAGGTAAGCTTATTAATTAAAACCCATATAGGGATATGATGATGTGTATTGGTGTAGTGCTCAAATGGTGGATAAGATGAGTATTTACTAAGTATATTTGTTAATTGATGGATAACAATGAACCTTTTTTCTGTTCCCCTATTAGTTTTTAAGTTACCATTATAATTTATAGGGTCTAAATAGGGTTCTATATAATTAACTAGGCATGTATTATCAAATGGACCATATCTTTCCGCAAATTTATAAGCTATGGTTGTCTTTAATTTTTGTTCTGCTTGAATTAAGGCTAAATATAAAGTTGATTTTATATTTGAATCTATTTCGTGTAAGCTAGCAAGTTTGAAAAAATTAATATCCTTTATATATGAACCGTTTGAGTCTATGAATGATTTATTATATAGATTGACTATATTATAATAGCCATATTGTTTTAGAAATTCTGTTGCTAAATCTAATGGTGGTTCTTGATGAATTGTTAAAGAGCCATTATTTTTAGTAAGAATAGGAATACATTGGTTCTTTTGAAGCAATAGACCGTTTTGCTGCAAAATTTTTATTTGTTCGGAATAAGTTTTAAATGGTTTCATAGCAACAAAAAAAGCTGCGTACATTTCTGTACACAGCTTTTTTTCAGGTTGCAACTTATTTCTAAGTCTCCCCAGATTCCGTATACAGAGTGTATCACAAAATAAGCTTTTTGACAAGGCTCCCTTCAAATAGTTTACACACTATAACACATGATGATAGAAATCAATTTTCAAGTAATTCATCGGAATGAAGCGCATCGCATAGTATTATTTTATATATTTAGCTAAATGAATGGTAAGTTCTCTAAAATTCTTTGTTCCTTTTGAAAAACTCAATTCTACAAAACCTATGCCGGATGCCCATATTTTTACCTCTAAATCAAAATCAAATGTACCAGCTGTTTCTGTAGAGAATGCAGTTATTTTAGAAAACGGAATAATTAGTACCTCTTTTTTCTTGCCAGTTAAACCTTGTACATCAATTAAAATAACTTTTTTATTAGTAACTACAAACACATCTCTTGGAGCATTAAATTCGTAAATAACTTCTTCATCAAATAATACATGAGAATATAAATCTTTCTTTGTGCCGATTTCGACAGCATTCAATAAATTTAATTTTTTAGAAGCTTGTTGTTCAGACATAGTTTTAATCTCCCTTTATAACAAACTATTTAAAATTTATATTACCAAGACACTTAAATTAATCTTATCCTCTTAACATAATGGTTATTTCAACCCAGCTTGTGCTTTCATATCAACATGATTATTAGTAAATGAGATTTGCATATTAGATCCATCGCTATTTTGCCATTGATAGATTTTAAAAACAACTTCACCAGATACCCCTTCAATAGCAGGCATTTTGCTTTCTGCTGAAGGTTGTCCAGGGTCTCCCATGATATCTTTGACCTGTTCGTATGTCATACCTGTTTGGATTTTATTGTATTTCTCCAAGGTATACTTATTACTAGATACACCGCCGCAACCACTAATTACTAAAGATGCTACAATTAAACCTGCTAATAATACTTTTTTCATAATAAAATCTCCCATTTTAATAATGAAATATATAAAGGTTGCCATTGCAACTCGAACGGCCTATATAAGTGTTCTGTAATTTTTGCTAGGATATGTTTTAATAATATATTGTCCACAAGAGCATTGATAGATCGATTTATCAATATTACCATCCATGTGCACATGAAGTTTTTCTTTAAGCCTAGATAATGGCTTATGGCATTTGATACAAGTAAGTCTATCGTTTTTGATATATGCACCAGTATAGCGGGTGTCATTAACAGCAATTATATTAGGATTGTCATCATCGATTGCTGCTAGTTCTGCTAAAGATATCATATAATCAATTAGTTCCTTGTCGGCATCAGACTCGTCAATTACATTAATTTTAATTTCTTCCATAAAAATCAATTCTCTCAGTGGTTTTTAATTCTTCTAACCCCATAGGAATACCAGATAATCTAGCAAGATTAAAGACTGTAATATCTTTATGATCTTGGATATACTCATCAGGTAATAAAAGCTCTATTGCAAACGTATTAGCTTGTCGCTCTAATTTATCTGTGCAATAGAACGTATGCGCACGTAGAAAAGGTACATTGGCATCACGATGCATGAGCGCATGACCTAGTTCATGTGCACATACGAAACGTTGTAGTGATGCGGATATATTTTGATTAATATGAATAGTACGAATTCTATAATTAGTATTATAGTATCCTAATAAACTTCCCAAATTTTCAAATCTAAGCACAATATTGAGACATTCACATAAGTGAAATGGGTCATTGGTATTGTGTTTTTTTATTAACGATCTAACAATCCCTTTAATATTCATTATTATCACTCCATTTTTTTATATTTTTTAGGGGTGAACTTTTCTTGTGCTAACTTTTTAGCTGTACGAATAGATGTTTCTAGTGAAAGTCTTAATAATTCTTTAGTTTCGTCATCCATTTCTTCACCACCATTATAAAAGGCTAGACCGGATTCTGAATTTAAATCATCTAATATAGATTGAATGCGTTTTTGAATATCTCTCTCTACACGTGGGGAAAAGTTTATTTTTGATTCTGAAAATCTAGGGTCAAGATCAGATTTTTCAATTTTTAAGGCATCTGCAATTTTTTGGATAGTCCCTGCATTAGGGGTTGAACGCATTGCAAAATAACCAGATAGTGTTGATGCGGGGATACCAGTAAGTTTTGATAATTCACCTTGAGTCATATGTGAAGTGTATTTTTTTAAATTCTTTGATATTTGATATCTAAGTTTTTTATCAAAATCACTAAGTTGATTCCTTGGCATAATAAGTTCTCCTTTCTAAATTATCTTTATTATAACGAATAAAATCGTTAAAATCAATATAAATAAAAAATAAAAACGATAAAATTCGTAGTTAAATTTACAAATGGGGTTGACGAAACGAATAAACTCGTTTATATTAGTGTCAAGGAGGTGAGGAGATGGTAATAACCTTAGAAGCTGCTCGTATTAATGCAGGGTATAGTCAAAAGGAAGCTGCAGAACTGTTTGGCGTACATTACCAAACTATTGCAAAGTGGGAAGATGATAACACAAAAATGCCGTTTGATATGGTAAATAAAATTTTAACTACATATGGAATTGAACATAATAATATTTTTTTTGGCAATAAAAACGAGTTTATTCGTTCTATCAGAGAAAAAGCTAAAAAATATAAAGGAGTGTTACAAAAAGGAGATGATTCAAATGAGTGATCTAAAACTATTAGAAAAAAATCACCACGTATAACGATTAGTATACATGGTGATTTAAATTATTGAATTTTTTAAAAGTGCCGATAGAAATGCCATTTACTTGACTTGTTTTAATACTTCATATAAACAACGTGAAACGGAGTAGAAGATGACATCCTCTAATTGTGTTGTTGCAGTACTTACATTGGCACGAATGATAGATTTTGCTATTAGATTACATCCGGCAGAAAGATTAATTTTTTTTAGGGTTTCTTTACAAATGTCATCAACTTCTTTTTGAGTTAAGTTCATTTAACTCACCTCCTAGTGCGGTAATGCCTAGTAAATATGATTTGAAGAAAGAAGAGAGTTTATTTAAAGAATTCTACAGCGTTAATATTTTCGCCATGTACGATTAAGATATTGTCTCCAATAAAGCTATATGAACGGTTACGTGGCATATAAAAACGGTCTAATTCATCCGTGGTGAACGCTCTACCGGCTATATTACCGGCTGAATGCATTTTAACAGAAGTTAAATCGCTGATTAATCTATTAGTGCCATCTTTTAGATAAATGCGTGCATTCATATAGTCACCCCCTTTCTAAGATGATTATACAAATAGAACATAAAAATTTTAAAAAGAGGGCATGAATAATATGTAAAAGATTAAAGAAAAAACAGCAATTAATATAGGTTTGTAAATAGAAAGGAAATAAAGTTTATGAAAGAAATTCAAAATACATTAAAAAATTATATTTTAAAGCGCTTAGATACAACAACTGGGATTAGATCTAGCAAAGATATTCCAGAATTAATTTATGCATACATTGAATTAGAACATGCACAACAAGGTATGGCTAATAGACCGGAAGTAAAGTCAAAAATTGAAGTAGATAAAGCTAGTGTAAAAATTCAAGGCAAAAAAATTAATGTAAATCAGAATTGCCAAGAGGCACAAATAAAAGAAGAGCCTTGTGATGCCAAGGCTCAAATTATAGAAATTATTACTAACGAGATAGGTAAACCAACAAGAACTACTGTCGCTGAAACTCTTCAAAAGCTTTTAAAATAGCTTTGTTATTTTCTAAAAGGATTGAAGAAATTAAGGCAGGTGTAATAGAAAAAATTATCCTATTAGATACGACCGCAAAAGTTTTAATAAGCAGTTTTTCGTTATCAGATAGAGTAGCAGCTAAATCTGGATAATCATCAGTTAAATCATAAATTGCTTTTGAGATTTCATCAGATGTGTCTAATCTAGCTAATATTTCTTTGGTAATATTATTAATTTCATCAATGTTAAGTCCAATATCTTTTGTCATAAGTTTTACCTCTATTTTAAGAATTCATATTTCTTAAAGTTGCGATTATAGATAGCAAAGTAATTTGCTCATTATCATCAACCACTACATAGGGAACAAATTTATTAGGTGTTAAAAATGTAACATTTCTTAATATTGGGTGCAATTGATTAATAAGCTTTGTATTAGCTAACTCAATAGTAGAGAAATCAACATTTATAAAATCAATAAAAAGATTTTCTTGATTCTGCGTTATATCAGCAAAATAAGCAGTTAAAGATGATCCAGATAAATCAGGAGCTACTGATTGAAGTAAATATTCAAGAGTAAAGACGTCTAAACGTTTTGATGAACGTAAAGATTTGGATGATGCTGGAATACATGGGTGATTATCTAAAAAGCTTAATGTATTACAAGTTATTAGATCACCATCAAGCTTACATAAGAATTGTATTTCATAGTTTTTATCATAACTTAAAGCTGTTATAAGAGCAGTTTCAAGCAGCTGCAATTCTTTAATAGTTTTTGTAATCATATTTTCACCTCCTTTCATTAAAGGATAAAAGTGATAGGATATTGGGATTTCGTGGATGGGTTATTGGTAATGCTCCTCACCATCTATGCGTTGCACCTTACAAAGTACACAGAGCATTTCCTTTGTCTTGGCTCATGGTTGTCCTGTTGGAGCAGGAGATTCCATGAATTACCCCAATTTGCAATTAGTAATTACTTACTAATGGGACGTGTACACATCCTTTGCTTTGAAATCATCAAGAACCTGTTGAATAAGATTTGTACCTTTAGATAGTCCAAGTGCATGGGAGCCCCAAGCTTCTGCTTGTGCAACCATAGATTTTCTTACTGGAGAATCCATATCCTCCATAATTCTTGTTGCGGCAGTTTTCATAAATTCAGTACTTCTATTAAAATCTTTTAATTTAGGTGTAATCACCAGAATGTTATCGTAAAGGCTTTTTATCCCTTACATCTACTTGTTACCAAGTAGTTCAGCATATCTCATTATCCTATCACTGCTTGAATTATAACAACAACTTATTAATAAAGATGAAACAAAAATGAAAAGAATGTTAAAGGAGAATATAAAAAGAAAATGGGTCGAAAGAAAAAGATTAAACAACAACTAATATATTACAAACGATACTTACATAATGATGGTGGATATATGGCAATCAAAGTAGAACCAATTCACCATAAAAAACATTTGATAGAACATAACATATTAACAATAAGAGGATAACTATGGATACTATTAAACCTAAATATGTACCAATCAGTACATTGGCCAAGATATGGGGCCGTAGCAAAATGTACATTTACAGAAGAATTGACATGATCCGTAAGGAGGGTAAGTTCAATGAAATCTGTATGCAACTTGGACCACAACAAACATTGGTCCATGTAGATAAATTTGAAATGTGGATGCGTTCGCAACACATGAAATGGTTAAAAGCATAGGAGTAGTAAATATGGATAAGTTCATTACAGCGATACAGTGGCTATTTGGTGTTATTGTATTTGGATTATATGGTGGCATTGAATTTGCACAGTCATGGGGCGATGTTCTTTTTAATGTAGTTAATATAGCAGCATATTCTATTGGGATTTATTTGCTACAAAAAGCTAAACGATTATGGCTATATAACAAGAAAATTAAGGAAATAAAAAGGAAGCAACATGCAGCAATTAGACAGTTGGGAGTTACTACCATATCTAAATAAACGAAGGGATGATTTAAATAAGGCCCTTACGATTGCCAAAGAGCGAGGCACAGAGTTAGCAGCAGCAGAACGGAAATACAGAGTTGAAAAACGTAAAGCTATATTACAGGCAAAACATAATGGAGAAAAAGTATCTCTAATTATGGAACTGGTAAATGGTGATGATGTTATCAGCCAATTACGGTATGAACGAGATGTAGCTAAAACGCTTTATGCCAGTGCTACGGAAGCAATCAATATTTATAAGTTGGATTGTAGATTAGTTGAGGCCCAAATAGCTAGGGACTGGGATAAAAATGCTTAAAAGGACACCGTTAAGAGCAAAAAAAAGAATGGTTTCAAAGAAACCATTAAGCAAGAAAAGTAGAAATAAAAAAAAGAATGATATGGAGTTGGAGAAAATCCGTCCTAAGGTTATAGAGCGAGACCATAGAAAATGTATTTTATGCGGAGCCCCTTATGAAGAGATTCATCATATCAAATATAGGTCAGCAGGAGGAAAAAATAACATAGAAAATCTATGTTGCTTATGCTGGCATTGCCATAGAATTAAAATTCACGCTGGATCACATCCAAGAGAATACAGAAAAGTTTTACAAACAATACTAAAAGAAAGGCATGGATATGAGTACTAAATGGTATGAGAAAGCACTAAATAATACATGCCCGGAATGTAAAAAAGCAATCAAGCATGCTGTAGTATGTCATAGACATAAACAGTTGATATGCATGGATTGCTGCAGTAATTGCCAATACCTAACAAAGTCTCAAGGTGATTGGCATTGTAATTTTGACAAAGAAAAATGACCGTGTCGGGAAACACGGCCATTAAAGTTATGTGATAACTAAAACCTTACATGTTTAGTATATCACGCATAATGGGAAAAGTCTAGTAAAATAGCGGTTTGATAGCTATTTTGTGAGACTAGATAGATACATTAACAACTCAACATAAGGTGATAACTAAATGAGAAGAAGAACAACAATTAAATCTAAAAACATGATGGAAATATCTGATCATGTTACAGGAAATTCATACTATGGCAAACCGGGTAAGAAAGTGCGGAGTGAAAGAAAACAGGTAACGCCGGAAGTCATAAGAAAGAATAACCTTAGAATGGCGGAAAAGCAATTGCGGTTATTAATAGATATGAATTTCAAGGCAGATGATTATTATCTGACACTCACATTTAAGGATGAGGAGGATGAATCAGAAGCCAAAGATAAAATTAGGAAATTTTTCAGGAAGGTCCGGGAATTATTTCAGAAGGCAGAACAAACCTGTAAATACATTTACGTAATGGAAAAGCAAGGGCGCATACATTTCCATGCATTGCTTTCAAGAGGTATTGAATTAACTAGTCAATTATTAAAAAAGCTATGGCCACATGGCTATACAAAAATTGAATACTACAGAGGTGAAGCAGAAGATGCTATAGGGTTAGCTAAATACTTCATGAAAGAAAGAAAATCTGACATTGATCATAAGGATGCGCAGATAAGAAAGAAATGGGTATCTAGTACTAATCTTGAAAAGCCAGAAGTAAAGAAAAAGATACTAAAGGCTACAGAGTGGCGTAAGGATATTAAAGTACCTAATGGATATTACTTAGATAAAGATAGTGTTTATGAAGGGGTAAATAATTATGGATTTCCATTTAGAACATATAGGCTAATTCGATTACCTGATTGGAGGGGAAAATATGAACAGAGAAAATCGACTAAGGCCCTGTCCGTTTTGCGGGAATAAACATATGAGGATTATGACAGGGATAAAAGTAGGGCTAAAACATCATATGGTGGCATGTGATAAATGTGGAGCCGTCACTCATTTTGAAGAGTGGCCAATGTACTTAGATTGTGAAAAGGCATGGAATAAAAGGGCGGATAATTAATGGAAAACAAATATAGAGGAATAGTATTTATTCCTAGAACAACAGGAGAAGCAATCATAAATGCATATGCAATGAATGCATGGAATGATACAGGAAAGTATATCTATTTTACAGAAGCAGGGATATCTGTAGGGGTACATACCACAGATGATGGAATATACACAAATTCATTTATGGATGTAGCTATATGTGCTGCATGGCTAAATGGAGAAATATCAGTTACTGAATTAGAAGAAGTAGATGGCATCTATACAAATAGCATAAAGGAGAATAAGCATGAACAATGTTAATTTAATGGGTAATCTAGCGAGAGACCCAGAAGTAAGATATACAAAGACTGGTAGAGCGGTAGCAACATTTACAGTAGCTGCAAGCAATACTTATATTGATGCTAACACAAAGGAAACAAAGGAACAGACAGCCTTTGTAAACTGTGTAGCTTGGGGAACATTAGCAGAAGAAATAGGGACTTTACGGAAGGGAAATAAATGTTTAGTACAAGGACGAATTCAAACACGATCATATGAAACTCAGAATGGCGAAAAGCGATACATAACAGAAGTAGTTGCAGGTTTTGTGGGAGCAACATTAAATGGGGCTCACAATGAACCATCAAACTTTGATAACTTCAATGATGATGAACAAATACCCTTTTGATAAGGGCAATGCAGAGACATTGCCAATAGAAAAGAAACGAAATAAAGCCCTAGAAAGGGCGGAAAGGTTGATGCGGTAATGGCAAGACCAAAGGATATGTTTTTAAAAGCTAAAACATGTAAGCATGCAGTAAAGTTTACAGGTAATCAAGGATTGTTTGTAAGGACTACTTGTAAATGCCCTAATAAATTAATGCTGCCAGTACCTGATAAAAGGGGAATTAGAGTAAAAATACCCTATATCATGGCTAAGAAATGTATAAATTGTAAGGGTTATATAGATGCTAGAAAAGTAAAGGAGAAAAGAAAATGAGGTATACAATAACAAAATTTAAAATGGAAAGCGGTAAATTTGATATTACTTATACGAAATACGTACAAGGAATGGATGAGCAGCATTCTTTGAAATCGTATGAAAAGCCAAGACCAGAATTCAAGGAAGCACATGTAACAATGAAAGCATTGTTACTATCCAAGTTTGGAGCATTTAAATTCGCTCAAAATATGGTAACAGCATCCGGAATTGAATTTAGATATGGTGGTAAAGATTTCTTTCCAGATGAAGTATCTGGCATTAAAGTAAAGGGATATCTACGCAACAAAGAAAGCGAAGTATGTGTATTTAGCACTAAATGGCTAGATGTTGATAAGGACTTAGCCGAAGACATTAATCTAGTTCTAGGTGAAATTGAAGCATACATTGAAGGAAAACGTGCGCAAGCCAATCTATTTGATGAAGAACAACAAGCCAATGGCAATGCAAACACAAGTGATGCGGAGATCATTGGTGAAGATGATGATTTAGACATGGATGATGCGGATGATATCGCACCATATGAAAATAGTCCATTTAATAGAGCAACGAGGGGATTAAATTAATGAGCAAGAAGCTTATCTATGTTGCCCATCCTTATGGTGGGAAGAAAAGCAATAGAGAAAAGATAGATGTAATCATGAATGAATTAATATTTGCAGATACAGCCAATGATTATGTATCACCTATCCATAACTATGGATTTGTTTATTTGACAGGTGATGAATATCAAAAGGGGTTAGATATTTGTCTAGGACTCTTAGGGCATTGCGACATCCTAGTATTATGTGATGGCTGGGAACAGAGTAGAGGATGTAAAGGTGAATATGAATATGCTCAGAAGCATGGTAAGGCTGTATTCAAACTAGATGAATGGAAGGCATTGAACAGAATATGAAGGTAGAGTTATTTAATGATAATTTTCAGAACTATAAAAGATATGGCATACCAAAAGCACAACTTGTAATAGCTGATATTCCCTATAATTTAGGGGGGGCAGCATATGCAAGTAATCCTATGTGGTATATAGGTGGAGACAATAAAAACGGCGAAAGTAAGAAAGCAGGAAAGGCATTCTTTAATACAGATCATAACTTCAATATTGCAGAATACTTTCATTTCTGTAATCGCTTATTAAAGAAAGAGCCAAAAGAGAGGGGCAAGGCTCCATGTATGATTGTGTTCTGTAGCTATGAACAACAAGCGATGGTAATTGAATATGCCAAGAAACATGGGTTTAAGAACTATATACCAATCTCTTTCATCAAGAATTATTCAGCACAGGCATTAAAAGCTAACATGCGTGTCGTTGGTGCTACAGAATATGCATTGATTTTATATAGAGGGAGACTACCGAAATTTAATAATAATCACAAGATGATATTTAATTGGTTTGAATGGCGTAGGGATAACAAAAACATTATTCCTAAAATCCATCCAACACAAAAGCCTGTATCAGTATTAAAGAGATTGATAGAAATCTTTACTGATGAAGGTGATGTAGTAATAGATCCTGTGGCAGGTAGTGGAGCAACATTAAGAGCAGCTATGGAGTTAGGACGTAGTGCATATGGGTTTGAAATATCAAAAGACTTCTATAGTAAGGCGAAATCAGAAATGTTAAGCGATGTGAAGACACAAACAAGCTTATTAGAATATTGTGAATAGCAGGAGACAAATAGAGATGCAAATGAAATGTCATAGGTGTGATAGATTATTCACACCAGTAGGGTCAGAAAAGCATTGTCCTGATTGTATAGCAGGTAAGCCAATACCAAAGAAGAGAACAGTGGCTGAGGTAAGAGCTGAAATACAAGCGAAACGTGATGCGGAAGAAGCAAAGAAATATAAGTACGAACGGTACTGTATATGTTGTGGTAAGAAATTCTATACAAATAAAACCAACCGGGTAATATGCAGTGATTATGATTGTGAAGAGAAAATGCGTATAGAACGGTTGCAAACTAATAGAGCAAAATACAGAGCCAATACAAAACAGAAGAAGGGAAAATAATCAATGCTAAAGAAAGATAAAAGCAAATGGTGTTGGGTAGATGATGATAGAGCTGGATATCCATATGATACACGGATAGAAGCAATTGAAGATTTTTATAGTGATGATAGAAATGCAGAAGTAACAGAAGTTCATATAGGGCACCCAGAATATTTTGTACCAGAAATTGATGTTGAAAATATCATTGAACAACTACAGTATGATGCTACAGATGAGTTTTATGGGATTGGTGAACTCGCGGATGATTATTTAAGTAATGTAAAAGATGAACATAAGAAAGAATTAGAAATTAAATTAAATGCAGTGATACAAGAATGGGAGCGGCGACATGGGTATAATTTAACTACTTATGCTGCAGCGGGAATAGAAAAATTTCATAGAGTGAAACTAGAGCGGCTAAAATAATTAAAGGGAAATTAAGATATGACGGAAGAGGAAATGCAAAAGAAGTTAGGAAAGCATTTATTCTTAAAGAATATAACTATTCCTAATATAACAATGCATGGAGATGGGAAAGGGGAATATGAAGCAGATTTAATCTACTTCAATCTTAAAGCAAGAGTTGTTACTGAAATAGAAATTAAGGTAAGCATTCAAGATTTTAGAGCAGATTTTAAGAAGAAAAGATACCATGATCATTTACATGTAAGCTATTTGTATTATGCAGTACCACAAGACCTGTATGAAGACCATAAGGATGAAATAGAAAGCCTATTAGGTGATGCGGGATTAATAGTGGTCAATATATCTAATAATAAAAGAGAAGATGCCAGATATATTAAAAGGGCAAAGAAGCGCAAAGATGTAAAGGCATTAAATGAAAGTGAAGTAATTAACTATTTAAGGATTGGTTGTATGAAGTGGGTGAACAGATGAAACTAAATAATGAATTCAAAAAATATATTGTAGATGTTTGTAATTATATTGACATTATGTTTTCTATCGTATTAGTTAGCGTGGTAATAAAAGGCATATTTTATACATTTACAAACAATGATTGGTTAATAGTCGGAATTGCAAGTGCAGGAGTATTATTCTGGCCAAACAAAAAATATATTGCTAAATGGTTACATGTAGATTGGAAGAATGATGGATACAATGAAATGCATTAATAACAATATAGCTGCTCAATTAAGAGGGGGAAAGATAAGAAATCTTAACTGGGATAAAGTGGCAAAACATATTGTAGAATATGGACCTAATATAATGGTATATGCTGGTATTAATGAAGATTGGGATAATACATGTGGAGCTATATATGATCATGGGGAAGTAATCCATGATGATGCCTATGTAACTAGTACATGGGGGGACACCAAGCATCTTTACATATGTAGAAGGAAAAAACAAAAAGATTGATGGTGGGGATGAATACTTTATATATGCAGATGAACATATATATGATTGGACAGAATCAGCGTTGAAAATCGTACAAGGGAAATAGTACAAAGTGCTTGATGCGGGAGGTAGCCATTGACTGAACAGGAATTAATAAGACAAATAACGACTATTGCAGCTAAAACAGCAATAGAAGAATATAGAAAGGAAATAAGTAGGAATGAAAAGGAAACAATAGATACTCTTAGACACAATACAATGAAGCTATTCAAACACTACAATAAGTTAAAGACTTATGTAGAGAATAGTATATCTGACTCATCACAAGCCAAAGACTTATGGCTAGACAAGCTACTAGGGGAGATGTTTGATGATGACAGTAAAGTAATGGTTAAGTCAATCATAAGAAGTAAGGAGCAAACAGAACTTATGATGCGGCACATAGATAACATGATTGATATCTATGATGAGCGTTGTAAATGTCGTAGAGTGAATTATTGTGATTGCGTTAGACGATATTATATTAACGGCGAACAATTGAAAGACATTGGCAGTTCATTAGACCCTAATGTAGATGAACGAACAGTACAACGCTATATCAAAAGAGGATTGGAAGAGATGTCCATTCTTCTGTGGGGATTAACCGGGATTAAAAGTAAATTGTCGTAAAAGTGTCGTGGACGTGTCGTAATGATAAAGATATAATGATAGTGTAAGTAAATATGGAATGAAGAAGAAATAAAGGCACCCACAATAATTAGTGGGTGCTTTTTATGTGGAGATGCAAATGAAAAGAGCAAGGCATGAATGCAGGTATCCTGGATGTCATGAATTAACAACAGATAGATATTGTGAAAAGCATAAAGTTAAGCAAGATAATACAAGACTATCTGCACATGCTAGAGGATATACCTCTAAATGGGATAAAGCTAGGAAAGTATTTCTTGCGGAACATCCAACATGTGAATGCGCTGAATGCAAGGCATCAGGCAATCCATTGGCAGCGAATGTAGTGGATCATATCATTCCTCATAGAGGAGATATGAGATTGTTTTGGGATAGAAACAATTGGCAAGCTATGAATAAACGCTGTCATGATAAGAAAACAGCAAGAGAGAATGGCGGCTTTGGTAATATAGCTAAACGATAATGATAAATAGTGAGAATACCCCCCTATTTAAAAATGTTTGGGCATTGAAAACCCAGACCGTGTGGCTCCTTTCTTCGTAAAAAGTTCGTGAAATAAACTATTTCTGAGAAACGAAAATTTTATAGGCAATGAAAAGAGGTGAAAAAGTAGTGGGCCGAAATGCAAAACCTATAGATTTGATCATGGCTGATGGGAACAAACGACATTTAACAAAAGCCGAAATTGAACATAGAAAAAACACAGAAATACGTTTTGGAAATGATAAATTAGTATGTCCAAAACATATAAAAAATGACAAAATTGCATATGCAAAATGGAAAGAATTAATAAGGCTATATAAAGATTTTGATTTTGTAGCATCTGGAGATGTTGGAATGCTCGGCCGCTACTGTATGGCCTATAGTGAGTATATGGATTTACTAGAACGTAGGACAACGGTATGTCAGTTGATGCCTAAAGTTGACGATGATGAGAATGAAATAATTAAAGATCAATTAGACGCTGGAAATGTACATCCAAAACGTATTCAGAAGATGATAGAGAAATATGAATATATATTATCATTTGGTGGAATAATTTCATTAGATAAGGCCATTAATGCGAAGATGGATGCATTGGTTAAAATGGAAGATAGATTATTCTTGAATCCATTGGCTAAAATTAAAAATGTACCTAAGAAACCACCAGAGGAAGAAAAAACAGAATTAGATCAGAATGGATTTGGTGATATATGACAATAAAGGAAGAGTTAATACAATATGCTAAAGACTGTATTAATGACACCAAGCATTGTTGCCAGAAACATAGATGGGCATGTGAAAGATTTCTGAGGGATATAAGTCGTGAAGGAACGGATGAATTCCCTTATATCTTTGATGATGCAAAAGCAGAGAGATTTTATAAATGGGCAAGTTTACATAAGCATACTAAAGGTGTGCTAGTAAATACGCCCATTATTTTTACACCAATACAGCGCTTTATATTTGGTAATATTTATGGATGGATTCATAAAGATACTGGGTATAGACGATTTACAAAAGCATATTGGCAAGTGGGAAGGAAAAATGCAAAATCTCAATCATTAGGTCTAGTTGGTGATTATGAATTAATGGCACTTGGTGAAGATAATTCAGAAGTTTATATTGGTGCGACTAAAACGCTCCAGGCAAAAATCATTTACAATGAAGTATTGGCAATGCTTAAAAAATCAAGTGCTTTGTTTAAAGGCAAATGGAAAGAAGCATATAGTACGATTGTACATATTAAAAGTAATTCAATAATGCGTGCATTGTCTAAAGATGATGGAAAAACTGGTGATGGTTTAAATCCACAATGTGGACTGATTGATGAATATCATGCGCATCCAACAGATGAAATATTGGAAGTTATTAAGACAGGGATGATTGCACGGCGCCAACCTTTATTGTTTATTATTACAACAGCCGGTAATAATTTAGGTGGGCCTTGCTACAGAATTGAATATCCATTAGTAAGTCAAATCTTAAATCCGGATATCGAATTTGATATTCCGGATTATTTTTGTATGGTGAATGAATTAGACCGAGATGAAGAAGGGAATCTAATCGATGATATAAACGATGAAGAGTGCTGGATAAAAGCCAATCCAATTGCAGCTACATATGAGGTAGGATTAAAGAATATCAGAAGTAATTATATGTCAGCGATAAAGAGCCCAGAAAAGATGGTGTCATTTATGACTAAGAATATGAATATATGGGTTAAACAATCAGCGCAGTCATATATTGATATGGCAAAATGGAAGGCACGAGGAAGATTAAATGAGGACTTTGAAAACGATTTAGGAATATCACTATATGGATATGATGCATATGTAGGTATTGACGTATCAAAAACAATTGACCTTACAGCTGCTGGGATAGTAATCCCGGTAGATATTAATAACAGTAAGAAATTTATTACTTTAGCACACGGTTTTATACCAGAGGAAACAGTACAAACAAAAGAACGAACAGATAAAATTCCATATAGACTATGGAGTGAAAGAGGATGGCTAACAATTACTCCAGGTGAAATTGTTGATTATCGATTTATGACTAAGTGGATTGAAGAAACATTGAATAAATATGGATTAAATATTAAAGATGTTTGTTATGATCCATATAATGCTACTCACTATACCCAAGAATTAGAATCAAATAAGGGATGGGGAATTGTAGAAATCAGACAAGGTATTATTACATTGTCTGAACCTACAAAGTCATTCAGAGCAGAAACATATCAAGGCAATATATTGCACCCAACTAATGATTTATTAGATTGGGCAATTAGTAATGCTGTAACTAAAGTTGATGCTCAAGAAAATATTATGTTAGATAAAGCCAAAAGTACTGAACGAATTGACCCAATAGCAGCCGTAATAAATGCTTACACAAGGGCAAAAGTAGCGGCTGATGATGATTTAAGTATGTACATAATGAGTGATGAGTTTAGTCTATAGGAGTAGAAATGAAATACATAAAAATAATAGGAAGTATAATTGATGATCTGCTATTTACAATAGGAGCCATCTTTTTTTGCATCGGAGGATTTATGATCCATACGATAGTAGGCATATATAGTGTTGCGTTGGCCGCCTGTGTACTTGGATATATCATTGGAACGGCATACCATGTTGAAAGAAAAGGAACGAGGGATAGACCATATGGAGAATAGGAAAGGAGATATAACAATTGATACTAAGAAAATTTATTGAAAAAAGGGATGGCTATATGCAGCCTAATCATGTTGATGCGGATTCAATTATAGATTTCTTAGGAACATCAACAAATAAATTTATGCGGGTAAGTGATGTTATAAAAAACTCAAATGTATTTGCCTGTGTCAGTATCTTGGCAGATGATTTAGCAAAACTCCCAATCCATACATATTATGGAGATGGAGATAGAACAAAAGGGATGAAACATCCTGTAGCAGAATTGTTATATACAAGGCCTAACCATTTAATGAGTGCATTTACATTGAAACAAACATTACAAATGCATGTGGGGTTGTATGGCAATGCCTTCGCATTTATAGACTGGGGAAATGATGGATTTCCCAAAGCAATATGGCCATTAGAACCATCATCTACTGTTCCATATTTAGATGTAAAAACTGGGCGATTAACATATCAAACACAAACATTACAAGGTGAAACAATTACATTACAACCATCTGATGTACTGCATTTTAAAACAATGGCTAGAGATGGCATTGTAGGTAAAGCACCATGGAGAACATTGGTTGATGAATTACGAGGGCAGAATTCAACGAAAGAATTTATCAGCAATTTCTACAAGAATGGAACATTAGTATCCGGTGTATTGCAGACAGATTCGAAAATAAATCAAGAAGCAAAGGATAAGTTGAGGAAAGATTTTGCAAGCCGATATGCGAGTCCAGATAATGCTGGTAAAACAGTTGTATTGGATATGGGTTTAAAATTTCAGACCATAGGTATGCAGCTTGATCAAGCACAATTTATTGAGACGCAAAAATTTGGGATTAATGAAGTGGCTAAAGTTTACCGGGTACCTCCTCATAAATTAGCACAACTAGATAGAGCAACCTATGCAAATGCGGAAGCAATGGGGCTTGAATATATCAAGTCAACACTGCTTCCTATTTTTATGCAATGGGAACAAGAACTAAATTACAAACTATTTACCAAAATAGAACGGCAACAATATTATGTAAAGTTTAATGCTGATGCGGAACTTCGAGGAGATAGTAAGTCTAGGGCTGAATACTACACAAAGATGATTCAGACTGGTGTATACACACTAAATGAAGTGCGAGCCATGGAAGAGCAAAAGCCTATGAATGATGGCATGGGTGATAAGCATTTTATATCTCTAAATTATACGACTACCGATAATTTGGAGAAATTACAACTGGCAAAAATTAAAGCTGGTGAAGACTTAACAGTGAAAGGAGGTGAGGGGAATGGACAAGGAACGGAGAACACTTCAGACCAAGATAGAAATCCGGAAGGTGGAGAATGATAACGGTGAGTTACCATATATCGAAGGTTATGCATTGAAGTTTGGAACTCGGTCAGAAAATATGGGTGGCTTTGTGGAAATGTTATCTAAAAACTGTTTGGATAATACAGACATGAATAATGTCGTTGCTTTGTATAACCATGATGAAAGTTATCCATTGGCACGTAATACTGTGCCATCAGGGGCGGGGTCATTGGAGCTTAAAGTTGATGACACTGGTTTGTATTTTAGATTAACACCAACGGAAACAACATATGCAAAAGATTTAATTACAAATCTTGATGCGGGTGTTGTAGGTCAATGCTCATTTGCATTTTCATTGGCTCCAAGTGGTTCTGAATGGATATGGGATGAAGATGATAAGGTATACATTCGAACAATTACGGCGATCAAACGCTTATGGGATGTTTCGATTGTTACGACACCGGCATATCCAGATACAGAAGCAGATACGGCAAAACGTGATTTGGAAGAGTTCAAAAGGACTCAACAAAATGAACTAGATGAAGTTCGAAAACGCAAATTAGCAATTGAATTAGAATTATTGGAGGGATAAATCATGAACGAAAAAGAACGTGAATTACGCCAAAAGATGGCAGCAAAAAATGAAGAAATCCGTGGCCTAATGAATGAAGGTAAACTGGATGATGCGGAGCAAGCAACAGAAGAATTGCGCCGCTTAAAACGTGAATTACAAATAGAAACTACACTGGGTGAAAACAGTGTAGATACTGTACCACCAGAAGCACGTCAACATCAAAATCATGATAATGATATTGATGTAAATCAAATCATGGCTCGTGCTTTGCGTGGCAATCAATTGTCTAAAGAAGAAAATGAAGTATTGGTGCGTGCTAGCACATTGAATGAAGGAACTGGTAAAGATGGTGGGTTTATTGTTCCTAAAGATGTACAAACAACTATTAATGAATTGAAACGAACATTAAATCCATTGGATGAATTAGTACGAATTGAAAAGGTTGCCACTATGAGTGGTGAGCGAACTTATGAAAAGCTTTCCACCATGACAGCATTCCCAAATGTAGCTGAACTAGCAAACATTGCAAATTTGGAAACTCCAGAATTCAATCGCATTGAATACAAAGTTCAAAAATATGCAGGCATTTTGCCAATTTCTAGTGAGCTATTAGCAGATACAGACCAAAACTTATTGAATTATTTGTATCGTTGGTTGGCTAAAAAGGATACGATTACACGTAATACAGAAATCGCTAAATTAATTAATACGCTTACGAAAAAACCAATTACAGGTATTGATGGATTAAAAGACGTTTTAAATGTTGACTTAGATCCAGCAATTGCATTGACTTCTATTCTTTTAACTAACCAAGATGGGTATAATTACCTTGATAAATTGAAAGATACACAAGGTCATTATTTATTGCAACCGAACCCATTAAATCCAACTGAAAAGATGTTAAGTGGTAAAGTGGTTAAAGTGGTAAGTAATAAGGTATTACCTACAGATACTAGCGGTAGCGGCAAAAATGCACCAGTTATTATTGGGGATTTAACAGAGACAATTACATTGTTTGACCGTGAAGCGATTACCTTGTTAGGTACAAATATTGGTGGTAATGCATTTGTAACAGATGGTTACAATATCCGTGGTACACTTCGTTTTGATACAAAAATTGTAGATAATGAAGCAGCTGTATTTGGTCAATTGAAATTGGCATAAGGTAATTATTATGCAAAAGTTACTGGATGATGTAAAAGAATATTTACGGGTAGACAGTAATGATGAAAATACAGTAATTGAAAATTATATTGAAGCAGCAAAAACATATATAGAGAACGGCACAGGGAAAGCATTTGACGAAAAAAATAGTCAAATGCTTTTAGTCGTTAAGATGTTATGTGGGCATTGGTATGATAACCGAAATGTAGTAGGCGGTGGTGGTGAACTACCGTTTACTATTACTTCATTATTACTGCAAATTGAACATAAGAAAGAGGGGTAACAAATGAAAGTAAGAGTATTACATCCAACAATCATTGATAGCCAATGGCTTCAAATTGATGACGTAGTAGAAGTAGAAAATGAAAAAGCGCAACCATATGTAGAAACAGGTCTAATTGAAGTTATTGATGATGCGGGAATTACTCCACCGAATGCTAAAACTGGTGGTGAAGAAAATCCACCAGAAGGAAATCCAAATCCACCAAATGAGGATAATGATGGTGATGAAAACCCACCAGACGAAGATGGGGATAAAGGTTCCAAGTCCGGAAAAGGTAAATAATCATGTTACGGATTGGATCTATGAAGAACCGTATAGAAATATTACGGCAGACCATAGAGCCGGATGGACAAGGTGGGTTTAAAAAAGAAAAACCACGTAGAATTGCCACGGTATGGGCCGCTATTTTAAAACCAAGATTTTGGGATGGTGATAGTGGGAAAGGTCCTACTACAGCAATTACACAAGGTATACAGATACGACCGTTAAAAGCAATTGATACTGATTGTATTATTAGGTACCGTAATACAAATTATGAAATATTAGACATAGAGTATAATACGGATTCTTATATATTGACATGTCAGGCAATCAAGAAACGGTAGGTAACTATGGCATTTGTAAAAGCTGATATATCTAATGCTACTTATAAGGCAATGCGAGATATTCATAATTATAATTCTGAAACACAAGAACGAATTAAAGAAGTAACAAGGAATAAAACGCATGAAGTATTAACTGTAGCAATTCAATTGGCACCTTATAGAACTGGTAAATTTAAAGGGACAATAAGGGAAGAGATTAAAACACATAGTCAAGGTATCTATGGACGGGTATTCACAAATTCACCGGTAGCACATTTAATTGAATTTGGCACAAAGGGGCATGTAGTAATGCCCAAAAAGAAAAAAGCATTAGCACCAGGAGCAGCCGGCTGGTTTATGACTAATGCTACAATTCCTGCAATATCTGCAAAGCCATTTATGAAACCGGCTATGGATAAGGTTCGTCCAACGATTGAAGGTGCAATTAAGGTGGCAATAAAGAAATGAAAATAAAAACTATTCCATTTAATGCTGTACAAAAAGCATTTTATAAATTGCTGTCAGAAGGGCAGACGGCTCCTGTATATGATCGTATCCCTGCAGGGGATGAAGAAATGCCGTATATTTGGTTGGGTGAATTTCATGGTGTACCTGTAGAGGATAATAAAACACATACGGTACATAGAATTAGCCAGCAAATAGATATATGGAGTAATCAACCTGGTAAGAAAGAGGTTAATGAAATTCTGAATGATGTAGCTACATTAGTTAGACATTACCAATTACCACTTGAAGGGTTTAAACAGGTTGGTGATGCTCATATATCTTTATATCAGGCAATAGGGGAACGATACGAAGATAAGACTAGTGCTTATCACGGAATCATGATGATTGAGTACACAATTGAAGAAATTGATTAGGAGGTAATTAATATGGCATTAACACAAGAGCAAATTACTGCACTACCAGTGGCACCTAGTGATACAAAGGCGGTAGCTGGTAAAGATACGTTATTGTATATTGCATCTAAACAAACACCATTAACATGGTTATTGGTTGGTGGTCAAAAGAACTCACCACTTAAAGAACAAGCAGACTCCTTGGATGGTTCTGATAAATCTAGTGGCGGTTGGAAAAAAGGCATCCCTGGTATGAAGTCCTGGAGCATCGAATATGATGGTCTATACGTGTTAAATGACAATGCAGTGGATATCTTGCGCTATTCATTCCGTGAAGGTAAAGCCGTGTATGTACGTGTAGAATATCCGGACGGTTCTTACAAACAAGGTTGGGCGAATACAACATCTTTTGAAGATAATAACTCTTCTGATGCAATTCAAACATTAAAGGTATCCTTAACAGGGTATGGCGCAATTAGCGATTTGATTGCGATTGGTGAAGTTAAAATTACATCTCCTACAGCTGCATTCTCTAAAGCAGCTGCAGCAGATAAAACTGTAGCGGTGACACCAACAGACATTACAATTCGTACTGTAACTGATGATACTGGTACTGTATTGGTATTCGGAAAGGACTACGAATTTGCAGAAGGTACCTTAACCTTGAAAAAAGAATACCTTAAAAATATGACAGTAGGTAATCATGTACTTGAAGCAAAATTTGCAGCAAAGACAATTTCTATCACAGTAAATGTAACAGCATAATTTTGTAATATAAAGGGCGGGATAAAACCCGCCCTATTTTATATAAGGAGATAAAAATGAAAGAACAGACTACATTGACCGTCAATGGGGAAAAATATGAATTATTGTATACACTTGGTATTATGCGTCAGATTGAACGAACATTAGGATGCTCTTTGATTTCAATCCTAACAAGATTTGATGGCAATGCACAGGCACGAGTAGGCATTGATTTCATTATGGCGAACTTGCAATATGCGGTAGTTGGCGGCTTGTCGGAAGATAAAGCATATGATCTCATTGATAAATATTGTGAAGGTGAAGGCACATTGGATACGTTGGCAGGGTTCCTAATGATGGCATTATATAATACTGGTTTTTTTATCCCAAAGCTACCAGAAGAAGTGGAAGCACAGGTGGAGGAACAGAAAAAGAAGTAGCCTCCATTGAAGAATGGATTAGAACCGTAGAGCCAATAGCATATGGACCATTGCATCTATTGCCTGATGCTCTTGAAAATCTAACTATGAAAGAGTTCTATTTGTTACTTGATGGCCATTATGCCCGTAAAAAAGAAGAGGACTATAAGCAAGCATATTTCACATACTGGATGCTTGCTCCAAACTTAGGTAGAGAAAGCAAAATAACAGTAGATGATATCTTCAATCCATTGCATCAAGATATGGTAAAGGATAAGGAAAGCGAAAAAGAGGAGCTATTACGTACATTTAATTTTTAAAGAAAGGAGGTGGAATGATGGGAACAACCATAGCAGATTTAGAGGTTAGGATAGGTGCGGACAGTAATCAGTTTAAACAAGAACTACAGAAGGTAGAAACGCAGGTAGGGAAAGCATTTAATGTAAACCCAATTAATGAGTTCTCTACAAGTGTAGATAGTGTAACAGGTCGTGTAGGTAGTTTGGTTAGTAAGTTTACAGCTATAGCAGGAATTATGGCCGGAGGATTTGGACTAACATCCATGATTGAAGGCTCTGTGAAAGCTGGAGAAGCAGTTTACCAATTATCTCAACGGTACCAGATCACAACTAAAGAAGCATCTGAAATGAACCGAATTTTAAAGATTACAGGTTCTGATGCGGATACAGCAGCTAAAACAATTATGCGATTGGATAAAGCGTTATCCGGAAATAGTAATGAAGGTAAGAAAGCGCAAGAAACACTAAAACTATTTGGCGTTTCATTAACTGATACAAATGGTAAGATGTTGCCAATGAATCAACAATTGGCGGAGTTAGCAAAAGGATATAAAGCGGCTGCTGATGCGGGATATGGGCAGGAATATGTGATGAATACCCTTGGTGTTCGTGGACTTGCTTTAATTTCTGTATTGCAGAATTACAATGAAGCGGCGGAAGTTGCTAGTAAAGTCAAAGGAATTGGTCTAAATCCAGAAGAAATGCATAAAGCATCTCTTCAATTGAAAGAGATGGAATTGCAGTTTGGACAACTTAAACTAGCGAGTGGCGCAGCCATTACACCATTAGTAATGGAATTATTACCACAATTACTACCGTATTTGCAAGAATCGGCGGTATGGATTAATAAAAATAAAAATGAGATTGCAAGTACGGCTAAAACATTAGTTCAGATTGTAGCATTGTATGAAAGCATTAAGATTGCTAAAAAAGCAGCGGCAGCAGTTAATGCAGTAGTATCAACTGTGAAAAATTCGCAAAGCCCAATGGGATTAGATACAGCTGAATTAACAAGAGCGCAAGAAGCACAGATTAATAAAGCACTTAGAGATAATGAACGTGTATATGCACAAATGCGAAGAGAAGCGATTAAAACAGCTAATCAACAAAAGTTATCTGCAGAAGAAACGAGTGCATTTTTAGCGCAGGAATTTAGCAAGATTAGTATCAAGGCAACGCAATCAGCAGAGCAAATTCGAGCGGCTATGACTCTTGGCTTTCAAAGCGTACGGGCAGAAGCGGCAGAAAGTTCAATTGCAGTTAATAGATCCATATTATCTACAGGGGTAGCAGCAGAAGAATCAGCAAATCTACATGTAGCGGCTAATGTTCGCAAAGTAGAAAGTGATATGGCTGTAGTAGCTAGTCAAGGTAAAGTAGGTGTAGCTGCAACAGTTGCAGGCACAAAAGCCGTAGAAGCTAGTGCAACAGCAACAGCAGCGGCAACAGCAAATATTGAAAAGAATGCAGTGTTAGCAGCAAGCTATGAAGGTGTCGGTGTAAGAGCCACAACGGCAGGAGCGGTAGCAGTTAGTGCAGCAGGCAGAGCTATGGGGGCTGTTACAACATTAACACGAGCAGTGTGGGCTCTTGCTGGTGGATGGTTAGGTGTAGCGGCAGCCGTAGGATTTGCACTATATTCTATGGGACAAGCCAATAAAGCAGAAGCAGAATTTCAACACGCCAATGAAGTAACCTTGATGGATAAGGGAAAGAAATATCATCTTGCTAAAAATAGAGATGGTAAAGTTGTTTTTGCCAATGATAGTGCCGGTTATGTAGAAGTACCTGAGCGATTAAGGAATAAATATGAATCTTATGTATCAGCACAAAAAAAGGCTAGTGCAGATGCGGCATTAGGTGAGATTAAAGCAGAACAAGCTAAAATGCAAGCTGAGTTAGCTACACAAATGCAAAACATATCGAATATTGGAGATTCTATAAGCAAAACATCTACCACTACGACTCATAAAGATACTTCAAGTGCAGCAGAAACTGTTAGGTTCATGATTAATCAAGGTATTGATCCACGTATAGCATTTGGTATGGCTGGTGGGAATATGCTTGAATCAGGCGGAAATACAAAGAACTTAAATGCAAAGGCTGTAAATCCCAATGGGGGCGCATTCGGTATTCAACAATGGTTGTTAGATAGAAAAGAAGACTTATTTAACTTTGCAAAGCAGAATCATTCAGATCCATATGATATCCATACTCAACAAGCGTTTCAGGTATATGAAATGCTATATGGGAAAGAAAAGGATAATTATAAGAAAGCATTAGCAGAACTTGGAAATAGTCAAGATGTAGGATTAGCGGCCAAGTTAGTTGATAAATGGATAACACGTTCAGAAGGAACGGAAGATATTAGGTCTCAAAAGGCAGCCAATGCACAATTACTTTATAAAGACATGAAGGGTGAAGGTGGCCTTACTGGGGCTGATATATTACGCCGTCAAAAATCAATTGATGATGCTAAAAAGGATTTAAAGAATTTAGAAGGTGAATTAAAGCAAAGTATCACCGGAGAAATTGGTACATCTTATGAAAGTGAAATTCAAAAGATTGAAGAGGATGTACGGAAAAAATCTGAAGCAATCAAGAAGATTAAAGATGTCAGTGATACGATTGATACCTCAAATGCTGAAAAGCTATTAGATCAGTTTAAAACTGTTGAAGTAGATAAAGTAAATAAAAAGCTACAGGAGCAACGGGATAAATTAAAACTGGATACAGCCAAAACTAATGCAGAAATCTTAGGAAACTATAAAAATTTAGCTGAACAACAGTTTATTGTATCTAAAAATGAACTAGATAGAGAGCGAGAGGAACGCCTAAAATCAGTTGCAAAACAAAAGGATGATGCGGAAGCTAAAGCACAGGTTGAGGAATGGTACACAGCCAAATATAAAGCTTTAGTAACAGAACGTGAAACGGCAGAACGTGAGTCATATGATAAAGCTGTTAAATTAGCAATTAGCCGACATGATACAAATAGACTCCAACAATTAACAAGTTCAAAAGACGCAAAACAATATAGGGACTGGGAAGGCGATACCGCTAAACTACAGACATTCTATAAACTTTGGGAACAAGGTAATATGTCGATGTCAGCTGCTACAGCAGAAGCAGCTGAATCATTTGCTAGTGGATTATCTTCTATCTTTTCAAATCTAGCAACAGATATTACAAGCGTAAAAGATTTAACCCAAAATATGGGTAAATTAATTCTTAGTACAGTAGTCAATATCATTGCTAAGATAGCGGCTGCAAGATTAGCGGCGGCGTTATTAGGACAGTCATTGGGCGTAGGGGGTAAAAGTGTTGCTAGTGGGGGTAATGTACAAACATTAACAATGCAAGGATTTGTAAATAGTGCCATTGCTAGAATGCCCCATATGCCTACATATAAGTTTGCAAGTGGTGGTGTAATTACTGCTCCAGTAATGTCATTAATGGGGGAAGGTAAAGATAGTGAGGCTGTATTACCTTTAAACCAAAATACATTTGCTAGTCTTGGTCGTAATATTGCGAATACCATAGGCGGGGGACCGGTTATGGTGAATGTAAATAATTACACCAATAGTAAAGTAACTGTTACGGAAGAGACATCAACTGGTGATATGAAAACACAAATTGTAAATATTGTGATTGAAGAAATTGCTAGTAACCGAAATGGAAGCCAAGATATTTTGAAACAATTAATAGGAGGTAGGCGATAATGTATGTGTTTCCTACAGATATTCCGGAGCCGATTATTCCGGCTGCATCGAATTCCGGAAGTACTTATACGGAAGTACTAACAGATAGTACAATCACATCCACTACGGATGCCAACTATAAAATTACACGGCCGAGAACTACAAGGGTGATTGGAAACTGGACATATACATGGCTAGGACTTAGCGATGAAAACTATGAAAAGTTAAAAGCATTCTGGAAGAAAGTTAGAACATCAGAAGAGTTTGAATTTAAAAACTATACGGATGGGAAAACATATAGATGTAGATTCGTAGATAAGTTTAGTTTCCGATTAGATTATCCAATTGGGTGGTATGGATCATTACAATTTGAGGAGGTGTAACAAATGCTAAGATGGCCTGCTACGGCAATTATTGAAAAGAATAAATTAGCAAGTGATGCCCCTTTCTTGGTATTGGTTAAAATGGTCCATTCAGAATTAACAGAGCCAATATGCTTGGTTAGAAATACAGAAAGTATTACATGGGATGGGCAAGAATGGCAAGCATATCCTATGAATTTTGATATCAATACAATTGATGGGCAAACAGAACCTAAGTTAAGTTGGACTGTGTCTAACTGTGCAGGAACATTGCAACAGTATATACAAAAATTCAAAGGGTTCACGGATGCTGAAGTAATAATATATGTTGTACATGCGAATATGCTAGACAATACAGAGCCGTTACAAGCTTTTGAATTTACTGTTACAACGACTCAATACGATGAGGAGTGGGTAACATTTATACTAGGGGCATCACCAGAAACAGTAGTTAAATTTCCAACCCATATTTATATGGCGCATTATTGTCCGTATAGATTTAAGTCGGTTAGATGTGGATATGCAGGAGGTAAAGAGCCATGCAATAATACATTGGAAACATGTAGAATCCCATCACGATTTGGGGGAGAGGAAGGTATGAATGGAAACAATGTTTAATTATGATGATCTAATAGGTATTCCATTTGTAGATGGGGGTCGAGATATAACGGGATTAGATTGTTGGGGCCTTGCGCTGGAATTATTTAAACGACAAGGCTATATTATTCATGATTATTCTATATCTTCGGAAGAGGCACATGTAATATCAGATACTATGCAACATGATTTAAATGAGATGTGGCAAAAAATAGAAGAGCCTAAAATAGGATGCTTGGTGATTATTCGACTGGCAGAAAATGAATGGGCGAACCATTGCGGCGTTTATATTGGCAATGGTCATTTTATTCATGCCTATTGTCATGAAACAGGTGTAGTAATTGATAGAGTTCGTAAATGGAAGTCAAGAATATTAGGTTTCTATATTCCAACAGAAAGGGCATTATATAATGATTGAAATTGTTGAAATAAAGAATCCGTTTGAACCGAATAAAAAGGAACGAAAAAAGGTAGAGTGTACAGATGGTACACTCTATTCTTATTTAGATCCAATAGATAAAGATGTGTACCTAAATGGAATACTTGTATTGGACCCTGTAAATTGCTTTCCACAAGATGGGAATCAAATTATAGTAACTCCCCATATAGGTAAAAGTCTAAAGGGTATACTTGGCATGGTAGCCATGTTAGCATTAGCAGTTTATGCACCTGTATTGGCTGCAAAGTGGCTACCTGCAACAGCTAGTAAATTAGCAATTGGACTCATGACAGGGGCTATTACAATGGTTGGCGGTAAGCTGATAAATAGTATGCTCCGATTAAACCAAATAGGTAGTACATCAGAAAATTCACAAAGTACATCTTATGGATGGTCATTGCCAAGCGTACAGACATATGAAGGTGGTGTGATTGCAGAAACATATGGTGAATGCATACCAACCCCTCAATTATTAATGTGTCATGTAGAGACAACAAATACAGATGATCAAGATAAAAATGTACAATATTTGAATTTATTGTATTGTGGCGGATGGGGCCCTGTGGATAGTATTAGTAATATCCGCATTGGGACAACACCTATAGAAAACTTTACGGATGTTCAGATTGAAACAAGGTTAGGCGAAAATAATCAAGAACCGATATCATTCTTTCCAACTACTGTATTAGACCAATCAATAGGTCTTGAGTGTGCTGAAAATAAACCATTAATTAGAACAACAGATACTAAGAAAGCTAAGAAGTTAGAAGTAACAGTTGAATTCCCTAATGGATTATACAAGGTAAATGATAGCGGCGATTATGATAAGAATACAGCCGAGTTTCAAATTATGTATAGAAAAACTGGCACAACGGTATGGAAAGATTTTGGCGGTGATGATAGTAATCACATTGTTAAATCAAACGGAAGATTATCAAATATAGTTACAAATGTGAAATCCATAGGTAACTCAGCACCGTTAGAGGTATGGACATTAGTAGCAAAAAAAGATAAAGATACTCTAAGTGTAACTGGTAGTATAAGTGGTAAGAAAAAAGAGGCAAAGTATGGTGAACATTATGATAATGGCATAATATCTTTTGACTTAAAGAAACGAGAAATCTTTATGAAAAAAGAAGGCACCATAACCATTACTGTTCAGAAGTCTACGTTTAGTCTTACAAAAGCAACTAGTCAAGCTGTGCGTAGATCATATCAATTTGAAATGCCTGAGGCAGGACAATATGATATTAAGGTTGTAGGTACTAAGTTACCAACGACAACAAGAGCAACAGCTTATATGACATGGTCAACGCTATCAAGCTTTATTATGGATAGCGCATACAGTAGACCAGGTAAGGTGTTAATTGGATTACGCATTAAGGCAACTAACCAACTATCCGGAGGTATTCCAAATGTCAACTGGAGACAAATTAGAAATACAGTACATGTATTTGATTGGGATACAGGAACATATGTTGAAAAAGATGCAAAGAACCCAATATGGGCTGCATATGATATGTTACACAATTCTAAGCGATTGTATAACATTAATACAAATGTTGAAGAATATGTAGTTGAAGGTGTACCGGCTAACAATTTCAAACAGTATTGGGATGAATGGAAAAGTGCGGCGGCTTATGCAGATGAAGAAGTATCTATGATTAGTGGAGAAAAAGAACGAAGGTTCAGATTTGATGCGGTCATGGATACAACACAGACAAGATGGGAAGCGGCACAAAAGGCAGCAACATCCGGACGAGCCACAATATTAAGGCATGGGACACAATATGGCATAGTGGTGGATAGACCAAGTAATATTGTACAGGTGTTTGGAGAGGGGCAAATAGTAAAGTCATCTTTTAAAGGCGAATATTCATCTAGGGACGATAGGGCCCGCTCAGTAGAAATTACGTACAATGATACAGATAATGACTACAAAAATACTGTATTTATGGTGCGAAGTCCAAACTATGCAAACAATTTAAGGAAGAATGATAATACGGCTAAATTATCATTGTTTGGTGTAACAAGACGTTCACAAGCATACAGAGAAGGAATGTATCTAATGGCCACAAATGAGCGACAGTTACAGACTGTTACATTTGGTACAGATATAGGCGGTATGGTGTGTGAATATGGTGATGTTATAGGCATCAATCATGCGGTACCTCAATTCGGAGATGCTAGCGGCCGAATTGTAAAAGCAGAAGGCAATACAGTCGTATTGGATAAATTTGTTGTATTGAAACCGAATAAAAATCATAGCATTATGATTCGGTTAGAAGATGACAGTATTATTACAAAGCAAATCCAAGCAGTAACAGAGGAAACGAATACAGATACAATTACTGTAATTGGTGAATTCTCACAACAAGAATTACCTAAACGATATGATCCATATATGCTCGGTGAAGCAAATAAGGAAGTCAAACCATTTAGGATTACAAAAATTACAAAGAATGGTGATAATCAGGTAACAATAACAGCTACAGAATATGATGCGGCTGTATATGAACTTGATTATAGCCGATATCCTGTAATTGATTATGCCAAGGTAGAAAAAGAATTATCGGTAAAGGATATTAAGTTAACTAAGATTGTAAATACGTTAAAAGATGGAACTGTATTATGTGATATCAAGGTTGATTGGGTGTTACCAATTAGTAATCAGTGCAAACAAATACAGGTATATTACAAGCGTACAAACGAAGAAACATATACTTTACTAAATACATTCAGTGGCAACGAAACATCAGCAGTCATTAGATCAGTACTTACAACACAAAATTATGTGGTTCGTATTATATGTTTAAATGATTTAGGAATTGCAGGTCCTGGCATAGAAAAGACCATATATATTGCTGGAAAGGAAACAGCACCAGCAATGGTAAAACAATTTACGGTAGTACAGGATTCTATAAATAGTAGCATACTACATTTACAATGGGCGCCAAATCAAGAGCCGGATATATATGGATACCGTTTATATGATGATGCCGGAAAGGAACTTGTAAATTATATAGGGGCCACAAATTATACGTTCTTTGCAACAGAAAGCAAGATATATACATTTGGGATTAAAGCCATTAATACGTCTGGGATTGAATCTGAAACTGCTACAAAGGTAAGTATTCAAATCACAATTACAGAGGGAAGTATAGCAGTTCCTGATAAAGTTAATTCAGCAAGTATTGAATTAACAAAAGAAGGGGTATTAATTGAATGGACTCCAATCACAAATACTTATATTGATTTCTATGAAGTCAGAAGTAATAGTAATACAGGTGATTTACAAGGCTTGATTGTAAAATCAAATTCTATTAGAGAGATAATACAACTTAAAAATAGAAAAGGAGACCTATTAATTTATGGACATAATCCGGTAAAAGGATATGGGCCAGGGTTAAATGTATCCTATGATTTCCAAAAGCTAGAAGCACCAATAGTAACATCTGTAAATATGGTCAAAGGATTTGCCTTATTAGTATCAAATATGCCAAGTACTGCTAATAGTATTCGGTTTTATATTGTAGGTTCTGCAAAGACAGATATTCTTAATTCCACAGGGAATACAATAACTTACACTGGTGATGCGGATATTTATCGTGTAAAGGCGGCATTTATTGATGCTATAGGTGAAGGAATTGAATCCGATGAATTATTAGTCACTGTATCGGCAACAATAGATCCAGCGTTATTAGATAAAGAAAGTTTAGGGCTAAAAGAATTTGATAAACGAGTTAACGAACTCAGTGCAGAATTTAATAAAGTATCTAAGGAATATAGTACTAAAGTTGAAAACTTGAACAGAGATGTAGAATCTCGTATAACTCAACTCGACAATGGTATCGAACTTAAAGTCACAAAAGGTCTTAAAGCATTAGATGGGAATGCAATTTTGTCAAGAATAAACCTTTATGAGGGCGGCGTTAAGATTGAGGGTAAATTAATTCATATTACTGGTGATACTCTTATAGATGGAAATATCATCACAAATAGGATGATACAGGCGAACTCAATAACTGCTGATAAATTGAAAGTGGATAGTTTGTCTGCTCTATCTGCATATATCGGCGGCACACTTCGAGGTGGCAAGCTAATTGGCACAGAAATCCAAAATGAAAACGGGTCATTTAAAGTTGACTCAAATGGTAACATTACGGGTTCCCATATCAATGGCGGATTAATTACCGGCGCAACAATTCGAGGTGTTAACATTGAGGGCCAGTCTATATACAATGCTGGATACAAGGTCAAGAGCCTTGATGTGAGAACGTATGAAGTTGCTCATGGGGATTATACGCCAATACCTGACGGGTATAGTGAGGGTCAATGCGTATTTGTGCCGATTTCGTACAAAATAATTAGTAATGGTAAAGTTGGTAGGCGAGAGGGCCCAAATCTTGATTATTACGAAAGTAATTCGCCTAATTTTCCTATATATACTTCCGATGGAAGTAAGGTTGGGTTAATGGGCACTCGTAGAGCATACGCTGCTAGGACATTTTCTAATGACACAACAAGAAATTTAAAGACAGGGTGGATATATGTATTGGTAATTGCTAGACAATAATAAACGGGGGTGCGTATATGAAGGAATATGATTTTGATTTACATGTAGGTCAAGACTATGGATTGACCTACATTATCGAAGGTGGTGAGTCCTATGATGGATACACAGCCGTTATGAAAATTAGGCGAAAGCCAGACACAAATGAGGTGTTGGCTATTAATGGTGTGATAGAGGGCGACCGCATCACATTCCATATTAATGGCAATGACACAGTTAGTAAGGTAGATGCTAAAGGAATACACCAATATGATGCGTTCCTTTATAACGATAATCGCAGCATAAAATTAGGGTTTGGCGAAGTCAATATCATCCAGGATATTGCACGTCATTAATGAAAGGGGATTATATCATGGCAGAAGAGCTAAATATTAATATAAAAGGTCTTAATTTACCACCAATTAAATTGGAGGGTGCGGCAGGTAAAAGCGCCTATGAATTATGGCTAGAATCCGGAAATTCCGGTACACGTGAGGACTTCTTAAATAGTTTAAAAGGACAAGATGGCCGTAATGGTAATGATGGATTACCAGGAAAAGATGCATCTGCACAAGGTTCATATGAAATGCTAATGGGGCTGAACGTGTATTGTGAGAACAGTACACCGGATGAAGTGCTAAAAGGTCTTATTCGTGGCTTAGGTGATGTTATTAAAAAGCCATTTAAGCCACTTGATTTTGATAGACCTCAAAAGGGACAGTCCTATATCAACGTATACGGCACGCCGCATTTTAAAGTAGCAATACTGGGTAAAGGTGCTGCATTTGGTGTAAGTATTGGTGATGATGGTAATGGTCGATTAGACCTAGATAGTCCATTCGGTGGTAGCGATATTGAACTTGAATATTTCAATATGCTAGGCAATATCGTAGGTACGTATCGTGTATCCGGATATGGTGATGTCAAAACAGAATTATCCGCAGGTGATATTACTGATACCATTGTTGAGGAAATCAACTATCCGGAAGTAATTACTGTTAATGATAACGCACTTGCAAATGTCCTCGGTGTGAAACGGTTGATTTTACCTAAAGTTAGAAATGTTAGGGAAAATGCATTTAATACCGGCTGGAATCTAGAGTTAATAAAAATGCCAAGATATGTTTTCAATTCTAATTCTCCATTGAAGTATTTAACCGTATTAGCACCCGGAGCAAATATTTATTTATCTGAAGAGTCAGACCCTAATGCAATTTGGGCATGGTATGATAATCAACGGTCTGCCGGCATGACATTCTATAATGGCGATGGCACTAAAAAAGTTGACATAAATGCTAGAACTTGGGTACCGGTTCAATAAGGAGGTAGCGAATGGAGGAAATCAGAATACTTCTGATGGAGGTAGGAATACCCCCCTATTTTGCGGACATTGGATTCTGGGTGACACTGTTAGGGGTCATCTGGGCCGCACTTAGGGGCTCGTTTCGGGCGATGGTGTGGTTCTTAGAACACACATCGATAGCCGAGGTTAAACGCCAACTTGATGACTATGTAGGGCATAAGTTATCCAAACAAAGGGAATATTATGATGACCGTATGACAGATGCTATTAATAGTATCGGAAAATTAACGGAAAGTAATCAAGATATTCTAAGGCAATTGGTGAAGTTGGAGGAACGAGATGATGCTATATTTCACCGCTTGGATGCATTGGAAACCACAACGCAAGCACTAAATACGGAATTAATGCACATACAATTACTTAATAATCTACCGATTAAAAGGGGTATTACCATCCAAAATGACGGAGGTGAAAGCCTTGGATAAGATGAAAGTAATTAATAAAGTTAAAACTATATATAGTTCAATCCGAATCGCTAATATTCACCCAACAGGGATATTGGCAACAAGGGCACTAGTACTGACAATGCTAGTGCCTATTTTACTGGTAGTTGTTCAATATTTGTTGGGGGTTATACAAGGTTATGTTAGTGATGAAACTAACAAGCTAATTAATATAGGGTTAAATATTATTGATCATATATTTAATAACCCGGTATTAATTGCAGCAGTAGGCTTCTTAGCCTTGTGTATTGATAAAGATGGAAATGGCATCCCTGATAAATTAGAAGAACCGCCAAAAATACCAATTAATACCGTAATAAATGAAAGGAGTGATTATAATGCACCTCGTTAGTCTTACTGACTTAAACGATTATTGTTGTAGAGCGTTAGGCCAAATCAATAAAATCTATTTGCACTGGACGGCAGGCAGGTATAACCAACAATTTGATGACTACCATATTAATATCGATAGGGATGGAAACATCTATATCGATGGCGAATTAACAGATCATAAGAACCACACCTATATGCGCAATGGTGGCGCAATAGGTATTGCATTAGACTGCGCATATGGCGCTCAATGGACTGATAACCTTGGCGAGTATGCTCCTACGGATGTGCAGATTGAAACATTGGCACAGGTTGTAGCTTTGTTATGTGTAGACCTTGGTATCCCATGTGATATCGAGCATGTCTTAACACATGCGGAGGCAGCCGATAACATGGACGGTTATTATGCTCACGAGCCGTACGGGCCTACCACGACATGTGAACGATGGGACTTATGGACAGTACATGAGGGCGATACTCCTGGTTCCGGAGGAGATGTAATTCGTGGTAAAGCTAAATATTATGCCCAAGAATGGGGTAGTGTGATTTAGGAGGTATTATGAATGATAAAGTTAAATCCTATTTACAAATTATTTATGGTTATCGTTGGCTGTGTATTATTGTTGGTATTGTCATCTTACTCACCTGTGTTTGGCTCTACGCCAACAGAATCAGTAACATTGACACCACAGGAATACGCAACGCTGAAAAAGAACTTCGACACGCTAGAGAGTACAATCAACAGGCAGTTGACTACAATCAACGAGTTAGAAATGCAGTTGAGAGTAGCCAAGCTATCAACGAGCGAACAGAAGAACGAATTAATCGAAGCGTTGAACTTAATCAAAGAACAGAGAACGCAATTAACAGAAGCACGGAACTTACTACAGAAGCAAGAGCAGATGCTGAACGAGCAAAAGCTATCATTAGAGAAAGCAGAAATATACTTGAACGAGCAAAAGAAAGAAATACACAAAGCCAAGATGGAGCAACGCAAAAGTAAGTTGTTAAACATCTTATTAGGTGGTACTGTCATTTATCTTGCAACTAAGAACTAAGGAGGTGATCCATACATCTCCCTACCATACGAGGGCGGACGTATGGATTGACTATAATAATGTAAAAGACCTTACTGGGAATATGTCCTGGTAAGGTCTTTTTTGTTTATAAATAGCAATTGCGGATAAGGTAAAAATATGGTGTAATTAGGGTAATAATAGGAGGTGGGAGTAATAATGCTAAAAGTATTTAATAAAGACCCACATTTTATGAGGGATGCGATAAAAGTAGACAACTATGCTGCCGCATGGGATATAATATGCTCCATGCAGGAGAGGCTCGGTAAAGGCATACTTCTTGTTGGCAGGGAAACATGGGGAGACTTAGACTTGGCTGAATATTTCCCTAATTTTGTTTGGACGGACGATGTAAAGGCGGTATATGTTAATAGCGATAAAACATTAATAATCCCTGCTCCGTCAAAGTATAATCGAGCCAACGTTTTAAAGCTTATCAAATTCTTTGGACTCCACTATTCTATTCGAGAAGTAGGATAGTTAAATAGATTGCCACCATTTTGCCACCTTATATAATGGTATAGATAGAATTTGTTGTAGTAACTAAAGATTACTATATTTATACCACCCTCTCCGCCACATTAGAAAGCCCTTTAGGTTATGATATCTACCCCCTTTACTGGATAACCAGTAAAGGGGGTATTTTAATGAGATATAGTTATGAATTTAAAAGAAAAGCAATTGAATTATTCTATCTAAATACAAAACTTTGGGATACAATGGTCTTATTAATAAACCTAAAGGTCGACCATCAAAGGATTGCAAAATGAAATATATTATGGTTTTGAAAAAGAATATGTATCATTTAATGCTTTTGCAGTAACGATAGAAGAATACATTAATTATTACAACAACAAAAGGATCCAGAAAAAACAAAATGGATGCCTCCTGTAAAATACAGGGAAGCATCCATGTGTTTAGGCTAGCAAATAATATGTGTCCAGGAAAATGGGTACATATCAAGGTGATTAAAATGAAAAAGCTTTTTTTAAATCTAGAAGTAAGTGATGGTTATCCTCCAGTATCTATGGAAAGCATTTGGGCAGAAGTGACTGAAGAAGGCTATCTTAAAGTTAATAATATTCCTTTTTATAGCAAAGAAATCTCTTTAGGTGATATTGTTAGCGTAATACAAACAGAAGAAAATTACTTATTATATGATAAAACTATAATTTATAGTAAAAATAGTACATTGCGGATTGTTTTCTTCAATGAAAATCAGAAATTTAAAGATAAAATATTAACTAAATTAATAGATCTTGGATGTGAGTCTGAAGCATTTAATGCAAATTTCCATGCAATAAACATACCAATTCAAGTAGATATAGAAGAAATATATAATTTCTTAGATGAGTTTGTGGAAACTGACGATTTAGATTATGACACAGGGTATTTGGCACAATAATTTGTACAAGCTGAGGCGCACGATAAATTTCGTGAGGCCTATTGGAAAAAACGTGCACGGGATTATATTGAAAGTTGTAAAAAAAATTCATATTGAAAGGACTAATCATGAAAGAATTATTAAGCATAGAAAAAAATTTAAACATCTTGTTTCCTCAGTCATATAAAAATACCCTTGATAAATTCAAGTTGTTTATGGAAATAGAATTTAAAGATTATGAAATTGATTTATTTAATAATAATTTATTGTTTGACGAGTTAAATTCTTTTCCAAGATGGAATTATATGGAATATTTAGTTGAAATAAACAAGAAAAAACAAAAGGCAGAAAATATTGTACAAAGGCATGACTCCACAGAATTTGTAGACTCTGAACGCGTAAAGAAAGGTTTTATGTTTGGAACTTCTTCTGATGGGGGACGCTTATATTTCGATTTAAATGATAATCTATCAATATGGGAATATTGGCTAGATGATGGAAGTATTGGAAAAGTAGCTGATACTTTTGATGAAATTCTAGAATATGGAAAAATTATAGATTTCGAGTAAATGTAAATTGTATCAAGGTTTAACAAACTCATAAGCTCGTCTAAAATAATTTTCAGACAATTTCAAACCTTCATCAAGATCGTTTGAGAGATTTGTTTTTTGACAATCTCATTAATAAATTAAATGGTAAATAAATTATGAAATCTATTTTAAGTTCAATTTTATCTCTAATAGTATCCTCCTCTTCTAAATTACCTTATGTTTCACATTACTCGTATGATTTTCAACATGGCTGGTTAAATATAATTGTATCAGAATATAATAGTCAAAAAACTTGTGGAGACATAGGTATAAGTAATAATGAGTTACAATATAAGCTTTTTTGTGGGAAAGAAAATGGAAAAGGAAGGATTCCGTTAAGTAAAATAAAATTCAAATATGAGAAAGGTATTTTTTCTGCTCAAAGTATTATAAGTGGAAAAATATTTTTTTCAGTTAAATGTACACAAGAGCAATACAGATATATAGAAAAATATATTAAGAAATAAACAGCAAGCAGTAGCCCGAATGAAACTTCTTGAGGTATTACGAGCCTGAGGCCGGGCGGTTTGTGAATCAGGATCCGATTGGGCTGTGGGGTGGAGAGAATCTGTATCGGTTTGCGCCGAATACACAAATCTGGGCTGATCCGCTGGGATTAACTTTAGATTCCTATGCTTTTTTTGATGAAGCAATCCAACGACAAGGAAGTATTCAGAATGGCTCAGCTTATCCAGCAAATTTCAAGTATTCTTGGATGGGTTCTGATGGGTTGAAATATACTGTACGAGCTCATCCGGCAGATCCAAATTATGGGAAAACAGGAAGTATTTTTAGAGTTTCTGCACAAGAAATTGGGAAAGGGACTAGTTATTTGGGAACTGATGGTAAGTGGTATCATGAATCAACTTTGAAGCCTGGGAAAAAAGGTAATATCAATCCTAACTATAATAGTACTGCTGCCAGAGATACACATATTCAGATTGATCCAAATAAAAAGGTGGGTCATACACTTGGATCATGCGGTTCAACAACTGAAGATAAAGATACAGAGGGGAATAAATATGAAAGAATCCATAACTTATGAATTGATGAAATTCAATAATCACGTCAAAGAAAACTTCGATTGGTTAGACTTTCAAGTTACATTACTTGATTTTACAAGGATGAATATTATTGTTAGTGATGATCCAAGTTATTATTTTAATTATGAAATCAATTTGTATGGAGTTAAATATTTATCTGGAAATTTAACGTGGACTATTGATATTGATGAAGATACTTGTGTTGTTAAAATTATTGATGAAATAGATTCAAATATTTTACCAAGTTTACGAGAAAATTGTTTTTATTTAAGGTTTAATAATACTGATTTAGATACGCCATCATTTATTATTATGGCTGAAAATATTGTTATTTCTTATGAAAAAAATATTTTAACCAGCTGTAGCCTACATGAAACTTCCAGTTTCTACGCTAGGTGTGAGTAGAACATACATGGTATCTGCTTTTTAAACAATATTAATGTTTTAATTGAGGTCGTCTGAAATATTCGTACTTTAAATAAATAATTCTAGATATTGCTAGATGATGGTAATTGCGCCAAATTACTTGCAGAGTTAGGGAGATAATTATGAAGGCATTAAAAATTAATAAATCTCTATGGTCTCTTCCATTAGATTTTTCTTTTGATAGCAGTGAAATCAATGAATTAATAAAGGTAATGGATATTGAATTACAAGAAGTGGTTATAAGCCCTAATGCTGATATGTGGTATTTTTTATTTATGAAAGAAGAATTTATTTTAGTTAGTGATGTAGATGACGGCTTAGATATTCGATTTTTCAAAAAAGAGAATGAAGATTTAGCTAAAAAATTTATTAATAAAATTACTTCTATTGTATCCTTTAAATAAATAAAATAAAGCAAGCCGTAGCCCGCACAAAACCTTCAGTCCCGACGTAGGGTATGTGCGGAACGCACGCACGCGGTTTCTGTTTTTCAGACGACCTCGAAAACCAAACCTACTTCATTTAGGACGGTAGCCATCTGTTACAGGAGAAAAATTCAGACGGCAGGTATACCTATATCTACACCAATCCCGACAGCTACAACCCTTGGCACAGGTACACAACCGGACCAACATGGTAATAAATACTCTTTAAAGAATGCACATAAGAAGGAGAAATTATGTATTTAGATCAAGTAAATTATGAATTAAACAAACAAATCAATGATTTTGTATGTAACTCAAATGATGCTACTACGCCGGAGGAACGCATTGATATTCTGAATCAAGCATGGGAACTTTTACCTAAACCAGCCACTCAATTCGTTGAGCCTACTTCGGCAATCGCCTGTGGTATTTCAGGAAGCTATAAAAAATTAGGTGATTATCCCAAAGCTCTTGAGTGGATACTTATTGCGCTTGAGGCTAGAAAAACAGTGCCTGATGGCAGCCCATTTTTATGGGCAGGTATTATCTATTACGAACTAGGTGATATGGAAAATGCTTATAAATATTTTGACCTAACTTATAATGAGCTACGTTACACACCTTTCTCTATGGAAGACAAAAAATATTGGCAATTTTATAAGCAACGTAAAGAAAAATTAAATCCTAAGAAAAAAACCAAAAAGTAAGATTCGATATTTTCAGACGACCTTTTTTGTCCCGTACTTAACCGCCGCTACGCCTACGACCTGGATGTAGTATAACTAGAGGGAAATATACTATGAAATATCATATTGAAGATTTAAGAGACCAATTACATAATCATAACTGGATTGTTTTAAAAGAATTAGAAGGAAATGATTTAGATATATCAGAATATTGGACTATTCGTCATAGATACCAACCAAACAAAACTTGTACTCTAGCTTTTGAAGGAATGGATGACTTGGAAGTTTTACCAATCGAAAAAAGTTATGCATGTTTTTTATCTGAAGAGCCAGCTATATCATTATACTTTTCTAAGAGCATTAAGTTATGGAAGAGAGATTTAAATACATTCATTTTAAATCTGAATTCTTTTATAATTTGCTAATTTTAAATCCTTCAAACTATATAAAGCTAATCAAAATCCAAATAACTGTAAATGTTTCTAGCAAGCGTAGGTTGGGTCAAGACCCAACAAAATATCAAGGTCGTCTGAAGGTTACTTCAGACGACTTTGCCCTATACGCTTACCCTTACCTGCTTCGTATACAACGAAAACGGCCAGCACCAATGGAAAGTGCCGTCTAAAGAAGAGAACGCCCAAAACGGTTTGCCTGAAACCGACTGGCGCGATGCGCAGTACGATATGCTGTACCTGCCCGTTCAGAAACCATCCGCTACCACTACGATTTCAACGGCAACCGTACCGCCACCGTCCTGTCCGACAGCAGACAGATCAACTACCTGTACTACGGTAGCGGGCACCTACACCAAATCAGCCTCGACGACGAAGTCATTACCGAAATCGAACGCACACAGGGTAAACTCGCCAGCCGTTACGAACTCGATCCCCAGTTCGCCTAAAAAACGAAGAAGTTTCAGACGGCCTCGAAGAGGAAACTGGATTCGTTTGGGTCGGCAGATATATCTATATCTACACCGATCCCGACAACTACGAGCCCTTGGCACAGGTTCGCGATTGGACAACCGAAGACGAAAAAGGCGTCCAACAAGCCACTACTTCCACTGCGATAAAATCGGCATTCCGCGTGAGATGACTGATAGCGAAGGCAAACTGGTTTGGTTCGGGGATTATTACGGCTGGGGCAAACTGAAGAACGAAACCAACACATCCGGAACTGCTCACCAACCCTTCCGATTGCAAAACATCCTTGTCCGCACTGGTATGTAGCTACTGCCAAAATGGAGAGAAATCTTAGTCAAAAAGAAATAATGGGAATGGTACATTTTCTTGGAGTACTACAAAGATAATGTAACCGTACAACATAGGAAATAGTATCATGACAACTTTAGAAAATAAGATCTTTACTTTAAAACAGAATCATTTAATGAAAAAAATGAAAGAAATTCATTTTTTGAATAATTTAATTTCAGATTCTGAAAAAATTATTCCATATCCACTCTCATGTGAAATAATAAATCGTACTTTTACCCCCAATAGAAATATAGAATTATCAAAAGAAAATTTTAGTTTATCGATAAAAAATGAAATATTAAATTTTTTTCACCAGAGGAAAATGATATTGCTTATGTATACTTTTATGGAGGAATAAATGATTCGGCCGAAATACCAATAGAATTATTCCCTTTGTTTATTATCAAAATAAAAAATATTAGCAATTGGCTAGAATTAATAAACAAACCTAATTTTTATTGTTTAAAATTATTTAGTAATAAAATAGATAAAGTTATCGATATATCTCTACTCGACAATGAGGAAGATGTGTTATCTATTTCGATTGGACTGAACGCTTAACTTTAAAAATAAAAAACTATTCCAGCAGAAGCAGGCTTTGTATAACTGAAAGGTATTTAGCATGAATGAATTATTAGAAAAACTTGAAAATAATAGTTTTATTGATAAGGTCAGAATGGATCTTGAATTTGATGTAAAGGAGTACCAAGAATTATTAAAAATTTTGAATGAAATAAAGCATTATACTCATAATCATAATCTAATTGAAAAAAGACTAGCGTCTTATTTATATGAAATACCAAAATTAACACATATTTGGTATCTCAATCTAAAAGACGATCCAAATAAAAATAAATCTTCTATTGTTAGTCAACTTGAAGATGCATGGATAGAGTTAGATTCAATAATTGGAGAAGAAATTCTTGGTCAAGGACAATAAATACCTTTTAACAAACAGTAGTCGTAGGTTAGGTCGAGTTCCGCTAAATATCAAGGTTATCTGAAATCAATTTTCAGACGATCTTTTCCTTATGCTCTCCTCACTTGCTTCAACTATACCGGCTGGGGAGTTGTACTTACTTTAGCAGTCGTATCTGATGCAGGAATATGGGTATATTCGAAAGTACAAGCAAATTCAAAATCACAAGCTAAAAAAAGAGCATAAAGAAAATTGCGTTACGTGTAATAAATAAGATCAAGATATTAAATTTATTAACTTACAACTATAGGTATTATTAATGGAAAAAGAATTATTATGTATTTTAAAAAAATATGAGGCACATCCTGATTTTTTGGGTGACACTATTAAAGATATAAATCAAGCAGGAGGTATGGATGATACAGTTTTACATATTGCAGCTAGAAATAATTCTTTAAATGATGCTCTTGTATTTCTTCAAAATGGGGCATTGATCGATCTTAAAGGGGACTTAGGATATACTCCCCTACATTATGCATACATGTTTGGAAATATAGAAATGGTGAAATTACTCCTTGATAATGGATCTGATAAAAATATACAAAATGAATTTGGAGAAAATGCCGTTAGAATTGCAATTAACTCATCCAGCGAAAATAAAGAGAAGATAGTAAAACTATTAATTAAAAATCAAATGTTAGATAAACAAAAAAATGAAAATGCCTTACATTTAAATACATTTTTACTAAGCTCAATAGAAAACCCTAGTATAGATAATGATTGTTTCATAGAATTATTTAGCTATTATTCTAACATATCCCAAGGAGAAGTAAGTGAACTATTTAATTTACTGCAATCTTTAGCCAAAGATGAAATCAATATAATTTATGATTTTTTAGAATATATTTCAAAGTTTGTCAAAGACTTAGGAGTATATTGTGAATTTGAAAAATTTCTTACGGAGGTAAAATATATACAAGAACGAAATTATCTAGAGGAAAAAATTAGGCCTACTTTTCCAGTTTTCAAAGTTGATAAAAATAACATCATAAGTTTTGATGATAGTGATAACTCTTATATATTTTCTATAATGCAACTATCTACTAAAACTTGGATTGAGATCACATACGATGATTTTCTCTCAATACTTGAATCACTAGAGTGGCAAGCTTTTACTAATAAGGCTTTATTATATTTTACTCCTTGCTGTTTAAAATATATTTTTTCTAATTTATCTAAATTTCATTTATATGGTTACGTTGTTGAATTTTTATATATTGCCCTAAGAAACCAAAGTACGATATTTAACACTACTCAAATCAAATTAATTATTGATTTTTTAAAATTAATCCAAAATTTTAACCAGGAAATTAGTGTTGAAACACAAAAAAAAATAACAAGTACTATTCAACTTTATTTATAATTTCCTGGCCGTAAAGGGGGCGGCAGGCGTCGGTCGGACGGTGAATCCTATACATGGTTTGAAATTTATGGAGTATACTTTTATGTTCAAATTAAAATTAATGCCCGAGGATTTTTTTAATATATGTATTAAGCGTAAAGTAGAAGTTAAAAAGTTAGATAAACTTCCTAAGCTGGATAATAACTATTTGTTATTTATTGCTAAGTATCAGGAAGTAGAAATAATACCTGATATTTCTCTTTTTAATTATGAAGAGGCTTTAAATGAAAATAGATACCTAGAGTGTAATTATCCCGAAATATCAAGGTGTTTTTGGAGTATTGGACAAGCAGGACAGGGAGATGGATGGTTTTTAAATAAAATAGATAATACCATTTTTCATTATAATCATGATGCTGGAGAGTATACCAGATCTGGCTTTACAAATTTAGGGATAGATTTCTCACAATTTATCCAGTTAGCTTTGTTATACAGAGATTTAGAGCACCTATTAGATGAAGGAGAGACACTTACGGATAATATAAAAACTGAGTTTATATATTCAGTAAATAGTATAAGTAATAATTTGTTTAATGTTTATCCATTTAAGTATTTTTAATTGGAATATTCAATAAATTTATTAAGCAAGTCGTAGCCCGCACAAAGCCTTCAGTCCTGATGTAGAGTGTATGTGGTTCGCACACAGTTTCTGTTTTTCAGACGACCCCATCCGCACAGTTCAGAAAAAGATACAGATACAGATAACGTAGAAATGAATCAGCCAATCGGCTATGATAGAGATACAGGAGCAATTCTTACAAAAGTCAAAATTATTGTAATGAACGGCACCAATAAAATTATTACAGGAGACCCATCATGATAAGTACTGATTATTTTTGGTTTAGAGAGTGCCCCATATGCGATAGGCAGGGGAGATTAATTATAAAAAAAAATATTGACTCTAATAAATTATTTCTCTGTTGCGATGAATGTATGAGTTGCTGGGAAAATGAGGATGACTTAACTCAACAAAGAAAGAAATTTATGGAATATTCTATTAAGTCAAAGATAGCGAATGCTTCAGAAGACGATATTAGTAATTTTCATTGGGAAAAATATAAACTACACAAGTGTTCTGATACATTCATCTAATTTTATTAACTGTAGTTGGATCGAGGTCCAAAAAAAACGCAAGGTCGTCTGAAAGAGGAAACCAAGGTAACGGATAGCGCATACCAACCCTTCCGCTTACAGAACCAGTATTGCGACCGCGAAACGGGCTGCATTACAACTTCTTCAGGTACTATGAGCCTGATGCGGGTACAACAAGAGCACAGCAGAGATACCGTGCTCGAACAGGTGTATGCCCAGACAGCAAGAGAGGAAGACCTGAAGACTCATCAAGATTCCTTTCTCCTGAAGACCAAGCAGAAGCTATTCAGATTGTATTAAAAAAGCTCCTAATAAAGGGGATTCCGTTGTCTTTGATATGGGTAGAATTGTTGCAGAGGGCTATCTGAAAGCAGGGAGAGGATCATTAATCCAAACATCTCAAGTACAAGCTACATTCAATAAAGCTGGTCAATTAGTTTCAATTTTTGGAAAATTAAAATGAATAAATTATATAAAGTTAGTCCTGAATATATTAGACTTTTTCTTGGACTATTACACGAAGGTGTAGATAACAAACTTGAGGACTTATCAGGTCTAAATTTGGTTAATCGAGATAGCGTAAAGAGATTAGTCAAAGAATATCTGTACCCCGAGTATCAAAATTTTACAATATCAACCCAGTTCAGAATTAAAGAAAGTTTAAGATTTGGATTAAATTTCTGGACAGAAGAACGACTACGTGATCAATTTCCTAGTACCGATGCAGCATTTGAAATACCTCAACAAATGACCGCAAAAGAACTTTATAAACAAATTTGGGATGATATGTTTAATAATGAAGATATTACTATTTCTGATACAACAAAATACCAGGAATCAAACCAAAATTAGCAAGCTGTAGGCTTTAGTGAAACCGACTGGCGCGATGCACAGTACGACATGCTGTACCTGTCCGTTACCGAAAGCATCCGCTTCCACTACGACCGTACCGGCAACCTGATCCACCGCGAACTGGTCGACTGCGAAGTACAGAACTACTTCTACGATCGGCACGACCAACTAGTTAAAGCTGAAATCTTCAAAAAAGACGGTACGAAATTGTTAGAGATTCCGTAACAGGTGAGTCTCGTAAGCTTGATTTTGTTATAAAGGGATCTGGTAAAAATGGTGGTGGACTTGCTCAAGAAATTACTAGCAAGACTGCTTCAAAAAGGAGTCAACTTGCAAAAGAAGAAAGGATTAGAGATGCAGGTGGCGTATATGTCAGAGATGGTAAAAGCTTAGTTCATGTTGACGGAATATCCGAAATTATTCGATTACCTTAGGAGATTATCATGGATATAACACTATTTAATTTTCGGACATTTTGGGAAGCAAATGCTGATGAAGATTATCGTGAAGATACTATCAGAATGTCTATTGCACTTATGACGTTTCTCAAAAACAATAACTTACTTGTTGATATTGACCCATTTAATGAGGATGGTTCTATCAAAGAAGATATAATCATTAGAAAGTCGAATGTAACTGATGAAGGATTCCAATTATTTGTTAAACCAGTAAATAATTGGTGGAATGCTTTGGATAGAGGAACTCCTCCCGAGAAAGTTACTATTTTAGAGAACGGGTTGAAAAAAATTCGTGCTGCAAAAAAGTAATTTTCTAGCAAACTGTAGCCAATGAAACCTACAATTCCTTTGTAGGGTGCGAACGAAACGCAACCACTTCGACTAGGACGGAACGCGATTACTTCATGAATATACCTACAAAGGTAGCTACACCTATATCTACACCGATCCCGACAACTATGAACCTTTAGCACAAATCCGCGATTGAACCAACGAAGACGGTGAAAGCTGACAACGAACCCACTACTTCCACTGCGACCAAATCGGCATCCCGCGAGAGATGACCGACATCTACGGCAATCTCTTATGGTACGGCGAATACACCGCCTGGGGTCGTTTGAAAAAGGATGAGAGATTCAAATAACTATAGGCTTGAAAAAGGTACGGGAAAAGGTGGAAACTGTTCTCGTGGCGCACAAAATCGAAGTAGATATGATATGACTGACCCAATCGTACCTAGACAGAAATCTAATTATGGTCATGATTGACATATAAAATCTACATTTGAAATTGTTTCATTTTTATTGAGGAGTTGTATGCTATGAATTTAGATGCAGTTAACCCAGAATTAGAATCAAAGATTAATGATTTAGTCTGTGAGGCTTATAATAAACCTTTTTTAGAACAAGAAAAGTTATTAAAAGAAGCATTTGAGCTAATACCCAAGCCAGTAAGCCAATGGGCGCATCCAACGACAATGGTTACGATTGCTTTGTTTGAGTTATATTATAAAAATCAAAAATATGAACAGGCTAAGGACTGGCTGAGTATTGCTTTAAGTGTTGCTGACTTAGGAACCACTAATGCAGGGACGTATCTGTTAGCTGGTATTTTTTATTATGACCTTGAAAAATATGATAAAGCTTATAAATATTTTGATATTGCTTATAATGATGCTGGATATTATCCATTTAGTATTGAGGACAAAAAATATTGGCAGTTTTATAAGCAGCGTAAAGACGAATTAAATCCTAAGAAAAAAAACAAAAAGTAAGATTCGATATTTTCAGACGACCTCAATCCTTTTTTGAGGTCATCTGAAATATTTCTTCCATAACAATCTAAGCCAAAACAGCCTACGAATACGGCCAAGACGGTCTGCCGACCCTATGACAACCTCGGCAACCTGATCCACCGCGAATTGGCAAACGGCGAAGTGCAGAACTACTTCCACTGCGACCAAATCGGCATTCCAAGAGACATGACTGATGATAAAGGCGACCTGATTTGGGGATTATTACGGTTGGGGTAACCTGAAGAGTGAAATCAACATATCTAGAACTGCTCACAAACCCTTCCGATTGCAAAACACCCTTGTCCACAGTGGCATGTAGCTACTGCCAAAATGGATAGAAATCTTATTCAAAAAAGAAATAATGGGAATCGTACATTTTCTTGGGAGTAATACAAAGATAATGTAACCGTACAACATAGGAAACAATATCATGACAACTTTAGAAGATAAGATCTTTACTTTAAAACAGAATAATATAATGAAAAAAATGAAAGAAATTCATTTTTTAAATAATTTAATTTCAGATTCTGAAAAAATCATTCCATATCCACTCTCATGTGAAATAATAAATCGTACTTTTACCCCCTATAGAAATATAGAATTATCAAAAGAAAAATTTAGTTTATCGATAAAAAATGAAATATTAAAATTTCTTACACCAGAGGAAAATGATATTGCTTATGTATACTTTTATGGAGGAATAAATGATTCGGCTGAAATACCAATAGAATTATTCCCCTTGTTTATTATCAAAATAAAAAATATTAGCAGTTGGCTAGAATTAATAAACAAACCTAATTTTTATTGTTTAAAATTATTTAGTCATAAAATAGATAAAGTTATCGATATATCTCTACTCGACAATGAGGAAGATGTGTTATCTATTTCTATTGGAGTGAACGCTTAACTTTAAAAATAAATAAACTATTCCAGCAGAAGCAATCCTTGGTTTTGTATAACTTAGAGGTGTTTACCATGAAAGAATTATTAGAAAAACTTGAAAATAATAGTTTTATTTATAAGGTCAGAATGGATCTTGAATTCGATGTAAAGGACTATCAAGAATTATTAAAAATTTTAAATGAAATAAAGCATTATACTCATAATCATAATCTAATTGAAAAAAGACTAGCGTCTATTTTATATGAAATACCGAAATTAACACATATTTGGTATCTCAATTTAAAAGACGATCCAAATAAAAATGAATCTTCTATTGTTAATCAACTTGAAGATGCATGGATAGAGTTAGATGCAATAATTGGAGAAGAAATTCTTGGTCAAGGACAATAAACTCCTCTTAACAAACATAGATCATGGCTTAAACTTAACAAACAGTAGTCGTAGGTTAGGTCGAGTTCCACCAAATATCAAGAGTATCTGAAATAGGAAACCCGAGTAACGAATAGCGCATACTAACCCTTCCGCATACAGAACCAGTATACTGACCGTGAAACCGGGTTGCATTATAACTTCTTCAGTACTACGACCCGAACTGCGGACGATTTATCAATCAGGATCCGATTGAGTTGTGGGGCGGGATAATTTTTATTGGTTTGCCAGCAATGCTCAAATTTGGTTAGATCCATTGGGATAAAAAATATTCTGTTTATGGATTGCATAGGTCCGGGGATAGTAAACCTTTTTATATCGGTATTACGGATAATATAAAGACGCGTGCAAAACAACACAGGTAATCAGGAAGATTAGTTGGAACAGAACGCTTAATAGAATTATATAGCGATTTGGATTACGAAACCGCCCGTAAATATGAGAAAAGCTGTATTCGACAACATGGAACACTGACAGGAAAAAAATTAAAAAGGTCAGAAAAGTAATTCTAATCCTAAAAAACTAAAACCAGAAGAAATAAATGTCATTCATTTGTTGATGAATAAGACCCGTGATGCCAAAAGACAAAAAGCAATGGTTGCGGGAAGAAACCATATTCTCAAAATGGTTGTAAAAATCTTCCAATAATTTAATATTCTATGCTATAGGAAAAGAAAAGTATTATGAAAATCTTTAATTGGGAAAAAAACAGAACTTTATATAGATATCTTAAGAATGGTGATTTATTTTGTTTTAAAATAGCTGATAAATTATTCGGTTACGGTAGAATAATCGCTAAAAATAAGCTTGGTGCCACTGTAGGAATTTTTGATTTGTTTACTTCAAGCCCAGTTGAGCCATTTGATTATAAAAATGCTGGAAATTACCCAATCCTATTCAAAACCGTTTTAGACTGTCATACCTTATTTGAATCAAAGCTAGAGTCAGATTGGCGGATAATTGCTCAGGATCCCGATTACCAAGATCCAACCCCAAGTGAAATTACTTCCATTAATCCTGCTTTAGGAGTGGCTCACAATGCAGATTTTTCTATTGCACAAAAAATAGATGAAGAGGAAGGTAAACAAAGAATATTCGAGAGAATTGAATTACGTGAAACACCAAGAAGTCATTATCATATCCTAAGTTTGCTTATTCGTTATAAACCAGAAATTTTTAATTTACCTATTGAATCATTTGCAGAATTTGGAGATTTTATTTCGGATGAGTTTCAAAAAATTCACCACCGGAATTTAAAAGCGTGAAAAGCAAGCCGTAGCCCGCACAAAACCTTCAGTCCTGACGTAGCAAGGTAGCCGTGGTCATGATTTTACTGCTGCCTTTAAGAAGGCAGGTATTCCTAGAGCTGATGCTAAAGGTCACACATGGCATCATGTTGATGATTTTGATCCAAAAACTGGTAAGACAACAATGCAGTTGGTTAACAGGAAGAAAACCGCCTGAAAAGAGAAGGAAAAAGAAAAAAACTGGTACTTGTTAAATTATTAAAGGAGTTTGTTATGCTTAATTTTTATGATTGCGATAAAAATTTATCTGAAAATGATTTCAATGAGGTTGAAAAAAAATTAGGAGTATCTTTTCCATCTTCATTCAAGTCACATTACTTCAAATGGAATGGAGGTACTCCCAATCTTTCTTGTTTTGTCAATGATAATATTGATTATGACTATATTGAAATTCGCGACTTCATTCCAATGAAATATTCTAAGCAGTTTGAGGATGATCCAGATTTCACATTAGAAGGAAGAGCAATAAATGAATGGGATCTTAATGAGTTACCTAGGGATTTAATTCCTTTTGCTTTTGATTGGGGAGGTAATTACCTCTGTTTAGAAAAAAATAGTTGGCAAATTATTTATTATGTCAGGGACGTATGGAGTGAAAATATATCAAGGGAAGCTAATTTTGAAAAAAATTCAATTATTATAGCGAAATCATTTGATGAGTTTCTAAATTGTTTAGAAGAAAATCCTGATGATTAATAAACTGGCGTAGCGTCGTGTATATATAGTAAGTGTAGCAAACCATAGCTCGCATGAAGCCTTCAATCTCGAAGTAGCAAGCCGTAGCCCTGACAAACCCTTCCGCCTTCAGAACCAGTTTGCTCCGAATACTCAAGAATGGATTGATCCTTTGGGAGAGAGTGGCTATTGCTTGCGTAAGAGCATGGAATCTCAGGGAATATTCCGTCTAGCTTCTTCTTGGCAGACACACCATTTAATTCCACAGGCTGTTTGGAAAGAAAACAAAACTATTATCTTAGGAGGGTATTATGAAAAAGTTATTAGTATGGGGATATGCTCTGCAGAGTATGGATAAAGTAGAAAAAATGGGGTTGCCACGAGTAAGTAGTGGAGTCCTAGGTATATCAGAGGTATTCAACCCTAAAAAAACGCATCCTGATTTTGACTTTCCCTGGAGTTGGTTCGTAAAAGGGCAAGAAATTCCTCCAATGCCTGAAAAGGTTTATGTCTGCTTAAAGAAAGCAAGAGGTGTTACTTTTGATTTTCTTCCATATAATGATTTCTTTATCATGTCAGCGCGTTTTTTGGAATTTATAAAAAAATATGGGTTTGATTATGATTTTGGTATGAGCGAAGCGATTATTGTCAATACAAAAGGTGAGTTATTGACGAATGAAGTCTATTATTTAGTAAGAATAGTTGTTTGGGAAATTGAGGATGAAATTGTTTACCCAGATTTAGCATTAGATGAAGATGATTTTTCACTGGAGGCATATACTAATTCAGATAAGGATATTTTGTTGTCTACTAATCACAACTATTCAGGAGCATTCATGGTATCAGAAAATTTAAAGGGTAAATTATTGGAAAATTTTTCTTTGCCTTTTCTTTATTCTTTGGAAGAGTGGAAGGAATTAAATAATTTAGACTTTTATTGGGATTAATAAAATATATAACATTTTGAATCATGAGGTATTATATGATTGAAACAACTAAAGATATGATTTCTGTGTGGATGGGGACATCTTTTAAAACGCCCGATGAGTTTAATGAATATACAGATGGAATGGAGGACTCAGATTCTCATTGTCCAGCTTTTGCAGATTTTGGAGTTTCATTTATTGATTCTGATTATTTTGTGGCATTCCAGACAGATAATGGAGAAATTGTACCAGTTGAAGTGTTAGCAGAAGAAGTTGGGGCACACTCCAATAAAGTTATAAAAGATATTGTGAAAGTAGCAAAAGAGAAAGGAATAAATGAAGGTAATTCTTTATATTACTATTCTAATGCAACATTTTATGAGGAAAATCCAGGTAAACTTTACAATGATCTGAAGTTTATAGGAACCTTTAAGGACCCAAGAAAAAAATATCGCTAGTGATAGTGAAACATTAGTCAGGATAACGGTAGTCTGAAAGTTGTTTTCGTCTGCAGAACCAGTATTGCGACCATGAGGCTGGGCTGCATTACAACCTGATGAGGTATTACGAGCCTGATGCGGGGCGGTTTGTGAATCAGGATCCGATTGTGCTGTTATTTCTGATTCACTTGGTAGACTTACAACTCGAGCAGTATCTATGGAGCCACACCATACCTACATACCGCAAAGAAGTAAATCCCCATTGGCACATTCCGCATGGAATTTGACCAAAGCAAGTCCTTGGGCGCATTCCAGCATGGATAAATATAGGCATCTTGGAAAAGATTTTAATTTAGAGAAAATTAAAAATGGGGTAAACTCATTCGATCCTTAAACATGCAAATAGTATATATATTATGGAGTATTAAAATGATAAACAGCTTAGATATTAGAAAATTTGTTGAAACCGAGAAACATAAAAATTATCTAAAAGAATTGTCAGGAAATTATAAAGTTAAAATAACAAATGATGAATTATCTTCTCAAGGATGTAATATTCTAGCTGGCGCATTAAATATTGCTAATATAGACTTAGCAACAATTGAAAAAAAATTAGATGCGAATAAAGAATTTATTTTTACTTTTATAGAAGTTACAACAAGAAATTTTATCGCTAAATGTGAGAAGGAAAATGTTGCCTTTCATGGAGAAACAAAACTTTGTTTGATTTACCATACATTAGTAACCATATTTCTGGAACAATCAGAAAAAACATTGGCAGAGCATTACAAAGCTAGAAGATTTAAAGGTTATTTACGATTGGCCAAAGAGCAGTTTGCAGAGTATCAAGAAGCCAAGCAAGTTTATGAACAGAAAGCGTAGCTCACACCGATAACAACTGTATTTTCAGACCGTTAAGCAAAATGTCAAAACTCTAAACAAGTCGTTTAGATACTGTTTTTGGCAAAGCAAGCCGTAGCGCGTATGAAACTTTAAATCTTGAAGTAAGGTATATCAGAACACTAGAGTTTTCTTACTTTTCAGACGACCTCTACCAAATTGCCGACCCCGACGGCGGCGCACCGCCTCACCTCCGTCACCTTCAGATGAATTATTTGAAATTATCCGATTGAAATAGAAAGGAATCTTATGGAAGTAAATGATATAGTTTTATTTGATTTTGATGCATTTATTTCAGGAAGTAAAGATGTTGATTACCAAGAAGCAATAAAAAAAATGTCTTTGTCTTTGATGAAATTTTTAATAGAAAATGATTTGTTGGTAAATATAAATCCTTTTAATCAAGATGGATCAGTAAAAAAAGATTTAATTATTAAGAAATCAAATTTAACGGAAGAAGGTTTTCAATTATTTGTTAAACCAGTAAATAACTGGTGGAATGCTTTGGATAGGGGAACTTCTCCCGAGAAAGTTACTATTTTGGAGAATGGGTTGAAAAAAATTCGTGCTGCGAAAAAGTAATTTTATATTTTCAGACGTCCTCTACCAAATCACCTCTCCCGACTTCGGCGCACGGTTGCTGTTCGCCCAGCTCGACGGCAGGTATACCTATCTCTACACCGATCCCGACAGCTACGAACCCTTGGCACAGGTACGCAACTGGACCAACGAAGACGGCGAGAGCCGCCAACAAACCCACTACTTCCACTGCGACCAAATCGGCATCCCGAGAGAGATGACCGATAAAGACGGCAATTTACTGTGGTTCGGCAACTATACCGGCTGGGGTCGTCTGAAAGAGGAAACCAAGGTTGCGGATAGTGCTTACCAACCCTTCCGCCTGCAAAACCAGTATGCCGACCGTGAAACGGGGCTGCATTACAATTTCTTCAGGTATTACGAGCCTGATGCGGGGCGGTTTGTGAATCAGGATCCGATTGGGTTATAAGGTGGAGATAATATTTATTTATTCTCCCCTAACATACAAAGCTGGATAGATCCATTAGGACTATTATCATGGAATACTGCTAGAAAACAATTTTGGAAAGCAGAAGCAAAAAAGAAAGGGACCGTATAGCTAAAGAAAAAACTAAAAATCCTGGTTCAAGTCCAAAATGTAAATATTCTGAACGTAATTTAAAAAGGATGGAGAAAGGTAAAGCACCACGAATAAAAGTTAGAATTCGAACAAGAAGAGGAATTGAAGAACGCAATGTGTCATTAGAACTACATCACACTTACTTACCACAAAGATTAGGTTCAAATAAAGCTCATGAAGCTTGGAACTTATCTATTGCAACACCATGGGCTCATGCCGCAATGGACCCATTCCGACACACAGGTAGTGTATTATTAAAAATTTTGAAAGGAACCAGCACATGGTAACAGGATTAGAAATCAAAAATTTAATTCAATCTCATGAATACAAAAGGTTATTAGATAAGGCTGAACATGAATATGGAATTAAAATTTATGACAATGACGAAAGTATTTCACAAGAATGTAATTCTGTTGCTAATGAAATTAATAAATCAGGATTAACACCTGAGTTAATATTAGATTTTATTATTGAAAACGATAAATTAGTTTTTAATTTTTCAAAATTAAACAAAGTATAAATTTCTAATTATCTTTTTATATTTTCTTAAATGCTCGTAAAGCCTTATTCTATGTGCTTTCGAGTATTTTTACTGTAGGAAGATACTTCACGTTTCTTTGCATATTTCCTCATGTCTTAGCTGTCAGAAGTGGTAAATAAGTAGTAAATTCATTTGTACTACTAAGCAACAAGACGCTCCTGTTGCTTCTCTTTATTCAAGCGTTTCATTTCTGCCATTGCAGAATCGAATGTTGCATGTGCGTAATAGTTCAGCGTCATGGCTATATTAGCATGTCCCATAATGTACTGTAATGCCTTTGGATTCATTCCTGCATTTGCATAGTTGGTACAGAATGTATGTCGCAAACTATGTGGAGTGATGTGTGGCAATTTATCCTCGTTATACTTATTGTATTTCTTAACAAGACCTTTCATCATGCCGTTGTAATCACTTGCCACTTTTGGATAGTTCTTTCTATTAAGAAAGAGGAAATCACTATATCCATCAATCTCAACACGCTTATCATTCTTTCGATTCGCTAACACTCGCTTAAATGCTTGATAGGCTTCTTCAACCATAGGAACTTGACGTTCGCCACTTTTGGTCTTTGGTGTTTCAATGTAGTACCCAATTTCAGTATCTCTCAATAGCTGATGGTCTATATTGACAAGACGATTCTCAAAATCTAAATCTGGAAGTGTCAAACCACCAAACTCTGAAATACGAAGACCTGTTTTTAAGAGTATCAGAATTTCATCATAATTTTTGCTGTAGGTTTTATCAGCTTTTGCAAAGGCTAACAGTTTTTCTTCCTGTTCTTCTGTTAGTACGGTCTTAGGGACAGTATCATCATCAAGAACTGCTTTCAGTTGAAAGTCAAATGGATTCTTCCGAACACAATCATCTTGTATAGCAATATAGAATGAAGCCTTTAAAGAACGTTTGTAGTTATTGATGGTTTGATAAGCATAACCATTTTCACTCATTCTAATAGCCCATTCTTTAGCGTCTGATGGCTTAATACTGTCAATACTTCTTACACCTAACTTGTCTTTCTTCAAAATATCCATAAGATATTTGCGTCCAGTTTCAGTGTTTTTTCTAACCTTTGGTCTTTGAGCGTTCTGTTTTGCGTAAAGCTGGCAGAGTGTCATTTTCTTTCCTACAACATCAATACCATCATGAATGTCTTTCTGTAACTCTGCGATTTTCTCTCTAAGTGAGATACAATCACGCTTTCCTGCTGGTACTCGGTCTGTAGCCACAAGTTTCCACGAGTAAACAAATTGCGGTTCTCCAAATGAATCTATATATTTGTATAAGTATCTTCCGTCTTTTCGTTGGCTCTCTCCAGTCTTTAAGATTCGACCTTTATTGTCACGTCTTTTTTCTGACATGGCATTTGCTCCTTTCCTTTATGGAAAGAGCCTTGATACGACTTAATACTATTTTATCATATACAAGACCCTTTGGCGACGCTAGATTGCGTCCAATGTATCTATAATTTTTTCAAATTGTTTTCGTTTAATCTGAATACGATTGCCATTCATAATCAGCCAATTTGCATTTTTATTTTCCTCTGCCAAGCGTCGTAGCTTGTTTTCGCCAATACGAAAATATTTTGACGCTTCTTCAATGGTTAGGGTATAACGTTCCCAAATAGGAATGTCAGTCTGCTTCATAAAATCCTCCTTTCCAAATCACTTATTTGGATTTCATAAAAGTTGTTTTACCAGCAATCGAACAGCTTTAGCAAAGCTCACGGGAGTTCCACCCCTGCATGGTTCTCATGTAGCCATACTCATTGCCTGCGACGGTTTTATCACGCTCGGACTATTGACTGTATGGGAGTATCATTATCACGATAAGAATGTCGTTGCAGGCAATCCTGCTAAAGATTGCTTCTCGGATCACTAACATGAATCGCTCGCTATCTTTATAAGATAGGTCATGGCGGTTAGTTCCGTTGGCTCTTTTCTTATCGAAACGTATTCGATTACTTTTATTCAGTTTTCAAAGAACAATGGCTCGTTAGCCTATCAAAACACATTGAAAGCTCAATATGCTTTGGTGGAATAACAAACCTCCCTGTTCGGGAAGCGTGGAATGGTTTAGCACGCTTCCACGAAAGGAGAGAGGATATTACTTAATTTCAAATGACAAAATCTTTGTAATCAGTCTGGTTTCCATTCTTCCACGTAAGACTTCATCAACGACCATACTTTGATTGCCATATTCATCTTTCATAAGTCGTAGGGAACGCTTCGTTATGTACCCTCTGTAATGATGTAGAATCTGGTTAATCGCTTCGGTATCGCCATCTGTTGCCTTTACAATGAGAGGAAAGGGAATCATAGGATATTGTGTTTTCATTCTTCAAATTCCTCCATAAACTTTTTAATTAAGGCTAGTCCACTGGTTCTATGCCGATAGACAGTAGAACGGTTCAATTTCAACAGGTCTGCAATTTCTGAATCGCTCATGTCCATAAAGTAAAACAGCAGTAGAATTTCACGTTTCTTGTCTGGCAACTCACGTAATGCTTCACTCAACAAATCATTTTCAACGCCTACTGATAACCCATTGAGTGTAAAAATCTGAAAGTCAGTTGAATAGTTATCTGTTGTCGCAAACTGGCTAACAAGATAATCGCCAACATCCGAAAAGGACACCTCACGCTTTGCAATCCTTGAAAGATAAAGCATATAATTCTTTCGCTCGTCTTCCATAGCACGTTTACAGATATAGTCAAACTGATTTTCTATTGTGGTCTGAAAAGAAGATGGTTTCATGTTTCTCACCCCCTTTCTGTCTAGGAAAGGAAGTGAGCCTTGCTCGTTTATCTCCTTTCACTCTTAGTCCCAATGTGAAAGGGGGATTTGTTGCATTACTGATAAATAAACTTTGTAAAAAAGTTCTGAATAGCCAAAAAAGCATATAAACAGATTTATTTCTCTGTTTACATGCTTCTGTTATTCTATCTATATGATTTATAAAACCACATTGGTGGACGTACTTATCTATTGCAGATAGACGACTTTTTTTGACAAGAACCCAATGTAAGGAAATTTATTGTATATGATGTACTTCATGGCGACGTTGACCTCCAACAAACCGCCATTTGGAAGTAATATACAATATTTTAACAGCGTAAATAGCACTACCATATAACGGTTTTTTTTATTGGCGTTTAGTAGTGCTTTTTATTAAATATAAACCTATAAACCATATAACACGTTTTTCTATACCTGTTTTTAATTCAGTAGGAACAATAAAATGTATAGAGGTGGTCTACTATGCGTAAAAAAGAAGATAAATATGATTTTAGAGCCTTTGGTTTAGCCATTAAAGAAGCTCGATTGAAACGAGGTTTAACTCGTGAACAAGTGGGAGCATTGATTGAAATTGACCCACGGTACTTAACTAATATTGAAAATAAAGGGCAACACCCCAGCATACAAGTTCTTTATGACCTTGTATCGTTACTTCATGTTTCCGTTGATGAATTTTTCTTACCTGCTAATAACTTGGTAAAAAGCACCCGACGATTACAGATAGAGAAATACATGGATAGCTTTACAGACAAAGAACTATCCTTAATGGAATCTTTAGCCAGCGGTATCAACGAAGCAAGAAACATCGAAGACTAATTAAAAGAATCCATACATAACGGAAAGAGCCGATAAAATGAGATTGTATTAATCTCATTTTATCGGCTCTGCGTCTTTGCGTCTGGCTCTGTAATCACAGTTACTTTGAACTGCTTTATTTCAATTAAATTTTCTTGTCTGCATTTCGGACAATAGAGGGGGAATTTTTTTAATTCAGTATCTTCCCTTATCTTTAATCGTGTTTTATTTCCACATACAGGACACAATATCCACTTGTAGTTTATAATAACTATCTCCTCCTTTACACTTTAATTCAAATCTTTATTAAAAAATATTTCATCTTATTTAACAAGAAACCATATTTATATAACAACATAAAATACACTAAGTTATTTTATTGAACATATATCGTACTTTATCTATCCGACTATTTGGACGACGGGGCTGGCAAACAGGTTCACCGGTAGTAACATGGTACCCTTTTAACTCTGTTAAACAAACACTACGTCCATTTGTAAAGAAAGTTAAATCACTACGATATTCTTGAATACACCGAGCAGGGATTTCTCCACTAAGAATGACCTCATTATTTTTCAATTGAGTGTCTACGATGTTCGCACAATATTTAGGAGCATCGTTGTATGCTCGTGAAAGATATTCCTGTGGCGCATAAATTTTAAAACTAAGATATGGCTCTAACAATTCTGTTCCAGCTTTTTTTAAGACTTGTTCCAATACAATAGGAGCAAGCATCCGAAAATCTGCTGGGGTACTAACAGGGCTATAGTATAAGCCATACTTAAAACAGATTTTACAGTCCGTCACATTCCAACCATACAATCCTTGTTCACAGCCATAGCGTATCCCCTCCATAACTGCATTTTGAAACGATTGATTTAAGTATCCAAGAGAAACCGAGCTCTCATACTGTACTCCGCTCCCTAATGGAAGCTGTGCTACAGATAGACCAATGGAAGCCCAGAAAGGATTCGGTGGAACTTCGATGTGAATGGTATACTCTGCTTTTTTTAACGGTCTTTCCATATAAATGACTGTAGGCTCTTTTATTTCTATCTCCACATGATACTTTTCTTGCAGCAGAGCACAAGTCACTTCCATTTGTACTTTCCCTAAGAAAGAAAGTATGATTTCATGTGTCGCAGAATCCACATAATATCGCAGAAGCGGGTCACTGTCGGAGATTTCTAAAAGTGCATCAAGTAACATTTCCCTTTGTTGAGGTTTGCTCGGTTCAACAGTCGTTTGCAGCAGAGGGAGGGGATTTTCAATTCTCTCTCTCTGTGGCAATAGCTTTGTATCTCCAAGAACACTATTTAACTTCAAAAACTCATTCTGCAAAATAACAATTTCCCCGGAATAAGCCTTATCGATTTTACATAATTCACCATTTATTGAAGTATACATTTCTGTAATTTTTATTTTTTCCTTTTCCGATATTCTAACCGAATCTCGCAAATGCAGTACGCCACTATAAAGACGTATATATGCAAGACGCTGTCTTTTTTCCGAATACTCAATTTTGAAAACTTTTCCGCAAAGTTCAGACTGACCTCGATGTGTTGATGAATAAAATTTATTCGTAATCACTTCTATAAGGTTATCAATCCCTATATTGTTTTTTGCACTTCCGTGATAAACAGGGAACAGGGAACAATTATGAAATCTTATGCTTTCCTCTTGTTCGAGTTCTAATGCTTCCAATAATTTCCCAGACGTATATTTCTCCAAAAGGTAATCATTTCCTTCTATTACCATATCCCATTGTTCAGATTCGGTAAAGTTCATTACACGCATATTAGGATGCAGTTCTACCTTCTGTTTGATTACAATTTCCGCAGAAAGTTTCTCTTTAATATCCTGATAAACCGTTGATAAATCAATTCCATTTTGGTCAATCTTATTGATAAAAAAGATTGTGGGAATACCTATTTTCCTAAGTGCATGAAACAATATACGAGTTTGTGCTTGTACGCCATCTTTTGCAGAAATCAGTAGAATTGCCCCATCTAATACTGATAATGAACGATATACTTCTGCTAAAAAATCCATATGTCCTGGCGTGTCTATGATGTTCACCTTAGTATTTTTCCACTGAAAAGAGGTTATCGCCGTCTGAATTGTAATTCCTCTCTGACGTTCTAAAAGCGTATTATCCGTTTTCGTTGTACCTCTGTCCACGCTTCCTAATTCTGTAATCGCTCCACTGTTATATAATAAGCTTTCTGTTAAGGTAGTTTTTCCCGCATCAACATGAGCTAAAACTCCAATATTAATAATTTTCATGTGATTTTCCTCCATTCAAAAGCCCAAAAGGGCATAAAAATCCCAGTGATAAATACTCTTATCACTGGGATTTTTATGCATAACCATAGGCATACAAAGCATACAGATATTCTCCGGATACTTTAGAATCACATGATAAAGGTATTCTTAAACTGGGTACAAAAAACTAAGCCCTCCTAAAAAAGGACATCCAATTATTTGTTCCCACTATCAAATTGACAGTTTATTTAAGAATACCTTGCCGCATATTTATTAACTCCTTTTAAATAGATACTTAAATAATAGCACGTAAGAGCATATTTGTAAAGGAATCTCCAATTTTTTATCAAAGAGAGTACGTGATTACAAAATAGCTGTAATAATGTACCAATATTTGTTATTCTATAATCTTCCAATTACTCCCGTTCTTTTCAAGTACCAAATCAAATTGAGATACCTGCGTTGCTTTGGTCTGCTGGTCGATATACTCCACTGTCAGCGATACCGTGACTTGATTATCCTTACGATTGTGAATAGGATTTACCAGTTCTTGAAAGATGTACTCTTTTCCGATTGGTTTTAATATCCCGTCATTCACATAGTAGGAAAGTTCACTGGCTGTCGCTGTAGGATAGAGCTTGAAGAACGTCGTTAAAAACTCATTGATTTCATTGGTTGTAATGGAATCAACCGTCCCCTCACTTTCAATGGCTTTTGGTTTATAACTTGATTTCTTAGGTATGTTGGTAATGGTCGGATTCTTAACCAGTACCATATTTCCAGAACCATCTACATAGACACTCACTATATAAGCAGAGTGGACGGTCTTTGTATTTTCTCCCTCTGTAATGAGCTGGTCTACACTGTAGGTTACATTAAACTCATTGTCGCCAGTTGGCTCTACCGTCCATATCTGAAATCCTCTTACAGAAGACGATACAGGAATATCTTTGCGTACTGTATCAACATTGAGAGCTTGAAGTTCATCTGTCAGATAGCCTTTTAGACTTTCCATTCGATTATCAATGGACTTATCGGATTGCTCCCATGAATAGTAGACTTTCGCAAAGTTCTCTACAAAATTTTCTACATGATGAGTATCAACGTATTCCTTTTCTATGATAGTTGTTTCGTGAATAGTATGAGTATCTATAGCTGTAAAGTGCTTGAATATCGCAAAGCTGAAACTAAGCCCTAAAAGTACCCACAAGGCAATCACAACCTTTTTATGAGGATTGACCTTATAGACACGAGGTTTCTTTTCCTTTGGTATCTGTTTTTCTTTATTCTGATTTTTTCTAAATTTCATCATTAAATCTTCCTTTCTCATTGTTTGATTCGTCCTGCTCCCACTAAATGCTGTTGCCAGTAGGGGCTTGTTAAGTCGGCATAACCGATTGGGTCGCCTGCATGAAACATACGGTTATTGCCAAGGTATATCCCAACATGAGTAATATAAGAGCCAGCGTTATAGGTAGAATGAAAGAAAACCAAATCGCCAGCTTGTGCTTCCGATAGTGGGATATGCTGGGTCACATCATATTGCTGTTGTGCGGTTCGTGGTAAGTTAATTCCAGCTTTTCCATACGTCCATTGTGTCAGTCCGCTACAATCAAAAGAAGTAGTCGGGGAAGCTCCACCGTAAACGTATCGCCAGCCCTCATATTTCAGTGCTTCGTCCATGATGGCTTGTACCGTATCATCATCAAACTCTGTTGTGACAAGATACTGCGTTACCAGTTGCACATAAAACATATTGCCATAGTTGTATCGCCAGCCCCCATTGATAGGTATGGCTATGGGATTGGGGTAAGACACTTTTTCGCCACCTGAATACTCTTTTGAGAAACTTTGAGCCAGTTCAAAGGTATATTTATTTCCACGATTAGCCACATACCCTAAGAAACCACCACCATAATTGTAGGACTGGATAACCGATTCTAAATCTACACTGAGCCTTTCGCTACTGGCTAATAATTCACTGAAATACTTCACACCTTGCTTAATGGATTCTTCTGTACTCAATGAATTAGGTGGAAGACCGAGGGATTCCGAGGACTGCATAACATCTTCCGCAGTACCGCCCGATTCCACCTGTATAATCGCAAGAAGTATGTTGACATATTCTTCAACGCCATATTCTTTGGCATATTTTTCTACCATAGGCTTATGAGCCAGCACTTCTGCGGAAACATTCACACCTCCATAATGAATATTGGAAATTCCGCTGTCCTGTTCATCTGAAAATAAAATGGCAACAAACAGAAGCAGTGAGAAGACCATCAAGAATAATCCAGAACCACCAATCACTAAAGTTTTCAACTTCATGGTTTCTTACCGACTTTCTTAATGGTGGCGGTTTTGATTGGTGGTCTACTTCTTGTATTTTGTAGTGGTACTCTTTGAACAGTAGACGGACGTTCTTTTGTGATTGGACGTTGTGAAGTTCTATCTGCTGTAGTGGTTGAAGTTGCTGGCTTTTGAACGGTTTTTTCTTGAACGGTATTGCCTTGGCGTTCCACTTTTGGACTTGAAAAATCGGACTTAACTGCTGGACGCTCTTGTTTGGCTTGTTGAGATTCCTTATATGAAGTCTGAATATTAGACTGTTTTGAGGTCTGTTCATCATGATATTGTTCTTGTCTTGTAGTCGGTCTTTCATGAACAGAAGAAGCAGGCTGTTTTTTCTGTTTGACCTGTTCCATTTCAGAGCGACGCTTCGCAATGGTTTTTCGCCTTTGTTCCTGCTGTTCCTTGCGTCCACTGGCTCTGTCCGCTTTGGTTTGAGAAATACTACTGGTTAAATCACGGACATTCTCTTTTACTTTGGATTTTCCTTGATATACTGCATATCTTGCATTGGTCGGCAAATCTTTAACCTGTTCTTTCAAACCACTAGCAGTGTCTACCATTCTGTCTTTGGTATCAGCTACTGTACCGATGGTTTGACCGATACGTTTTCCAAGTGTTGATTTTTCCTTTCCGTCTGGTCGGGAGTGATCTGCTTGTGTCCTTGCAGAACTCCCCGAACCCGACTGTCCTTTTTTACCTGTAACAATGGCAGACCCAGCCCCTAGAGTAGTCATGGAACGTCCAAGTTTCCGCTGTAGACGGTGCATGTGAGCGTGCATAAGCATACGAGGTTTTCTCATCACACGACTTCCCACACTTTGAGAATCGTTACTCTGTAGAGAAAACATACTCATTAAATCGCCCAGCTTGAAGTAGATTCCTGCAAAGGTCACAATCTGTAGAAAAGCAATCAAAAAGAACGGATAACCAGCCGATAAGGTATAGAGCATGGTTGAAATACTAAATGCTGTCGTAATAATCAATGTGATTCCAGCTCGTGTCAAAATGGTATTAAAGAGCTTTGTTATGGCTCGTTTTGACATACCATCAAATGATGGAATCATGCTTAAAATAAAGCTCACAGGCAGAAACATAGCATAGATGATAAAAAGTACCTGCGAGAAAATCATGATTCCTGTTAATAGGAATACAAATATGGAAATCCCAATATTGAAGACAAATAGGAAGAAGACTGTACCTAAACGGTTAATGGTCTTTGTAATGGTTAGATTGGTATTGCTTCTGTCTTCAATTTCTTCCGCAACAATTTTTTCTCTGTCTTCGCCATTGTTGGAATCTGGGCTGGTGGAGAGCAGGCTTTCCACACGGTCAATACCGATACTTTCAATGTCTGAACTGTTGTATTGAAGCAGTAGCCACGGTTGCTGAACCTGTATGGAAAACAGGCTATCTCTGATTAAGTCCACGCTGTCCTTGCCTTGACTATCGGAATGGGGCATGACAATCTTCGTGCCAAGTGATAAACTGGCATTACTGATGTCTGATGAAAAGTCATTGATTTTTTTAATGTAGTCGGGAGCGTAGGCAATAAAGGAAGCCGATAGGATAAACACCAGCACAAAATTCATAATGGCATGAATTGCCTTTGTGGTTTCTCTCTTTATCAGTCCCGTATAGGCAACATAAACCCCAAGAACCAAAATCAAGAGTAAGAGGAATCCAACATAGAAACCCTCTGTTGAAAATCCGTTTGCACTCACACCAGCTAAGGTCTGCATATTCTTACCAATGGAATCTGCTGTAGCGGAAATGAAGTCTAAGGAATAGGCTTCCTGTACTAAGTAACCTGTCGCATTGGAAACATACAAACTGATTGTCCAAATAAAATTGGTAATGGCATATAGTCCATACATGACCTGTTTTCCAATCCCGTCCGACCAGTTCCACGGAAGCCAGCCCCAGCTATTATCCACATAAAAATCCAGTTGATAGTTTTCAAGTGGGTATCGGCTGTATTCATTTGCCACATTGACCGTATCATCTACCAAGCCCGCAGCTTGAACCACCGTTCCCAGCATGGCTAAAAGAAAAATGGCAATCACAAGTGTGAAAGCCACTGTCATTGCCACTTTACCTAGACGTTTCAGCGTCCAGTTTGATTTTATTCTGTTTACTATTGATGGTTTCACATTTACACCTCTTTTCGCACAGGTGGTCTGGTATCAAAGGCATGGAGCAGTTCTTCAAATACAGGGTGGAACTGTATCACACCGACACGACCATATAAATCACTGATAAGGCATTGCCCGTTTTCCAAATCACGCAATCGCTTCTGATTGTTTTCGTCCTCTGGGTCTACACCAAAAAAGGCTAAGGTCTTTTTAATCTCGTTAAGGTCAGTGGAACGAAATGCAAATTTTAAGCCGAGGTTATTTTTCAGTTTTTCATCTAAGAGGTCGTCTGTATTTTGGGTCACGAAATATACCCCAGCGTTCATAGCACGACCAGCCCGAACCAGCTTCATAGATAGTGTTTTTCCTTGTGCTACCTGTAAAAAGCTCCATGCTTCGTCTAAATCTACAATCTTGAAAATGCTTCGGTCTGTATGGATAAAGTCTAAAGCAAAGGTACTAATGACAATCAGCATAGCAACGGATAAAAGCTCCATAGTGGTATATTCCTCAAAGGAAGTTTCCTTGTCGGGAAGTACCAAGTCCGCAACCTGTATAATGTTCAGTTGTTTTTCTAAGCTGATAGACTGCTCCACATAACCATTACTGAATAATAAATGTGCAAAGTCATAGTCTGTAAAACTTTCGATATGGTCGGCTATACTGGTACTTAGTGGCGTATTCTCAACCCGTAATTCCTCAATCACTTTCATCAACCCTCGTACTTCACTATTGGTTACTGCACGAATGGCTTTTCTAAGGATTGGGAAGCGTTCCCCATCACGAGAGGAAATCCCCGTAAGGAATGTCAGAATATCAATAGCCAGTGATTCAGAATCTTTGGGATTTTTCATAATCACATAAGGGTCAAGTAAGCCTTTGTTTTTCTCATCAGAAGTCAGAGTGACGATATTGATTTCATGGGAAATCTCTGGCAAGGTTTCTTTCCATCTGCCACGTTCTGCTTTTGGGTCTACAATCACTGCTTGTGCCCCATAAAGCACCGCATAATAGACGATAAGGTTATTCGCAAAGGATTTACCACCACCCAGCGAACCAACAAAAGCCGACGCTAACGCATTGGTTACTGAACCCTTAACCCCTTGACTGGCAAGAGCAGGTTTCAGATAGACATTGCGTCCAGTATCTAAGCTGTAGCCAACATAAATCCCCTCATTTTCCCCCAGCATTTGAGTAGCACCAAAACCTAAACCAGCGAGGAAATCAGAGGTCACGTATTGAATATAATCATTCATATAACGCTTGCTGGCAGGTAAAAATTCTTCATGTAAGCCGAGCATATCCCCAAATGGTCGTACCAGTTTTACGCTTAAATCGTCATAAAAATCTTTCACTTCATTACAACGACGTTTGAGTTCGTCAAGATCATTTGCTGATACCCTTACCACATAAGACAGCTTGTACATAGATTCCTTGCTTTGGTCTAAATTGGTTTCCAGCTCATTCACACTTTCCAGAGCTTCCGCCACATTGGAGCTGGTTTCATTATCACTTTGCCAAGCGTGGTTATCCAAGTCTTTCAGTTCTTTCTTTTTATTGCGGACAGTAGATAGGGCTTTACGATTCGCTACAATTTCCACATTCATTGACGTATCAATCGGGAATGTAAATTGCTGTTGCTGGTAGTAGAAGATTTCAGAGGACGGGAAGTCCAGTTCTCCGACAATGCTGTTAATGGTAAAGTAAGCTACATAGACGGTTTCATCTTCCTGCTGGATTTTCAAATATCGCTGTTTTTCTTCCACCAAACAGCGAGTAGGCTTAATCAAGTCATAGTATTTAATCAGCGTTTCATTATCCAGCTTTTTCTTTGATAGATGGTACTCATACTCTTCATAGGCAGTGCCTGTCTGTCCGTAAAGGTGTTCAATCAGATAGCCGAAGTCGTCCTTATCTAACCTGCGGATTTTGAAACGACGAGAGATTTTATTTTCTAAGAGCTTTTCCATCTTCTGAAAACGCAGGATTTCATCATTACTCATACTAACAAAATCGCCCATCAGCTTATGGTTCACATCATAGACAAAATCAGACAAAGCATTTTTTGCTTCAACGGTAAGACTTTTCATAGAAAACTCCTGATCGTTGAGAAGCAACTTAAAGCCGATAAAGAAACGGTAGTTCACTTGATTTTCGCCAATCATGGATATTAAAGCGTCTGTCTGTTGGTCGATTTTGTCATAGGCAACCGCTTTGAGCTTGCCAGTGACTTCATTTTTGGAACGCTCTTGTGCAGAACGTATGCTGGATTCTGTACTGATTTGTAAAGCATGAATTTTGCCATCACGATTTTGTGCGATAAGCTGTCTGAAAGAATCATGCACTTGTATTTTCTGTTCTGGACTTAGAAATGAGTAATTGTAAGGAACAAGCTCATAGTAAGCATAACATTCCCCGTCTTTATTCCAGACGAGATTGTTTTCAATGTATTTAATTGGATATGCCATAAAATTCACTCCTAACTGCTGTAATGGCTTCTTGTGGCTGGTTTCTGCCAAGCGTTACTTTTTTTCCTGCATAGGTCAGCTTTGGTCGCAGTGCATAAGCAATGACAGACTTCAAAAATCCATAAGGCTTTTTACCATCAAAAGTTTTTGTAGACATAAACCATGTGAAAGCCACAGGAATCCCAAAGTATTTGAGAAATGCTCCCTCTATCATGGAAAGAGGGGGCAAGTTGCCAAGTATCATCACTGCAAAGAGTGACACGACAAACCATGTCATTTGCGTAAAGGTTATGGGAAACGGAAGTCTAAAATCATTGATAGAATACAGTACCTTTTCCACAGACCAGATACTGGTATAGCTTCGTATTTTCTTCATGTAATCAATCCTTTCATAAAAAATAGGGGTAGCTGATTGAGCCACCCCGTAAAATAGAAAATCTGCCAGTAGTAATGTACCGACAGATTTAATAGACGATTTCAAAAATCCCATGATTGGTTGAGATAAACGTTCCTGAAAGGTCTAAATCCCGACCATAGGCTTGATAATCAATATAGTTTTGAAGACTAGCTGGTACTTCGCCTAAAGCACCCGTTTCTTCAATGTAGTAGCGTGCCACGTCATACATATCATCACAATCGGAATGAATGATAATATCCTCTTGATGTTCGCTTAGTTCTTCAATGCTTGAAAAATGAGTGAGCAGAGCAGATAGCTCCGATTGTAATTCTTCGGGTAATTCCGATACCATTTCCCATAGTCGATTGAGTTCGCCAATGGAAGTGTATTCGTCAACCGTAAAGGGTAACTCGTAGTCATGAATGGCGTATTCCTCATATTCATCATTCAAGCCGATTTTCTCTTTGACTTCCTCAAAGTCAATGGGAAAGGTAAACCACGCACCGACCAATTCGCCCTCATTGTATTTGCCTAAATTCGCAATATAGACTTGCATATCGTCCATATATTCACGTCCTTTCTTTGTAGAGATTCAAAAATCCCTACCGCACTTCGTTTGGTGTACCATTCCTTTGCGGAACATAAGAAAACCACTTATATTCCACAAAAGAACGGTTTTATTTAAGCACCAATAATGCGATTGAATAGCTCTAGTAAAATGTCTTTTACTCCAGCAGCGTTGAAGACTAAGCCAACCGCAATAATCGCAATAATTAAAAAGCCAATCAGTTTGCTAAACTCACGCTTGAAGCCAAGATACAAGCCAATCACAACGATTGCTAAAAGCACCAGTGATTGAGCGTTTGATAGAAACCAGTTATAAAGGTTTTGTCCAAAATTCATAAAAATGTTCTCCTCTCTATATTCAATGAATTTGTATTTGAGTTATTTTTTTGTTGTTATCACGTCCTGTTCTTTTACTGACTGTTGCTTCAAAATCTGCTTGTGTCGGTCTGTCAGTTTCGCATGGTCGAGAATGTCTTTTACAACCTGCGTCTGGTTGATTTCATCAAGTTTAATCGCAACCTTTAAGGTCGGGGCAACTTGATGAGATAGCCAGTTCAGCGTCCTTTGGAAGGAGTAAGGCTCTGGTTTTGTGGTTAGTTTTAATCGTTCACGATTGTTCCCAATAAACCAAGCCCATTCTTCATTCAGTTTCCAATCAGAACGAGGTTTGGAATCGTCTTTATCTACAAAACGGATATACCGATTGATAATTTTAAAGGCGGTATGCTCTGGATTGTCATAGACGAGTAAATCACGGACTGCATAATAGGCACGCTCATTTTTCAATCGAATCTCAAAACGGTTTTTTACTTCTGCGTCTTCAATGGGAATATCATTTTTCTTGTACTGCTCGTAGTCCTTTTCATAGATACAGAAATAAACTTCACTTTGTAATGAACCGATATAGAGGGTGTTTCCCATACATTCCTTTTCCTCTTTGCGTACCAGTTCGCCACTGCGATAGCTTTTAAAACTGCGGAAGACGGAGATACATTCTTCCTGTTGGCACTTTTCAGTGAGTACAGGGATATTTAAAATCCCTGTCTTATCGTTAATGGCAAGGTCAAGGCGTTTCATCACACCGCCAGCCACCAAAACGTCCATAAAGAACTCATACCAGCTTCTTTGTTGTGCCAGAAGATAGCTTTCAAATTGTCTGCACCCACGACCTTTCAATTCCACCAGAACTCCTTTGTCCAGTTCATGGGAGCAAAGGACGAATATGTCGCCTAAAGCATAATGCTCTGAATAAGAATAGAAACCATAGTCCTCATGAAGAAAATAGGACAGTTTCAGTTGTAAGATGTTTTCGACCACCTGCTGTACGTCTGTTGTCGGAAAGCGAATTCTTACATAATCAAACAGCATTTCAAGGGGAGCGTCGGGATTGAAGCGTTCCAGAGCTTCCCAAAGGGACTGCTGTAAATCCTCTGATGGCTTGACTTTTCCTGTTTCAATATCGCTTAGATACTGCCTTGTAATACCAGTCGCAACAGCTAAACGGTTTTGAGATAGTCCATAAGCCAAGCGTTTTTCTTTTAAATGCTGTAACCAAGTTTGTTCATTCAGTAAAAATCCCTCCAATCAAAAAGGCGTATGTCAACTTTTAAAGCCCATTTGACATACGCTGAAATTTTGTAAATCCCTTGTAACCAAAGGATTTTCTAATGTTTTTTTGACTGTTTCCTGTCGATTTGTACCCCCCTGTTAGAAACGGGGGGTTAAGTGCTGGCGTGGCTATTGCCACACCAGCCAGCAAGATCAGTCCACACCTGCGACTTCCGCTTCGCACGTCGCCTGCGTGGACTGTCTGCTGTTGGATAACTTTTTAATTTCCTCCAAGAAATCATATCCTTTTGGTACAAGGGGAGTATAAAACTCTGATATGACACTTGTTCCTACATCAACATAGCCACGACCTTTGATTCGCTTTAAGAAGAAATCCTTTTGTACGTCACTGCCAAACATCATGCCATAGCCCATTTCAGACATACGACCTAAAGCCACTCTGAAATTAAACTGATCACGGATTCCGTCGCCTAAATATTTTGCGTCTGGACGTTGACAAGCCAGTATTAGAAAGAAGCCAGCTTGACGACCTAACATGACAATCTGTTTCAGCTTATTCATAACTGCGGTGTTTTCTTTTGTTCCCAGCATTTCCATGAAAGCGACGTATTCATCAAAGATTAAGAAGTGTGCCGGGAGACCTAAGTAAGCATAATTTTTGCCAGTCTTATAGTTCTTCATCTGCTTCATTTCCTCACTACGTTTCATCATTTCTTCATAGAATGTTTCAATGCAAGAAAGCAAGTCTTCTTTTCTATAGTAGACATTTGCCATCACAGAACCTAAGTCCGCAAGATCAGCATTTTTCGGGTCAAGAATATACAGTTTTGAATCTGTATGAAGCAAGGCTTCAATCAGTGTCAGTATAAAGTAAGTTTTACCGCCACCTGTACCACCAGCAATCAACATATGAGGGAGCTTATCATATTCCCACCATACGTTTTTCATTAAGCGAAGTTTACCATCTTTAGCTTCTACTTCATCAATAGAAATACGACTGGCTATGGTGTCATAGAGCAAAGTATATTCCACATAGGAATCCTTTAACTCTTTATCCGTCAGCTCACAGTACAAGCCACTCTCTAATTTCTTTTCCAAGTGTAAGAGTTGGTCTTGATATTTTCCCAGCGTGATTTCCACCCGTATCTGTATCAAGCCATTTTTAAGTCGATAATACATTTTAGGGAAGTAGGTTATCTTTTCCTTTGTACGACCAGCACTATCTTTAAAGAAACCCTCTGTTTTGACCTGTTCAGATTCATACCACTTGTTTTCAAGTATCATCTTTGCCAGTTTTTGACGGTGGTAAAGTTGTTTAACCGTATCATAGCGAACCCGTTTGAATACAAACGCTACCAGCAAGCAGATAAGAATTGCGACACTGAAACTGATAATTAAATAGGGAATGTCAATCTTATCTGCTTGTGATAGGTTAAAATCCTGCCAGTTGATCTGCTGGATTGTCTTCACATGAAACAGTCCGACAACCAGCAGGAAAACAGGCAGGAGTGACGCTATCGTAAAATGAAAGACTAAATCTTTACCAGATGGGCGAATCCTTTTACCACGCTGTTTCATGCGAAAAAGTCTCCTTTCTACCTAGCGACTATTTGTCTTGTGTCGGTTCTTTCTTTGCTTGTGGTTGAGCTTTGAATGAACTAGAATCCTTTGTCAGCACAATATCGTCTGCCTTGATATACCAGTCAACATCTGCTCCTTGATAGGTGGCAGTAGCAACGGTGTCCGCAATGGGATTGATAAGTTCCACCCGTGCGTTATAATCAAACTCTTTCAAAGGCACGCTGGCAGGAATACTTACTTGAATCATGCGTCCTTGTCCTTTGGATTTTAAGTCATAGGTACGTTCCTTGATTTCATCTGAAACCGACCCGTCTTCATTTTGGATTCTCACTTCACGACGTAGAGCAGAGAATTTCAATTCTCCAAAAGTCGTGTCTTTATCTAATACAATGCCATTTGCTAATCTCATCATTTTTCCTCTCTTTCTTTATTCTTTTATCATGTCGTCAGCATGTAAAAGGTAATTTGTAAAACCACGAGTGCCGATTTTGTAGCCCTCTGCGGTAATACGTGGATTGACTAACTTCACACGTTCCTCAAAGCCGAAATGTTTTTCGCCAGCTTCAGCAGGAAGCACCACCACAATATCATCTGCTCTTTGAACATCAGAATAGAGATTATAGCTTCTTGATAAGACAGTTAGCCGTCCGTTGATTCTTCGCTGAACGACTTTATCCTCGCCAGCAAATTCTAAATTGCCGAATGTTTTTTCCATGTTGGGAATCACAAATTTAAGTTCCATATTTTTACCTATCCTTTCTTTTTTATTGGCTGAATGAATGTTTGATGGTCTTAAAGAGTGGGGAACGACCTTTTGATTCTTGATTTTTTGTTTTCATAAGTTCACTTCCTTTCAAAATCGGGTAAAAAAATAGACACCTCATTTTTTGAAGTGTCTACCTATTAAATATTCAAATTTTATTGGAAGTATCTTTATATCTTCACTTTTCAAGGATAAATCGTCGTATCAAAGCTCATTCATAAGTAGTAAATTAGTAGTAAATTGAGTGGTTTTGACCTTGATAAAGTGTGATAAGTCCAGTTTTTATGCGGATAACTAGATTTTTATGCTATTTTTAAAATAAAAATATCAAAATTGTCAGAAGATTACTGTGACTTTGAGGAAGATGAAGAAGATAGTGATGATATTATATTAATTGGTCAGGCTAAGACTTTCCTCATTGTAAACTCTATAGAAATTTTACTATTGAGAAAATCAGAAAAAGATTTAATAAATTTTTTGAAAGCAATTAAGATTCCTTCTTATAAAAAATATGCAAAAGAGTTATTTGAATTTTACCAAGAGAGCCTAAAGATATATTAAAACTTTTACTACTCTATCTGTATTTTGATATCTTTTTATATCTCCTGACAAGCATAGACTGTGTTAAACCCCAACAGTGTAGTAAGGTCGTCTGAAATTTTTCAGACGACTCCCTTTTATATGTCCCTAAAAAAGCGAACAGATTTGGTTCAGCAAAAATCCGGACGGCCATTACGTCATTGAAACCAATTGATAATGTAGCTGCAAGTAAAATTATGCCGTAGTTCGGAGAAATTGGATTAGGGATACAGTATGAATTGCTAAAATCTGTTAAATCATATATAGAATCTGAGCATCTGGAAGAGGTGAAAATAGGAAAATGTTAAAAATTAATGAATTAAATTCATATCTTAAAAATAAAGGAGTACCAGAAGATAGTTACTCAATCAATGAAGTAAATGATGAATCATTATGTATTGTTGAAGAAAATAAAAAATGGCATATATTCTATTCTGAAAGAGGATTGAGAACCGAAGAATATTGTTACGAAGATGAACATTTGGCAATTCTATATTTTATAAATCGGTTATCAAAAATGTTAAAATTTTCTTTCGAATGAAAAAAAGCAAACTGTAGCCTGTATGAAACTTTTAATTATGGTATGGGGTATGTGCGTAACATACACGCGGCTTCTACCAAATTTCTCTCTTGTTGGTCACACCACAAACTACGGCTACAACGCCCAATGGCTGCCCGAAACCTAAGTGAAATGGCGCAATCTGTCCATAACAAAGTGTTGACGGTGCTGGTGGTGTATATGATTAATGAAAGGATGAGTTATGAATATAGAATTACATATTGAAAAAGTACAATCTCTTTTAGATCAAATGGATCTACAGAAGAAATGTAAATTTGCGGCTTGGTGCTGTAATGCACTGATCATTGAGAAAAAAATAAATGAAAATATGACTAAAATAACTCATTCAAATGTGAACTACCAACTCTGTGATGCTATCATTAAAGCTGGTTGGTATGATTTCTCCCAAATAAATATTGGAATCTCTCAAAAAGCTATAGAAGATATAAATTGGGATGATGATGATCCATTAAATGATATGGTAGAAACACAAGGAACTATAGAATTATTAGCTTCGATTAGAAATATGTTACTAGGTATACAACAAAAATCATCTGATAGTTATTACTTTGCTGCATGTGCTGAAAACGTAATTAACTGGAAAGATGCTTTAGCGAATTTCCCATACTCCGAAGATGGCAAAATAGAGGACGAAAATTTAAAACGTGAATATGAAATTCAATTGTTATTTTTAGATGATTTAAGAAATAGTATAATTACCTTACAGGATATTAAGAAATATAGATAAATGGATGCAAGCCTGAGTAGCCTATTTAGAAAGATAGGAGTTAAATCAATGGAGCCTAAAGAATTAACATCTGGAATTTTACTGGAAAGTGTTTTGGAATGTACAAGTTTTGTAGTAAATGAGGTGCCAAATTTATACAGTGCAGTAATAGAGAGATTAAATCAAGATGATGAAATATTCTTCATGAATTTTGTTGAAGATGAGAATGATCAGGATGATTATTATGGATATGTCTATAATAAAACAAATGGAAAAATCTACGAATATGCGTTCCATGATGACAAATTAGTGAAAAATAGGAAGTTGTCTTTTATCGAAAAGAAAATTGGAGAATTAACAACGAAAGATATTCTTGAATTACCTATAATAGATTTACTGTAATCTAGATATACCTATGATTGGTCTCGTACTTTTATGTAAGCAAGTAGTATAAAGCCCTTTAGGTTATGCCTAGAGCGCTTTATATATATCTTTAATCTCGCACCCATGCTATACTATTTGTATACTATAAATCTTTAGAGATTGGTTGGGCCATTTGTTGCCTGTTGCTCGTTTCTTTTGATTTATTGATATACTTGGTAAGGCAATTGGAGCCCGTTCCTTGTATAATACTAGAGAGAACCCTTTATCTAATCGGTAGAGGGTTCTTTTGTATTACTCGTCATGCTTTGTATTTGAAAAAATATTTCTATTTATAGTATGATTACTTTATATGTTTTTATTCTGTAGAAAGGGGCTCGTATGAATCGACTTAGTTTCTCACGAACTCAGATTTTAATTCTCCTTAGCGTGTGGCTCACGTTTTTGTTGAGCTTTGTTATGCGCTTGTCTTGGGCATCTGTTATGCCTATCCTCAATGAGGCGTTGCATTTTACAGCTAAGATGGGGGCTCAACACATTTCGGCCTTTTACTTTGGGTATGCGTTAACGGTATTACCAGGTGGCATCTTAGCCGATAAAATCGGTTATAGACGTACTATCTTGTTTAGTTTGATTGGTATGGCTGCTGTAACGGCTTTGATGAGTACCATTACAGACTATAACATGGCTTGGGGCTTGCGCTTCTTGCTAGGTGTTATGTCTGGCCCTGTACAAGCTTCTTGCTTGAGTGCTATCGGCGATCACTTCGGTCCGAACCAACGCGGTGCGGCCGTAGGTATCTTCATGAGTTGTACTTCCTTTGGTATTACTACGGTAAACCTTTACGCACCGTATGTGGCTACACATTACGGTTGGCAAACTGCATTCCTTGCTACAGCAATCTTGCCATTGGTAGTACTCGTGTTATGTTACTTCACGGTGCGTAAGCCTAGTGTAGAAATTCTCGCACAACGAGAAGCCGAGGCTTCTGCAGCGGCTGCTAAGCTTGGCGTAGGCCAAACGTCTTTAGTAGAAAACTTGAAGCACATCGTTTCTAACCGTAACATTCGTTGCTTGGCCATTGCTGGCTTCTTCGCAACAGGTACGACTTGGGGCGTAACGCAATGGGCGAACTTGTACATGGTTAAACAATTAGGTGTAACGGCTATCTATGCAGGCCAAGTCATGAGCGTGTTCGGTACGGCTGCGCTAATTGCAAAACCAACGATCGGTATTTTATCTGATATTTTGCCAATTAAGAAGAACCATTTAGCGGCGCTCGTTATGTTCTTATTTGCGCCAGCTTTAATCTTGTTTGCAAGTACGGCAAATCCAAATATGCTCTTTGTAACAGGTCCAATCCTCGGTATAGGTGCCTTTATGCATAGTGCGTTGACCAATGCCCTTGTAGTTCAATCTGCAGCGCCTCATTTACGCGGCACAACAGCAGGCTTTGTAAATTTGTTTAACCAAATTGGTGCTCTCTTGGCACCACTGCTCTTGGGCAATGTCCTCGTCATGACGGGCAGTTACCAAATGTCCTTGATGTCTATCGCTATAGCGCCTATTATCGGTGCATGTGCATTGTTCTTCATTCGTCTTAAATAATATAAAAGGATCCGTAAATGAACTGCCTTTCTAAAAATTGTATCTAATTGGAGGGCAGTTCAAAACGGGTCCTTTTTGTAATTAATATGTATATTGTGTATGGTGTTCTTTTATTATATGATTGAGTCATAGTACAGGAGGGATGTAAATGGAAATCATCTGTTTTGGCGATAGCATTACGCGTGGCTATGATGTGCCTTATGGACGGGGTTGGGTCGAAATCTGTGATGCATCCATAGAGGGTGTTAATTTTACAAATTATGGTGAAGATGGCTGCTCCGTACAGGGGATGATATATAATATTGAAAATTGGGCGGTTACTGCTGTATCCGATCCAACACGTTATATTTTCTTGATGTGTGGCACTAACGATATTTTACAAGGTCGAGATAGTACCTATGTGTACAAGGCTTTGGTGAAAGCTATTGAGCTTGCTAGTACAAAAGGGACGGTAATCATCGGTTTAGAAACTCAAATTGATAGCGATATGGACGGATTAGATCTGGTTGTACGAGAGGTTAATGAACACCTAAAAGCCTACGCAGAGGCACATAATATTAAAGTTATAGATTTCTATACTACCTTGTTTGAAGCAGATCAAATTGGACAAATTGTCTTTGCCGGAGAGGTACATCCCAACGAGCGTGGTTATCGATTAATGGCGTATAAGGCATTAGAGGTCTTTACGCGATTATAACGGGGCTATAATAGAACTGGAATGGGACTATAATGCAACTGTAATATAAAAAATATAAAAACTCCCCTAATGAGTTGTCTCATTGGGGGAGTTAGTGATTTATAGTCTTTTGTGCTAGCGAAAGTTGGGGGCTTTCACCAGATAAAATTAAATTCGTAACAAATTATTTTTTAGATTTAGTAGATACTTTGTTATTGGACACCTTAGCAGATTGTGCAATTGCGTATGCAGTGCCTTTTACTAAATCAGAAGCTTCAGCAGTGTTGCCAGATACGGTTACAGCTGCTACAGTGTCTTCAGTTACTGCGAATAATGCAGTTGCGTAAGGGTGTTGTGCACCATTTGGTACAGTTACAGCACCGGATTTAACAACGATGTAACGACCGTTGTTGTTGAAAATATCATAATGAGCGGCTTGTTTTACACCATCATAGCTTTCATTGTAAGCGAACAATGCAGCTACTTCACCACTTGCTACTTGACCAGATTGTTGCATGGAACGCAATTTAGCGGCTGCCACAGCTGTTGGTTGAGTCATGTTTACAGTGATGCGCAAAGAGTTGTTATTTACAACTGCTTCAGTGATTACGTTTGTAGAGAATACATTCGCAACACCGTTGCCAGCACGGTTGTAAGAGCTAGCAGTTTTCACTTGGTAGCCATTAGTGTATGCAGGCAAGTCATATGTGTAAGTTTTGCCATTTAACAATAAGTCAAACGCATTCAATTGGTTAGCTTTGTAGCGAGAAACGTAGGAACTGCCGTTGCCATTAGCTGTTACGGAGTTTACAGTTTCTTGGTATACAGGTTGGGCTTCAGTAGGGATAGGATCCATGATTTGAAGACCTACAGCTGTTGTTTGTGGTGCCACAAAGATTGGATCGCCTAATTCTTTAGATACAGGCATTTGTTGAGCCATATCGCCTGCTGTATAAGGCACTGCTGGCAATGGTTTGTAACCAGGGCGCGGTGCACTTGTGGCATAACTAGTTTGGTAAGCTGGCGTAGCCGCTTGTGGTGCAGGATAAGAATATTGCTCTGCTGAAGCACGTTCATAAGCGCGTGCGTTAGCATCGATAGTTGCAGCAAAAGCAGAGAAAGACATTGTTGTCGCTGCAAATACTGCAAAAGCAGTTGCTAAATGTTTTTTGTTCATAATAATTTACTCCTAAATACATGATTTTACAAATAACACAGATACTAACTTGTATTATATAGGAATTCATGCTAATTGTAAATAAAATATAAAATATTATCTTAATTATAAATAAATATAATCAGATGAGTCAAATATTGTACAATTAGCCATAGAATGTCATATTACTATATAATAATAATCAGTATAGTAATTTATTATATCGAAAAACTTCGTTTAATGCTATATCTAATTCGTATAGTGCTACAACTAATTTGTGTAGTGCTATATCTAATGCGTTAACTGATATGAGCAATATACATTTGTGGATTACATCAATTGAGATGGTGAAAGTTTCACTAGGGAGGTCTCATGAGTATTAGCGTCTATTATGGACGGGCTGGATCAGGCAAGACACGTGCCGTATATGAGCGCATCCGTCAGGTCATGACAGATTGTCCAGGGGAACCAATAATTTTGCTTGTTCCTGAACCTGCCACCTATCGGGTAGAACGGGAGCTAGCTGAATTTATGCTTGAAAAAGGTTTTACTACAGTTCGTGTCGTAGGCTTTGGGCGTTTGGGTTATCAGGTATATCAATCGATAGGCTCAAAAGGGGCTGGTCAATCAAGTTTATCAAGCTTTGGCCGGTCTATGTTGTTGCGCCTTGTAATGAAACGAAAGCAAAAGGAACTAGGGCTGTTAGAACAGGCTACAAAGCGGCCTGAGTTTTCCTCCGTATTGCAACAGCTCTTTTCTGAATTCCGCGCCTTTCGTGTAGGCCCTGCTGACCTAGAACGAGGGGCAGAGTCTGTTAAAAATAATATATTACAAAAGAAATTGCGCGAGCTAGCTATCTGTATGTCTGCCTATGAAGAGGAACTCAGTCGTCATGGGGAGCGCGACATCGATCCTATCATGGAAATTGTAGAGGCTTTGCCACAATCTCCTCTCATGGAGAATAGCCATGTCTTTATCGATGGTTTTCATTGGTTTACGCCCACACACTACGAGCTGATTTATACTTTGTTTGACTTGGCGAAGGAAGCCGTTATTACTATTGATTTACCGATGGCTCCAAAGGCGTTAAAATTTGCTCGTCGAGGGGAGCATCTCTTCAGCCGTCCTTTAGAAATTTACGACACCTTAGTTGAGCGTTATGATTCTAGTATCGACTGGGTTGGCTTTGAGGGAAAACGGGGCCCTCAAGTCGTTCAAGAGCTAGAGGCTAATTACTTTGCTAGCCCTAGTAAGAAAAACTCTACAGATGCAACGATTCCGATTATTCGAGGCTATAACAGGGAACGCGAAGCCGATGCGGTGGCTCGTCGTATTTTAGCCTATATAGAATCAGCTGAAGAGGCTCGTTACCGAGATGTATGTATCATGCTCCGCGAGTCTGAAACCTACGGTGATACTTTAGAAAAGGTTTTTGCTCGCTACGACATTCCGCACTTTATTGACCGTCAGCGGCCTATGAAAAACCATCCATTAGGCGAGCTATTGACGGCTCTATTTGATATCGTGCGTCATAACTATAGTCGGGACAGCATGTTTCTCTTGCTCAAGACGGACTTGATGCCGCTTACTCGTGAGGCTGTAGATGAGTTAGAGAACTACGTTCTCGAGTTTGGCATCGATCATTATAAATGGGAACGTGAAAGTTGGCCGTACTTACGAGGCTTTCATGAGGGACAAGATGAAGAAAGCCACGTAGATGCACCACGCAGAGCACGTGTTAACAAAGCAAGAGAAACCATTATGGATATATTATCTCCATGGTTTGACTTTGCTGCTAATGCGGAGGGTCATACAGGGGCTGAGTGGGGTACACAACTTTATGGTTTATTAGAAATCTTACAAGTGCCAGAGCGGCTCTATGAATGGGCGAAGGACGCAGAAACTATAGGTGATCAAGAATCCAAAGCTAGTCATGAACAGATGTATAATGCGGTTCTTTCCTTTATAGACGAAATTTCTATGGTCATGAAGGATGAAATATTGACTCTGGATGAGATGATGCTCCTCCTCGAAGAAGGCCTTAGCGATGTAAACTACTCTATGATTCCGCCGTTTTTAGACCATGTGGTGATTACCACTATCGAACGTGGTTACAGCCAGTGGTGGCCTAAGGTGTTCGTAATGGGCCTCAACCAAGGCGTATTTCCTCAAAGTATGGGAGATGAAGGCCTCATCAAGGATAAGGAGCGTCAAGAATTGGCCGATGCAGGCATTACCTTAGCAGAAGGGGCCTTGCCGAAGGCTTTCAACGAGAATTTCCTATTATATCTCGCCATGACACGGGCATCCGATTCGTTGACCTTGTCCTATGCGGGCTCTGGTGAGGATGGAACAGGTCTTGAGCCATCCCTCGTTGTAAAGCGATTAGAATCTCTTGGGTACGTAGATCAGGCAGTAGATATTCCTCTCTCCATTGCACCTGATACAGAGGCAGATTACATGTGGCGCCCGCTCCAAAGTCTGTCATTGCTATCTGAGCGTTGGGGGGCGCTCTTTAGTGGTTATGAGGTCAATCCTCTTTGGTGGGGCCTCTATAATTGGGCTCGTGAAAGCGAAACCTATCGTCCGCGTTTAGCGGAGGTATCACGTGGCATTCGAGATAACAACGATGTGCCTGTCATAACGCAGGATTTAGTGAATGGTCTGTTTTTGTCTAAAGGCTATATGTCTGGTTCTGTGACACGTTTAGAGAGATACCAACAATGTCCGTTCAAGTTCTATGCTCAATATGGTTTGAAGCTAGAACCGCGCCGTGTGCGTTCCTTTGGTGCTCCCGAAATTGGTACGTTCTTACATGCTAATTTAGAGCGTTTAGGTAATTATCTATTAGAAAATAATAAACAATGGCGTGATCTCGACGAAGAGGAGCAACTCAACCTATGTCGCTCTGTAGCCAATGAGATTTTACAAGAGAATCAGGCAGGCGAGGAAACGAGCGATGCCTACCAAAAGGCCATCGAGCAACGTGTTCAGAGAACATTACATGTAACGGTAGACCGCCTCGTAGAGTGGTCTAAGCGCAGCGATTTTGATACGAAGTATTTAGAGCAAGACTTTGGTCGTCAAGGTGGCTGGGATCCTATTCGGGTCCCTCTTGGTGAAGACCGTTACTTGCGACTCATCGGTCAAATTGACCGCATCGACGAATATACACGGGATGATCAAACCTATGGCATGGTTATCGATTACAAGTCGGGTGGTGCTCATGTGACGGCCCAAGATGTGTATTATGGACTTAAACTGCAACTCATGACCTATCTGTTGGCTTTGGAGTCCGCTTATGGTAAAACACATGGCGGATCTATGTCCCCTGCGGCGGTGGTTTACTCTTACGTGAAGAACCCTAAAATCCCTGCTGATGCGCCTATATCTTATGAAGATGCAGTTTCGTTGGCTAATGAAAGCGATGCTTGGCAAAACAGTGGGTACTTCTCCGATGATATAGAGTTGTTGACGCATATTGACAATAAGTTCTTGTCCTATGGATCTAAGCGAGGGCCTTATGTGCCGATTGCTACGAAAAAAGATCAAACCATTTCTAGCAGAGATTTGCGGAAGGTTAAGTCTACAGGTGAATTTGACATAATGTGCCGCTATACAAATCACGTGATGGCTGAGACGGGTCGTCACATTGGGGAAGGGCAGTTCCCGATTAAGCCATATCAATTGAATGGCCTTAGACCTTGTACATTCTGCGACTACAGAACGGTATGTCGCTTTGACTCTAGCCGTAATCGATATAATTATTTGTCTAAATTGTCCGAGAATGACGCATTAGAACGGATGAAAGAGGTCTTAAACGACGGAAATAATAGTAGCAAAGGAGGTGAAAACCATGGGTGTTAAATGGACGCCAGAGCAGGAGTCTGCCATCATAGCGCCTAAGGACTCCTCTTTAGATAATCAGACCTTACTTGTTGCGGCCGCTGCCGGTTCAGGTAAGACAGCGGTCCTAGTAGAACGCATTATTACGCGCCTTAAGGACATGGATAATCCCTTATCTGTTCAAGAACTCATGGTTGTAACTTTCACAAAGGCCGCAGCCCAAGAGATGAGCGCTCGTATTGGCCTTGCCTTGGCTAAAGCCATGGAATCTACAGATGATGCTGCACTACAAGCGCGCCTTGAACGACAGCTCAATCTGTTGCCCTCGGCTCATATTTCTACATTGCATTCCTTTTGCCAATGGGTAATCCGGTCCTATTTCTATAAGCTCGACATTAATCCGACAGCGCGCATCGGCAATGAAGCAGAAATGGCATTGCTACAACAAGAGGTATTAGCCGATTTATTAACTAAATCCTATGAAGAGGGCCTTTATAATATCTATGAGCTAGCGGATTTCTTCAGCGATGATAAATCTGATGCAGGCTTAACGGCGAAGATTATGTCCCTGTATAACTACGCCATGTCCCTCGCCAATCCCGATGGATGGCTACGAAAAGCCTTAGAGCCTTATAAAGAGGCGATGACCATAAACCCTAGTGATACGTTGTGGGGTGAATATATGTGGTCGAATCACATGGATGTTATCAATCGCATTCGCGAGCGCTTAGAGCGGATGGAACAAATCTTGCTCGATCCGACAGGGCCTCACAAATGGCAAAATATATACGATAATCAACTGGCTGCACTAGGCATGCTTTCAGCGGCTCAATCTTGGAATGATATGGGCGATGCTTGTAAGCATATGGATACTTTTATTAAGGATCAATTCCGTATGGGTTCAAAAGAGGCACAAGCTTATGACCCTATTTTGGTAGCAGAGTTTAGATCTTTAGGTGGTCAAAATAAAGATGACCTCAAAGCCATGCAAAACGCTATATTCACCGTTCCGGAAGCTACCTTGCAAGAGCAGTTTAAGGCTCAATATCCAATCATAGAAGGTCTTGTAGAACTGACGATTGCTTTTCATAAAGCTTATAGAGACATGAAGCAAGAGCAAGGCATCATGGATTTCAGCGATCTTGAGCATTTATGCTTGGCTCTTCTCGTTGAACCTGGCACAGAGGATGACCCTCAGCCATCTGAAGTGGCAAAGGAATTGCAAGATACTTTCAAAGAAATCATGGTCGATGAATACCAAGATACGAACGGCGTGCAAGAGACGATTATCAATTTGATCTCTCGCGTTGATAATAGATTCTATGTGGGGGACGTGAAGCAGGCTATTTATAGCTTTCGTATGGCTGATAGTTCTCTATTTATGGAGAAATATAATACGTACGGCGGCAATGATGCGGTAGAACGTCGTATCGACTTGGCGAAAAACTTCCGATCTGACGCAAATATTTTGGCTGCTACGAACTTCTTGTTCTACCAAATCATGACGGAAGACGCGGCAGAGCTCAATTACACAGAGGCTGAATCGCTCATTCCTGGCCGCATCGTAGAGGATGCGCCAGAGGATTGGGTCGGTGGTGACGTGGAATTGCAGCTCTTAGATGTGAGTAAGGATACCCTTGGTGCTAGTGAAAGTGACGAAGATGAAGGGGATGACCCTGAGAACAACGAGCGTGAGCTAGATTTCATCATTCAAAAAATCAAGGAAATCCATGCTGCTAAGAAACAGGTGCAAAATCCAGATGGCACATTCCGTCAAATCGAGTGGCGAGACTTTGCTATTTTGCGCAGATCCTTAGCGGGCTGGGGTACGCGTGCCGTAGAAGCCATGCGTCAAGCGGGGATTCCTGCGGTTGTAAATGAGCGAGACGGTTACTTTGAAGCACAAGAGATTCAACTTTTATTGGCGTTGTTATCCATCATAGATAATCCTGAACAAGATTTGCCGATGGCTGCCGTATTGCACTCCGGCCTTGTAGGTCTTGATGTCAACGAACTAGGCGCATTGCGCCTGTCTGGTGAGGGTTCCCTATGGTCGCTCATGCCAACCTATGCAGAAGAGGCTCAAGATGAGCGCTTATTAGCTTTCATTTGCCATATGGAGCGGTGGCGCACTTTATCGCGTCGTCACGGTGTGACCGATTTGTTGTGGGATATTTACGAATCTCAAGATTACGTAAACTATGTAGGGGCTATGCCGAATGGTCTCGTGCGCCGCGCTAATGTGCTTGCCTTATATGATAGAGCTAAGGGCTATGAAGCTTCTGGCTTCCGTGGGCTCTTTAGGTTCTTGCGCTTTGTGGAAAGCTTGCGGGACAGCAACCAAGATATGCCTCTTGCCAATGTGGTGAGCGAGGCGGACAATGTGGTGCGCCTCATGACTATTCATAAGAGTAAGGGCCTTGAGTTTCCTGTAGTATTCCTATCAGGTGTACAAAAAAGATTCAACATGATGGACTTGCGTTCAGAGCTGCTTATCGATAAAAATGCTGGCCTTGGTTTGAAAGGGTATTTCCCGGATATTCGAGTGTCCTTCCCGACCATGCCTTGGTTCTATGTGAAAGACGTAAAAGAGGCGGCCCTCAAGGCGGAGGAGCAGCGCATTCTTTATGTTGCCTTGACACGGGCACGAGATAAGCTATTCATGACAGGCTTTATTAAAGGCTTTAAAAATTCTAAAGGTGTATTAAGCACCATGGGTGAGCTCATTAAAAATGCGGCTTCCGTAGAAACTCAACAGTTACCGACAGATATTATCACACAAGCTAATACCTATCTAGATTGGATGATGATGGGCTTTGCTCGTCATTTAGATGGTGGTAACCCATTGCGCGTAGCCATCGAGTACGAAGGGCCAACTTATTTTGATTTACCGGATAAACAGTGTCGTTTAAAGGTTGAGATCCATGATGGCTCTCTTTATGGTGATCTTGATTACAAAGCGGATATCGACGAGACTACGATTAACAAGGTACGGGAGTTGAAAGCTGTTAATTCCGTAGAATTACCGCAGGAAATCGTGGACCGATTCAACTATAGCTATCCGTACAATGATGCTACTCGCCGGACTGCAAAAATCTCCGTTAGTGAATTGAAACGACGATTCCAAGAACGAGAACTTGAAGCAGGAACTATTGATACTTTGAATGAACCGATTGCAACGGTAGAAGTTTTAGCAGATGACCTAGCAAACTCCGTATTCGGTCGAAAGCCACAAGCATTACAGTCTGAAGATGATGTATTAACCGGTGCTCAATGGGGGACCTTGATGCATGAGGCTATGCAATGGCTACCTCTTGTGACGTATACGCAAGCTTCTTTGACGAAAGAACTCGATGCACTGGTGGCGAATGGGACTTTTACAGAGGAAGAACGGAATTTATTAAGCGATACGAGTTTGTATAAATTTTTTAGCTCTGATCTTGGTAAGCGCCTTATCAATGCAAAACGTATCGAACGAGAGTTGCCGTTTAGCATGCTCTTTGAAGGAAAACGCGTATACGACACCTTAGAGGACGGGGAAAATTTGTTCCTCCAAGGTATTATTGATACGGCCTTTGAAGAGGATGGCGAATGGGTTCTCGTAGATTACAAAACGGATCGCGTTACATCCGGAGAAGAACTCATTAAACGATATAAAATCCAAATGGACCTCTATAAAGAGGCCTTGCAGCGATTGACGGGAATGCCCGTGAAAGCATGTTACATTTATAGCTTCCGCTTGCATGATGCAATTATTGTGGACTAATGCGCATAGATTCTTATAAATTAATAAACACAAAAGCTCTCTATCCGTTGATAGAGAGCTTTTGTGTTACCAATTACTTGTTATATATGTGGTAGTTTAGGCAGATTTAAGGCTTTTTTCTTTTTGTGTTTTGCAGGTGCAAATACTTTGAGTACGCGTGGCAATACTTCAATATCCACAGGCATATCCGGACCCGCATCACCATCCATATTGGTCGATAAATCATCGACGTCAGATAGAAGTTCGATATGAGCTTTTTTCACCGTTAATGTCGTTGTATAACGAGAATTATAGATGGCACCACTGATAATGAGTGGTAATACGCTGAGAATATCGAGGATAAAATATTCCTTGAAGATAATGATACGCATATAACCATCATCTACTGAGGCTTGTGGCATAAAACGCTCAAAGCTAGAGACTACATTGGTAAGTAGGGCTAAAACGAGAGGAGATTTGCAAATGAAATCGTCGTCCTCTGTTTTGATGCGGTACGTGTAGTCCTTTGTAGTGAACAATGCTTGGCCTGCTCTCAAGAAATACGCGAGAGGGCCGAGTATGCTTTTTTCCTTTGGTGTAACCTCATCTACAACTTTAGGAATAACGCCAGCTGCAATGTTATTGCAGAAATACCGATCATTACAACGGCCGATATCAATGGTTCGAGTTTCATTGATATCGATACGCCTGATAGCTTGTGTTGGATTTTGGTGAATGCCGAGCGCACGAGACATATCATTTACTGTACCAACGGGGATAAATCCAAAGGTACAGGAGAATCCACCTTGGGCAATACCATTAACGGTTTCGTTAACAGTGCCGTCACCACCCATGCAAAATACGGCATCAAACCCACGTTCACAAGCGTTCTTAGCGAAACGTGTAGCATCGTCTTCGCCTCTGGTGAATTTGACCTCAATCGTTTCGAACAAGGTACTCAATTTCCATTGTAAATCGAGGGCGTAACGACGCGCTGCACCGCCTCCTGAGACAGGGTTGATGATAATCAAACAACGGCTCATAGTATACTTCCTTACTTTCAAAAATGAGATATAGCTATTATCTATAGTTAAATTGACAGTCTTAATGATGAGTTCTATAATTGTAATGTATGCACTTAATTTCGCACAACATACTGTCTAAGATATGTTGTATACTATATTATACTCATTTTAACCGTTCTTTGAAAGTCTGAAAGCACGAATGGTTAGTAAGGTTTAGGGGCTAGTAATGGGAAGACAAAGTTCAAAAGATAAATACAAATTGTCCGCAGTGGATTCTATCGAAAGATTACCTCTCAGTGAACAAGTATATTTAACATTAAAAACAGCTATCTTAACAGGCGAATTGATGCCTCAAGAGAAGCTTAACGAAGTAAAGATTGCAGAACAATTACAAGTGAGTGCTACACCTGTGCGTGAGGCATTCCGCAAATTGGCTAAAGATAATCTCGTAGTTATCGTTCCTTGGAAAGGTGTTACTGTAAAAGCTGACACGCCAGAAGAAATCGTAGCGCTTTACCAAGTTCGTGAAGTAATGGAAGGACTTGGTGCTAGATTATGTGCTCGTCATGCTACACCTGAGCAAGTACAAGAGCTAAGAACTCTTTGTAAAGAAATGCATGAAATTGAAGATGCCACAGAACGTGTTGATGTAAACAGCCGATTCCATACAATGATTGCTCATTACTCTGGCAATGAACGCATTGTAGATTATCTAGCAGGTTTCCGTGAACGCGTTAATCGCGACATGTACATCAGTTCTTTCAATGCTGTACGTACACATGACTGTGATGACGAACATGATCAAATCGTAGACGCTATTGAACGTCACGACGAAGTTGCTGCAGAAACAGCTATGCGTCAGCATATTAACAATGCATTTATCTTTAAAAAAGCAAATGCAGAAGTACAACATAAAAAACTTAATGAAGTGTAATGTCTGCTGATGCTGATGATGATGTAATAGGCATAATGACATATGAAAAGCTCCGCCATTGACGGAGCTTTTTTGATTGTTATTTTGAATAGTTAATTCAATTTTCATTTAGAGTATTTCGAGCATCTTGATATAAATTAGTTATCATTTGTTGTATTTAATTAACTGTTCTTTTAGTCTATCAGATTAGTTCGTTCTTGTTTTGTTTCGAGACGTTCTTTTGGTGTGGTTCAGAAGCTCTAGTCGTTTATAGTGTGATGTTAGGTGCGCATTACAGTTTTTATAATCTACAACACGCAGTCTTACGAGTTGACCTACATTGATTTGAAAGGCTTGGGCAATTTTAAATAAAATTTCCAAAGACATGCCTGAAATTCCTGTACCACATTCTAATTTGCTTAAATAACTACGACTGATACCAATGTGACGAGCTAATTCTTGTTGAGACATATTTAGGGATACGCGAATAATGGCGATTTTATGACCTAAACAAACATACTGATGTTGTAAAAACGGGTCTTCGTACGCGTTGACTCTCAATTCCGTGAGTGGTGTAGACGAGGGGTGCATAGGGACTCCTTCCTTTTCCCTACTCTCTAAATATAGTATACTGAGATTATTAGCATCTGACTAATATAGAAAACTAGATAATTATCGGCTATTACAGATAATTACACGAATTGTGAAAGTAGTATTACATGTATGCTATAGTAATGTGATCATACCATCTAGTATGTTATCTTGAGTAGAGGAGGCAATATGGAAAAATATATAGCCGTTGCCCTCGGTGGCGCCACTGGGGCCTTATGCCGTATGGCTCTCGGTGAATGGGTGATGACAAAGGTCAGCTCGTTTCCGTATGGTACGGTAGTAGTAAACCTCGTTGGTTGCCTCATTATCGGTCTAGTCTTAGGCCTTTATATGCAAAAACCAGATCTACCTCAATGGGCGAGATTCTTCCTCGTTGTAGGTGGGCTAGGTGCATTTACCACCTTTTCAACCTTTGCCTTTGAAATGCTACAGCTTATGATGGCTGAATCCTATGTACAAGCATTATGGTACGGTGCAGTACAAGTCGTAGGGGGCTTAATCCTCTGTTGGGTTGGTATGCTAGTAGTGCGTCTACTCTGTACTATGTAAACATATTAACATCGAATAATAGTATTAAATACATTTTGATGTTATACAGTAACGTATTTTGTTATTAATGACTTGGGAGATATTATGAAATCTATTAGAACACAAGATGCCGTAGGGCAAACATTATTACACGATCTCGTAAGAATCGTCATCGGTGAGGTGAAAGACACGCCCTTCCGCCGTGGCCATGTAATTACAGAAGAGGATATTCCTAAACTCTTGGATCTTGGCAAGGAACATGTATTTGTAATGGAGCCAGAAGATGAGGGGTTCTTACACGAAGAGGATGTAGCTCGTGCTTTATACCATATGGCAGGCGGTGAAAACATGCACGATGGCCCTATGGCACAAGGTAAAATTGAAGCCATTGCGGATGTAGATGGCCTTTTCAAGGTCGATGTAGACCGATTACATGCTATCAATAGCATTGGTGAGTTGACTATTGTAACAAAATTTAATAATACACCTGTGAAAGCAGGTGATAAACTAGCAGGCATGCGCTGTATTCCATTATTGTTAGAAGAACAACAAGTAGAAGATGCAAAGAAAATTGCTAATGGTAAGTCTTTGTTACATGTAAAGCCGTTCGTGCGCAAAACAATGGGTATTGTTACGACTGGTTCTGAAGTATTTGAAGGTCGTATTAAAGATGCTTTCACACCAATCATTGAAGAACGTTGTGCTGAATTTGGTGTTATAAAGGTAGCTCACGAAATTGTAACGGATAATACAGATGATATCGTGGCGGCTATCGACAAGGTGAAAGCAGCAGGCGCAGATATTATTTTCTGTACCGGTGGTATGAGCGTTGACCCAGATGATCTCACCCCAGGAGCGATTAAACGCTATGCAGATCGCGTTGTTACCTATGGATTACCTGTATTACCAGGATCCATGGTTTGCATTGCTTACTGTGCAGATGGCACACCAATCCTTGGTGTGCCAGGGGGCGTATTGTTCAGTAAACCGACTGCTTTTGATGAAATTGTGCCACGCCTCATCGCAGATGATGAAATCACCAAAGAAGATTGTATCCGTATGGGACATGGAGGATTCTTGGGCTAATAGGCTAGTATAACAAGATTAGCTAGAATAACCAATATAGCTATTTTAAGTAATATAGCTAAAGCAAATAATATAACTAGAATAATTAGTATAGCTAGTATAATGAATATAGTTAATATAGCCAATATAAGGAGATAAGATAAATCTTATCTCCTTATATTGTTATTATGCTATTAATTTATAGTATGATGAATTTGATAGAATTTTTATTTATCGATAAAATTGATAATTTTATCTATTTTGTTAAAAAATTCGTTTACTTCATTTAATATTTAAAGTACAATAATAGTTAAGGATAATGATAATACATTATTTAATAATGGACATATTTTATGCTGAGTTTTGTTGAATATATATTATAAATGATAATATATTATCCGTTGTATTTATAATTTTAGATGTAGGGAGGAATAGTAAACGATGAAAAGCAAACAAGTTGCATTATCATTGGCAATACTACTTGCGTTAGGTACGGGAACTGTATTACATGTAGAAGCACAAGGAAATCCGACAGAGTATTCACGTCACTTTGGTGATGAAAATACGGTTACCAGTGACCATAGTTTAGCAGTAGGTTTCAGAAATACGGTATCCGGTTCATATTCAACTGCTATAGGACAGTCTTCTACCGCATCTGGTGAGACTTCACTAGCTATCGGACGAAGTGCACAGGCAACTGCTAATAATACTAATGCTATTGGTCGGAGTGCACGAGCAGAAGGTGAAAATGCTACTGCAATAGGCCATGGATCAGTTTCTTCAGGGCGTAATTCAAATGCCTTTGGTTCATCCGCTAAAGCATCTGCTGAAGCTTCTACAGCGGTTGGCAATAGTACAAAGGCTAGTGGTATTTCAAGTACCGCTACTGGCTTTAATGCTGAGGCATCTGGTAATTTCTCTTCAGCATATGGTAATGATGCTAGAGCAAAGGGAAATCGTTCAGTAGCCGTTGGATATAATGCAAAAGCTGAAGAGAGTGCAACTGCTGTAGGTAATAATGCTAATGCTGGTGCTGCAAATGCTGTTGCACTAGGTTCAGGTAATACGATTACTGCACGTGGTGGAGTTGGAATTGGTAGCAGTAATTCTGTCTCTGGCATTGATTCTGGCGCTTTTGGGGTTAGAAATAACGTAGCGCAAGCAAATACATATGTACTGGGCAGTAATGTGACGTCAACACAAGGAAATAGTGTTCTCTTAGGCAATGCATCTACCGATAGAGCTGCCACAACAGAAACACAAGCTAATATAAATGGTATTAACTATTCCGGCTTTGCTGGGGTAGGGTCAGCTAGTAACGGCGTTACGAGTGTTGGTGCATCTGGTAAAGAACGTCAGGTGATTAATGTAGCATCTGGGAAAGTATCTTCTGATAGCACGGATGCTATAAATGGTAGTCAATTATATGCAGTAGCAAATACAGTGGGCGGAATTCTTAATAATCACAATACATTAATTCAAAATAATATTAATGAAATCGATAAAAATAAAGAAAAAATTGCCGACAATGAACGAAAATTAAAAGATCATACAGATGTCTTACAAAAACATGAAGATATTTTAAATGGACATAGTCAAGAATTAGAAAAACATAATAAATTAATTGTAAATCATGATAATCAAATTACTCGTTTAACTAAAGAAAATCTTCGTCAAGATGCTGATTTACTTCGTCATGAAGATCAAATTCAAAATCATGACATTCAATTAAAAAATCAAACTGAACGTATGAATAATCAAGAAAAACGTATTGACAATCAAGATAAGCGTTTAGATTATTTAGATAATCGTGTTGATAATCATGATGCTCGAATTGAAAATCATAGTGAGCGTATCGAAAGTCATGAACGTCGTATTGAATATAATAAGACTTTAGCCACAGAAGCATTAAAAGAAGCTAAAAAACATACTAGCATTTCTGCAGGTAATAATGTAACTGTAACTACAAGCACAAATGCTGCTGGTGGTACTGATTACAAAGTATCTGTAGATAAAGTTAAATTTGGTAATGTTTCTTTGGACAATAAAGGTCTAAATAATGGTGGCAATAAAATCACTAATGTAGCCGATGGTGAAGTATCCGCTACATCTAAAGATGCCGTTAACGGTAGCCAATTGTATCAAGCTACTAGCGGTATTAGTAATGGTGTGAACCTATTAAATAGCAAAATAGGAAAAGTTGGTGCTGGTGCGGCTGCATTAGCGGCTATTCATCCATTGGATTTTGATCCTGATGATAAATGGAATTTTGCGGCTGGTTACGGTAACTATGCCGGTGAAAATGCGATGGCATTAGGTGCTTTCTACAGACCAAATGAAGACACTATGTTCAGCGTAGCTGGATCCATGGGTAACGGTGAAAACATGGTCAATGCCGGCGTTTCATTGAAATTAGGTCAAAAAAATGGTGTATCTACTTCTAGAGTAGCTTTGGCTAAAGAGGTTCAAGACTTAAAGGCCATTGTAAAAGCCCAAAATGTAGAGATTCAACAAATGAAGGTATCCATGGGAATGGCACCTCAGTATGACAAGAAAGATGTGAACTTCCCTGATGTACCGGCTAATCATTGGGCTTATGAATATGTGAAAGACTTGGCTGATAAAGGTCTTGTTGAAGGTTATCCTGATGGCGAATTTAAAGGCGATCGTGCGATGACTCGTTATGAGTATGCTGCAATCATTTATCGTGCTTTACAATTGGGTGCTCCAATTGATGGCAAAATGGGGCGTGCGATTAACGAATTTAATCCTGAATTGGCTCGTCTTCGTGATTTGGATCGTACTCGTGTAGATCGAATCTCTGGTAAAGATAATGATCGTCATAAGGTAGAACGACTTCGTGTCAACAATAAAGACAATAAGCAAACTAATGATTACAGAGACGTTTATGGTAGTCATATCGAGCGTAATGCGAAGTAATTACTTGTCATGAATTAACCTTTTAAACTAAAAGGAAGACAACAAAATAGTTCTTGTATAAACTAAAGAAAAAACAAAGGAGGCTGTGATAAACAGCCTCCTTTGTTCAATTAATTGCATTATTAATTGCGTTATTAAAATGATTTTTTACCTAGTGTAGGGTGGCTACAACGTTTTAGCGTTAGGGTATCAATCATATGGACGGCTTCGTCCAATGTAATATCTTCGCGCTTCGTTGGTGTTTCTAGGACAGCTAACGGATGATCCGTGCCTACCTCACCAGAAGGCAAGTATATATATTCTTGGTTGACGGCGTCACCAAAGATATAGCCGGCTTGTAAATGTTCTTTGTGAATGCGACTCATGGTCTCTCCTTAAATAATTTGCTTTAGCATGAAGTCTAGATAGTCTGCAGATACTAACTCTAGTTTTGTCGTACCAAATTCCTTTGGAATCCGGTTAAAGGAAATTTGATCGTGTAAGTGGCCAAAAATGCAGATATCTACCTTATATTGCTTCATGAGGTCCGTAAATCCCGAAGGGGCGTTGGACTCGTTGAATGGAGGGTAGTGTAGCAACAATAATTTGGTTACTGGAATATTCTCTATATCTATAATTAAATTAGATGTTGTAATTGAATCAGATGTTGATGAATAGGCCTTTTTAGAACAGGTCACATCTGTGACCTTTGTTTCCTCCTTAAGTTCTTCAAGCATATTATGTATAGCCTTATCTATTTCTTGAAGTGCCGCTTCAGTACGCATCACTTCTCTATCGTAAATGGATTGGTCCGTTTCTGGGGAGAAGTGGGAGTCTCCAGGACAGAGGTAGGCACGCGTTCCTCCGAATGCAATAAGACGCGGACCTTCTTCGGTTTGGATGAGTTCTGCGGTGCCGTGACCTTGTATAAAGGTAATAGCGTCGCCCATGAGATTATGCATCTTGTTTGCCGATGCCCACCAATAATCATGGTTGCCGCGAATCATATATTTTTTACCAGGTAAAGATGCAATTTCTTGTAAATCGCAGGCCGCTTCCTCGAGGCGGAGGGCCCAGCTCATGTCTCCTACGAGAAAGACGATGTCTTCATCGCTTACATTGGCATTCCAATGCTCTTTGATGCGGGCCCAGTGATCATTCCAGTGAGGACCAAAAATATCCATCGGCTTTGTGGGGGGATTGCCAGATAGATGGAGGTCGCCGATGGCAAATACTTTCATAAAAATCCTTTCAAATATGTATGGTTAAAACCATATATCAAATTATCTATCAAATTATGTACAGTATATAGTTAGTGCTATTTAGTAGCTTGAAAATAAGGTGTAATATCGTGCTTGATTTTGGCGGCTCGTCCCTCATCGCAAGTTTGTGGTATTTTGTATCCTACATAGAGGGGCGTCGTTACATAGCGCGCCACTACTTTGATGTAATCATAGCCGTCCTCAAGATTATATACAAAGTAATTATAGGACTGGCTAAAGTTTGCTACACTATGCAATACATAGCGCAAAATTTGCTGTAGTCGAAGGGCTACAGCACGAACCGGTGTATCTGGTTTAAAGCGAATATTGTACTCAAAGAACCCGATAATCGGATGGGTAGACAAGGTGATGCGTACATCTTGATCCTCGTGCAAGAGCCAACCCTCCATATTTTGGGCCGTAATATCTTTGTGGTAATCGTAATTCTCAAGGCCTATGATTTGGCTGTGAGGATGACGAATAGAGCCACCGGACATATAGCCATGATTCTTGAAGAAGAGTACGGATTTGAACTCTTTACGCTGACGAGTTTCGCGCCATTTATCGAGACCAAATTGGAGAATATGGGCGGCTTCGTCTGTAGGTAAGGTAGAAAATTCGCCTTCGTCAGTTTCCGTTTCGATAATGACGGTAGGCCAAGTTTTTTCTAATACAGGATACTTGTTCATGAGCCATATAATATGATCTGATGTATCGAGAATATCCGTTAATTTGGAACGATCACAGAAGGGACAACGCACTTGTTCATTGCGAATATTGACGGGCTTTGTCCGTCCTAATTCGATATTAAATCTAAGTGGTTTGTTCATCATGTGCCTCCTTCCTTGTAAGAAATTCTATACTCTTAATCATACCACAACTAGCGCATTCGTACATGAAATAATGGTATAATAATAGTGTGTTATTTTTGTGACTAAGGAGGCCCTATGAAACCAACGACGCTCGTATTTCCCATTGATGAACAAAATCGTATATTGTTAGGGCGTAAGAAGCGTGGTTTTGGGGCTAATAAATATAATGGTTTCGGTGGTAAACTTGATGATGGTGAAAGCTTCCGAGAGTGTGCCATTCGCGAACTCTATGAGGAATCTGGCCTTCAAGGACGTGTCGAAGACTTAGAATGTGTAGCGGCTTTTGATTTTCAATTTCCTTTTGATGAAAGCTTAACGCACGTGAGTTATGTGTATTTCTTGCGTGCTTTCACAGGCGATGTAGAGGAAACAGACGAAATGGAGCCTCATTGGCTAGAACCAAATCAAATTCCTTATGAACATATGTGGGATGGTGACCGCAGATGGTTGCCGATGTTGTTAGAAGGTAAGAAATTAAAAGGACCTATCGTGTTTGGACGAGATAATAATATGGTGGATAAGATGGATTTGACCACTGTTGATACTGTTCTTGAAAGCGAACACTTGGCGCGCATCGATCTGTATATTAATGGATGATGAATGTACGATTTGTTACAATTTAACGTTAAAATCGTTATCTGGTGGGTATTGGAGTATAAAATAGGGAGTATGTAGCCGTGAAAGTGGTACTAGACTCCTAAATTTATAATATATTGAGGTAATATGACTGATAAAAAGAACCCAAAGTGGGTGCCACAGCTATTGGCGTGGTATGATGTACATAAACGGGAGTTGCCGTGGCGCGGTTGTGGGGACCCTTATAAGATTTGGGTATCCGAGGTGATGAGTCAGCAGACCCGCATTGAGGCAATGAAACCCTATTATGATAACTGGATGCGTCTATTTCCAACCTTGGAGGATTTGGCAAAGGCCTCCGAAGATGAGGTGGTTCACGCATGGCAAGGGCTTGGTTATTATAGTCGTGCTCGTAACTTGCGTCTTGGCGTAAAGGACGTCGTTGAAAATTACGGCGGTATCGTGCCTCATGACCGTAAGACCATGGAATCCTTGAAGGGTGTAGGTTCTTATACGGCAGGGGCTGTGCTATCCATGGCGTACAACGAACCAGAGGTGGCTGTAGATGGCAATGTACTGCGCATCTATGCTCGGTTGTATCGCATCTTTGATGATATTTTGAGCACTAAAGGTAAAAAGGCTATTACGGCTATCGTAGAGGAGACTTTACCTCACGATCGACCTGGCGACTTTAACCAAGCCTTGATGGACTTTGGGTCTGCCGTATGTATTCCAAAGACACCCCGCTGTGGCGAATGTCCTATTGTAAATATGTGCGAAGCATACCAAAATAAGGATACAGATAAACTACCTGTGCGCATCAAGAAAACAAAGGTAGTAGAGGTGCCTTTATTTGTGGGGATCTTGCAGTATAAAGGCTATTATTTATTGCATAAACGGCCGAACCGTGGACTTTTACGATCCATGTGGGAATTCCCATCTGTGGAAATGGTATCTGCCTTTGAGGATGGAGCACGAGGCCTTGAGGAATTAGTTCAGGCCCTTGGATTTGATCTATCCTTACAACCAGTACTTGTGAAAGAAATAACACATGTTTTCTCTCACCGAAAATGGTTTATGAAAGCATTCCGCGGTGATTTAACGTACACAGGGGACGCTAATAATATATCGATTGCAGATATCCAACAGCAATTACCAAAGGACTGGATGCTCATCAAGCGCGATGAGTTCTCCGACTATGCTTGGGCGGGACCTCATGGTAAACTGACGGAAATCGCAAAGTAATTTGTAGGAGCAATGAATGAGAATTCTATTTAATATCATTTTTTCTGCCATCCTCGCAATAGGTCTGGTAGGATTTTGGGCTCTATTCCTCAACTTGTGGAAGCCTAAAAAGAAATGGCCAGCCTGGGTGGGCTATATCATCATTATCGGTGCGTGGTTCGTGGCTATCCGATACTATATACTCAATCAAGTGGATTTATATGGTACGATGTACTATCCTTTGATGAATATGTTCCGTACTGAAAGCTACGGATTCCTCTTTGGTGTATTCCTAGCGATTCCTGTATTTATCATACTTAGTCTATTATATTGGACAATCAATAAGATTTGGAGCAAAACACCAGAGGAAAATAGAACAGGCCGTCGCGCCTTCTTTAGAACTGCTGCAACTATAGTGCCGTTGGCTACTATTGGTGGCTCTAGCTATGCTGCCTTTGCGGGTCAACAAGAGGTAGTGGTAACTCATGAAAGCTTTGGCTACACGAACCTACCACCTGGTTTGAAAAACTATAAAATTGTTCAACTTAGTGATATTCATATAGGACCGAGTATCGACTTAGATGACTTTGATGAAATCCTGAAACTAGCGCTTTTACAAAAACCTAATCGCGTTGTTATCACTGGCGATCTCATTGATAAGCTTGCATGGTTACCGCAAGTCTGTGAAAGACTGACAACCTTTGCAAAACAAATCCCAGATGGGGTTGACTTTATCTTGGGAAATCACGAGTATCATCACGATGTAAATAAGGTACTTGACGCACTTAAACGAAATACACCTATGAATATTCTCGTGAATAGTAATATTCAAATCATGGGTGGCAAACAACCTGTATATATTGCGGGCGTTGCGTACGATAACGATCGTAAAAAGGATAACAGGGAAGCCATGATTAACAAAGCTTTGTCTGGAATTCCAGACTATGCCTTTGTTATCCTATTAGCTCATCACCCTGAATTCTTTGAAGAATCTATTGAACGAAAGATTCCGTTGACTCTATCTGGACATACCCATGGAGGTCAAATCGTATTCATGGGCGTGCCATTAGTACCAACGGGCACACCATATACAAAAGGTCGCTATGTAGAAGAACAAAGCGTATGCTACGTTAATAACGGCACAGGACACTGGTTCCCAATTCGTATCAACTGTCCACGAGAAATTACGGTTATTACATTCTTTGATGGAGTAGCTTAGTTTGAAAGACAAACTCACTATAGGTATACATTAATGTATAGTAAATCCTTTATTTATAAAATCCTTATATGTATTATTGTGCTTATGCTATTTGATATCTCTCTAATCTACGATATGACAGCGGATATATATAAGAGATATCTCAAAATAGCAATACTAGTGGCAATTGGATGCCATTTAGATCTATACTTGGAACTCAGTAAACAAGAGGAATTACTAATACAGGCATTTAAGAATGATACATTTAACGAGACCTATGAACTGTTAAATACGAAACAGGCTATTTTCATTATAGCATTGGCCGTGCTAATGACTATACAGCTTATGTGATCATAGAGGATTAAGGGTTACCAAATAAAAGGGGTATTGTATTTAGAAATGCGGACATTAAAAAAGATTCTTATTACTATTCTAATTTTATTTCCTTTTTGTTGGTTCTATAATTTTGATTTAGACGGTACAATGAATTGGGCTTTAGGGCGATATGAATGGCCGTATCAATTTAATATGGCATTACGGGATAATTGGAAAAGAGTAGGAGTAGAAGGGTATGTCTTTTCTTATGAAACACACTTTCCTTTTATATATGTTTATGGGGCTGGAGGGTTCACAAAAATATTGAATATTCCGTTTATAGGTTATATAGAGAAACTACCCAATGATAGTTTTTATAATCAAAAAGGATACGGTGAAAAGTTAAGTTATGCTGATGATACAATAGATGATATGAGAAAAGCCTATGGTAGTACATTAGTTATTTATACATCATTTAATGATTTCTCTATACAAGACCAAGAAATTTTTAGAAATATGGTAATAAATACAAAAGCAAATGATTACAGACCTCCATATAACGCAAATGCTATTCAAGAAGGATATGTTAATATTATTAAAGTTTTCAAAGGGTTAGAAACTTTATTAGGTCAAAAAATTCCAATCTAATTTTTTAGTCTTATAAAACTCAAAAGAACGCTATAGTCTAATCTTCAGTAATAAGTAGTACTGAAGAATTCAAGACTATAGCGTCCTTTTATTTTCCGTTCATTTGAGGTATGAGAGGATGTTACAGATATGTCATAGAGGTGAGAGAGATTTTATTTCATGCGAACTGCTTCGGCAAATTCGTCTTCGGTCATGAGTTTTTCTTCTAAGATGATTTCTTTGATAGAGCAACCACGTTTGTACGCTTCTTTTACAACCTTAGCACTCTTATCGTAGCCGATGTATGGTGTTAAGGATGTAGCAATCATGAGGGATTGTTCTACAAAGAAGTTGAGTTTTTCAGGTACGAATTCTACACCGTCGATACAGTGTGTTGTGAACGAATTCATAGCATCTGCAAGGAGGCGACAGCTTTCAACAAAATCATAGATCATGATCGGCATGTATACGTTCAATTGGAATGCACCGCTACCTGCACAGAGTGTCATAGTCGTATTGTGGCCGAATACTTGGGCGCATACCATGGTCAAGGCTTCACATTGTGTAGGATTGACTTTACCTGGCATGATGGAGGAGCCCGGTTCGTTTTCAGGTAGATGCCATTCGCCATAGCCACAGCGAGGGCCAGAGCCTAAGAAACGAACATCATTAGCGATTTTGAATAGTGTAGTAGCTAACGTATTGAGTGCCCCGTGAGCCATCATGAACGCATCTTTGAGAGCAAGTCCTTGGAACTTGTTATTCTTAACACGGAATGGAGCGCCTGTTACCTCTGGCAATACAGTTTCCATAACGTCTAGATAGCCCTTAGGTGTGTTCACACCTGTACCGACCGCAGTACCACCGAGTGCTACGTCGAGTAGGTGGTCAGCATTTTGAAGGAGCATAGTTTTGGCAGTTTTTAGGCCGTCCACAAAGGCGCTAATTTCTTGATCTACCATGATAAAAGTAGCATCTTGTAGGTGGGTACGACCAACTTTTTGCAAGCCTTTCCCTTTTTTTTGCAATTTTTCAAAGGATTCGATAAGACCGTCCAATGCAGGAATTACGCGTTTTGTAATTTCAAAGTACGCACAGATATGCATTGCCGTAGGGAATGTATCATTTGTACTTTGGCCGCGGTTTACATCGTCGTTAGGATGAAGCGGATTGGATTCATCTAACTGTTTAGCTCGGTGAGCGATGACTTCGTTCACATTCATGTTAGTTTGTGTGCCAGAGCCTGTTTGGAATACGGTTAACGGGAATTCTTCATCCCATTTGCCGTCCACGATTTCATCTACTACTTGAGCGATGAGTTTCGCTTTTTCCTCAGTTACTGCGCCACACTTTGCATTGGTTAAAGCACATGCTTTTTTGACAAGCGCAAGCGCTTTGATTTGTTCAATAGGGATGCGGTGGTCACCGATCTTGAAGTTATTGAACGAGCGTTGCGTTTGAGGTCCGTAAATTCGTCTAGCGTCGACTTCGACTGGTCCCATTGAATCGTATTCAATTCTTGTTTCCATAATGTTTACAACCTCCTTAAAAGACATGCCGACTCTATTGTCGGTACTTTAATTATATAAAATCCTGTATACTTGTACAGAATAAAAGAGAATGATTTCTATTTTCATATAATTGATAGGTGTATATGCATAATGCGCATATACACCTATCTCTTCCTTACAATATATATGTGATGATTTATATTTAATTTGTATATATGTTTTATATAATGCTGATTTGAGAGGGAGAAGACGATAGCCAAAAAATGACTTAGCGGCCCCACGAAGCGGGGTAGGTGGCTTTGGAGGCTTTTGGAGGGCTACCACGCCTAATAAAGTGTTTAGGGTACAGAATAGACCTTTTAAGATATCTGTTGGAGAAAGCTAAATTTATAATCTTTTATATGTATACATTATAAATATCGCATATATATTGAAATCATCGCTTTAACACGATAAAATGAAAGTAGCTTAGTATATTGTTTTAAGTTTATGATTTCACAGAGGAGGTAAGTACTTATGAAACATGACTTTACGAGCCATGACCTTCATCTGCCGGAACTGACGTTGCGTGGGATGCTACTTGGTGCATTGATTACTGTTATTTTTACAGCATCTAACGTATATCTCGGTTTGAAGGTTGGTTTGACATTCTCGTCATCCATTCCGGCAGCAATTATTTCAATGGCGATTTTACGGTTCTTCAAGGATTCTAACGTTCTTGAAAACAACATGGTACAAACGCAGGCTTCTGCCGCTGGTACATTGTCCGCCATTATCTTTATTTTGCCAGGTTTACTCATGCTTGGGTATTGGAATGGCTTTCCGTTCTGGCAAACATTTTTGCTCTGCGCATGCGGTGGTTGTCTAGGTGTATTATTCACCATTCCATTGCGTCGTGCTATGGTAGTGAATAGTGATCTACCATATCCAGAAGGCCGTGCAGCAGCAGAAATTTTGAAAGTTGGCTCTCACAATGGTGAACAAGGCCCTCAATCTAGCTCCGGTATGACCGATATCGTGTCCGGTGGCTTTGTAGCTGGCCTTATTAGCCTTTGTGCAAATGGTTTCAAAGTGCTTGGCGATAGCATGAGCTTCTGGATTCCTGTAGGTAGCAAAGGGATTACTCAAATTCCTTTGGGCTTCTCTACAGCGTTGTTAGGTGCTGGTTATCTTATTGGTATCGCCTCTGGTATCGCTATCCTCGTTGGTGTACTTATCGCGTGGGCTGGCTTCGTACCTTACTTCACTAATATGTTTGCTCCAGATGGCGGTGCTACTGCCAAGTTTGCAATGGCTGTTTGGAAATCTAAAGTTCGTTTTATCGGTGCTGGTGCTATCGGTATTGCTGCGATTTGGACTTTGATTACCTTAATCAAACCTATCATCGAAGGCATGAAGATTTCTGTAAAATCTATGAATAGCAGTTCCGCTGAACGTGAATTGCATCGTATGGATACAGATATGAGTACAAAATCCGTTTTAGGTGTATTCATACTTATTCTTATTGGATTAGTATTTACATTCTGGGATTTCGTATCTGTCGTACCTATTAGTGCAGGTTTAATGTGGACACTCGTTGTAGTAGGTATCGTAGTAGCTTTATTGATTGGCTTCTTCGTAGCTGCAGCATGTGGCTATATGGCAGGCCTTATCGGTACATCTGCTTCTCCAATTTCTGGTATCGGTATTTTAGCGACTATTATTTCTTCCTTGGTTGTATACTTTATCGCAGCGGAAAATAATTTATTTGCTACACAGGAAGGTGTTCAGTTCGCTACCGCTATGGCTATCTTTATGACATCCGTAGTTATTGCGATTGCATCTATTTCTAATGATAATTTACAAGATTTGAAAACTGGCCAACTCGTTGGTGCTACACCTTGGCGTCAACAAATTGCCTTGTTACTTGGTTCTGTAGCCGGTGCCATTGCAATTGCTCCAGTTCTTAACTTGCTTTACCAAGCATATGGTTTCACAGGTGCGTTACCACGTGCTGAAATGGATCCAAACGCTGCATTATCTGCGCCTCAAGCGACTTTGATGACTACCATTGCGCAAGGTATCTTCAACTCTAGCATGGATTGGGATTATATCTTAATCGGCGTTGGCGTTGGCGTTGTGGCGATTATCGTCAACTTGATTCTCAAGAGCACAACTGCTACCTTAACATTGCCTCCGTTGGCTGTTGGTATGGGTATTTATTTACCACCTACTTTAGAAGTACCGCTTATTATTGGTTCTTTCATCAGCTACTTCGTAGGTCGTTATCTTGTAGCTCGTGCTAAAATGCGTGCCGGTGAGCTTGCTGACTACGATGTAGAGCAATCCAATCGCCGCGGTGTTCTCTTTGCTTCTGGTCTGATCGTTGGTGAAAGCTTGATTGGTGTAATCATAGCTGTTATTATTGTATTGTCTGTTACAACTGGTGGTGGGGAAGCTCCACTTGAATTAGTAGGTCCTGAATTTGAAAGCACAGCACAATGGTTAGGATTGCTTGCATTCATATTCGCTGGTCTCTATCTTGTTCGACGTGTTGTTACACACAAGTTCAATAAAGAAGAAGCTCTTGCTATGAAAGCTGAGCAAGAACAATAAGAGGTTAAACAATGAAATTAAAACAGTCTGTACTCATCATTATGGCTGCTGCATTGCCAGTAGTCTCCTTCGCAGCAAGCGAAGTAATACCTGTAACGCAAGATACTGTAAATGTACAAGCAAATCAAACAAATGCGAAACGTGTAAATCGTAATGATTTAACATATCGTATTTCTAGCACTGCTACACCTGAGCAGAACCGTGCGTTGCGCTCTAAAGCGTCTAAAGTAGATCGTAATGCAGTTGAAGTGGTAGCTCCAAATGCGGACCGTTATATGGATCGCAAAGAGGTTGCTGTATCACCTGTGGAGTCTACTACAGATCATTTGGATTTAGTATTCCCAGAGGTTAAATCTGTTAGCCCTACGGTAGAAAAAGCAATCAATACGACCATCAAAAAGTATGTTTCTAAAATACAAAATGATGTAGAAAAGTTAAATGCTAAAGAATCTGATAAAACAAATGTAGTTATGTACTATGATGTTAAAACAGATAAAAACGGTATTTTCAGCGTATTGATTCACACATATACTATGCGTGATCATGATGCCAATGGTGTAAACTATGTAAAAGGCTTCACATTTAACACCACAACAGGTCGACAATTGTCCTTGTACGATCTTGGTGGTCTTAATAAAAAAGAATTGGTGAATGCGATTAATAATAATCAAGATGTGAAAGATAAATTAGGTGGCGATGTAAATATCGATAAAATGCCTACTGAATTCTACACAACAGATGATTATTCCGTTGTAATGATCTTGCAACAAGACGTAGATGCAATCCATAGTGCAGGTACGGTATATGTACCAGTTGGTATCTTGCGTGACCGCGAAAATGATGTAACAAAAAAATAATCGAACTGTGTAAATTCGATTATGTGTGTATAGTAACAGCTGTTTAATTGTGAAAAGAACCGCTCCTAAGGGGGCGGTTCTTTTTTTCTATGTTATTGTTTGTCGTTATAATAGTTTACGCGTGGCGGTAATGGGAATTGAATATTTCCGTCTGACTTTGTAAGCGGTTCCGGTGGTAATTGTAAGAATACATTATCATGGAATTTCTTTTTAAATGCTTTCAATGTCGATTTTTGAATAGAATCAACGGTAATGAGAAGGGCACTCGTATCAGTATTTGGGGAGATGGAAAGAATCTTTCCTTGAGGTTCTTTTTGTTGGTAAAGGGCAATGGCATCGGATTGATACTCCTCTAGTTGGGCCTGATTTAATTTACCTTTTGATACGACTACAGTTCTATCTAGCTGTGGATCATGAGCCTCTGTAATTGCTTTGGAGACGAGGTCAGTTTTCTTTTGATCCGTTAAAGATGCATGTAATTGGCCTGCCTCCCAGAAGAGGGCCCCGTCTTGACGGAATTTGGTGAAATCATTGCCATAACCTAATGCTTTGTCGATGATATTAGCTGTTTTATTTTCTACTTGTTGCTTGAGCAATGTGTTGTGGAAGGCAAGTGCTTGTTCTGTTTGTGTCATGCGGTACGCAATTTCCGCTGCTTCTGCACGAGTTACATATTTTTCAGGGTTAAATAATGTACCTGGAGCGTAGTTTGTAAACCCAAGATAGGCAAGCTCGCGAACGGCATCTTGTGCCCAAGGAGCCACGAATTTTTGGTCTCCATAGGATATATTATCAAGAACTGTTGGGTCTTCAGTAGTATATCCTAAATAATGGATATAGTTATCCGCTACTACAGCAAACTCTTGACGGGACATATATTTTTCTGGTTTATATGTGTCATCACCATATCCGCTGATGATATTCTTGCGCGCTACAGATTCAATAGCAAGAGCAGACCAACGGTCAGATGTAATATCTTTAAATTTACTTGATAAAAAGGCGGCCGTACCATCATCTGTGATATTGTTGAAGAGCGCTGCTACTTCTTCACGTGTCATAGGTTGGTTAGGTCGGAATGTACCATCGGAATACCCCTTCATTAGGTTTGCTTTTGTTACAGTGCTAATCGAGTTAGCTGCCCAAAAATCACTAGGCACATCTGTAAAGATGTGGGCGCGAATTTTTTGAATATCTTGAGACGTACCAATAGAGGTGTTTACAATTGCAGGTGAGGCAGTATTAGTAGATTTGACGTTAGCCGCTTCTGTTTTAGTAGTCTCCATCTTCGTAGCATCTGTTTTAGCCATTGGTGCTTTAGTTGTTTCCATTTTAGTGGCTTCAACAGTAGTTGCAGGAGCATGAGTTGTAGTGGTTGTGTTTGCAGAAGCAAAACCAAGGACTGTTGTAGTCAATAATGTGCCGAGTACGAGGGCACGTAATGCGTGAGGGGTATTCTTGTACATAAAAATCCTTCCTAATCATGGTAAAGGCTAGCGCTTGATAGCCGTAGAATATAAACTTTCACCAGCATAAAAAGCTATATCCGTCGCATCATAGTCAATTAGTTGGCATGCATAGTGATATACAACAAAGCAGCGTAGTACTATCGAGTATACGCTGCCTTGGCTGGTTAAGTGTAACGCCGATTAGCGTTTTACTGTCATTTTTACTTTGGAACCGAATAATTTAGAGATCCCTTGTTGTGTTTCTTTAGATGCTGTAGATACAACTGCGTAAAGTTGGTTATTTTCTACATCAGGGAATGTAGCTAGAATTGTACCTGCTTTTTCATTTTTGTTGTAGTAGTTGCGGAAGTTTGTATCGATTGCATCGTATTCAGCTTGGCTGTATTGGGAGGATTCAACTACAACATAGTTATTTACAGTAGAATCACCACGGTTTGCAAGGTTAGCTTTTACTGTGGAAATATCGCTGTCTGTTTTCAAAGCTACGTGTAATTGATTGTCACGCCAGTACATTACGCCATAATTTTGGAATGCATCTTCTGTTTTATAAGTTTTATTTAATTCAGAAAATACTTTGTCTTCTAATGCAGCTTGTTGTTTTTGATCAAGTGCTTTTAGTGTGCTGCGACGAACAGGGCGAACTGTGTGAGTAGGCTCAGCTTTTTCCGCTACTGCAGCATTTTTGTTGCCCTTTAAGTCTTTGTCAGCTTTTTTTGCCTCAGCTTTGGCTACTTTATCTGCCTTTTCTGCCTCTTTTTTCATGTCTTTATCAGTTTTGGACATATCTTTTTTTGCATCTTTATTTACTTTGGAGGCCTCTTTTTCGATTGCTGTATCAGCTTTCTTTATATCTTCTTTTACAGTTGTTTCAGCTTTAGCTTCAGTTGTACTGTGTTTCGGTGTTGCAAGGCCAGCACCATTAAGCATGCGGTTCAAGATTGTTGCCGCTTGTGCTCTTGTTACAGGTTGTTTAGGGTTAAAGTTTTCTGTTGCCCCAGATGCTACGATGCCACGTTGAGCCATGTATTGGATATCTGCCAAGTAAGCAGAGGAGATGCTAGCTTCGTCTTTAAATGTTACTTTTTCTGCTTTTACAGGTGTAGAAAGATTTAATTTTTTAGCTAGGCTAGCGGCGGATGCAACGAATTGTTCGCGGTCCATAGTTTTGCTAGGTGTGAAAGCTGTTTTAGATGTGCCTTCCATTACGCCTGCAGCACTAACTAATTTGATAGCAGAGCTAGACCAACGATCTGCTTCCACGTCAGAGTAGGAGGTAGAGGATTCTTTTGTTGCAATCTCCGCTAATTCTTGTTCGTTTAAGTTGTGTTGTAGCACTTTGCCATAAATAGCAGCTGCTTGCTCACGAGTAATTTGTGCACTAGGTTTGAATGTATTATCAGCATAACCAGAAAGGTAACCGGCTTGTGTCATTGCTTGGATAGCATCGCGAGCCCAGTTATCTTTTGTGTCGGGGTATATACCAGCAGGTAAGTTTTCTTTAGCTTTTACAGCTTTTTTACCTTCTACCTTTACAGCATCTTCTTTTACATCATTTTTTACAGAAGTATCAATGCGTTTAACGTCATTTTTTACAGAAGTGTTAACGCGTTTAGCATCGTTTTTTACGGATGTATCAGTGCGTTTAGCAGCGTTTTTAGCAGATGCATCAGCATGTTTTGCATCACGTTTTACAACTGTGCTACCATGTTTAGCATCATTTTTTACGGATGTATCAATACGTTTAGTATCGTTTTTAACAGATGTATCAACACGGTGTTCATCCGCTTTAGCAGAAACTTCAGCTCTAGTAGCCACATTAGATACTTCGGATTTTATATGAGTCGCAGTTGTTTCAGCGTGAGCCATGCTGAATGTAGAGCCAAGGGCCAATGTAATTGCTAAAGACAAAGATAATTTATTTAGTTTCATGAAAAGGGCTCCTTTCAAACTATACTTATATAAAATAAATTATAACACTTTTTAAATTTATACACTACTATAAGAAAATGTAATATATAAGGATAAAACTTACATGAATTTGAAAAATTAAGTTTGATTATATAAATATAGAATGAAATATAGATAAAAGTTGATTTTCTAGTAGTTAAAAATGCAAAATGATAAACATTCGCAAAATCTAGATTTCATGGGGCTTTTACAAGAAAAAATGATAAATGAAATAATAGATGTGATAAAATTCAATGTTTACTATTACAAAAAGTCATAACGATATAAGAAATAAAAGGGTACATACGAATATAGCAATTCTTTGGACAATATCTACATGATTAATTTATAATTATAGCGATGAGCTTTTGAATATTTATTTGAAAGCATAAGTAATGTTCAGGGCAGAAATTTAGTCGAAAAATTCACTACTAAAAATTGCCATAACACATACATATCAAAATTTTTTATTAGGTTAAGTACTAGAAAAGACGAGGAAGATAATATGAAAATTCATCTTTTCCAACAGTGTTTGATTGACATGTTCTACCCTCATGTAGGTATGGCTGGTGTAGAAGTACTTGAAAGATTAGGTTGTGAGCTTGTAGTACCTAAGAAACAAGTATGCTGTGGACAAATGTTTACTAACTCCGGTTACAATGACGCAGCTATGGATGCAATTAAGAATACAATCGAATGCTTTGAGAACGCTGAATATGTAGTCAGCATGTCCGGTTCTTGCGCTTTTGCAATCCGCGATGAATATCATCATTTCTTAAAAGATCAACCAGAGTGGTTGGCGCGCGCAGAAAAATTGAGTGGTAAAATTTACGAATTCACTCAATTTATTACTGACGTATTAGGTGTTGAAGATGTAGGGGCTCGTTTCAACGAATCCGTAACATACCATACATCTTGCCACGTAACTCGTTTGATGGGCATTAAAGAGCCTCCTTTCAAACTCCTTAAAAACGTTAAAGATATCAACTTGATTGAATTACCACGTGCAGATCGTTGCTGTGGTTTCGGCGGTACTTTCTCAGTTAAAAACCCTGAAATCAGTGAAGTTATGACACGCGAAAAAGCATTGGAAATTGCTGGCACAGGTGCCAACGTTATCTCCGGTTCTGACCAAGCGTGCTTGATGAACATCGCTGGTATGCTTGATCGTCTTCATAAAGAAGGCGAAATTGATCGCCGTATCAAAGTTATGCATATTGCTGAAATCTTAAACTGCCGTTAAGGAGGAGACGACATGGCACTTATATATGACAATCGCCCCTATAAAACACGTATAAAAGAATGTTTGGCTGACGATTTCAAAGTTGCAGCTATTAAAAAAGCACAAGACGTGTTTTATGATAAACGTAATACAGTAGTTGCGGATGTTCCTGAATGGTTAGATTTCCGCGCTGAAGCGGCTAAAATTCGCGATCACGTACTTAACAACTTGGATTACTATGTAAGTCAATTTGCTGACAACGCTGAAAAAGCTGGTTCTAAAGTTCACTTTGCGTTCGATGACAAAGAAGCAACTCAAATTGCATTAGATATCCTTCGCCAACGCGAAGCAAAAATGATCGTTAAATCCAAAACTATCTTAACTGAAGAAATTGGTTTGAACGAAGTGTTAGAAGAAGCTGGTATTGAAGTTAACGAAACTGACTTGGCTGAATTTATTTTGCAAACTGCAGTAAGTCCTCCATCTCACATCGTAGTACCAGGTCTTCACTTTGAACGTAACAAAATTCGCGAAATTTTCGCTGAAAAATTAGGTTATACAGGAACTGAAAACCCTACGGAAATGACTCACTTTGTACGCGGTTATGTACGTGAGCGCTTCTTAAAAGCTGATGTAGGTGTTAACGGCTGTAACTTTGCAGTTGCTGAATCTGGTACATGTACAATCGTTTCCAACGAAGGTAACGGTCGTATGGCTAGCTCTATTCCTAAGACTCAATTGATCTTCTTAGGTACAGAACGTATTGTTCCTGATTTTAAAGCTCTTGATGTTATGATGGAAATGTTGAACCGTTCTGCAGTAGGTTCTAAAATTTCTAACTACTTCTCCATGATGACTGGCCCTGCGCGTTCTGGTGAAGCTGATGGTCCCGAAGAAACTCATATCATTATTATCGATAACGGACGCTCTGGCATCTTGGGTGGGACATTCCAAGAAATGCTACGTTGTATCCGTTGTGGCGCATGCATGAATATTTGTCCTGTATACCGTCACGTTTCCGGTCATGGATATGGTTCTGTATATCCAGGTCCAATGGGTGCTGTATTGACTCCATTATTCAAAGGTTACGATGTAGCCGGCGATCTTCCATATGCTTCTACATTATGCGGTGCATGTACAGAAAACTGTCCAGTAGCTATTCCATTGCATGAATTGTTGATGGAGCACCGTCATATCATGGCTGATATTGAAAAGACTCGTCCAAAAGCAGAAGAAGCTATCTTCACAGCAGCTGCTAAGATGTTTGGTAATGCAACATTATTTGATCTTGGCACAAAAGCTGGTGCTATCGGTATGAACTTAATTAGTAATAAAGAGGGTAACATGCCTGAATGGACTCAAGCTATTCCAGTTATGAACGGTTGGACTAAATCTAAAGAATTGGGTTCCTTGAAATTCAAGAAATTCCGTGATTTGTATGCTGAACATGAAAAGAACAAGAAGAAGGAGAAAAAATAATGGATGTAGCTAAACGTAATCAATTTATTGCACGTTTATCTCGTGCATTAGGCCGTGATCAAGAAATGTGCCCTGCTTTTGTAGAAGGCTTTGATTATAGCCATGGTCCTCAAGAAACTATGTTCCAAGATTTGAATCGCGATCAAATTTTGACAATGTTTAAGGAACAATGTCAACGTGTTGGTACAAAATTCGTTGAAACTACACCTGACAAACTAGGTGAAACAATTTTGGCAGCTATCGACGACTGGGGAAACGGTAAAATTGTATTCCCAAGCTCTCCTGAAGTAGAAGAATATAAATTAAAAGAATTGTTCGAACAAGATGCAACTAATAATGGCGGCACTCGTACATACTTCCAATGGGATCCAGCTAAAGGTCGTGAAGAATGTATTTCTAATACTGCTAATGCTGATATTGGTATTACATTCCCATACTGCGGTATTGCGGAAACTGCTACTGTAGTACAAGCTTCTGGTGAGGATTCTGGCCGTGTGATTAGTTTGTTGCCTACAACACATATTGCTGTGTTGTATACTGACACAATTAATCCACGTATGACACAAACAATGGAACATTTGGCTGAACGGTATCATAACGATCCAGCTAAGTTCCCTACAAATATCTGCTTGATTTCTGGTCCGTCCCGTACAGCGGATATCGAATTGGTAACTGTAGATGGTGCTCATGGTCCTATCCAAGTAACCTATATCTTAGTTAATAGATAATATAATAGCTAGATTTACTAAAGGCGATTTTCTTTTAGAAAATCGCCTTTTGGTGCATATATTACAGAATACATTAAATGTTATCAAAAATTAAATATTGTACTTGTATTTTTTTCGATATATGCTATACTAAGTTCATAACCTATTGTTGTGATATGAATTAAAGAGGTGTATTATGAATATTCCATTCTTTACAGATTACCTCATGTTAAGCAATCCACTAAGTATTGGTATTATCGCGGTGTTTGTGCTCGTGTTAATTGGTATTTATGTATTGCAACGCAAGGGCACATCCTTCGGTAATCTTGTTATTATTGGTACTATTGCTGGTGCCGTACTTGGTATAGCGGTCCAAATTATTGCAGGCTTCCCTGATGATCCATCCAAAGTGGTTTACATCAAGGAAAGTACAAAGTGGTTCTCTCTCGTAGGGGGCGGTTTCATCGACTTAATCCGCATGCTTGTTATTCCTATCGTTTTTATCTCTATTGTTCACGTTATTTTGCACATGGAGGCAGGTGCTAACCTTAAAAAGTTAGTAGTTGCTATGATTTCTACAAATCTCGGCATGGTAGCCGTTGCTGCTATAGTCGGCCTAATTTTGGGGAATGCCTTCGGTTTAGGTCAAGGTTTTGATATTGTTGAATCTGGTAAGAAGATTCGTGAAATCAAACCTATGGTTGACACATTCCGAGCACTAATTCCAAGCAATCCAATTCAAGCGGCTGCTGAAACAAATGTTATCGGCATTGTTGTATTTGCAATTATTTTGGGTAGCGTAGCTCGTCTGTTAAAACAAACAGGGACAAACTCTATGGAGGTGTTCACAAAACTATTTGATGAACTTCACCAATTGATTTCTTGGGTAGCTGATTTCATCATTGGTCTTATGCCATATGGTGTAGTTGCTTTGTTAGCTTCTACATTGGCAACACGCGGTGTACAAGCTATTCTTGATATGGGCTTGTTCGTAGTATTGCTTTACGTTGGTCTTTTGATTATGTTTGTTGTACAAGCAATCTTGATTACTAGCTTTGGCTACAATCCGATTACATACTTCAAGAAAGCGAAAGCACCACTCTTATTGGCGTTTACTTCTCGTTCTTCGATGGGGGTATTGCCATTAACTGTAGAGACCTTGACAAAACGTCTTGGCGTAAATGCTACAACGGCTAATACGGTAGCTTCCTTCGGTACTACTGCGGGCATGCAAGGTTGTGCCGGCGTATTCCCTGCACTTGTTGTTGTTTACATTTCTAATGTAGCCAATATTCCATTCGATATGACTATGTATATCATGAGTGTTATCGTTATTGCTATTGGTTCTGTTGGTATCGCAGGCGTGCCAGGTACGGCTACAATGGCGGCATCTGTATCCCTTAGTGGTACAGGACTTGGAGCGTACTTCACCTCCATTAGCCCAATTTTAGCTATCGATCCATTGATTGACATGGGACGTACATGTTTGAACGTATCTGGGTCATTAACAAATGCTTTGGTAGTAGACAAAATTATGGGAACCATCGATAAGGATGCATACAATAATCCTAACGAAGGTCGAGTATAAAAACTAGCAACGCTTAATCATATAAATTATTATAAAAAGGGGCTGTAGCTGAATGTGGTAAAACCACATTTGGTTACAGCCTTTTTTGCCTTTTTAAAATTGATAATTATTACAGATTGTAAACTATATTATTAAGAATCGGTATTGAAATTGTGAGCTTAGCTACTAATATACTTATGCATATATGGTATACTAAGCGTTATAAAGTTACGAATTATGCTTAATAAATATAAGCCAAGAGGGTAATAGTATGATTACACAAGAGTTGAAAGATCGATTAATTGCAGATTATCCAAAGTTTGAGGATATGACACATAAGTTCTATAAGAAAGAACTATCTATTGCAGATTATAAAGGACAGTCTGGTGCCTATGGTAGTTACGCTGAGCGCGGTGCAAATACTGGTATGAGCCGTTGGCGTTTCAATGGTGGCCGCATGACGCGCGAGCACATGCAGTTTTTAGCGGACTCCATTCGTAAATATAACCTACAACACGTACATTTCACTACCGGCCAATGCTTACAAATGCACGGCCTCGATGGTGATACAATATTAAAGCTCTATAAGGAATGTTATGATCACGGTATTTACAACCGTGGTGCTGGTGGTGATAATCCCAATGTGGTGGCTAGTATTTTACGCGGCATTGATCCTCGTGAAACTCTAGATATTACGCCGTATGCAACAGCAATTAGCGAATTTCTTATGGAGCAAATGTTCTATATCAAGATTCCTCGCAAATTTAAAATGGGCATAGATAATGGTTTTGATAGTACCCCACATTCTACGTTCAAGGACCTAGGTTTTAATTTAACAAAACACAATACTTTTGATGTGTATGCTTGTGGCGGTATTGGTCCTAATCCTCGTATTGGTATTCCGGTGGCACATGATGTAGCGCCTGAGGATGTTTTGTACCATGTGAAAGCTATGCTTATGGTCTTTGCTAACCATGGTAACTTCAAAAACCGCGGTAAGGCTCGTACTCGTTACATGCCTGCTGAAATGGGTGGGGCGGAAGCTTTCATCAAGATCTATGAAGAAACCCTAGCTATGGTAAAAGAAGTAGAACACCTAAGTATTAATCCGGCTGATTACGCTTATGAAATTACAAAAACTGGTAAGCGTGATGATTCTGTGGAAAATTATCGTATTCACCGTCAAAAACAAGACGGGTTATACTATGTAGAATATCATCCGGCAGGTGGCGATGCGAACGTTGAACACTTGCTGGCGGCCCTTGACTATGCGGTGACACTTGATCAAGTAGAAGCACGTATTGCGCCAGACCAAGCATTGTTCTTCATCAATCTCACCGCTGATGAAGCACGCAAAATTGCGGAATTAACTGATGACAGTGCTAAAAATGATTTCCGCCGTTCCGTATCTTGCGTTGGTTCTACTATATGTCAGATTGGAATGCAAGACTCTAACGGTCTTTTGAAAGATATCTTCGCACACCTTGAAGAAAAGGGCGTAGATACAAGAAAACTACCTCGTTTACATATATCTGGTTGCCCACACTCCTGTGGTACACACCAAATCGGCGAAATTGGCTTCCATGGTGCTGTAAAATTAGTAGATAAGAAACCTATGGTAGCATTTATTCTTGTAGACGGTGGCTCAGAACACATGGGCTCTGAAAACTTCGGTAAAATGGCCGGCAATATTGTAGCTACAAAAATTCCAGAATTTTTGGAATCTTTAGCAAATATTCTAAACCAATCCCCAGAACCAGACTTTGGGACATGGAGAATGACACACAAAGCGCAATACATGGAACTTATAAAAGCATTTGAGTAAATTCACTTCTCCGCTTGTGATGGGGCCCTAGCATATAAGTAGTTTCTACGTCGATTGCTATGGGGCCCTATTTCATTGCGACAACTTAATTAAAAATAAAACTGGGTACCTCTTTGCTCCGTCCTTCGTAAAGTCGCTGCATAGGTACCCAGTTTCATTTTTATAACACCTGATGTAAATTAGTCCCATAGCAAGCGACTTACTCTGCTAATATACAGAGTAGCCCCATCACAAGCTACATTGGATATTTACTCAATCTGCTTTTATATAATAGGGGGAGGGGAGAGACGGCCAAGTAATTTTGACTAAATTACTATCAAGACTAGCCGTAGGCTAGTCCTTCCGTCACGGTGGGCATGGCGTCACTACTATAAAGTTTATTATAATGTGTAAAATGATAGTGTTTTCTATGATTTGTTTCAAGGTGTAATTGTAATGGGGCTACATAAGTATTAGCTAGATTATTTACGCTTTTGGATGGGACATCTTTATAAATACAGTGATAAAAAAGTAAGAATACGCTTGTGCAGCGACTTTGCGAAGAACGGAGCAAGCAAGCGTATTCTTACTTTTTTTACCAAGTTGTATTAACGAGACGGGGCCCCATCCTAAAAGCAAATGAACAAATGTTAGTTGAGTCCCAATACAGTTAGAATAATTGTTTAAAACTAGATATGACTTGATTTTGTATGTTATAATAGGCTTTATAGTAGTATTTGGAGGATATTCAGATGTTATTTACCGTCAATACAGAAGTCTGTACACGATGCGGCCTTTGCGTTGCTGACTGTCCGACAGGATTGCTGGTGATGTCCGATGCTGGACCTGTAACTGGCAGGGGAGGTTGTATCTCCTGTGGGCATTGTATTTCCGTATGCCCAACGCTTGCTCTTGATAGCGATATGACACCGCGTAAAGAGCAAATCGATATTACAAAGGAACCTAAGTTAACGCCTGAGCAAGCTGAACTATTTATGCGTAGTCGTCGCTCTATTCGTAACTATCAAAATAAACCAGTCCCTGTAGAGCTCATTCGCAAAGTGCTAAACGTTGCAAGAATGGCGCCAACAGCAACTAACACACAAGGTATTTCGTATATAGTAATCCGAGATAAACAAACGTTACGCCGTATTGCTGATCTCGTTCTAGAGTGGATGCATTTAGCTGCAAAAACAGTGCCAATTATGCGCCTTTATGCTCGTGCGGCTCAAGCAGAAGTAGATAAAGGCAAGGAGTATATCTTGCGCGATGCGCCGGCTCTCGTCGTGGCAATTGGCTCTAAAAAAGATATTCATCGTACCCATGATAGTGGTCACTCTTGCTTGTCTTATGCTGAGCTATATGCGCCGACTTTAGGCCTTGGTACTTGTTGGGCAGGCTTTTTTGAACATGCTGGAGAAGCTGAATACCAACCATTATTAGATGAATTAGGTGTACCTGATGATAAAATTGTAGCTGGTGGCATTCTTATGGGATATCCTAAAGTACGATATCGCAATATTGTAGAGCGTCAACCATTAGATGTTACATTTGATACAGAAGAGTAAAAAAGAGATGCCCCAATGATTGTAATCATTGGGGTATCTCTTTTTAGTTATATAGTGACGATATAAACTTTATTAATTGGCAGTTGTAATAGTGCCTTTGAATGTTTCGTCGATGTATTGTTTAATAGCATCAGATTTGTAAATATCTGCAATTTTTTTGTATGTTTCGTTGTCTTTGTCTTCACTACGAACTGCAAGTACGATAACTGTTAGTGGTTCATCTTTAGATTCGAAGAAGAAACCTTGTTTTTCTACACTAAGACCAGCACTTTGCACATAGTTCATTGGAATAACTGCAATTGTTACATCATCTAGACTACGAGGTAATTGAGCTGCTTCTAGTTCTTGAATCTTTATATTCTTCGGGTTAGATGTGATATCTGCAACTGTTGCTTTGAAGCCGACACCATCTTTTAACGTAATTAATCCAGCTTTAGCTAATAATGCTAATGCACGACCACCATTAGTAGGGTCATTTGGGATAGAAACAGTAGCGCCTTCAGGTACATCTTGTACGCTGTGTACACTATTACTATATAAGCCCATACGCACCAAAATTGTTTTACCGATTGCTACTAAGTTGGAACCATTTTGTTTGTTAAAGTTTTCCATAAATGGTACATGTTGATAAGCATTCAGTTGAATATCGCCATCTGCAAGGGCTTTATCAGGTGTTACATAGTCTGAGAATTCAACTACTTTAAGATCGATTCCTTGTTTTTTAGCTTCTTTTGCTACAGCTTCAGCTACTTGTGCATGAGGACCAGATGTAGCACCTATTTTGATTTCTTTTTGTGTTTGTGTTGATTGATTTGATGTACTACCACAACCAGCGATAGCAAATGCAAGAGCACCGATAAGTAATGGTGCTAACAATGTTTTTAATTTCATATAATCATCCCTTTCAAGTCTTATAATGGTTATATCCTATCATGGATGAAGGGGATTTGTATATGATAAAAGCATATCAGTTAGCTATAGATTAAAACTATGGTGAAATTCTAGCTCATTTATAATACAATTCAATATAATATATTGATTAATGTGTTATATTGAATGTGTGATCGCTAGGTAGTAAATTTATATTTTAAATATTTTTGTATAATTCTAATATGGATTCATATATCTATATGTCGGATATATCTATATGTCGGATTAATGGAGGATGTATGTATAATTTTGATTTTTATAACCCTACACATATCGTATTTGGTAAAGACCGTTTAGATGAATTAGATACATTGGTACCAAAGGATGCAAAGGTGCTCATTACTTATGGTGGTGGCTCCGCTGTGCACAGTGGTCTTATTGATCGCATTGTGAAAGCTCTTGGTAACCGCAAGGTTGAACAATTCGGTGGTATTGAACCTAATCCATCTTTAGAAACCTGTGAACGTGCGGTAGCTTTCATCAAAGAACATGGTGTAGATTTCGTGCTTGCTGTAGGTGGTGGTTCCGTTGTGGATGCTACGAAACTCATCGTTATGGGCGCTACCTATGATGGACCTGTTATTGATGTTATGAAGGCTGGAGTGCCAGAGGTGCCCGTTGAAATGGTGCCAAATCCATTACCGTTTGGTACAGTTATGACATTACCTGCAACGGGCTCCGAAATGAACAATGGTGCTGTTATTACGTATGGAAATGGTAAATTTCCTGTATTTAGCAGCTTAGTATTCCCTAAGTTCTCCATGCTAGATCCAACATTGACGTTTACGTTGCCTGAAAAACAGGTTAAGAATGGCGTTATTGATACCTTTGTACATACTACAGAGCAATATTTAACATATCCGGTAGAAGGACGCATTCAAGATCGTTTCAGTGAAGGCATCTTGAAAACTATGATTGAGATTGGCCATATAACTGTAGAGGAGCCTGAAAACTATGATATTCGTGCTAATCACGTATGGGCATCCACATTAGCTTTAAATGGTTTGATTGGCGCTGGCGTGCCACAAGATTGGGCCACACATCTTATTGGTCATGAATTGACTGCTGCGTACCATCTTGATCACGGTATAACATTAGCTATCGTATTGCCTGCATTATTGGAAGTGAAAAAGGCTGATAAGCTTGAAAAATTGGCACAATACGCTACACGTGTATGGCATATCACAGAAGGTACAAAAGAAGAAAAAGCGGATAAGGCTATCGCAAAAACTCGTGAATTCTTCGAATCCCTTGGCGTAGCTACTCATTTGAAAGACTATGGTATTGGTGTAGAAGCTGTGGATACAGTTGTGAAGCAATTAAAAGACCATGGCATGACACAACTTGGTGAAAAAGGTGACATAACACCAGAAGTGGCTCGCGAAATTTTAACACGTGCTTTATAATCGACATGATTGATGATTGATGATTGATGATTGATGATTGATGATTGATGATTGATGATTGATGATTGATGATTGATGATTGATGATTGATGATTGATGATTGATGATTGACGACTGATTATACGATATTGAAAGGAGATAGTCCCTTGAATGAGATAAAGCGTCAAAGTGCTTTTTCTTTTGCTTTTCCTATTATGGCTCCTATGGGCATAAGCTTATTTGTTATTGGTTTAGGCTTTGGTTTATATGCTACGAGCCAAGGGCTGCCTTGGTGGACGGCGCCTGTTTTGGCGTCTACTATTTTTGCGGGATCCATGGAGTTTGTGACGATTGGCATGTTGGTGGCTGGATTTGATCCTATTAATGCGTTTGTACTGACCATGTTTGTTAATGGTCGTCACTTCTTCTACGGTTTGTCTGCGCTCCAACGTTATATTCATATGGGGTGGAAATGGTTCCCCACTATTGCTTGGATGTGTGATGAAAGTTTTGCCATCAACATGGGAACGAAGCTGCCAGATGATGTAGATGAAAAGTGGTTTTACTTCCACGTGTCTTGGCTTAACTATATATTTTGGGTATTTAGCACCTTTGTAGGTGGTCTATTTGGTGATTTATTGGCTGACGTAGATTTACGGGGCATCGATTTCGTATTGCCAGGGCTATTTATTGCGGTATTCCTTGAAATGCTACTCAATGCGAAGAATAATAAGATTAGAGCCTTTGGCGTAGCTGGGGTACTAATGGCATTAATCATGCTTGTATTGGTTGGTAAATCACTCTTTATGCTGCTGTCTATGACATGTATGCTTTTCGTCTGTTATGTAGCGTACAAGTGGGGAGGTGTACATCTTGACTAGTACAGAAATGGTCATTACTGTTGCCATTGTTGTAGCCGGTACATTACTTACCCGATTTGGAGCCTTCCTCGTATTTCCTCCAGGAAAAAAAGCACCAGATTTTGTACTATTTTTAGGTAAGGCATTACCAGCCGCTGTTATGGGCATGCTCGTTGTATATACCTTTAAAGAGACTGTCGTGTTAGCATATCCGTACGGTATTCCGGAGCTCATAGCCTTGGTTGTTACGGTAGGTTTACATTTATGGAAACGTAACATGCTCATATCGATTGCTGCTGGTACAGTAATTTATATGATTCTTGTACAAGCTATATTTAATGTGACAAAATAAAATAAACCACGTATATCTATTCCTATGAAAGGTTAGATATACGTGGTTTTATTTTTACAAATACTATTTTGCTTATCGTGATGGCATGATTGTTATATTTATTGTAATTGTTATCAACAATTCATGTTACTTAGTATTTAATTAGTATATTATGTTTTATTTGAGTTGTAATAGCCTTTCAAGACCAGGCGCAGTATGATGATTTTCCAAGAAGGATCGTTGGTCTAATAGTTCCATAACATCCATGTCGATGTTGGTGAGTTTGAAATCGAATACATCGAAGTTTGCTTCCATATGGCTCACGTTATTGGCCTTTGGCAATGGAATGATGCCTCGTTGGATGTGCCAACGCAAGATGATTTGATGTTTTGAAACACCGTATTTTTCTGCCAAGCTTTTGATGATTGGATGGTCAAAAATCGGTTGGCGGTCACGGGTAAATGGAGACCATGCCATGCCTACAACTTGATGCTTTCTCATCAATTGTAAGAGTGATTGACGTTGGTTGAACGGGTGGCATTCGATTTGGTTGACCACCGGCTTTACATTGCAGTGGTACAGCAAGTCAATGAGACGGTCTTCGTAAAAATTAGATAGACCTAACCCACGGAGTACATTTTGATCGTATAATTCTTCCATGGCGCGCCAAGAACCGTAGTAATCACCTAGTGGTTGATGTACTAGCATGATATCAATATAGTTGGTATCTAATTTCTTTAAGGAACTTTCAACAGCACGCATCGTATTATCGTAGCCTGCATCAGTGTGCCAGATTTTAGTAGTGATGATTATATCTGTTCGTTTAATACCAGATGCTTTGATCCCTTTAGCCACGGCTTCTTCATTGCCATAATAGGCGGCCGTATCGAGTAAACGATAGCCTACGCCAAGTGCATTGGCAACGGCTTGTTCAGTCTCTCCTTCGGTACCTGTTTTATAGGTACCATAACCGATGGAGGGAATGAAGCTACCATTGTTTAAAATTCTAAAGTCCATCCGTTCTTCCATGAGAACCTCCGTTATATCCATAAATTAAAGGAATTAGCTTTCATACAATTCTAACTGATTTTATGATATACTAAGGTATTGATAAAAATCAATATGATAGGAAGTGACAGAATGCAAATAAATCGTTTCTGCTCTGTAATTGCTATCCTTGGTGTTATGATTATGACACTCGCTATTGCGGGATGTGGTACGAAAACCGTATCCGTCGCAGAGGTAACGTACAAGGATATGCCGTTGCAGATTCATAATGATGCCAATGTAACGGCCCTTAATAAGGCGACGATAACGCCGACCTTGACGGGGCAGGTCGTGTATGCTGTGAAAGTAGGCGACCAAGTACAGCAAGGTCAAACTGTGGCAACTGTAGATACATCGGCTTTACAACAACAGCTAGCATCCTTGCAAGGACAATTAGCACAAGCCCAATCACAATCATATGCCACAGCTGTGACGACTACGACTGCAGCATCTATAGATAGTACTCAATTGGAACAGGCTCAACGCATGCGCGAAGCAGGCATAATCACACAAAAAGAATATGATCGTATTTTGGAACGATCTCAACCACAAACTACAACAGTCACAACTGGTGGTGGGGGAGGCGTCAATACGGTGGCTATCGAGGCACAAATTGCTCAAGTATCTGCACAGATGGCAGCTTCTACAATCGTGGCCCCTATAGCAGGTACGGTGACATCTATTTATAACGAAGATCGTCAAATGGCGATTACGGATCGTCCATTTATGATGATTCAGCAATCCACGCCGATGGTAGCATCCCTCAGCATTCCCCGTGATGCGGCTATGAAGTTAGGTACATCTGAAGCCAAGAATGGTATGAAGGTACTTCTCAAGGTGGGGGACCAAGAAATACCGGGGGAATTGACTTACGTAGATATTACTCAGCCTGAAAATGTGCCAAGTGTTCTCGTAAAAGCTACTTTCAACAATGAGAAAGGCCTAATCAAGGCTGGTGAATTCTATACACTCGTTATTGAATCTAATGTGAAAGCCAAGATGCTGACCGTTCCAACTAAGGCGGTTCGTGAAAACCAAGATGGCAAGTACATATATGTGTTAACTGAAAATAATACCGTTGACGTACGTGTTGTTGAGGTAGGCATCACTGAAGGCGATGACGTAGCCATTATTTCTGGCTTAAACGAAGGTGATAAGGTTATCACTACAGATGGTACCTTTGAATTAGGGGAATCTGTAAAATTATAACTACAAATTAAGTGACTTCAATAGAGTATTATGAAGAGCCTAATGAATATTTGGCTATATTCAACTTTTACCGATAACGACGGTAACCTCAGAAGAGGAATCTGATAGGAGGGATTATTATTTTAGAATTTAAACGTTTTGAATTAAGAGATAAACCATTAATCGATAAGTATTTTGAACAACATCATTATGAAGCATCTGATAACTGCTTTACTACATTATTTATGTGGCAAGATGCGTACGGCATTCGTTGGGCTGAAGAAAATGGCGTGTTGTACATTCAAGGTGGCGGTAAGCGTGAACCATTCCTATTGCCTCCATTTGCTGGTAAAGATGCAAAGTTCCTTGATGGTTTATTGCGCGCTAAAGAATGGTTTGTGGAAAATAAATTGCCATTCCGCTTCAAAGGTATTAGCAAAATCATGAAAGAGCGCATGGAAGAATTATGTCCTGGACGCTACACATTCACACCTGACCGCGATAACTACGAATACATTTATAAGTCTGAAGATCTTATCAATTTGTCCGGTAAGAAGTTCCGTCAAAAGAAAAACCATTTAAATCAATTCCGCATGCAATATTCCAACTATGAATATGTGCCAATTACAGAAGATATCATTCCATTATGCCGCGAAACAGCAGCATCTTGGGTAGAAACCCATCATGAAGAAGGTATCGAAGATGAATTGGTTGCTATCAATTTATTATTTGATAACTGGGATGTGCTAGGCCTTAAAGGCGGCACCATTAAATTGTTTGGCCGCGTGGAAGCTTTCAGTATCGGTGAATTGTTGAATGATAAAATGGCGTTGATTCATATTGAAAAAGCAAATCCAGATATTCGTGGTTTGTACCAAGCGATCAATAATGAATTTATTCGTCATGAATTCAGCGATGTAGAATTCATTAACCGTGAAGAAGATATGGGCTTGCCTGGTCTTCGTCAAGCAAAAGAATCTTATAACCCAGATCATTTTGCTGAAAAATATGACGCAGTATATGCTAACGAAGCAGATAATGCGACAGGTGGTAAATAAAAAATGAGCTATGAAGTCGATGTGCTTCATAGCTCATTTTGTTATAATAGAATTGTTAGCCTATCTATTTGAATGTAACTATCGTATCATCATAGCGATATGGCGATATGGCGATATGGCGATATGGCGATATGGCGATGCGATGTGCTTAGATTAGATATTATACGCTGTGACGCAATAGATAGATAACGGCTCTTATGATATAACGAGGATATAAACATGGAATTTAGAATTGCGATGGTTCAAGATACGCCTCATGTGGAAAATCTATGGGCGTACTGCTTTGAACCAAAGGAAGATCCATTCTTCCAATATTATTTTACAAAGTGCTATGAACCAGAAAATACAATGGTCGGCCTAGAACAGGACCAATTGTTGAGTACCGTTCATTTGCGTCAATACAATCTTAATATACGTGGGGCCGTATTGCCTACGAGTTATATGGTAGGCGTAGCAACACATCCTGCGGCTCGCCGTGGTGGAGTAGGCGGTGCATTATTGACCTCTGCACTAGAGGAGCTTCGTAAACGCGGACAAGCTATGACGATTTTGATGCCATCCAAGGCAGCGTTCTATCAGCAATATGGTTGGGAACTTTATGCTCATCAATGGGTGAACACCATGTCGCTAGAAGACTTGCGCCCTATGACAGATAAAACGTTGAGCTTTGGCTTACTAAATAGCGTAGATCAATGGACTTTGTTAGATCCAGTATATAAAACATATACGGCTCGTCTTTCTGGCTACGCAGAACGTGGCGAAAAGGAATGGAAACGTTTGTTAGGCAGCTTCTTTGCAGAAGGCGTAAACATTGCTGTAGTGCGCAACGATGACTATGTCATTGAAGGCTATGCAGTGTATCGTTTAGGTCAGCCTGAAATTCCTGTTACTGAGCTGGTTTACACGACACGCCGTGTACAACGTGCATTATTAAATTATTTCTATAATCACCGTTCTCAAGGTACGTCTATCCGTTGGAATGAAGGCCTTCACGATACATATTATCGCTTCTATCCTGATGGTAGAACTGGCCATGCTACCATGCCATATATGATGAGTCGTATTGTAGATGTAAAAGCTGCTTTTGAAGCAATTCCTGTTAATCAAGAGGCATTGATGATGCCTATAACAATGACCTTTGCTGTAAAAGATGGGCTTTGCAGTTGGAACGAAGGTCGCTATGAAGTACAATATGGCAGTGCATTAACTCCATCCGTTAAAAAGATTTCTGATACGATAGAGGATGAAACAGATATTACCATTGAGGTCGGTGCGTTGAGCCAGTTATTAATGGGCACACTTACGGCTCGAGACCTTGCGTTTGAAGGGAAACTTTCAGTAAGCGAAGAATGGTTAGACTATTTCGATATTCTCTATCCTGAACAAAAAACGTATATTAACGAGTGGTGGTAATATGAGCTGGAAAACATATACGGTGAAAGAACCGACAGAGTTGACGGTCTCTAAATATGTAAAGGAACGATTTTCCCTATCCGCTCGGGATATCCAAATGATGTTTCGCAAGAAACGGGTAAAAGTTAATAGCCGTGTGGCTCATTCGCAGCGAGCACTTAAAAAGGGTGATGTATTAACCTTAGAATTACCACAAGATAAGGATTATGGAGTAGACGTAGAAAAGGGGCCGATTACCGTTCTCTATGAAGATGCTCATACCCTAGTTGTGAATAAGGCTCCTTTTATGCTCGTTCATCCAGCAGGGCAAACGAAGTCTTGTACATTGAGTAACTATGTGGCAGGGTATTATGCGAAGAAAAACGTAGTTCATAAGGTTCGACCTGTGCACCGCCTCGACCGAGATACATCGGGGTGCATTCTCTTTGGTAAAACAAAGGAAGCACAACAATACTATACGGATGAGCTACAAGCAGGTCGTATCGACCGTATTTATACAGGTCTTGTAGAAGGTCATATTGATGCGGATGGCATGGTAGATGCGCCTATTGGGGTAGATCCAGTATTTGATAATCGCCGTGTTATCGATGAATTGGGTCAGCCGGCTCAAACGGAATATACCGTTCTCGGTTATGAAGGTGACAATACTCTGTTACGTTTTAAGTTGTTGACTGGTAGAACTCATCAAATTCGCGTACATATGAAACATATTGGACATCCTATTGTTGGTGATGCTATGTATGGTATGCGCAATAAGCCCTATACACGCCAATGTTTACATGCATCGGAGCTAACCTTCGTGCCGTATGGTAAGGACGAAGCTATAACGATTATTTGTGAATTAGGGGATAATTTTGGTCGAGAATAATAACTGTAGATTTTACTACTCTAAATAATAAGCCTATCATATCTATCGGACGAGATGCTTATTTTTTCTGTATCCTTGTATACAAAAAACAATAGTGATAAAAACTCATAGTCTATGCATGAAAAGCATAGACTATGTTTTTTTTATATTTTCAATTCACAGTGGACAGGAGTATACTGTGTATAGACATAAAATTCTATAGAATATTAAATTGATAATTTTATAGAGAAATAGTTTGTTAGTTATACTTTTACCAAGACCGAACGGAACGATGCCGCAGTGCTTGGAATAATCAAGTGATATGAAGGAGTGCACGTTATGGATATGAAGCAAAGCACAATAGAGCAACAACGTCTAGATCAAGCTAGACTCGAGGCCAATGGCATGTATAGCAGCCAATTTGAAAAGGATGCGTGTGGCATGGGCTTCGTTGTTAATATTAAGGGGAAAAAATCCCATGATATTATCGACGATGGTTTGCGCATTTTGGAGCGCCTTGAACATCGTGGTGGTGCCGGTGCTGACAAGGACACAGGAGATGGTGCCGGTATTTTGGTACAAATTCCGCACGAGTTCTTCAAACGTGAGTGCGAAGTGCTTGGTATTCAACTGCCTGCAGCTGGCGAATATGGCGTAGGCATGGTATTTGCCCATAAATATGAAAGTCTCCGTAACGAGCAAAAACGAATTCTCGAAGAGGTTGTACGCGAAGAGGGGCAAGTTGTTCTCGGCTGGCGTGAAGTACCGGTTGATGGTACAAAGGTCGGTAAAGAGGCAGCGGCGATTCGACCTTGGATGATTCAAATCCTTATCGGTAAAGGCCCCGATGTAACGAATAATAAAGAATTCGAACGCAAATTATATATCATCCGTAAATTGGCGGAAAAACGCATCATTCCATTAAGCAAGGAATTATCCAGCGATTTTTATATCGCATCTTTGTCCTCCAAAACAATCGTATATAAAGGGATGCTAACACCTGGTCAGTTGCGCGACTTCTACCTTGATTTGAGCGACCTTGACTTTACATCTGCGTTGGCAATGGTGCACTCTCGTTTCAGTACGAATACATTTCCAAGTTGGGCTCGGGCACATCCTAACCGTTTCTTAGTTCATAATGGTGAAATTAATACAATTCGCGGTAATGTAAACTGGATCAATGCTCGTGAAGGTAAAGCGGAATCTCCATTGTTCCCAGATATCAAAAAGGTATTCCCCGTAGTAGATGATAGCGGTTCTGACTCTGCTATGTTTGATAACACATTGGAATTCTTGCACATGACAGGGCGTTCCTTGCCTCATGCGATCATGATGATGATCCCTGAGCCTTGGGAACGCAATAATCTCATGAGCCAAGAAAAACATGATTTCTATGAGTTTAATAGCTTTATGATGGAACCGTGGGATGGTCCTGCGGCTATGGGCTTTACCGATGGTATCGTTATCGGCGGTGTGCTTGATCGTAATGGATTGCGTCCCGCTCGTTACTATGTGACAACAGATGACCGCGTTATCATGGCTTCTGAAGTTGGTGTTGTCAACGAAAATGCCGAAAATATTCGTGCTAAAGGCCGTTTGGAACCAGGTAAAATGCTTCTCATCGATACAGATGAACAACGCATCATTTCCGATGAAGAAATTAAACATCGCGTTGCTACTGAATTACCGTACGATGAATGGGTAAAAGAACACGTTATTCACTTATCTGAAATTACTCAGGCCGATGAAAGCACCATTCCAAAGGTAGAGGATTTGTTCAAGGAGCAACAAGCCTTTGGTTATACTCAAGAAGACCTTGTTCGCATGATTGTGCCTATGGCAAAAGATGGTAAAGACCCTGTAGGTGCCATGGGTGCCGATGCGCCTTTAGCTATCTTGTCCGATAAACCACAATTGCTATATAGCTACTTCAAGCAAATGTTTGCGCAAGTAACAAATCCTCCTATTGACTCTATCCGTGAGGAGATGGTTACATCTACACGGGTTATGCTTGGTAACTCTGGTAATCTAACAGATCCTAACAAAGCAGGAACCTATGCGCTGTCTATGCGCACACCAATCCTTACGAACCAAGAGTTGGCGTCCATCAAAGCTCTTGATTGTCGTCGCATGAAATCCGTAACCTTGCCAATTCTCTTCGATCCTACTAAGGGTGCTGAAGGCTTGCGCGATGCGCTAAATGATTTATGCGAAAAGGCAGAAGACGCAGCTCGTACAGATCAAAATGTGTTGATCTTATCCGACCGCGGTGTCGATGAAAATCATGCACCAATTCCAGCATTATTAGCTGTAGCAGCTGTTCATAATCATTTGATCAACAAAGTGTTGCGTACAGAAATCGGCCTCATTCTTGAGTCTGGTGAACCACGTGAGGTTCATCACTTCTGTACATTAATTGGCTATGGCGTAACGGCTATCAACCCATATTTGGCGCTTGAAACAGTTCGCGATTTGCAAGCTCGTAAACGTCTTGGAGATATTACACCAGAAGAAGCAGAAAAGAACTATATTAAAGCCGCTGTGGGTGGCATCATGAAAGTTATGTCCAAAATGGGTATTTCCACAGTTCGATCCTACCACGGTGCACAAATCTTTGAAGCTTTGGGCTTGAATACTAACTTCATTAATAAGTTCTTTGTAAATACGCCAACTCGCATCGGTGGTATCGGTCTTGGCGGTGTAGCACACGAAGCCTTGGCTCGTTTTGAACGTGCTTTCAAATCTGAAGAAACAGTACTCGAACCAGGCGGCTGGTATGGTCCTGTAAAAGATGGGGAAGAGCATCTTTTCAACCCTAAGACTATCGATCTTTTACAAGCATCCCTTATCGAAAAGGATTATGCAAAATATAAAGAATACTCCAAAGCGATTCGCAATGATTACCATGTTACATTGCGTTCTTTAATGGAATTGAATTATCCTGTAGGCGGTGGTATTCCTATCGAAGAGGTTGAACCGGAAGAGTCTATCGTAAAACGCTTTAAAGCGGGCGCTATGAGCTATGGTGCCATCAGTAAAGAAGCGCATGAAGCCATTGCTATCGCTATGAATCGTTTAGGCTCTACATCCAACTCTGGTGAAGGCGGTGAAGATGTAGCTCGTTTCAAATCATTGCCAAACGGCGACAGCATGAACTCCGAAGTAAAACAGATTGCATCAGGTCGTTTCGGGGTAACAGCGAATTATTTGATCAATGCAAAAGAGTTGCAAATTAAATGTGCTCAAGGCGCAAAACCAGGCGAAGGTGGTCAATTACCAGGCAAAAAGGTATATCCTGAAATTGCAAAAGCTCGACACTCCACGCCAGGGGTAGAGCTCGTTTCTCCACCACCGCATCACGATATTTACTCCATCGAAGACTTGGCTGAGTTGATTTACGATTTGAAATGCGTCAACAAAGATGCGCGTATTTCTGTTAAATTAACATCTGAAGCAGGCGTTGGTACTATCGCTGCTGGTGTTGCGAAAGCAAAAGCAGATAACATCTTGATTTCTGGATACGATGGTGGTACTGGTGCGGCAGGTCGTACATCTGTTAAACACGCTGGTGTGCCTTGGGAATTAGGTTTGTCTGAAACTCATCAAACATTGATGCTCAATAGATTGCGTGACCGTGTTCAATTAGAAGTAGACTCTAAATTGATGACTGGTTTCGATGTGGCTGTGGCAGCTATGCTTGGTGCTGAGTTGTTTGGCTTTGGCACATTGCCACTTGTGGCGGTAGGCTGTAAAATGGCTCGTGTATGTAATCTTAATACATGCCCTTACGGTGTAGCTACACAAGATGAAAAATTGCGTGCTCGTTTTACAGGTAAGCCTGAATATGTTGAAAACTTGATGATTTTCATCGCACGTGAATTGCGTGAAATCATGGCTCGTCTAGGTATTCGCTCCGTAGCTGAGCTTGTTGGTCGTATCGATCTTGTGCGTCAAAAATCTCAAGATGATAACTTCAAATTGTCTCGCGTTGACCTTAAACGTATATTGTTCCGTCCATATATCGATGCCTCTGTAGGCCATATGCACATGGTTGACCAAGATCACGAGTTGGAACGCACCTTGGATATGTCCAAACTCTTGCGTATGTGCCGTCCTGCTATTGAGGATCAAAAACCGATTCGCGCTAAATTGGCTATCACTAACATCAACCGCGTTGTAGGTACCTTAGTTGGTTCTGAGGTGACTCGTCGTTATGGTGAAACCGGCTTGCCAGATAATACAATCAAGTTGAATTTCGAAGGCTCTGCGGGTCAATCCTTCGGTGCTTTCATTCCTAAAGGCATGACACTAGAACTTGAAGGTGATGCGAATGATTACCTCGGTAAAGGCTTGTCCGGCGGTACCATTACCGTATATCCACCTAAGAAATCCATCTTTGAAGCTGATGAAAACATCCTTATCGGTAATGTTGCCTTCTACGGTGCAACCTCTGGTACATCCTACATCAACGGTGTAGCTGGTGAACGTTTCGCCGTACGTAACAGCGGTATCACTGCCGTTGTGGAAGGCGTCGGCGACCATGGCTGTGAATACATGACTGGTGGTGAAGTGCTCGTACTCGGTAAAATCGGCCGTAACTTTGGAGCAGGTATGTCCGGTGGCTATGCGTACATCCTCGATTGCGATGAACGCTATGTCAATACAGGTCTCGTAGAATTACGTACAGCCAATAATGATGACCTTAAACGCATTAAAGAACTGATAGAACAACATGTATTGCATACTAATTCTGCTAAAGGCCGTCATATCCTTGAAAACTGGAATAACTTTGTAAACAGATTTACAAAAGTTGTACCTGTAGCATACGAAGAAATGCAAGCTGCTATTGAACGCTTCAAAGAACAAGGCTTGTCCTTAGAAGAAGCACAACTGGCTGCATTTAAAGAAAAATATGCATAATATATTTCTCCTTAGTTAATTTTTGTTATATAAGAATACAGTGAAAAGCCTCTATAGCTTTGACTATAGAGGCTTTTTCATGTATAATATTTATATTGCAATATTGGATCATGGCAGTTCTCGGGCCTGTGCAATGGGGGTCTGTGAATCGTGTCAGGACTGAGAGGTAGCAGCACTAAGCGGTAACCTTCATGTGCCACGGGGACCCCGGGGGCTGTCGTGATCGAATATTGCAAGGCGGCCTGTGGGGCCGCTTTTTTTATGCCTAATTTTCTTGAATATGGTATAATAAAGTATTGTAAGTTTCGGAAAAAGGGGGTGTTCCAATGGCATATATTGCGCTATATCGTAAGTATCGACCGCAGACATTTACCGATGTGGTCGGTCAGCATCAGGTGTCTGATACATTGATGCGCGCTATCCGTGAGGATAAGGTAGCTCACGCCTATTTATTTGCCGGTCCGCGGGGGACTGGTAAGACGAGCATGGCGAAGATTTTTGCGCGCGCTATCAACTGCGAGCATGGTCCAACGGATCACCCTTGTAACGAATGTAGTGCTTGTAAATCGATTTTGAGTGGACAGTCCATGGACGTTCTTGAAATCGACGCCGCATCCAATCGCGGTATCGATGAGGTTCGTGCTCTTCGTGAAAGCGTCAAATTTATGCCTGTTGAGGGGCGTAAAAAGGTGTTCATTATAGACGAAGCCCACATGCTCACTACAGAGGCGTGGAACGCGCTTTTAAAAACAATCGAAGAACCTCCTGCTCATGTGATGTTTATCTTTGCCACTACAGAAATTGAAAAATTGCCTGTTACTATCGTGTCTCGTTGTCAGCGGTACACTTTTAGACGCATTACATCTGATGATATCGCACAACGCTTATCTTACGTAGCAGAAAAAGAAGGCTTTAGCCTTGATTCTGCGGCAGCGCAGCTCATTGCTGTTCATGCAGATGGTGGCTTGCGTGATGCCTTGAGTATTTTAGACCAATGTGCAGGTATGGCAACGGGCTCTATTACACCGCAAGTGGTGGAAGAATTAATCGGTCTCGTAAGTAAGGAATGGATTATTCACTTCCTAGATGCTTTGCGTAACGGAGATGGCCCTAAAGTATTATCCTACGTTCACGATGCCTTGGCAGAAGGTCGCGATGCGACGCAAATTATGGAAGCCCTCATTCAACATGTGCGTGCCTTGCTCGTTGGTAAGGTGGCTCCTGATGCGGATGAGCTCAAGGTATACGATGCCTTTAAGGATGAGTTCCTAGCTCAGGCCAATAGCGTTGATTTCAATGAACTTAACCAATATGTGCGCAGTGCTCAATCCATCATGAATGATTCGAAACAAGTGGACAATCCAAGAACTATCATCGAAATGGGTCTACTCGTGCTTTGTGCTAAATTAGGCTCTGTTGATGAAAGCTTAGAAGACCGTATATATGCTCTAGAAAGTGCTGAGCGATCTGAACGAAATGATTTATTGAACCGCATGGCTCAATTGGAACAACGAGGCCCAGCGGCTCCTACACCAGCTTATGGTGCTAATGCATTTGGTCCACCTAGCGGCTATGCGAACAGCTTTGTTCCTGTAGATAATGCTGCTGTACAGAATACTTCCATGAGTAGTATTCAAGATACTGCTGTTGGCACTGTGCCACCTCCAAGCAGCGTAGGCATGACACCACCGCCTGCGAATGTGGGGATGACTCCACCACCGATGGGAGCACCAGGTAGTACACCTCCTCCGATGAATGGAGTGGGCATGGCTCCGCCACCATTGGGCGGCGTTGGCATGGCGCCACCACCGAATAATGGGGACCCAGTTTCCCGAAAAACCACAAGAAACCAAGCTAAGGGTCGTGCTAAAAAAGGAATTAGTACACAGGCCATCATTAGTGAACAAATCTTATCTGCTCAAGAGTATCGTAATGTACAATCCAATGTCATTAAATACTTGAAGGATAGTAATCGCAATATGACCTCTACCGTTATCGGTCAAGGTCAGCTAGTGTACGTAGACCAAAGCAAGGCGGTCATGGCCTTTAAAAATACATTACATCTCAATGTAATGACCAATGAAGTGAACTTGGCGGAAGCGGTTGATGCTTTCACCTATACACTGGGCTATGCAGTACACGTAGAAATCGTGGATGCCCTCACGCAAGTTTATAAAGACTATAAAAAGGCTGCTGGTAGCACCACACAACGCCAAGTAAAAGCACCCCAACGACCACAAGAACCGATGGTTGACGTAAAGACGACCTCTGGTGGGCAACCGACACAAATGGATTTAACCAATGATCCTCAAGAGAGTAAGCCTGATTCTGCAGCCGTGGACGCGGCTAAGGCTGCGGCGATGGCATTCTTAGCTAAGAAAACCGGCGGTGCCGTTGCAAATACGGTAGTTAGTGATAGTGCGAATACAACTACAATAGCTGCATCAGAAACTGCATTAGGAGCTGGCGTAGAAACAGAGCCAGCATCCGGTGGTGATGTGCCAATTACATCCTTTGATGGTAGTCCTGCGACACAGGTGCCAGATGGTGAAATTCCTATTGAGTCTCTAGCAGGTTCTATAGAAGGGGATGATATTCCAGTTCATTCCTTTGATGATGTGCCTGTAGATGATATGGAGGATTCTTATGTATCATCCTTAGATGATATGCCGCCACATCCATTAGATAGTGTGACTGTTATCAGCGAGGATGGCGAAGTGTTAGAGCGCCCTATGGATAGCGGTGCGCATATTGAGGTTGAAGCTGTCCCAAAGTCTGATGGGGGTGAATCTCGTGAGGTAACCCCGCATCAAGGTGATGACAATGATATGCTTTCAGCAGCACCTATTGAAGTAGAGGCTATCGATAGTGTTACGGTGGCTCGAGAATACGCTTGGGATCCAGAGCATATGACAGAAGAGGAACGAAACAATCCTCTCTTGGCGGAAACGTTAGAAAAATTATCTGAAGACCATGACATCATAGTCGAGGTTATCGAAGAATAGATAAAAAAGTAATTGTTATATAATAACCTTTGGCCTTGGGGCTATTAGGTGACACATATGTTATAAATCTATGTCATATATTGTTAATGATGTGGACTTAGAATGTTAGTATAGGACGATGTCTTAAAAGGAGGAAATACAATGTTTGGTAAAGGTATGGGCAACATGGCTGGCATGATGAAAAAAGTTCAAAAGATGCAAGAAGACATGAAGAAAATGCAAGAAGAGTTAAAAACTCGTACTGTAGAAGCTTCCGTAGGTGGCGGTGCAGTAACCGTTGTGATGAACGGTGAAAAAATCATCGAATCTTTAAAATTGAATCCTACAGCTGTTGATCCTGAAGATGTAGAAATGTTAGAGGATCTAGTAATGGCTGCGGTAAACGAAGCTAGCAAAAAAGTAGACGACCTCTTGGCTCAAGAAATGGGCAAAGTGACTGGTGGTCTAAACTTGCCAACAGGTTTATTCTAAATGACAAACGCTTTAGAACGGCTCGTAGAACAGCTGCGCCGCTTGCCTGGCATCGGCTCCAAGTCGGCTAGACGCTTGGCTTATCATTTGGTAGAAATGCCGAAGGAAGAGGTAGACCGCCTCGTGGAAACCATCGTAGAAGCGAAGGGGGCTACGCGTCACTGTTCTATTTGCTTTAACTTATCAGCTCAAGATCCTTGTGAATTTTGTAGCAATCCAAATCGCGACCAAACGACGATTATGGTTGTTGAAACATCTCGTGATGTGATTGCTATCGAGCGCAGTGGTGATTATAAGGGCTTGTATCATGTATTGGAAGGTGCTTTGTCCCCTATGGAGGGCATTGGTGCTGACGATATTCGCGTAAAAGAGTTGATTGCACGCCTTCGTGATGGTGTTGTACAAGAGGTTATCCTCGCGACAGACCCAGATGTCGAAGGGGAAGCTACAGCTCTGTATTTGGCGCGCTTATTAAGTCCAAGTGGCATCAAGGTAACGCGCATTGCCCGCGGTGTTCCTGTGGGCGGCGATATCGAATATGCCGATGAATTAACGCTAGGCGGTGCCGTAGTGAACCGTCAAGAAATGAAAGGATAATAGTATGGGAGCTTTATTAGCATCACCGATTATATCGGCGGTTATTTCCATTGCTGTAGCCTACATTGCTTTCAAAGTAGCATTTTTCACCATTAAACGGGTGGCTATGAATGTTGTGATTGGTGGGTTAACCTACTGGGTATGCGTTCATATACTTAATATTCCAATGGATATTGGAGTTGGTATTTGGGCATTAACAGCAATTTTAGGTCCTATTCCTATGGTCTTAGCTGCTATATATTACGGCATTAAATAATAGGAGGTTTTTATGCTTATCAATCGTGAACAACAACGCGTTATTGATGAAGTGGAACAGAATATCCTCTTGTTAGCGTCCGCTGGGACGGGAAAAACGAATACACTTGCTTATCGGGTGGCTCATCTCATCGAGGGTGGCTATGCGAAGGCGGAGAATATCTTGTGCATGACCTTTACGAACAAGGCCGCAAACGAGATGAAAGACCGCATTCAATCGCTCGTGGGCAGTCCTGCAAAGGCTGTGGAGGTTAGTACATTCCACAGCTTTTGCTTTTTCATTCTCCAACAAGAGGGCAAGCGCAACGAAACCTTGTACACGGATGTGACCATCTTTGACGAAGAAGACTGCAAGGAACTATCTGAACCGTACCGTCCTGGTAAATTGCGAGAAATGTCCTTTGCTAATGTTATCTCCATGGTGAAAGAATATCGTTCTTTATATGGCTTTTATTCTGATGATCTCGTAGGTGACTACAAGCGGACAATTGAACGCTTACAGAAGGAACAGCGTGAAGCCATTGAACAGCTCTTTTCGAGCTTTGGCAATGTCCTCTACAGTGAACTCCATGATTTCTTGAACCATGGTCACGAATGGATTGCTGCGTATGATGAAAGCTTAGCTTCCGTGCACGGCCTAGATTTTACAGATCTCATCTGCGGTGTTCATCGCCTATTTCAAGATCCTGTAGTTCGTGAGCGCTGGCGCAGTCGTTACAGCTATATCTCTGTAGATGAAATGCAAGATACAGGCGTACTAGAGTACAAAGTTCTAGAAATGCTGTGGGAAGGTAATCACGTACTTTTGTGTGGTGACTATTTCCAAACAATTTACGAATGGCGTGGCTCCGATCCGTTCCGCTTGCTCAAGCAATTTGATGCGGATTTCAAGCCTTTAAAAATTATCTTCTACGAAAACTATCGCTCCAACTGGACGCTCTTTACGATGGCTTTCAAAACCTTACAAAATATGTTCCCTGACCTGGTTGGGTCTATCTATACTGAATTGCCTCGTGCCAATAGTGAAAGCAAGGGTAAGCCTGTTCTCATTAAAGGTTGTAAAAATAGCTACCTTGAGGGCCGCTATATCTACGAAGCTATCTGCGCATTACCGAAGGATGCTAATATCGGCGTTCTCGTGAGGGATAATAAAAAGGCACAGCAGCTAAGTGATTCTTTTGAACGTCTTAACGGCGAACGACCTGAAGAGGAGCGCCGTCACTTCATGATTATCGACGAGTTTAAATTCTTTAGACGTCAAGAAATAAAGGACATTATGGCCTACTTCAAACTGCTCATGAATCCAAACGACTCTGTCAGTGCGAAGCGCATTATCAAGCGATATGTTGCTGGTATTGGTGATGCTCGTATCGCTGCGATTGAAAGCCTAGAGACGCGCCAAGTAGGTTTAAAATTGACGGACTTCATGGATATGCCTATCTTTGAGGCAGAGCCTTATGCAAAGCTTGTCAGTGGCTTAGAGCAGCACGAAGTAGTTGTTTATGACGTGGAGAGCACCGGCACAGATACGTCTCAAGACCGCATCATTCAAATTGCAGCCATTCGCATCGATGAAAGTGGACAGGTCTTAGAGGCCTTTGAACGCTTTATCAATCCAGGTGTACCTGTTGGTCAATCCGAAGAGGTACACGGCTTCTCCGATGCATATTTACAAGAACACGGCGAAGATCCTACTACAGTACTCAAAGCATTTAAGGAGTTTTCTAAGGATACTATTATTGTAGGTCACAATGTAAACTATGATGTGACCATCTTTACAAATGAATTGGCGCGTCATAACTTAGGCAATCCTGAGTTCAAGGCTATTTACGATACACTCGATATCTACCGTCGTTTCTATCCTAATTTGCCAAATCATAAATTGGGCTTCCTAGCATCTAAGTTCCCTATACACCATGAGCCAACACATAATGCAATGGATGATATCTTGGCCACTGCACAGCTTTTAATTTATGTGGTGAAAGAAAAAATCATACCAACTACAACGGGGCGCATGGTAGCTATAAATAAATATAAAGCAGCTTTCACGGATATCGCCTCTCAAATGGCGACCTTGCGTAGAAAAGCCTATACGGAGATGCCAACGAAATTATTGGCGTATATCATGAACCAAATGGGGGTTCTAGAATACTATAAATTTCATGGGGAAGCGGCAAAGGTAGAGCATATACGCGATTTGTATCGCATCATGGAAAAACTAGATGCGGCTTATGAAGGGCCTGCAGGTTTGGCTCGATTAAATCAAATCTTACAGATGGCGGCCCTTACGGCGGGTGAGCCTGCGCAGCAAGTACGAAATGAAGACCGCATTCCTATCATTACCATTCACCAAGCGAAGGGTAGCGAGTTTGACCATGTATTCTTGGCTGGGCTAAATGAAGGAACTTTCCCCAGTCCCTTTGCCATTGCAGAAGGTCGTGAAGACGAGGAAAAGCGTTTATTCTATGTGGCCATAACTCGACCTAAACAAGAATTGACCATTACCTTTGAACAGACGAATATACGAGGTAGGGCAGTTCAACCAAGTTCGCTACTCAACTATATGCCACGAGATCCTGAACTCGTAGAAAGGAGATACTAATGGCGCGAAAAACACATCGCCCTGATGATATTCTGTGGACCGTGACAGCTGTAGATATAGAAGCTGTACTTAGCAAGAAAAATGCAAGACAAAAGCTAATAGGTAATGGTCAAGATATATCAAGTAAAAATCGAGATATATCGAGTAGCAATCAAGACATATCAAGTCGTGATTCCGAGCATATTGGAGAAATATGTGATATTTCACTTGGTGAAGTGTTAGATACTAGATATCCTAGAAAGTCCTTAGTTAAACTCTTTGAAGAGAAATTAATCCACATTAATGGACATAAGGCTACACCAAAGGATATAATCTCCGAAGGCGACGAGATTTGGATTGCTATGGCGAAGGAAAAAATAGATCATGACCCTATCGAAATGGACTTACGCATTCTGTATGAAGATACTGATCTCCTTATTGTGGATAAGCCATGCGGTTTGACGGTAAACTCTAAAGATCAAGTATCTCTTGCCAATGGTGTGGCGCATTATTTTAAAGAACATGGTATTAAGCGAAAGGTACGTTTCTTGAATCGTCTCGATAGAGATACGACAGGTTGCATTGTCATTGCAAAAAGTGGTTTAGCACAAAGTATTTATCAACAGCAAATGGATGATAATACCTTTGAAAAGTGGTATATGGCGACTGTGGAAGGCATTGTAGAAGCCGATGAGGATTCTTTAGTATTCCCTATGGAACGCAGTGCTGATGGGATTCATTACGAAGTGAATCCTAAGGGAAAAGAGACTCGTACAGATTTTTCCGTCCTATGTAGACATTCTTCAGAGACTGTGGATAACTCTGTGAATAAGTCTAAAAATTCTGTGGATATGGCAGCAAAAAATGTGGATATAAACTTGGGAGATGTTGATAAAAGCAATCAAAATGTGGACAAAACTGTGTATAAGTCCAATAAATGTGGATATTCTGAGGTTTTAGTTCGTTTGTACACAGGGAAAACACATCAAATTCGAGTAGCTTTCAGCCATATAGGGCACCCTCTTGTAGGAGATACCTTATACGGTGCACAACTTACGGAACAGCCATTTCAATTACGGGCTCAAAAGGTAGTATTTACACACATGCGCACAGGAGAGCGTATTACGGTTACGGCATAATCTGATCTGATTAACTTGTTACGTAATACAAAATACTAGTTTGTTAATAATAGGTTTGTACTATACATTGTGAAGTCACAATACATCAAACACTCTAATTGAGAAATGAGAATTATTGATAACTCAGCTAAATCAATAAGTTTAAAAATATTTTTCAAGAAAAATAATGACAAATGATAATCGATAAGCTATAATAGGAATATAAGTAAATCGATATAGTTCAATTTAAAACTATAAATCAGAATGTAAGAGGTGTAGTATGATTTTACAAGATAATGGTGCAGCACGTAATCGGGGGATTACGCTTGCCAGTATAAAAGGCATTATAGGTAATGTCGTTCTCGTTATTTTTAAAATGATTGTGGGCCTTGCGTCTAATTCCATCGCCATCATCCTTGATGCGGTAAATAACCTAACAGATGTATTGTCCTCTGTATTAACTATTGTGGGTACGAAATTAGCCGCCAAAGGGGCTGATAAGGAGCATCCATTTGGCCACGGTCGTATAGAATATATGACTACCATGGCTATAGCTTTCATCATTCTCGGTGCAGGTATTGGATCCCTTAAGGAATCTGTGGAAAAAATTATCCATCCTGAGGTATCTACATTTGATATTCCAGGTCTTGTTATCATCGCTGTTGCCATCGTGGTGAAAGTAGTGATGGGTCGTTATATCAAGGCACAAGGTGAGAAATATAAATCCGATGCACTCGTAGCATCTGGTATAGATGCCCTTTTTGATGCAGTGATTACCTTTGCCACATTGGTATCTGCAGGCTTAGTTTTTTTCTTTAACTTTGATATTCAAGGTTATGTGGGCGCTGTTATTTCTGTTTTGATTTTAAAAGCAGCGTATGATATTTTACGTGAAATGTACAATCATTTGCTTGGTATTCGAGCAGATGATAATTTAATCCGTAATATTAAAGAAACTATCGCACAGCATCCAAATGTGGGTGGTGTATATGACTTGGTATTAAATAGCTATGGTCCGGGAGAAACAATCGGTTCCGTTCATATTTCTGTACCAGATTCTATGACAATGGCAGAAGTCCATCCTCTAACAAAGGGCATTGCGGTTCATCTTTATAAAAAGTTTGGCATCAATATGACCGTTGGTGTATATGCTGAAAATAAACCAAGTGTAGAAGTACTTGAAATTAGAAAAGCTCTTGATCAAGTTATTAGTTTATATACACATGTGGTACAAGTACATGCCTTCTACGTACAAGAAGAAAAGAAGGTTATTTACTACGATATTATCTTTGACTTTGACGAAGAAGATCCGCATGGTACATTGGAAAAAATTAAGGCAGAAATGCAAAAACGTTACCCTGACTATACACAATTCGCCATTGTGGATACGGATTTTAGTAATTAATTTTATAAAATGTAATTTGTGTTGATAAATTCTCTAAGGAGAGATGGAATGAAAAAAATTGCTCTTACCTCATTAGCTGTAATGGCGGTTGTTGGTGTGTTTGCGATTCAGCCTGTAGATGCAAAAAAGGTAGAACAAGATCCAGTAATGACACCTATTGAAATGCCTATGAATGATGAAATTCAACAGGTTAATGGTGTATCTAAATCTACTAATCAAGAAACACGACGTTTGTCTAATAATTTAGCACAAGCTACAAAAGTGATGATTAAGAAGAATTGGAAGATTATTTATATTAAAGCCGTTCCTGCAGGGGATAAGGATGCTGTGCGCTTCTATTACAAAGATAATAGAGGGCAAGTATATAATGGTCAAGTCATTAGAAATACAGGCCTATCCAAGGGTAAATATATGGCTGGTTCTTTACGTCAAATAGAGGCATTGCAAGAATTAGTTAACCATTTGCAACAGAATGGTCAAGAAGTACCATCCTCTATTGATATCATCATTACTCAAGAAGGCTATCGCATTAAGACTATCTTTAATTACAATGAAAATATAAATAATCTACCAGCGTATCAACAACAATATGAACAAGAAAACTTCCCAACTATGAAGTAATAGAAACGCCCGTGCATGCACGGGCGTTTTGTTAGATTACGTAATCATCGGAATCATCTTTTTTAGATTTTTTGTAAATTTCTTTTACACCAGCCATTTCGATGAGTTCTTCCCCAAGAGCATCCTCATCATCCGTATTGAGCATAGAGTAGAAGGCCCAAAGAATGATGAACCAAATTGGTGTAAACAAGAGAGCAATTCGCGTATCTTCGTTTAAGGCGAGAATTGCAAGAACGAAAACAAAGAAAGCTAGGATAATGTAATTCATTACAGGGTATAGAGGCATTTTGAAGTTAGATTGTGCTGCTAGTTCAGGATTTTTCTTACGATATTTAAGGTGACAGATAACCATCATGGCCCAAATAAAGATGAAGCAGAATGTGGAGATTGATGTAATCATAACGAATACGGCTTCAGGCATTACATAATTGAGTACGACAGTAATCAATAATACGGCAGCTGAGAAAATCGTTGCTTGATATGGTACACTGCTGTGGGTCAAGCGCCGCATTGAGCTTGGTGCATGACCTCGTTTTGCCAAGGCATAAATCATACGGCCTGTACTGAAGATACCAGAGTTTGTAGCAGAGGCTGCAGAAGTAAGAACAACGAAGTTTACGATACCTGCGGCGGCTGTAATGCCAACGGCGGTAAACACGGCTACAAATGGACTTGCAGCAGGGTTAACGGCAGTCCAAGGGTAAATACTCATGATGATGGCTAAAGAGCCTACATAGAATAAAATAATACGCAATGGGATATTGTTTATGGCCATTGGAATAACCTTTTCAGGATCTTCTGTTTCGCCAGCCGTTAAACCTACGAGTTCTATGCCTGTGAAAGCAAATACAACCATTTGGAATGATAGGACAAAGCCCATCGTTCCGTTCGGGAACCATCCTCCGTAATTCCACATATTACTAAAGGCGGCGACGCCAGCATCTGTGGTGAAACCAGTAACAATCATGATGATACCGATAATGATAAGAGAGATAATAGCAATTACCTTAATCAAGGCAAACCAGAATTCCATTTCGCCAAAATATTTTACAGCTGTCAAGTTCATTAACAGCAAGGCGACTAGAACAAGTAAGGCTGGTATCCATTGAGGAAGCCACGGTATCCAGTATTGCATGTAGAGGCCTACGGCTGTCAAATCCGCCATGGCTAGTGAAAGCCAGCAGAACCAGTATGTCCATCCTGTGATAAAGGCTGCTCGATCCCCTAAGTAATCTTCTACAAAGTCGATAAAAGAGTGGTGATTTAGGTTAGATAACAATAACTCGCCTAGTGCTCTCATAATAAAGAAGCACATAACACCTGTTATTAGGTAGGCGAATATGATGGATGGACCAGCCAAGTGAATGGCGCGACCGGAGCCTAAGAATAGGCCTGTACCAATAGCACCGCCGATGGCGAGCAGCTGTACATGCCGGTTCTTAAGACCCCGTTTTAACTGATGCGTATCAGACATAATAAAGACCTCTTTTCTACAAACTATCTATAAATATAAAGGCTATGGATTACCATAGCTTTAACAATCTATAGAATCTTTAAAACTATTTTTTTATAATACAGTATCTATTCTAAAAAGTCAAATGTATTTTTGCAGTAGACAAAAGGTCTGATGATTTTCTGATGAGAGTATACCCTTATATTGATAAACTCATAGAAGATCTTTTTTATAAAGTTAATTGACGAATAATATAAAATAATTTATAATAAGTACACTTATAATAAAGAACTCATAAAAAAGGAGGATATAAAATGGAATTTAGTTTTAGTTTGAACATAAAAGCGCCAAAAGAAGCTGTGTGGACGTACTATGCGAATATCGAAAAATGGTATGACTGGGAAGAGGATCTAAAAAATATTACATTAAACGGTAAATTTGAGACTGGTTCATGTGGTACAATGGAGCTTGAAGGCATGCCACCTATGGAATATCAGCTTACTCTTGTAAAACCTTTTGAAGAGTTTTGGGATAAGACTGAAACTCCATTTGGAGCTATACTTTTCGGACATCAAATAATTGATAATCATGATGGAAGTGTAAATGTAAAACATACTGTAAGTTTAGAAAGTGAAGATAAGCAACATTTGGAATTTTTAAGTCAAGTTTTTTCGGATGTTCCTCAATCTATATTTATTCTAAAAAATTGTTTAGAAAGATAAGGTGATTGCTGTTTGTTTACATCAAAATATAAAGACAATTCAGAAAAATCAACAGGATTATTGTTCATGAGGGTGTACAATAAATGGCATTTTACTATAAAACAAGCGTTAAAAGAGTTGAACTTAACACATCCTCAATTTGTTGTTTTAGCATCTCTTGCGTATTTATCACAACATGATAACGAAGTTACACAAGTTATGATTTCAAAACTTTCAGGGATAGATGTTATGACGGTATCTCAAATATTGAGCTTATTGGAAAAACGTGGTTTTGTAGAGCGAAAAGAGCACTCTAGAGATACACGTGCGAAAGCGGTTCTTTTAAATGAAAAGGGCAGTGAAATATTACAAAAAGCAGTTCCATTAGTTGAACAAATTGATGAAGTTTTTTTCGGAAAGCTGAATAGTGATGAGGCTCAATTTAAACATCTTCTTGGCAGATTACATGAAGCGTAAGGTATATCAATTTTCCGATTCTTGTGGAGGCTATTATGAGACGTCAAGATCGTATGGTTACAAATATAGATGAAATTAAAGGTATTTTAAATAGCACTCGCATCATTCACTTGGGTATGATGGATGGTGATTACCCTTACGTGGTACCTTTGCATTTCGGCTATGAATTTATAGATGATGTACTTCATATTTTTGTGCATGGACATCATGAGGGGAAGAAGTTTAGTTTGATGCAAGCGAATCCTCATGTATTTATCGAAATTGATGGTGATGATGAGGCTCTCGTTTCAGGTGGAGATATTCCTTGTAAATATAGTTCAGTCTATTCCAGTGTAATGGGACGAGGAGAGGCTGCTTATTTAGAGAATATTGATGAAAAAGTTCATGGTTTACAAGTGTTGATGAAGCATCAGACTGGTCGAGAATTTACCTTTACCGATGCTATGGTAAACTCTGTGGGCGTAGTTCAAATTAAAGTTGTAGACTATACTGCAAAGAGACGAAGACAGCTTGAACAAGATATTATTATGCCTCCATTAACTAAATAATGACAAAATATCCTATTGAACTCTATTGTAATATAGCGTTTAGTAGGATGTTTTATTATGTATAACTAGTTAGCATTAAAGCAGCTAATGGCTCATAACTATACTTTCACAATAGGAAAGATAAAAGTTTTATGAAGTAGCTAGGGCAACAGAATCGGTGGCATGTTTTTGATATAAATAAGAAAATATATCATTATATGTGTAAAGTATATATCAAGTTTTTATAAAGGAGAGATCATGAAGAAGCTTCTATTTAAGTCCGTTTTATCTGCTATGGCTGTAGGATTATTGTGTGCAGGATATGTTTCAGCTGATGTTGTTAATGATTCAATATCTACCGATAATGTTCGTGTTTCCGCTACAATTACAAATGATATGCCTAGAGTTCATCCTGATTCAGCAATCAAAGCATTACCAAGAAAGACTTTATTAGAGTGGCCTATGAAAACTCAAGAAGGGGCTCGTAATTGGAAAGGAATAGTAGAAGCTGCACAGCAACTGCCGTATGAGGTCAAGGCGCCTAGCTATATACCTTATGGTTATCAGCTCTATACAGCGCGTCAAGATCAAAATGATGTATTAGAGGTTGTATATTATAAAAAAGGTGTGACTATCTATCGGGATGGGAAAAAATATATAGATAGTATTATGGCATATAGAATGGGATATTCCTTAGATACCGTAAGAGATACACCATATGTTCCATCTGAGTACGGCGATCATGAATGGTCTAAATCAGGTGATTCTGGTGATGTTTATTTTACAGGTAATCCTGAAACACATATGGTTCGTAGCATCTCGTGGACGAAGGAGGGTATGGCTTATTCTCTATTCTTCTTAGAACGGATGAAAGAGGCGGATGCGGAATTCTATAAAGAGCATGTAGTACCGTTGAAGAGTATTGATAGCTCTCGTTATGAACTAGTTGGTAACTATCCGACAACACCGATTAAACCTAAAACTATTGAAGAAATGAAACAGGAACATGTAGTTCCTATGAAAGCAAAGACTGGCGTGTTTTAGAGAGAGAAGAAATTATGAGATTGAAAATAACAAAATCATTATTAGCCATGGGAATACTAGCTACCGTGATAGGCAGCTTAGGAGTACAATCAGTTAGTGCATTATCTCCTTTAGTGGATGAAAATGGACATACAGTTACCACTGATACAGTGGAAAAGAATAAAGAACTAATGAATCGCTATCGGTGGTATGATCAACTTGATAATGGTGATATCCTAGAGCGTAATATTGAGGCAACTACTAATTATTTTGGATATAATTTACAAATTCCGTCCTATATGCCTGAAGATTATGTAGTACGCGATGTAAAGTCAAGAGATCATGACGTATTAGAAATCGTGTATACGGAAACGGGCCATAATGGAGAATATGGTCAGAAATTAACCTTCTCTAATACAGATATTGTGTATCGTATGGGGTGGGCTATCGATACCGTGGTAAAGCCTATATTGGAAAAGACAAAATACGATGCTGATGATGCCGTTAGCTTTACTACCCCTAATGGAGTCCCTGTACATACTTTAGGCTCTAGCAACGACTCTGTTCAAATTGCTTATTGGGAAAAAGATAATAAAGTATATATGCTCTACTTTGCCTCTTCAAGAAACCAAAACTTTGTAAGCAAAATTGTAGACTCTGTAGGTCATCTTACTAACGTAGCCGCTGATGATACTCGATTACGTGGTGAACGCAATGATAAGCAACATGTTGAAGAAAACGATGCGCAAAGTGTTAAACAAAATGGTGAACAAGATAGACCTCATTTTGAAACTATTGGTTTGCCACTGCGTACACATACGAATTCTGAGTGGCCTATACTTACGAGTAAATCCATCGGCTTACCTAGCGGTGTAATTGATGCATCTCGTAAGCTGTCCTATAACGTATCTGTACCAAGTTACTTGCCTCTTGGCTATACATACTATGCTACACATTTTTATGATAATGATGTATTAGAAACTGTATATTGGAAGGAAGGTCAAGAATATCAAGAACGCAGCGGACGTTGGGTAAATCATACGATGGTCTTTCGCATGAGCTACTCTATGGATACGGTATGGCCTAAAGAATATGTTCCAACGGAATACCATGACGTACAGTGGATTGACTCTACGCCAACCGGTGATGTGCAGTATACAGGTAATGTAGATAAGGGCTTAGTACGCAGTGTTGCGTGGAGCAAAGATAACATGGCATATTTCTTGTTCTTCCAAGTGCCTGTGAAAGCATCTGAAGCAGAGTTTTATAAAGATCATGTAGTACCATTAAAAAATATTGATTCAAGTCGTACAGACTTAATCGGTGTAAAAACGATTCGTTAATACTAAACCCTAATAAGACTCTATAGTACGATTCGGTGATGCCATACGACGTTAGCGTTTAGTAAAAGAGTATATAATAAAAAGAACCTATTTCCTAGATATTAGAGTAATATCTTTGGAGATAGGTTCTTTTAGTGTATGTAATTTACATATATTTTGCTTTTAGGTATTAGTGATTTTATAGCTATCGAATATAAAGTAGCTTTCACTAATAGCATCATTATGGGTATACGTTAATTAGAAGAATACGTAGCGGATAATAACGAGAACCGCCAATACGTACATAATCCAGTTAACTTCTTTTGCACGGCCTGCAATGATTTTGAGTAGAGGGTATGCAATAAGACCTGCAGAGATACCGTTAGCGATGCTGTATGTGAACGGCATTAATACGATAACGAGGAATGCAGGGAAGCCTTCAGTCCAATCATCGAAGTCGATGTTGCGAATGGCACCTAACATGAGGGCACCTACGATGATAAGAACAGGAGATGTGGCTGCATTTGGAACCAAGGATACCAATGGAGCCAAGAATAAGCAAATTAGGAAAAGTACGCCTGTTGTGACAGCTGTTAAACCTGTACGGCCGCCAGCCCCTACACCTGCTGCACTTTCAACGAAAGCCGTAATTGTAGAAGTACCGAGTAATGCACCGGCACTAACACCGATAGCATCTACGGTCATGGCTTTACCAAGACCGGGGAATTTACCAGATTTAGGATCTGCGATTTTCGCCTCTGTAGCGGTACCAATCAAAGTGCCCATAGAGTCGAATAATTCTACAAATGTGAAGGAGAAGATAATCGTAATTAAGCCCATGTGAAGAGCACCAGGAATATCTAATTGCAAGAATGCTGCTTTGGAGAAATCAGGAACGGCTAATACGGTGAAGTTCTCAGGCATTGTGGAAAGGCCTGTCGCATAGGAGATGATTGTTGTTACTAAAACGCCGATCAAGAGCGAACCTTGAATTTTGCGAGCCATCAATAAAGCTGTAAAGATGAGGCTAAATAGTGCCAACAATGTTTCACCACTGTGCAAATTACCGAGCGTTAAAAGTGCCTCAGATGCTGGAGGAACTAGATTACCATGTGTCTGTACGACTTGACCCAAGGAGTTTGGAGACAAACTTATGGAGATAGCCATCAAGCCGGATAACTTTAAACCGATGATAGAAATGAAAAGACCAATACCAACGGTAATGGCAATTTTCATGGAGGCTGGGATACCTTCAACGATCATTTGTCGTATTGATGTCAATGTTAATACGAGGAAAACGAGACCAGAAATGAATACCGCACCTAATGCTGTTTGCCAAGATACGCCCATACCGAGAACTACGGTAAAGGAGTAAAATGCCAAGAGGCCAACCCCTGGAGCGAGAGCAATTGGGTAGTTTACGAATAAACCCATAGCAATCGTCACAAGACCTCCACCTAAGGCTGTGGCAATGAGGACCGCATCCTTATCCATGCCTGCAAGACTAAGAATGTTTGGCGCCAAGAAAAGGATGTACGCCATCGTGATAAACGTAGTGATACCTGCTAAAATTTCTGTTTTAACGGTTGTGCCACGCTCACTGAGTTGAAATAATTTATCTAACATTAGATAAAATCCTCCCTATATGAAATTAAAATCATACCTAAATAAAGATATTTCGATATATGTATAGTGTATCATATTTCCCACCATTTTTTGTATGAATTTGTGATATACTATTAATATATTATGAATGATATAGAGGTTAACTTATGAAAATATCTACAAAGGGGCGTTATGCCTTACGGATATTGGCGGATATTGCAGAACACGGGGTAGAAAAAAATGTACCGATTCGTGAGATTGCAGAACGCCAAGGATTTTCCGATAAATATTTAGAGGGGATTGTATCTCGTTTATCCTCTGCGGGCCTTGTTAAAAGTGGACGTGGTAAATATGGAGGATATCGTTTGGTGAAATCTCCGGCTGAATACAATGTATATGAAATTTTATATGCCGCAGAGGACTCCATTGCTCTCGTGTCTTGTTTAGAAGATGATGTAGAACCGTGTCCTATGTTTAATGACTGCTTGACAGCTCCATTGTGGCAGTATTTACAAGATGAGTTCCGACATGTTATGGAACATGTTTCCTTGCAAGATGTAATGGATCACAAATTTCCAACGGAATAATTGATAGCTTTTAAAGTTTTTGTATGAGCAATTTTTGCGAATTACTACATTGTATAGCTATCTTTTAAGTTAGTTTTTATGGAAAGAGTCGCGTTTCGTATGCGGCTCTTCTTTATATATGAAATTAAAATGTAAAAACATTTTATGAATAGTAACATAGATTGAAATCTAAGTAGAACTGTAATTTAAATGGAACTGTAATTAAAAGTGATTTATGTGTATATTAGTTTATCTAAACGATTTTATGCGGAAGGGAGGATACCATGAGTACAAGTGTATATGATGCTCGAGGTGGCATGCGCAACGTGTGGATTATCACAGCTAGTATGACGGTGTTAGCCATATGTTATACAATGATAATTCCTTTTTTGCCTATATATCTGTTGGAACTCGGTGTTCCTAAGGATGATGTGGCACTTTGGTCAGGCCTCGTCTTTGGTATTACATTCCTAATCGCTGGCATTATGGCGCCAATTTGGGGGAAAATTGCAGATAACAAGGGCAAGAAACGGATGGCTCTACGAGCTGGTTTCGCAATTGCCTCTTGTTATGTTCTCATCGGTATGGTAACGGATCAGTACCAATTGTTGATGGGCCGTGCTTTAGTAGGTTTTGCTAATGGCTTTTATCCTGCGGCGATGACCATGGTCTCCCTCAGTGTGGATGAAAAACAGGTAGGCCGTGCCCTCGGCATATTCCAAACAGGTCTAATTTTAGGTAATGTCGTCGGTCCATTTTTGGGCGGTGCCGTTGAAAGTGTTGTAGGTATGCGCCCTGTGTTTTATATTTCAGGTATAGCCGTATTCATTGCTACTTTGGCAGTATTGTTCCTTGTAAAAGAACCAAAGCTAAATGTAGAAAATATAGCTTCTAATGAACAGTCCTCAAAACCGGTAAAATCTACATCTTTACGAGAGGATTTTAAAGTAGTTCAAGAACAACCTGTATTAGTAAGACTTTTATGGATTTTCTTCTTTATGCAATGTGTGATCATGATGCTACAGCCTATCTTGGCGCTTTATGTAGGTGATATGCAAGGCACTATGGAAGGGGCTGCTATCATTTCGGGTACAATTCTTAGTATCGGTGGTTTAGCTGGTTCTTTAACGACTAACTTATGGGTGCGCCTTGGTGAGCACCGTGGCTACTTTAGAACCATTTCCTACTGTATGCTTGGTAGTGGTGTTGTTCTCTTACTTCAAAGTTTACCAGTAGGTATTTGGTGGTTTGGTGTACTACAAGTGCTAATTGGTTCTTGTATTGTGGGCATCAACCCATCTTTGAGTGCAGCCGTAACTCTCAATACGGATCCAAGCTTTAGAGGTCGCATGTTTGGTATGACGACGACAGCTCAACAATTTGGTTCTATGGTAGGGCCTGTGTTCGCAAGTATTGTATCTACCTACATTGGGATATCCTATGTATTTAGTATTACAGGTTTGTTATTACTCTATATGGGATTCCAATCACGGAAACTATCCGTGCGACATGATATAACAAAAAATGACATTAATCGTTAATCTAAGAATACTGTTTTAGTGCATAATAACAGGCTTTCATGCACTTTTAGTGAATAGCAATCCAATATGGGTGGATTGATTGCTTTTACAAAAATATTGGTATATAGTTAGTTTAAGGTAAGTCATTAGTCTCACCGTGTGGGACAGAAAGGAGTTATTATGGTCCGTATCGGTCATACTGTACTCGGCGAAAAGTGTACAAAAATATGTGTGCCTATTGTGGGCACAACAATGAAAGAAATTCTAGATGCCACCGCAGTAGCATGTAATACACCGTGTCATGTCGTGGAGCTACGCATTGACTATTATGAGCGGGCCCACTCCATTGACGCTATCATTGAATTATTAATGCTCATTAAGCCACAACTGAAAGGTCGTGGGTTGCTCTTTACATGGCGTACAAAAGGTGAAGGTGGGGAAAGAACGATTTCCACACAAGATTACTTTACAATGCTAGAACGTTTGATTCCTACCGGATTGGTGGATGCTATCGATATTGAGTTATTCTTTGATCAAGATAGAATGCTTAAAACGATAGAGTTTGCTAAGGTTCATGGAATTACTATTATCATGAGTAACCATGATTTCCATGGTACGCCGAGTCGTGAAGTCATTGTAAATCGACTCATTCAAATGAAAGAGTTCTTAGCGGATGTGCCAAAGATTGCCGTTATGCCTCACACAACTGGTGATGTATTGACGCTCCTTGAAGCAACAGCCGAAGTAAAGGCTTTGTATCCTTCGGATCCAATAATTACGATGGCAATGGGAGAACTAGGTGCTGTTACACGCACTGCAGGTGCTCTATTTGGAAATGCCATGACCTTTGCTTCTGCTGGTAAAACATCAGCACCAGGGCAAATTGATGTACATGCTTTAAAACGAATTCTAGATACCATCGACGTAGATGGCGTATTTGATGAACAACAACATAAACGCGTAAAAGTACATTAAAAAAGTCGGCGAAAGCCGACTTTTTTATATGTTTTGTATTTCTTGTAGTATATTCATTTTTGAAGGGCGAATATAAAAAATATATATGTTTTTATTAATGACTTTATATAGAAATACAGATGTAAATGCTCTTACTTCTAAAGATGTAGAAGCCCTTACTTATATAGAGGAAACAATCTTATAAATACCGTTATATAAACTCTTACAATAAGTTTGCTTCAAAGTCTTCGAGAATAGCCACCACTGTTTCTGGTGCATTGCGATTATGTTCCACGATGCATTGTGCAAAGCTTTCATACATTGGGGTGCGAGTTTCCTCAAGTTCACGTAAACGTTCTATACCGCCACTAGATAGAACACGACCTGAAGTAGATAGTTTTTCTACAGGTTGTGTTAATTGGTAAATACGCCCATTTTGGCGTAGGTGTGCATAGTTTTTAGGTACTGTTACACAGCCGCCACCAGTGGAGATGACAAGGCCAGTTTGAGTGCCTAGTTTTGCAATCATTTCTGCCTCTTTTTCACGGAACGCAGCCTCCCCTTGTTCTGTAATATAGGTAGAAACATTGCCAATTTCTTTTTCTAGCTCGTGATCCACATCAAACCAAGTACGGCCCATCTCTTTACCGATTGCTCTGCCTACTGTTGTTTTTCCAACACCAGGCATACCGATGAGGATAATATTTTCCTTTTCACGGCGCACATCTCGCAAGATTTGTTCTATCTCTTTCGTACCAAAGCTTTCACCTTGAAAATGATTAGCCGCCTCAACACCTTGTGCTACGAGGAAAGGTAGACCATCACAGTACGGAATATTCATCATTTCTGCTTGTAAAAGCAAAACTGTACGGCGCGGATTGTAGATGAGATCCACAACGCCTTCTAATTTGGAAAATTGCATAATATCTATTAGGCTAGCCGGATTATGCGGATACATACCGATAGGCGTGCAGTTAATAATAATTTGCGCTGTTTCGTAGTAATTAGGTGCATCAGTATAGAGCGGAGCTGTTTTACGAGATAGATGCGTGATGCTCTTAGCACCTAGGTCTTCAAGAGCTACGTGAACCGTAGCAGAGGAGGCACCATCGCCAAGGATAATACATTCTTTACCGGATACATTTATACCAGCGTGTTCTAGAGTAAATACGAAACCATCGTAATCTGTATTGTAACCGTGCCATTTGCCGTCTTTGCGGACCATCGTGTTTACACAGCCAATGCGTTCTGCGCGAGGGTCTACTACATCGCAAGCTTCAAGGGCGTTAACCTTGTAAGGAAAGGTAATATTAGTACCTTGTAATTCTGGGTCTGCAAAGAACTCTTGCAGTTGGCTCGGTTCTCGTTCAAATAATTCATAATTAGTATTTCCCAAAGCATTGTGGATGCGTGGGGAAAAGCTATGGCCCAACGTACGGCCAAGTAAACCAAATTTCATAGGACCTCCTAGGTCAATATACACAAAATGGCTAATAGGCTGTCACCTATTAGCCATTGGAGTTTTAAAACTATATCCATTGTACTATATATGCCATTAATAAGCACTACCATAGAGGAAAATATCAATTTTCAGGATAATTACCGAGCAAGCGGAATTTATCTTGCGATGCGTGGAGCTCTGCCAATACGGAAAGTACTTTTGGATCTGCCAAGGATGCTTCTAAATCGAGGTAGAACAAGAACTCAAAGTTATGTCCTACGATCGGACGGGACTCGAGTTTTGTAAGGTTCACACCGATATTAGCAAACTTGGTGAGCAATGTACCAAGCCCGCCTGGAGCATGGCTTGCAGTCGTTACTACTGAGATTTTATTGGCCCCTGGATATACGTGGAAATCCTTACTAATGCAGATAAAGCGCGTATAGTTGTTATCGCTGTTTTGGATATTTCTCAATAATGGAGACAAATTATATAGGTCTGCACATTGAGGTGCTGCGATAGCCGCTACTCCAGGGTCATCACTAGCCGCTACGAGCTGCGCAGCTCGAGCCGTATTGTCATAGGAGCGTAATTCTACGCCTTCTAACTTATCTAGGAAGTGACTACATTGGCCCAACGCTTGAGGGTGGGAAATTATGGTATGAATATCTTCTAGTTTTGTGCCTTTTTTCACGAGCAAGTCATGAGATATCCAAAGGCGCGTGCCGCGGACTATATAGCATTTGCGCTCTTCTAAGAGGTCATATACTTCTTTTACGGACCCATTGGAGCTGTTTTCGATAGGCAATACACCGAATTGACATTCGCCGGATTCTACGGCATCGAATACGGAACGGAAACCTGTTACATAATGGATTTGGCTGAGAGGTAATAATTTATCACACGCCATTTGAGCATTGCTGCCAAATACGCCGGCGCAAGCTACACTGCCCCGTTGAGGTGGCAAGGTAGGGGATTGCTCAATGGCTTTTTTCATTTTTAAAGTAAATTCATTGTCTTGGAATAGTTGTTCGGATTGGTAGGTACGACTTAAGCTAAATAATGCCTCAAAAAAACGGCGTGCATATAGATCGAGGTCTGGACCTGCATCTTTTGTTACCTTGTCGAGGATGTCGCGCTCTCGTTTGGCATCGTAAATGGCCTTATTCATTTCCTTTTTTGCAGCCGCTACGTCCTTAGAGAGTTCCATACGTTCTTTGAAGAGGGCGAGCATTTGGTCGTTTATATCGTTAATCTTAACGCGTACTTCATCTAAGTTCATGGTCAATATCTCCTAAGAAATCAAGAATGACGAGGGCCGTGACGGCTTCGATAACAGGTACTGCACGAAGTGCTACACATGGGTCGTGACGACCTTTGATGGTGAGTAATATGTCCTCTTTTTGTGAAAGCGACACAGAATGTTGTTCCTTATAAATGGACGGAGTAGGCTTAATGCCCACTTGCATAATGAGGGGTAAGCCGTTGGTGATACCGCCTTGAATGCCACCGCTATTATTGGTAGTTGTTGTGATTGTATCGCCGTCCATGGTGAAAGCATCGTTCACCTCGGAGCCAAGGCGAGAACACATGTCGAAGCCACCTCCAAAGGACACACCTTTGATGGCAGGTACGCCAAAGATAACACGAGCTAATCGGTTCTCGATGCCGTCAAAGTTTGGATTGCCAAGACCGATTGGTAATCCCGTAGCCACAACCTCAACGATACCGCCTGTGGAGTCACCGTCCTTTTTGAGTTTCATGACTAAGTTTTCTACTTCAGAACGTTTGTCTGCATCGACCATAGCGATAGGTTCTGTAGCGATTTCAGAAAGTGCTTTCATATCTGGATGAACCATATCGATAGGGGCATCTTGGATTGTACCAACTTGTTTTAAATGACCGTGAATTTCGATACCTTTTTCACGTAGTAGTTGAAGGGCGATGCCACCAGCCACGCAAAGAGGTGCTGTTAGACGCGCTGAGAAGTGGCCGCCACCTCGCATATCTACCTTGTCACCGTAGCGCATGCGAGCCGTAAAGTCTGCGTGCGATGGACGAGGTATGTCGCGCAAATTATTGTAATCGCTAGAGTGCTGAGAGGTATTGCGAATCATAAATGCCAATGGAGATCCACTGAGCATGCCATCTACCATACCTGCTAAGAATTCAGGTATATCGGCTTCTTTACGTTGCGTCTGTAATTGGTTTTGACCTGGCGCACGGCGCTTTAAGAAGGTTTGTAGCTCATCGATGTCGATGGTATGTCCACAAGGGAGACCTTCCACGATACCACCGATGGCATACCCATGAGACGCGCCAAAGGTAGATACTTGTATGGTTTTACCGAAATTAGATGCCATTAGCATTACCTCCTAGTAAGTTCCAGTCCTCAAAGAAGTCTGGATAGGATTTTGTGATAGCTTCGCTATCTTTTAATGTTACAGGATTTTCACTGATGAGTGCCATCAATGTACCTGCCATAACAAGGCGATGGTCGTTAACACAATCACCTTGTCCTCCTTTTAGTATACCACTACCGATGATATATAGGTCATCACCATCTTCACGAACCGTACCGCCTAAATCTCTGACCAGATTAGCAACGGCTTCGAGGCGATCGGATTCTTTCAAGCGTAGGCGTGCACCCTTAACAAAGGAGCTTTCACCATGGATAGAGCAAGCGAGGGCTGCCATAACTGGCAACATATCGGGCATTTGTTCGAGGTCGGCATGGATTGGTTTTACTGCACGACCCATAACGGTTACGTTCATGCCATCCCATACTACATCACAACCGGTATCAATCATAATCTGCATGATGCGACGATCCGCTTGCACAGAATTTTTGTTCATACCCGTAATGGTAATTGGTTTACCTGTCATGCCCGCTGCTACCATCCAAATAGCCGTATTGGACCAATCGCCTTCGATTTGGTAATTACTTTGACCTTTAAAAGTAGTATTAGCCGCTACTGCAAAGGACTCTTGGACTGTGTCAGAGGCGGGAGTATGGTCGACTGTTACGCCGAAGTTTGCCATTGTTGTAGTCGTCAATGTTACATAGTCGCTAGATTGAAGTGGTGTAGTAGATGTGATTGTAGCACCTCCACATTGTGGCGCTGCTAATAATAATCCAGAGAAGAACTGGCTACTCACATCTCCAACCATACCGAACTCACCGCCTTGTAGACGACCTGTCATAGTGAATGGTGGTTTATCTTGGGAGAATGTTACGCCGTGAGCTTTCATTTCACCGAGCATGGGCTCTAAAGGACGATCTGGTAAACGCCCTTTCGCATCCACGTCTACCTCATTACAAATGGACGCTGCTACTGGTAATAAGAGGCGCAATGTGGTACCGGATTCATGGGGAACTACATTGCCCTTTGTTGGCACAGGACCTGGTGTAACAGTGACAACTTTGTTTTCATATACAACTTGTGCGCCTAAGCCTCGCAAGGAGTCCATAGTTGCATCGATGTCTTTAGAGGTGCGGCTCAGTAGTATGGTAGATGGCGAGTTTGCGAGAGCTGCGCAAATCAGTGTACGGTGCGCATGAGCTTTTGCAGGAATGGACGCGATAGTCCCTGTAGGGATGGCGTTCGTTACGGAATGCATATAAATCTCCTTTATATCTCAGTCTAAATAGGTTGCAAGTTCATCGTGCGTTACTACTTTGAGCTCGCTGTGACCATAGCTAGTAGGTACTACGATTTTAATGGTTGCTCCTTCGCTTTTTTTGTCGTGCTTAGCGGCAGCTAGAATTTCTTCTTTGCTTATCGTTGTTGTGGTTGGCAAATCGTGTGCTTTGATGAGGGCCTTTAATTTGTCTAACGACTCTACATCTAATTCTCCATGTTTGACAGCACCTTGTGCCATGAGCACCATACCAATAGCAACGGCATAACCGTGATGTACCTCGAAATGACTTGCTTTTTCGATGCCGTGACCAAAGGTATGACCGAGGTTTAAGAGGGCACGAACGCCAGACTCGCGTTCGTCTTGTTCCACGATATCCGCTTTTGCTTGAACGCAACGAGCGATGACAGTACTAACACTATCGTGATGTTTAATTAATGGTTTATGTTCTAGTTGGGTTAATAAACCAGGTACGTCGAGGAAGCCGTATTTGATAATTTCGCCGCACCCATTAATCCATTCCATATCAGGCAATGTATTGAGTGTAGCTGGATCGCAGAGGACGAGGATAGGTTGTTTGAAAGCACCCCAGAGGTTTTTCCCAGCTTCGAGATTGACCGCTGTTTTACCACCTACAGAGGAGTCTACTGCGGCTAATAGAGATGTAGGAACCTGAACATAGTCGATACCACGTAAATAGGTTGCTGCTGCAAAGCCCGCCATATCGCCTACAACACCGCCCCCAAGGGCGATGAGCAAGTCTTTGCGAGTCAATGATTGGCCCGCCATGTATTCTACTAAATCGATGAGTTGATGAGCATTTTTGGAGCTTTCACCAGCAGGAAACACATAATCACAAACAACATAACCTGCATGTTCCATATTAGCTTTCACAGAGTCCAAATAGTGGGGCGCTACATTACTATCACTGACGATGATAACACGACAATTTGGTTTTAATGGTTTAATATAATCGGTGATGCGTTGTAAAGCGCCTTCCTCGATGACAACGTCATATGGTGTGGATGCGTTAATATGAATGCGAGTCATGATGGTTCCTTTCATAAAAGAATAAGCTAGTATCTATTATAACGGATACTAGCTTATTTGTGTGGTATTTGAGATTATTTAGTGCATTCTACCAATGCTTGGCGCAATGCGATAATTTCTTTCATAAGGCTAGTGAATTGGTCTGGACGCAATGCTTGAGGGCCATCGCATAATGCTTTGGAAGGATCATTGTGAACTTCGATCATAAGTCCGTCTGCACCGCCGCCTACGGATGCAAGTGAAAGCGGGCGAACCATGCGGCTCATACCTGCTGCGTGGCTAGGATCCATGATAATTGGCAAGTGAGATAATTCATGCATCATAGGAATTGCTGTTACGTCTAAGGTATTGCGAGTCTTAGTTTCGAATGTGCGGATACCGCGTTCGCATAATACAACTTGTTCATTGCCTTCGGACATGATGTACTCAGCAGCCATCAACCATTCTTCGTATGTGGCAGATAAACCCCGTTTTAATAGAACTGGTTTATTCAATTTGCCCACCTCTTTTAAAAGCGTGAAGTTTTGCATGTTACGAGCGCCGATTTGAAGCATATCTACATTATCGAAGTATTGTAATTGGGAGATATCCATAACTTCGGAAACGATAGGAAGATCTGTTTCTTTTTTAGCAAGCTCTAACAATTCCAAGCCTTCTGGCCCCATGCCTTGGAAGGAATATGGGGATGTACGAGGTTTGAAAGCGCCGCCCCGAAGAATTGTGGCACCAGCTTCTTTACATGCTTTAGCAGTGGCTAATACTTGTTCAGGTGTTTCCACAGAGCAAGGACCGGCCATTACTGCGAAGTGACCACCACCGATGAGGACACCACCAACATTGATTATAGAATCATCTGGATGGAATTTGCGGTTTGCTTTTTTGTATGGCTCTTGAATGCGAGTTACTTTATCTACGAAATCTAGAGACTCGATTTGACGGGCATCAAGAGATGCAGTATCACCGATAAGTCCTAGAATATTGTATCGAGTACCTTCTACTGGATGGATAACGAATCCTTGCGCCTCTAATTCACCGCGTAAACGGGATACTTCTTCCGCTGCTGCGTTTTGTTTCAATGTAATAATCATGATAATTCCTCCTTTTAACTACAGTGAATAGTAGGGCTGACCATACGGATAGCAAATAAAAAGGGCTACCCGTAATCTAATACGGGTAGCCCTTTTACTATTCTAAGCAACTAATGTTGAATAATCCTTAATTAGCGCATCACAAATAGTTCCTTACCCGTACGTTGGATAAAGAACCAATAAAAGTATTGCTTTGCTGTGAGGCTAATTTGGTTAGTCATTTTTGGTTGCTCCTTTCTAAAATGTTGGGTATAGTATAAACCCAAATGATAAAATTATGCAATACCTAAAAATGAATTTCATGGAAGTTTTAAAATATTTTTGATGCGGGAATTAATAGGAACTGAGAAGTTTTGTGGAATTAAGCGTATTTTTGATATAATAAAAATAAGAAGCTTTCATTGTTTATAGGGTATTTCGTAATACGCCTAAATCGATTCTTATAAATATACTTATAATCAGAAAGGGCACCTATGATTATTCAAATCTTAGATCATATAACAGAGGAAATAAAACAAATTCGTGTCGATGTATTTACGAAAGAACAAGGGTTTGAAGACGAATTTGATGAAATCGATGAGACTGCAAAGTTTGTGCTCTTATCCATTGATGGTAAAGCAGCTGGTACGTGTCGATATTTTCCAAGTGACACAGCTGGAGATGCACATATTGGGCGCATGGCGGTACGTAAGTTGTATCGTGGACAACATTTAGGTACTAAGATCATGATGGCCGCCGAAAATGCTATTCGTCGTGACGGCTTTAAAACGTGCTCCTTGTCAGCGCAAGTACAGGCCAAACCATTCTATGAATCCCTTGGATATCGTGCTGAAGGAGAAGAATACCTAGATGAAGGCTGTCCTCACGTGATGATGCGGAAAGTATTATAAGCCGTTCAATAGTGCTGTATAATAAGAATTGGTGGATATATATATTGTTGTACATAGTATTTTATAAGTAACTTGATATATCTTTTTGAGAGGAGAGTTTATGAAACTAGCAGAAGCATTACAAGAACGATCTGATTTAAATTATAAAATAAGCGATTTAGAGCTTCGCTTAACTCAAAATAGTTTAGTGCAAGAAGGGGAAGTACCGAATGAGAACCCTGAAGAACTTTTGAAAACATTAGAACAATGTGTAAATAGACTTCAAAAATTAATTGCAGATATTAATTTAACTAATTGCAAAACTATTATAGAAGGTCGAACTATTACTGAAATCATTGCCGAAAAAGATTGCGCTGCTTTGCGCCTAACTGCTTATCGAACGTTGGCATCTAGCGCAGGAAGTATCAATTTCCGTGCGAGAGGGTCTGAGATTAAGCTAATGCCGACTGTGAATGTGGCAGACATCCAAAAAGAAGCTGATCATATCGCAAAACAAGTACGTTTATTAGACAATCTATTGCAGTCTGCTAACTGGACAACTGAATTGATTGAAAGCTGATAATAGTTGGTAGTTTGAAACAGGGTGGACACAAAAACTTTTGCTTTTACCAAGCTTATTATGAATACATTCATGGGGCGAATGAAAATCTACGGTGTAGGCCTATTTGCGCACAAATGTATTGATATAATTTACAATGTATAACCATGTGTCAACTGTAAAACGAGGGTGGCGTTTGGGGACTATATTTCTAGCAACATATACACTGATATGATAGTTTTTTGTTTTTTAGAGATAAATAGGAGAGAGCTGTTTAAATTTGCAGCAATTCCTCATAACTAAGGTTTAAATAATCATGAAAAAAGAGCTGATAGCGTTATAGCTATTAGCTCTTTTCTATTGGCTCGTATGTCCTTAGATATTGTATTTTATAACGTCTATTATTCTAAATCGTCAAAATCAAATGCCGCTGCTTTTGTATAGTTTGTAACTTTAGCTTCGAAGAAGTCAGTTTTTGTGCTATTCAAGTTAGAAAAGCTTTCGATCCACTCCATTGGATTATCCTTGATTTCAGGATATAAATGAGGTAAGCCGATTGCTTCTAAGCGGATATTGGCAAGGTATTTGATGTAGCGCTCGATAAGAACGTTGTTAAGTCCGAGGATTTTATCGTCGGTGATGTATTGACCCCAAGCGATTTCGTTTTCTGTACCTTGACGAATCATGTCCGTAATTTTCGCCTCTAATTCAGGTGTAAATAAATCAGGGCGTTCACGGCGTAACTCGCGGATGATGTTTTGGAACAATACAAGGTGAGTTACTTCATCGCGATTGATATATTTGAAGATAGTGGATGTAGCTGTCATCTTGCCTTGACGTGCCAAAGTGTAGAAGAAGCTAAAGCCAGAGTAGAAGTAGATGCCTTCTAAGATATAGTTAGCGATGATTGTATGAATGAGATTTGCTTCGCTAGGCTCATCACTGAAACGTTGGTATGCATCGGCGATGAAACGGTTACGTTCAAGCAATGTTTTATCTGTACGCCATTCATCATAGATTTTGTCACGTGTAATAGGATTTGTTACAGTGTCCAAAATGTAGGAATAACTTTGAGCGTGAATTTCTTCTTGGAATGCTTGGATATTCAATAAGGATGCCACTTCAGATGCTGTAATATAGCGGCTCAAATTAGGCAAGTTTTCAGATTGAATGGAATCAAGGAAGTTCAAGAACGCAATAATTTTATCAAAGGCACGACGTTCATAATCTGTTAAATATGGGAATTGTTTAACGTCTTCGTTCAAGGAAATTTCTTCCGGAATCCAGAAGTTGTTGAGCATCGTACGGTACATTTGGTTTGCCCAGTCGTACTTGATACGATTCCACTCGCGAAGGTTCGTGGTATTACCGCCAATCATAGATTGCGTGCCACGGTCACCATTTTCGTTGAAAATCAGTTTTTTATCCATAGTAGGGCTCCTTTATACGATGATGCGACCTATACTGCTATAGGTCGTCATCAGATTTACATTGTTCGTGAAAGCATCTTTCCCGAGTTTAGTGCTCTCTAGTTATAGAGCATATTTTTTGTAAACTATGGCAATGATATCTTTAACTTTTACCATAGCTTAAATTGCATTATAGAATGTAGCGTGTATCTATCCTATATTAGGAGGAACAGCTTGTGCATTCATCCATTTCAAGGGATTGATTGCGGATGTAGTAGATTGTTTTAATCCCTTGTTTGTAGGCTTCTACGTAAAGGTCAAGAATTTCTTTTGCTTTCATTTGAGGTGTGATATACAAGTTGAAAGATTGTGCTTGGTCAATATGACGTTGACGTACGCCACAAGCTTTGATGGACCATTGTTGGTCGATTGTATGCGCCTCTTTGTAGAGCCAGAATGTTTTGTCGTTCAAATCTGGTGCAGTTTTTGGTGTGAAAGAACCTTTCTTTTCTTCGATGAAGAATTTTTTAAAGATAGGATCGATACCAGCTGTTGTATTAGCAATGTTGGATGTAGAACCTGTAGGAGCTACGGCCATTAAGTAACCATTGCGAATACCGTATTTTGCAACGTCAGCAGCGAGTTGTTTCCAACGATCAGATGTGTAGCCACGACGAGTGAAATATTCACCAGTTTCCCATTCGGAACCTTTGAACGCAGGGTACGCACCTTTTTCTTTAGCAAGCTCCATAGAAGCTTTAATCGCATAGAATGCGATGTTTTCAAATAATTTGTCCGCTACTTCGATATGTTCATCGGATTCCCATTGGATATCGTGATTTACGAGGTAGTGATGGTAACCAGATGTACCAAGACCGATAGCGCGGTATTTATCAGAAGTCATGCGAGACTCTGGCACCGGCGCTTGGTTGATGGAAATAACATTGTCTAACATGCGAATTTGAAGGGCAATGTTTTCTTCTAACTCTTCATCTGTAATGCGACCAAGGCTAATGGAATTTAAGTTACATGTAACCATGTCGCCTGTGTTTGTTTTAGTAGTAATTGTACCGTCTTCATTGATGATTTCTTCAGCTAAGTTAGTGAAGCCAACGTTTTGTGCAATTTCGTGGCACAAGTTGGATGCGTAGATCATGCCTGCATGTTTGTTAGGATTTGCAGTATTTACAGTATCGCGGAAGAAGATGAATGGCGTACCAGTTTCAACAGCGGAGCGCATGATTTTTTTCATCATGTCTAATGCTGGAACTTCGATACCGTGCAAGTTAGGATCTTGTTCACATTCGAGGTAGCGTTTTGTGAACTCTTTATTGTCATCAGTATCATAGTAGTCCTCTAAGGAATAGCCTTTTACAGCCAAGATTTCATGAGGGTCGAAGAGAGTGAAGTTTTCACGAGCTATCATACGTTCCATGAAGATGTTTGGAACGGAGATAGCAGGGAAGATATCGTGTGCTTTACGACGATCGTCACCATTGTTTGTACGAAGCTCTACGAATTCGTAGAAGTCTTTGTGCCAAATATCAAGTGTTACTGTAGCGCCGCCCTTACGTTTACCCAATTGGTCTACTGCAACTGCAGTATCATTGTATAAGCGAATCCAAGGAATAACGCCACCAGAAGAGTTTTTGAAACCGCGGATATCGGAGTTCAATGCACGAACTTTACCAAGGTAGATACCAAGAGCACCACCGTGTTTAGATACGCGAGAGAACTTACTGTTTACGTCGTAAATGGACCATAAGTTGTCATCTACACCAGAGATAAAGCAAGAGGACAATTGATGGAATGGTGTACCAGCATTTGCCAACGTAGGTGTAGCTGTTGTCATTTTTAATTGGCTCATCAAATCGTAGAATTTCTTAGCGTATTCTACTTTATTTTCCCCTTCTACAAGAGCCAAATGCATTGCGATAGCCATGAAACGTTCTTGAGGTAATTCAAAGATTTCTTTGTTAAAACCTTTTACCAAGTAACGGTCAGCCAATAATTTGAGACCTTCATAGTTGAAGAGATAGTCGCGCTTAGGTTTGATATAATCGCCTAATTCTTGCAATTCGTCAGCTGTGTACTCTGTAACGAAGAAGTCTGCGTATTTTTTCTCTTCTACAAGCATGTTGACTAGATTTGGGAAGTTTCCGTAGCCAAATGCTTTGTAACGGCGAGTAATAGCGGCTTCTTTATAGAGATCGAACAAGAATAGGCGGGCTGCTACGAACTGCCAATCTTGGTTCATTTTATTAACTTGGTTGCCGAAGCCGTCGTCTTTTTTAGATATAACTTTTTCGATAGCTGTTTGGACTAAAGTCTTTTGAATTTCTTTAGTAGTCATGCCATCAACGAATTGCAACTTCGCATCCATTTCCAATTCTAGTGGATCACAAGAATCTAACCCCAAACATGCGAAGGCTATCATTCGTTTCGTTTTTTCAACGGACAACGGCTCGAAATGGCCATCCCGTTTCTTGATCATAATCTCCATTACTGTTCCCCTTGAGAGCAAAAAGTCATAAAACTGTTAATATAGTCGTATAAGCATATATAAGATGATAATGAATTATATAAAATATCTTTAAGTGAATCTAATCAGAAAAATAAGAAAACTACTATATATGGTAGTTTTCTTATCTAGCTTATACATTATGTTACGATTATAGCGAAAAATTTCTATATAATCAATATTGACTTTTTGCGAAAAATATAAATGTAGTTGCCTCATTTTTGGGAAGTAGTGAAAAAACGTATAATTATTGTATTGATGGATAATATATGATAATTCTGAATGATGTATCTCTTTTTAGAATTATTAAAGTATATTTTACTGAGAATATTTTATTTTTATGGAGTGATACTTTCATTATCTATGATAATATTGTATCTTATTATAAGGTTAAAATAAGGATGATTGAAAGAATAAATACAAATTACTTTTTTATAGTCGGAATTAGAAAAAGCTGCATTTTATAGATATAATAATTTTATATAAAGTTGTATTAAATCATAGAAGATATAATATAGATTTTATAAAAAGAAAAAGTCAGAGGTGCTATTAGTGTTACATTAATACTTATGGGGGTAAGTATAAGAGGGGGGATCGATTTATGACTGGAATGGAAATAATTGCTTTATTAAGTAATAGTCCAACTGCAATAAGTGTTGTTAGTTCAGTAGTAGGTGGATTGTTTACAACTATTTTTTTAAGGCGTAACACATCAGTTGCCGAATTTGAAAAGATTAAAAATGGACAGTTTAAGGAAGTTGCTGATAGTTTATTAAAAGCAGGTAAAATGACCTATGTGGAGTATTACCAAGCAAGTAATTTTTTAGAGGTTGCAAAGAAAGCTGATAAATACTATTCTGAAATACATCATGATAATAACAATGCAAATTATGATTTTGATTGGTTTGTAAGATTTTATGAGGCTGTGGGAAATATTAGTGATGAAGTAATGCAAGAATTGTGGGCTAAACTTTTAGCGGGGGAGCTTGCAGAACCATCATCATTTTCATTTAAAACAATTGATGTACTAAGAAATCTTAGTAAAAAGGATGCTGAGCTGTTTAGCTTGGTATGCTCTTATTCTGTTATGACAAGAGGACAAAGTTATTTTTTGCCACGTTATGATGCATATCTTAAAAGGCATAATATTTATTATACGGATATCATGAAACTTAATGAACAAGGTCTTATATTTAATGATGGTATGCTCGGGGTTACTATAAGTATTAGTCAAGACTCCAACGCTTTATTTTTGAGTAACGAGTTAGTTGTGACCGCTGCATTATCAGATGGTAAAGATATTGAAGTAGATATCAACGCGTATCCTTTTACTCAAGCAGGGAAAGAGCTTGCTACATTAGTCTCTAAAAGTATATCAGTAGAAGCTTTTGTTGAACTTGCAAGGGAAATAGTTAATGAAAATAAGAAGTATACTTTAGGGGTATATAAAATTGTTAGTTTAGATGAAAAGTCTATAACGTATGATGATAAAAATCTATTAGAGCCTATTTCTAATAACGAAGATTGATTTACATAATAGTAAATACTATTATGTAAATCAATAAAAGGAGTGTTCAAGTAGAACACTCCTTTTATAAGTTTTAATTATATAATACGCTAAAAATAATTCTTCGTGCGCTGTCTTGATATGCGTAGTAGGAGTGGATTAAGAGTTTGTATCCCGTGCCTTCTATAATGACTGAATCTGAAGCCGTTTTAGGAACAGTGAGAAATTTTTCATATATATGATGAACCTCGGTCACGCCATTTGGTAGAGATACCTCTAAATCAAGGCCTTCATTGATGAATCTAAAGTTGATAGATTCATAGGATGCTGTTGGTATGTCAGCTGTACTATCAGCAGGCTCACGTACTTCTAATTCGATGTTAGAAATGAATTTATTATATCCTACAAGCGAAATAACATGAGGTTCTTCAACGGCCGTAAAGCTGATAAACTGAATATTTTGTTCCTTATATATTTCCGTTGCTCCTGATTTTGAAGAATCCCCCTGTATAATCGTCCTGCCATAATCTGTAAAATCAGGGCTAAATGTTTCTGTAATAGGCAAGTATACGTGCCATTGACCGTCAATTTTTGTATAGTTTGTAAATTCTCGATGGGATGTGTAACCGATAAAAGGCATTAAAAGGACTGCACCTAGGGCGAGCGCCATAATTGTTGTATGGATCGATGGAGTCAAACGCTTTACAAAGGAGTATACATTATGTGCTAAGAAGATTAGATTGAATGCGGCTACGTAAATCGTATTGAGCCAGAGTAGGGGCTCATTTATTACGCGCTTGCCAATCAGGATTAAACACAATATTGTAATCGTAATAAATAAGAAGCATAGAATCCTTTGTGTTTTGCTGCTTTCACTAGACCTGAAACTCGCTAAGTAAAATAGATAGAAAATGGCTACATACGGATAATATGTGTAAAGGAACCGTGCATCTTCACGGAGCCCTAAAAGGATTAATACCAAGTAGATATTAGCAAGAATACCTGTAATGATGGACGCCTTTGGTAGTATGAGACCAAAAACTATATTATAAAATGCGTTTGGTTCAGGTGGTCCATCAGGCTCCTCTTTGTAAGTACATAGCATGGACATACAGATAAATATATTAATAGCGGCTAGTACTTTAAAGATTAGATCATCAAAGGTAAATGGTTTGTTCAGAATGATGAAGAAAAACCATAGGGTCATGACTATGACGACATTGTACAGTGTTGATGTAACAATGGTAATACCAATCCGTTTCAGGCGATTGATGATTTCGCCGATGTAGTATTCTCCAGGCGATGTAAAATATAGAGCAATCATAGAGTACAGCCATAGATATGATATATTTTCTGTGGCTAGCTCGATGCCTCGTATGTGATGGTACGTTTCATGAATCGTATATAGACCAACGCTGATACCTATGCTTAATAATGTATATACTATGGAGAACTTTCGATCTCGTGTTATATATGATTGTAGTATGACGATGAAGAAATACAGCCCATAGAACCAAAGGTCTATATCGGCAAACCAATCTTGCTCTAGATAAAACGGTGTACATGAAAATACGGCAATTAATGCCAGTAATATAGGTGACTGCGTTGCTAGGTCACGCAGCGAAGACCATAAATGTGTAATTGCAGATTTCATAGATTCTCTCCCTTTATAAAAATAAATGCCCCCCTCTTATCTGTAGTATACATGTTTTCTAGTGAAAGTCCTATGAGGTTTTACAGGCGTCTGAATTTACATTACAATAACATTAAGAGCTAGTATTTATAGAAAAGAGGTCGTTCACATGGAGTTCTCTTATTTTTTACCAGTACATATCCAATTTGGTTGGGATAAAGTCGATAGTGTTGCTAGTTTTGCTAAGCCTTATGGCAATAAAGCGCTAATCGTAACAGGGCGGACAAGTGCCAAAAAATCTGGACTATATGACCGTGTGACAGCAAAACTTGATGCGGCACATATTGAACATGTGTTGTTTGATCAAGTGGATGCCAATCCTTTAACGACGACTGCATTGGACGGCGCTGCTTTAGCTAAATCTGAAAGCTGTGATATGGTCGTTGCCATTGGTGGCGGCTCTATCATGGACTGTGCAAAAGGCATTGCATTTATGGCCGTTAACGAAGGTGATATTAATGACTATATCTTTAACCGTAAAATCAGTGATAAGGCGTTGCCTCTTATTGTAATTCCTACAACCTGTGGCACCGGCTCTGAAGGCAATGGTTTCGGGGTGCTTACCAATCCTGAAACGGGAGACAAGAAATCCTTGCGATGTAATGCCATCGTACCAAAAGTATCCATCGTAGATCCGGCAGTGATGGGCACAATGCCGCCCCATGTATTGGCATCTGTGGGCTTTGATGCACTCTGTCATAATATCGAGGCGTATACCTCTAAAACGGCACAACCTTTTACGGATGCATTAGCTCATTATGCGGTAACCTTATTAGCACAATATCTTGTGCCACTATATAAACATGTGAAAGCAATGGCTGAAGGTAAATCATCTGTTCTCAACGAAACTCAACTTACAAAAGCTTGGGAGTCCGTTACATTGGCTAGCACAATTGGAGGCATGGTTATTAATACTGCCGGTGTAACACTTGCTCATGGCATGGAACATCCTGCCAGTGGGCTTAAGGATATTACTCACGGTGTAGGCCTTGCCGTTATTGAACCTGTTGCGGTGGAATATACATGGAGTGCAAACCCTGATAAGTTTGGTGCCTTAGCTCGCATATTCAACCACGGAGATGGATCCGAACTAGGTGAAGCATTACGCTTGATTGTACATGACCTAGACCTTACTACAAACCTTACAGAACTTGGTTTTACAAAAGAAGACATTCCTTGGCTTGTCGATAACGTGTATGTCGTAGCAACCGGCAATATTGCTAATACAATGGCCAATGTGAGTCGGGAAGATATAGAAATGTTGTATAAGAAAATGTTCTAAGTATTGTCATGATAGGAGAGAGTTTTGTTTCAAGGATTTTATGGCCTATTAACGGTTATGCTATGCGTGTTGTTTGCAATTGTGGTAGCGCTATTTAACATAGCACCTATTACATACATGGTTTTTGGTATAGCCATAGTATTGAGTGTGTTACTGCAATATGGTCGCTTTAAGAAACGAACCATATCTGAAAAAGCCCATAGCCGACTAGCTTGCGGTTTATTTATTGTCATAACCCTTAGTATATCTTGGCTTGTAGCTGATTGGCTTAAGTATGATATTAATACAAGCGTTGAACAGTTTGAGGATTTTGAGTACAGCACAACTGATTGGAAACGAGGATGGCCTAATAATAGCGAATTACCAGAAGGTCTTAAATCTCCTGAGCAGCTTCCAGAAAGTATTGATAAGGTATCTATGGTGCGAATAGATGTTGCTTGGGCTACTGCGTACCCTTATCGTTATGTAGTTTTAGAGGGAGACCCTAAAGTAATTGCTCAATATGAGGCGATTGCAAAACAACATGCAGCCTATACAGCTCAAATTGACAAATATAATAGATTACTCGATTTAGAAAGTGGGGAATTGAAGCGGTTTATATCTCATCCTACCAGCTATCGCATTATAGATAGCATTGATGAAGAACCTCTAAACTTACCACAACGAAATTTTATAGAGTGGCTACGCTTTGCACCCCGAAAAGAAACAAAAACAGTAGTCAAGGATACATATAATTCTACGCGGAATCATAGATTATATGTATTTGTTGATGATGGTAATACAAAGAGACCTCATTTTGTGGAACTTTTGATTAGTAATGATAGGACTCGAGCTGTGTTTTATCAGTCTAAGTAAGGATTATATTGTGAATCGCTTTATTAAACTATTACAAATGCTAATAGGCCCTCCTTGTGGTAAACATATCATTCTATCAATCTTATTCTTTGCCTTTTTTCTTTGGGGAAATGCACATATTCAATTGCCAGGATTATGGTTTGTAATTGTAGGTGTAATCTTATTATTATCAATAAGAATACAGTTTTATTACTACTTCTATCATTTAATATTACCGAAGAAACACATTTTATATGCTTGGTGCACATTAGTTGTAGCAGTACCTTTATTGCTAATGTCTATGTTTATATATGAGCTCCTTTTTGGAAGTGAAGTTAATGATATATCACGATGGAAACAAAGATGGCCAGTAAAAGCAACAGTATTACCAGAACATTTTAGAAATCCTGATATAGTTCCGAAAGGATTGCATCCTATATCTTCAAGGGGGACAATAGAAAGTTTTTATGACTTTACAACTACTATTGTCTTTGAAGGTAGTCCCGAAGATGTAAGAGCATTTGAACACCTTGTTGCTGAATCTTCGGCACCGGGTTTAATTATTACGCCAGAGTTGTTTAAGAATAGAGTTTATTCGTATGAGGCCAACTCTATATTTTTAAAAGGGGATATACAAAGTACCTATGATTTTTTAACAGAAGATTATACAAAGTGGAACTTATTTGTGTGGCTTCTATATGGTCGTCAACTAGCAGGTGGATATTATCAACTTGAACGAGTTCCTACCTATGGCTATACGGTTTATGTTCTACACCGAGAGAGTGGAATTGATCCGTATGTGATTTATTTTTTGTTTAGTCCTGATCGTACTCGTGTTGTCTTCTATGATTTTATAGTGACGCATTAATTGAATATATTAATCTATAATATCAAATTATTTTGGTTTGACAGTGTTAAAACATATCTTTATAATATGTTTTAACAAGAGACTAGGATATAACTACTGTCCCAGCCCTAAGGGCTGGGGTTTCTTTTTATAGTCTATATAGTTTAGTTTGTAGAGAGGTGTTATTATGGCAGATCAAAACAACAAAAATGTGGATGCCTTAGCGCAAGAGATTACCTTAAAAAGTCGTGGCCAAGGTAAATTGCGTCAGTTCATTTTATGGATGGGGGCACTCATCATTGGTGCTATCTTAGGATGGCAACATATTCCGGCTTTAAATGAGCTCTTTAACTTTATTGCAGCGGTCTTTACCCGTTTGTTCCAATTTATCGCAATTCCAACCGTATCCTTAGCGGTAATTACAACATTATCCATGCTAGGTGCTAAAAAGGATACAGGTCGTATCTTTGGACACGCTGTAGTGTATACCTTGCTAACTACAATCTGTGCGGCAGCTGTAGGACTTGGCTTATTCCTATGGATTGCACCAGGTAACTTACCGCTTGATGTAATCGGTGCCGGTGCAGCTCAAGTGCCTGAAAAACTTGGCAATGTTACGTATTATGATCATTTCTTATCTGTTATTCCAAACAATATCTTGCAACCATACTTACAAGCCAATGTATTGTCTGTAATGTTTATTTCTGCTTCCGTTGGTTTAGCCCTTGCGTTCATGCCACGCACTGAAAATCGCGAAGCGGTGTTGAAAGTCTTATTTGGTTTACAAGAATTACTATTTACATTGATTAAAGCATTACTTTATGTATTGCCAATCGGTATCCTCGCCTTTGCAGGTCAATTATCTGCGCAAATCGAAGCGGGCGTAATTGTTGGTGCTTTAGGTAAATATACGGCTGTTGTTATCGGTGGTAACTTGATCCAATTCTTTATCGTAATTCCATTGTTCTTGTTATTCCGCGGTTTGAACCCTGTGGATGTATTCCGCAAAATGTCTCCAGCCGTAGCTGTTGCGTTGTTCACAAAATCTTCTGCTGCAACTTTGCCTGTTACATTGGCATCTGCTGAGGATAATTTGAAAGCTCATCCTGCAGTAGCTCGTTTCGTATTGCCAATTTGTACAACTATTAATATGAATGGTTGCGCAGCTTTCATTCTTGTCACATCCTTATTCGTAATGCAAAATGCGGGAATGGAATTGACTGTGGGCACAATGGTGGCCTGGTTATTTATTGCTGTTCTCGCTGCGATTGGTAATGCGGGCGTTCCAATGGGTTGTTATTTCTTAACCTTATCCTTGATGAGTTCCATCGGTGCACCAATTGGTTTGCTTGGTATCATCTTGCCAATCTATACGATTATCGATATGATTGAAACCGCTGAAAACGTATGGTCTGATGCATCTGTATGTGCCATGGTTGACCATGACCTTCAAGGTAAATTGGACGACTCTAGTGGCGACGATATGCCTCAATTCCAAGGTGCTTAAATTCGTAGGTTAGATAAACTTAAGAAAATACTTAATTATATAACTCAAATAAAAGGTTATCCTGTAAAGGGATAACCTTTTTTATCTACTAGAGTGGTTGTAATTGTGTAATGATAATTTCGATTAGAAATAATGCCGTTAGAATACTATATTTCAAAACTAAATTATACTTCTAAAAACTAATAATAGTCACATTACTAGATATGCATTTTATGTTATACTTTCAGATAGAATAATATCGAATTAATAGAAGGCTAGTTGGCATATTAGGTGCGGATTAGAGAATAAAATGAAAGATAAGTCAGTATTACCGATAGAGAAACAATTAAATAAATTTCTCCAACCAAAATGCCTTATCCCAGGTGGTCTTGGTTTATGGGAAATATATTTCCGTAAGATTTGTACGGCATGGGGCGAGATTAATGGTGAAATTCGACCACAGCATATCATATTTTCTGCCGATAATGGTTGCAATATAGAAGGCTATGTGGGCTATAACTATGAGGTGACACAAAAGCAATCCCGTAATATGTTACTCGGTCGCTCGTCAGCCACACAATTTTGCAACTTTAATAATATTCCTTATGAGGTCGTGGATGTAGGCATTGCCTCAGATGATGGTATCGGCGTTAATCGCAAAGTAGCTAAGGGTACAAAGAATATTTTGCACCATCCGGCCATGACTGACGATGAATTTAATAGAGCCTTTCAAGCTGGTTATGAACGGGTTCAGCATTATGTAGAACAAGGAATCAATCTGTTCTCCTTTGGTGAAATGGGGTTAGGGAATACGACGACCTCTGCGTGCGTGTTGTCTGCATTGATAGGGGCTGATCCGACGGAAACCGTGGGCCCTGGTTCCTGGCCAGATAAACCAGATTTGATGAAACGAAAAATTGACTTTGTACGTTCTGTATTAGACAAGCACAAGGCTAATATTGGTTCTGAAAGTGAATCAGACCGAGTTCGTGAAATCGTAGCTCATGTAGGTGGTTTTGATATTGTGGCTATTCTTGGAGCCATGCTAGCTTGTGTTGATTTTAAAAAGCCCTTTGTCATTGATGGCTTTATTACCGCTGTAGCTGCTGCCTGCGCGGTACACATGAATGATCGCATTACGGACTATGCATTGCCATCACATCACTCGCGTGAAAAAGGTACAGAGTTGGCCTTGGCCGAGGTAGGTATTACACAAGATATGGTGCCTATCCAAGCTCAAATGTCGATGGGAGAAGGTACAGGTGCCATCTTGATGGTTCAAATGTTAAAAACCACACAATACATGTTTGTAAATGTGGGGACCTTTGCAGATTTGATGAAATTATGAGGTAGAAGAATGGAACTAAATAAATACTTTGATATACATTTTGAACGAGCCGATGATGCAACTATTGCTAAAAGGTTGATAGGTGGGGCTAAGGTTAAGGGACCTGCTTTGGTTATCCTGATCCTCTCCATGTTTATTGCCTCTATTGGGTTGAATATGAATAGTACAGCCGTTATTATTGGTGCTATGCTTATATCGCCGTTGATGGGACCGATTCTAGCAACTGGCTTTGGCTTCGCTACGCTTAATTTTACAGTTGTGAAAAGTGCTATTTTAAGATTGTCCTTACAGATTACGATTGCTGTTTTGGCATCTGCTTTATATTTTTATATTTCCCCCGTTCAGACAGTTACATCTGAACTATTAGCGCGTACAGAACCGAATATTTTTGATGTATTCATTGCTATATTTGGTGGGTTAGCTGGGATTATTGGTCAAACGCGTAAGACCTTAGATAATGTCATACCAGGGGTAGCGATTGCGACTGCACTTATGCCACCACTGTGTACGGCAGGATATGGACTGGCTAATGGAAATTGGCATTATTTCTTTGGGGCTGGGTATCTATTCTTTATAAATGCATTTTTCATCTTCTTTGCATCTTTTATTGTTTTAAAAGGTGTATATAGTTTGCCATCCCATAAGCAAGCAGAAGAGATTAATCGTCGTAATCAGCTAATATTTCTTGTGATTGGTCTTATTATGGCTATACCAAGCATTTATGCAGGCTATGATATGACCATCAAGTATTCTGAGTCAAATCATATAGAGCAGTTTATTAAGACCAATATTAATCAAGATGGGCGTCGACTAGTGATTGATTATTCATTGGACCGAGTGAATAAGCTAGTAGATATAGTAGTTGTAGGAGCTCCTGTGACTTCAGAGGAACGATCCCAGTTGGATGATAAATTACAGAAAGACGAATATTTGCAGTCTTATGCAGTGCGATTTGTTAATAGTGTAGATGAGAAAAAATCTGCTGTGGATAAGACGAGCTTGAATAAAGCCTCGGAGGATCATGAAAAATATACAAACTTGAGTAATCTGTACCAGCCGACTTATCAACTAGTAAGTGAAACTATAAACACTATGAAAACGACAGAAGCTGAAGCAAAGGCGTTATTCCCGTTTGTAAGTAGAGTGGAAGGCATGCCTTTGATAGATAATTTAGAACAGCCTAAAGCGAATCGCTATATGGTGATTATCCATACCGCGTCCATTGTATCTGATGCAGATTCGGAACGAATAAAAGCTTGGTTAGAGGCTAAATTATCAGCACCTGTAACTATTTCTGTGGAGCAAACAACGTCAACTTTATAATTGAATCTTTTGATTTTGATTAGATTGTTTATTATATAGAGCGATATTTATAACGGTACTAAGTTTGATTGTACCTATTAGGTATATTACCTAGTAGTTAGGGGAATCATCTTAGTACCGTTTTTATGTACTTGGCATAGCTAAATGTAATTACTCTTATCTTGCTATAGTTTAAAGTTATATCCATGGATATATAAAAACTATTATACGAGTAGGATTTAAATTGCTATACTAACCACATCGAAATTATTAAATAATTAAATGTAGATACAGTGTAAGAATATATAGATTTATTAACATATCTACGTGTGTTGTATACGCATGAGTCCTCGTCAATAGATGTAGGTGTTCATCGTAGATAGGAGGATTACATGAAAAAATGGTTAGCATTAGCAGCGACGGCCGTACTAGGCGCGTCCTTATTGATTAGTGGTTGTGGTTCTTCCACAAATGACGCAAGTTCCAGCAGTGCTGGTAGTTCTAAAGCAGAGGTGTTAAAAGTGGCAGCAAACCCTGTACCTCATGCTGAAATCTTAAATCAAATTAAACCTTTATTGGCTAAGGAAGGTGTAGATCTTCAAATCATTGAATTTACAGACTACATTCAACCAAACATGGCATTATCTAGCCATGAAGTAGATGCAAACTTCTTTGCTAACGTGCCTTACCAAAATAACTTTAACAGAGATCATGGCACAAACTTCGTAAGCTTTGCACCAGTTCACATCGAACCATTAGCTATTTACTCTCAAAAAATTAAAGATTTAAAAGATTTGCCAAATGGCGCAAAAGTAGCGATTCCATCTGATCCAACAAACAGTGCTCGTGCACTTCTCTTGTTGCAAAGTGCAGGTCTTGTAACTTTGAAAGACCCAACTGGTTTGACTAACACACCATTTGATGTGACTAGCAACCCTAAAAACATCCAAATTACAGAGTTAGAGGCAGCTCAAATTCCTCGTTCCATTCAAGATTTAGACGCAGCTGTAATTAATGCTAACTATGCATTGCCAGCAGGTCTTAATCCTACAAAAGATGGTTTATTCGTAGAAAAAGCGGATTCTCCATATGCAAATCTTCTTTCCGTAAACCCTGGTGATGAAAATAAACCAGCTATTCAAAAATTAGCTAAAGCATTACAATCTCCAGAAGTTAAGAAGTTCATCGAAGATCATTACAAAGGGGCTATTATTCCAGCGTTTTAATCAATGATCGTTAATAACATATATGTATTTAATACAATACTCTCTCATGACATAACTTTATAGATACGAATAAGATATACTGTCTTATGAACTAACCCCCAAATTGGAATCCATTTTGGGGGTTAGTTTTTATCTATTGCATATTGTCTAATGCAGTTAATATATTTGATTTGTCCTGTTATGTTGCAAAAGTTACGTTATTTTTCATTGTAAAATGGTATAATATTTTTTACATCCTATTATATATATGACTTTGTAATTTAAATCTTAACATATTTTCTATAACATTTTAGATATAGAAATAACTTAGATTTTAACTGCTATTGTTGTATAATAAAGATAGGATATTTAAAAATTTAGATATTTTGGTGAAAGTATTATATCCTTATCTAATTTAATTTTTATTTTAGATGCTTAGTACAGTATATATGTTGTACATATTACATGTGAGACTTTCACAAAAATAAGTATGGTCACTTAGGTGGTCATACGGTCGTTAAAAAGAGAGGTATTTATGCAGCACATGCTACGCATGGGGATTGACGTGGGGTCTACAACGGTTAAAGTTGTATTATTGGACGAACACGATAATTATTTGTATAAAAAGTACATACGCCATTATGCAAACATATTGGACACAGTATATACCTTGCTACAAGAGGCTCAAGTTGGTCATGAAGACGCTCTTGTTCATGTATGTATTACTGGTTCTGGTGGGATGGCTATGGCCGAAAAGGTGCGCATCCCATTCGTACAAGAGGTGATTGCTGAAACGCGAGCTGTAAAAGCCCTCTATCCAGAAACAGACGTTATCATCGAACTTGGTGGTGAAGATGCGAAGGTTACGTATTTAGGTCAAACTGCGGAACACCGTATGAATGGTTCCTGTGCTGGTGGTACGGGTGCTTTTATCGACCAAATGGCGACCTTATTGCAGACAGATGCATCTGGTCTTAATCAATTAGCCATGAATGCTGATACGATTTATCCAATTGCGGCACGTTGTGGCGTATTTGCTAAAACAGATGTACAAGCTTTGTTAAATCAAGGCGCATCTCATGAAAATATTGCAAAATCTGTATTCCAAGCAATTGTAAATCAAACGATTGCTGGCCTTGCATGCGGTCATAAAATCGAAGGTAATGTAGCGTTCCTTGGCGGTCCGTTGACATTCTTGTCTGAATTACGCCAATGCTTCTGTGATACCTTAGAGCTAGATGAAGCGCATCGCATTATCCCTGAAAATGGTGAATTATTCATCGCTTTAGGGGCGGCATTGATGAAAGATGAGTGCCGTGAGATTACGGTTGGTCAATTGACAAAGGAAATCGGTGCACTTATTGGTATTCCTATGGAAGCTACAGACCGTGTGGATCCGCTGTTTAAAAATGAACAAGAATTAGAAGAGTTCCGAGCTCGTCACGCTAAGGCGGTAACGCCAAAGGCGAATATCGAGGATGCTCAAGGTCCTTGTTACCTTGGTATTGATGCTGGCTCTACTACTCTTAAGGTAGTTCTTATCAATAGCAACAAGGAAATTATCTTCTCTCACTATGGTCCTAACCATGGTAAACCGTTAGAAAAATCTCGTGAAATCATCGAGAAAATATATGAATTATTGCCAAAAGGCGCCTATATTGCACACTCTGGCGTAACTGGCTACGGTGAGGCCTTTCTTAAACGCGCCCTCGGCATCGATATTGGTGAAGTAGAAACGATGGCTCACTATCGTGCGGCCCGATTCTTCTGCCCTGATGTATCCTTTATTTTGGATATTGGCGGTCAAGATATGAAATGCTGTAAGGTTCGTGATGGGTACATCGAAGATATCGTGTTGAACGAAGCTTGCTCCTCTGGTTGCGGCTCTTTTATTGATACATTTGCATCTGGTCTACGCATTCCTATCGATCAATTCGCAAAAGAAGGATTATTGGCACCTATGCCAATCGACTTAGGATCTCGTTGTACTGTATTTATGAACTCTAAGGTTAAGCAGGCTCAAAAAGAAGGTGCTACGGTACAAGATATCGCAGCAGGTCTTGCTTATTCTGTAATTAAAAATGCCCTTTATAAGGTTCTTAAGGTGAAAGACCCTAAAGAATTAGGCGATCATATCGTTGTTCAAGGTGGTACGTTCTATAATGAATCTGTTTTGCGTGCCTTTGAGAAATTGATGGGCGTAGAGGTGATTCGCCCTGATGTATCTGGCTTGATGGGTGCATACGGTATGGCTCTTCTTGCAGCGGAAACGGCGGAAGAGTTACAAAAGGGTGAAAGTACATTGCTAGATAGTGAAGGCCTTAATTCTTTACAAGTATCTACGACAATGCGCAATTGTGGTCTTTGCCCAAATAACTGCATGCTTACTATCAATGCTTTCTCCGATGGTCGTACATACGTAACGGGCAACCGTTGTGACCGTGGCGCTGGCGATATGATTCAAGAGAAACGTAAGCCAGTTCCTAACTTGGTAGATGTAAAATTACGTCGTTACTTTGATTACTACTTGAAGAAAAATATTCCCGAGTTTGAAGGTAAAATGCGCGTAGGTATTCCTCGCGTTCTCAACATGTATGAGGATTTTCCATTCTGGTTCACATTCTTCAATAGCTTGGGTTATGAAGTAATCCTTTCAGATTATACGACTAAGGAGCAATACAATAAGGCTATCGATACAATTCCATCCGATACAGCTTGCTATCCTGCAAAAGCTGTACATGGTCATATTCGAGATTTAGCGAATGCACAGGTAGACTTTATTTGGTACCCTTGTATTCAACATGGCCCTAAGGAATTTAGTCGCGACAATAATTACCATTGTCCAATGGTTATTTCCTATCCAGAACTTATCAAAAATAATATGCAAGAGGTATTGGGCGATACTCCATTCCACGCACCATTCTTGCCGTTAGCTGATAAAAAATCCCTTGTTCCGGCCCTTGTGAAAGCATTGGATTTTTTAAACTTAAAGAAGAAGGATATTGCTAAGGCTGTAGACCTCGCTTGGGAAGAGCAGGAAAACTGTAAAGCGTCTTACCGTGAAACGACAAAGAAAACTGTATCTCGCCTCGTAGCAGAACAAATTCCAACAATCGTATTGGCTGGCCGTCCATATCATTTGGACTCCGGTATTAACCACGGTATTCCTGAACTTATCACATCTCTTGGTATGGCTGTTCTTACAGAAGATGGCGTTGCACCATTAGGCAATGAAATCAAGCATTTACGTGTTGTAGACCAATGGTCCTACCATAGTCGCCTATATCGTGCCGCTGAATTCGTAAGTAGAACTGAAGGATTCCAAATTGTAGAGCTTAACTCCTTTGGATGTGGCCTCGATTCCATCGTAGCAGATCAGGTAAAAGATATACTTTCAGCAAATCACAAAATCCATACCTTGCTCAAAATCGATGAAGGTACAAACCTTGGAGCCGTGACAATCCGTTTGCGTTCCTTGCAATCTGTAATGGAACGTAGCTTGCGTCGTCATCATAATCCTGAGGCGCCGGAAGAAGTAGTGGTAGAGAAATTACCAACTTACGATTACAATCGCGTTGTCTTCACAGAAGAAATGCGTAAGACTTATAAAATCTTGGTGCCACAAATGTCACCATTACATTTCAGCCTTTTAGAGCCTGTTCTTCAACATGAAGGTTACAATTTTGAAATGTTGCCAGCTCCAACACGTGACGATATTGAAGTGGGCTTGAAATATATCAATAATGATGCATGTTACCCAGCGATTATCGTTGTAGGGCAGCTCATGTCCGCACTGTTATCCGGTAAATATGATGTAGATAAGACGGCTGTTATCATCTCTCAAACTGGTGGTGGGTGTCGTGCTACCAACTACATCGGTTATTTACGTAAAGCATTAATTGATGCGGGTATGAAACAAGTACCAATCCTATCTCTTAATGCGAGTGATATGGAACGTCAACCAGGCTTTAAGTTGACAAAAGGCTTCTTGCATCGCATGATTCAAGCCGTTGTATACGGTGATGCGCTCATGCAATGTGTTCTTGCCACACGTCCATACGAGACAAATCCTGGTTCTACCGATGCACTATGTGATTACTGGATTAAAAAATTACGTGATAATATTACATCCGCCAGTCTTCGACAATATAATAAGTACATCAAAGAAATCATCCATGATTTTGATAACTTGCCAGTTAATAAAGATGTACAAAAACCTCGTGTTGGTGTCGTAGGGGAAATTTACGTTAAATTCCATCCAAGTGCTAACAATCATATTAATGAGCTTATTGAAAAGGAAGGCGGCGAAGTCGTTACATCTGGCTTGCTAGATTTCTTCTTGTATTGTGCAATGGATAGCACATACCGTGCTAAGCACCTTGATGGTACATGGCTATCTGGCTTCTTCGGTACATTGGCTCGTGAAGCCCTTGAGCTCTACCGCTTACCATATGCAAAAGCCGTAGCAGCGTCAAAACACTTTGACCCGCTACAACGTATGACAGAAGTAGCAAAAGAAGCAGCTCAATTCATCGGACTTGGTAACCAATGTGGTGAAGGCTGGTTCCTCACAGGAGATATGATTGACCTTATCGAAAAAGGAGCTAAACAAATCGTATGCTTACAACCATTCGGCTGTTTACCAAACCACGTAACAGGTAAAGGCATGGTGAAAACACTATCCGCTGCATACCCAGACGTGCGAATTGCAGCTATCGACTACGATCCAGGCTCCAGTGCGGTAAACCAAGCAAACCGATTGAAATTACTACTATCGACAATGTTTGAATAAAGGTGTGCTTCGTTATATTTTCAATGGGGCCCCGTTACAACTGCATATTACTAGTATAGAAAAAACACAGCCCTCTCTTGGCTCAGTACGGCGCTACGCTTCGTAAAATCGCTGCAGAGAGGGCTGTGTTCTTTTCTATATACAACCGTTATGAAGATGTCCCATTGAAAATATATAACTAGTACAGTGGATAGGGAGAGGAGATGTGCCTATGGCACATCTCTTTTTCTCATAATCCGTTGGACAGGAGAGTTCCTTTATTGTGCTTAGAATGTTGTAGGAAGAAAGAATTAATATATTTTAGATATAGTTTGTTAGCCCTACAATGGGACGTCTCTACGGGTAGTGTCAATACAAATAAGATACTCCTTTCCAAAGCAATTTTACGAAGCGTAGCGCCGTACTGAGCAAGGAAAGGGGTATCTTATTTATATACTAATATTATTCTGTTGTAGTCGGGCCCCATTGTAGGGCTCATACAAATGTGTAAAAGAGATTACTCTTTTTCTACCAAACTATATAGGCACAATAAGGAAAGCGCTGCACATACTAGCATTGTAATCCCCATGGGAATACCCGTATATTCCCCACCAATACCAACGAGTGGAGACACGATCCCTGCAGAGAACATGCTGGCAAAGCCAAGCACTGCAGAGGCACTACCGGCCATTTTCCCATATTTGGTCATTGCCATAGAGAAGGAGGCGGAGCCGAATAGGGATACGGTACATACGGTGAAGAATAGTATGATTGTAACAGGAATGAGAGGCCATCCTAATAGCATGGCTACTAGGAATAGTAAAGAGCCGATTGCCAGTTGCCAAAGACTGAATGTGAGGAATTGATAAGATGTTACAACATTACTTAGGCGGCCGCTAATGGCACTCGCTAAAATAATACCACAGCTATTGATACCGAAGAGGTAACTAAATTCTTGAGCAGATAATTGGAAAATATTTTGGTATACAAAGGATGAGCCTGAGATATACGCAAAGAATGCACCGAAAGCAAAAAGTTGGATTAGAGATTGTCCTAAAAATGGTTTATCTTTAATAAGTGTAATATAGTTTTTAGTTGCTGTTTTAATACCACCAGTTACACGTTGTTCTTTTGGTAAGCTTTCACGGAAAAGAAAAGAGCCCACTAAAAGAATAGCAGAGAATACGGCTAGAATTACAAAGATTACACGCCATGTGGTGAATAAGAGCAATTGGCCACCTATTAATGGTGCAAGTACTGGCGCAAGGCCATTAACCATCATAAGTAATGCAAATAGCTTAGTCAATTCTTGGCCGGATGCAAAGTCACGAGCGATAGCTTTGGCAATTACAACACCAACAGATCCTGTTAAGCCTTGTAAAAATCGACCTAGTAACAGTATTTCAATACTAGGTGCGTAGGCACAGATGATACCAGAGATGACACACAGCAAATTACCAACGATAAGGGGGAGTTTACGCCCCATTGTATCACTAATGGGGCCACCAAATAGTTGTCCTAATGCGACACCAAAGGTCATAACACCTATGGTCATTTGAATATTAGAAGCTGTTGTATTCAGCTCCCCAGGCATAATTGGTAATGCCGGTAAATAAAGATCTGTTGCCAAGGGTGTAATCGCCGTCAACAGACCGAGGAATACTACCAAGATGAAAGAGACTTTAGCAGAGCTTTCTTGAGTCATAAAACCCTCCTATATTAAAGTGAGAAAAATAAAAGTCTGCGAATCGCACTTCGCAGACTGCATTAAATTTTATCTTATAATAAAATGTATTGTAACATAATTGTATGGATTATTCTATAGATTTATATGTAAAAGCTTTTTCTATTTTGGTCTGTATATACCTCTAGCCTTTATATACTATTTTACTTAGGTTAAATTTTTGTATTTATATATAAAATATTTTTGTGAGTATATAAATAATAACGTAGTGTATAGTGTTTCAGAGGTGGTTGTATATTAAAAGTTTGAGTTTGATGTATTTCGATTTATAGATTAAAATAAATATACAGAGTAAATCTAAAAAAATCAATATAATTTATCGTATATAGGAGGTTATTATGAAAAAATTTATGAAAGCCTTCGTATTGGCTGCTGTGGCTGCTGTTGGATTAACAACATTTGCATCTGCGCAAGGTATCGGTGAGCAAGAGGCATTAAATCGTGCATTGGCACGCGTGCCAGGAGCAACACAAGCTAATGTAACTGAATTTGGGCATGACTATGATCATGGTCGATTAGAATACGAAGGTGAAATTCGATACAATGGTTACGAATATGACTTTGAAATCGATGCAGCAAGTGGCAACTTTACAAAATGGAAAGTTGAGCGCAAGTATTTCTAATTATAATTAGTAAGAATAAAAATGTAGTATTTTAATACAAACAAAAAAGAACAGCTCGTAATGAGCTGTTCTTTTTGTTTCACTAATTCTTAGAAGAAGAAATGATGAATTTCATGAATGAAATGTTGACCGAAGAAGGAGATACAACCATGCATAACGATGAAGATCAAGAAGTATTTGAATGCGCTGTTCATGATAACGCTTGCTTCGATTTCATGTTCTAGTTTATGAGCTTCCTCAGCACTGATTTCTTTGTGGTTTTCTAGGTATGCTTTTAAAGCAGGACCTACGGCACCAATAGAAATCGCGATGGATTGTGGGGACAACATTTTGCCGATACCAGCTGCACCGGAGTTAACTGCTGCCAACCAGAAGCCAAGGTCTTCGAAGTTTGTAGGATCTAAACCTTGAGCTGCAGCGATTTGAAGTGGACCAAACAATACGTTGGAGTTTGTACCAGAACCAGTTAAGAATGCACCCAACGCACCCACGATAGGAGCGAATAGAGGATACAATGTACCTGTACCAGCAACCATTGCTTTTGCAATGTCTGCAGTCATACCAGAGTAAGTCATCAATTTAGCTGTCATAACAACTGTGATGATTGTAAGGTATGTGAATTTCAAGTTTTTAACTGTGCTACCCAATGTACCGAAGATTTCGCCAGCTTTTGCTTTTTGGATGAAACCACCAACAATACCAGCGATAAAAATCATAATACCAGGAGTTGCAATCCATACGAATGTGTAAGGTTTTGCACCAGCACCTTGATAAATAGGTACAGATGTTTTAATGGACGCAAGAGGACCATTAATTGCAGGGAACAATTTAGAAGTTAATAACAATAATACGAAGATTAAGATGAATGGCATTGCAGCTACAAGGCCTTCGCCACCAGAAACTTTAGGGACTTCGCCAGTTTGTTTAACTGCGTATTTAGGATCATTAGGAGGCATGATTTTTGCACAACCAATGATAACTGCCATGATAACGATGGATGCAGAAATTACGGATAATTCTGGACCCATTACAGCGTTGATTACAGTTTCAGGAACTGCTAATGCTAAACCAGAAAGCAATGTTACAAGGAATACGCCTTTTAACGCTTTAATACCGCCACCAATAATCATAACAACAAAGAATGGAGCGATAAGGTTAAGCAAGAACAATTGTACGGAAATGAATGTACCTAAATGGCTTGGATCAAGGTTTGTTAAGGATGCCAATGTAGTTGTTGGAATCCCGATAGAACCAAATGTTGTTGGTACGGAGTTTGCAACGAGACATGCGATGATAGATTTAAGTGGGTCAAAACCTACGGCAACCATCATAGCTGCAGGAATTGCAACGGCAGTACCGAAGCCAGCCATACCTTCCATGAAGGCACCAAAGCCCCATGCAAGTAGTAATGCAAGTACACGAGTATCAGATGTTACAGAAGAAAGCATGGTTTTAATAGTTTCCATTGCTTTCGTATGTACTACCAAGTTATAAACGAAGATAGCAGCTGTAATAACTAATAGGATTGGCCAGATTGCCAATGCGGCACCTTCAAGGGCACCAGTGACCATAATAAATGGGTCAGCTTGGAATGCTGTAATAGCGATAATGAAAGAACCAATCGCAGCAACACTTGTTGCTTGCCATGCAGGTAATTTCAAGATGGATAACGCTACAATCAACCAAATGATTGGAGATAGCGCTAATAGAACGGTGATAGCACTCATTTCTAAGATCATCCTTTCAAGTAAAACAAAAATATATGCTCAACAGGACGACGTAGTTTAATCAATTTAATTGATGAATAAATCGCTATGATGTTAATTTGTAAAAGTTCAGTTAAAATAAAAGCTTACAATAAAATAACAGATATACTTATCATAAAAATTGATATAGTACATAAAATTTTTTAACCTCATAGCCTATGAGGTTAAAAACATAAGAGAGGGGACATAAACAGTGTTTATGTCCCCTTCTGTACTAACTACAAGTCCTTGTTAGGGCCATTACTAAGTTTAGGTATTAGTAGTTACCTTTGAACATTGTAGCAGGAGCTTCTGGTACATAATCGCCGAAGTAGGATTTGAAGTCTAGACCTAATTCATTGCAAAGGTCTTGAACTTCAAGCATTGTACCGTTAAGTACAGGGATGCCTTCAGCTTTAACTTTTTCAACGGATTCATGTTCTTTTTCGCCATGAGTATAGATACGATCTTGACCTTGAGCTTTAGGTGCTTCACGTAATTCTTGTAAGAATTGGGAGAAGTGTTTTTTGATTTCCGCAGGGTCACCGAAGAATTCAGGGTTGATAGCCATGAAGCCATGACAGATGTTGGATTTACCACCAACCATACATTTGTTGGAAGTACCACCTTGGGACAAGATAGAGGAGAACAACTCAGCAATCATGCCGTTACCATAACCTTTGTGACCGCCAAGAACTTCTGTAGCACCACCTAAAGGAAGGATACCGCCACCTTCATGACGGGAGATGTTGCCCAATACTTCAGCTGCATCAGTGGAAGGAACGCCATCTTTATTAACAGCCCAGCCATCTGGAGTAGCTTTGCCCATTTTGTTGTACATTTCAAGTTTACCACGAGTTACTACTGTAGTGGAGCAATCGAAGAAGAAGTCAACTGGATCAGCTGGTACAGTCCAAGCGATAGGGTTAGAACCAAGCATAGCTTTACGAGCATATGTAGGAACCATGATTGCTTCGGAGTTTGTACAAGAGAAACCGATTAAGCCTTGGTCGGATGCCATTTTAGCATAGTAACCAGCGATACCGTAGTGGTTGGAGTTACGTACAGATACGATACCAACACCGGATTTTTTAGCTTTTTCGATAGCCATTTCCATAGCTTTATGACCCAATAATTGACCCATGCCGTCATGACCGTCGATAACTGCAGAAATTGGAGTTTCTTTTACGATTTCAGGTTTAGCATCGATTTTAATCAAGCCATTAGTGATACCTTTATGGTAACGAACCATACGTTGCATACCATGGCTTTGAATACCGAACAAGTCAGAAGTCAAAAGTACGTCTTGGATGATGTCAGCTTCTTTTTCGGAGAAACCAAATTTTTGGAAAGCGTCCATGCTCAATTTTTTTAGTGTTTCATAAGGGAATAACACAGTGTTTTTTGCGTCTGCCATCGTTAAAACCTCTTTTCAGAAAATATGTACCTGATATAGCTACTTCACATTAGATAACCATGAATTCAAAATGATTTCTTGTGAGTTCTATATCCTCTCAAATGACACTGTCAGTATAGCACAGAAACAAGTGAGATTGAATAGTCTTACAGTCTGAACGACATTACTAAATACGCATACGTACCGGTGATTTTTGTCACATAATCTATACGACACTATTAAAATGTCTGATTATACCTAAAACTATATGGTTATGACTTTTAGTAATGATTACATGATTTTTTTGAAGAATTTTGGTATTTTTATAGAACTTATTAGTATATCTGTTTAGGCATTGGACAAGAATGATAATGGATAGATATCGATAAAACTTGAAATGTTTAACTACATATATCAAAATAAATGATGAGGTCATAAATGTAATGTGATAATTGAATGCATTGATATACATAAAATAATCATTTCTAAAACCTTTTTAATTCAGAATATGTGCAAAAGGTTATACTTATACGAGTCATACTATAATATAATATAAATATACATCCTATAGTTTATACAATTTATAAGCGAGGTGCTTATCATGAAAGAATATAAATCTGTATGCCCTTACGATTGTCCTGATGCATGCGGACTCATTGTATCAGTCGATAATAATAAAGTAATATCTGTTCGAGGGGATAGAGCACATGCTTTCACAAGAGGTACACTATGCCCTAAGATGGCACATTATGAAAAAGTAATCCATTCTCCGTTGCGCTTGAAGTACCCTATGAAGCGTGTCGGTAAAAAGGGAATTGGTGAAGCTCAGTACACTCGTATTAGTTGGGATGAAGCCCTTGATGCAATTGTCAATAATTTCAAAGAAACTATTGATACTTATGGCAGTGAAAGTATTTTGCGTTACTCTTATGCAGGAACAATGGGGGTTATTCAGAGTCCTGCAGCAGATTATTTTTTTCGCCGTATTGGTGCTACAGACCAAGATCGAGGTATTTGCTCTCCTGCTAAACAAGCGGGGTTCCGGTCCGTTTATGGTGAAACATTAGGTATTAAACCACAAGAGGCGCAACATAGCGACTGTATCGTCTTGTGGGGGATAAATGCGACAGCTACAGATGTTCATATTTTACACGATGTGAACATAGCAAAAAAGAATGGTGCCCGCGTTTGGATTATCGATACTCATAAAACCTATACTTTTAGCCAAGCTCATGAGCATATTTACGTTAAACCAGGTAGTGATGGAGCGCTAGCATTAGGTATGCTCCATATCATTCATCGTGACGGTTTGGCGGATACAGATTTTATTAAGGAACATGTCCAAGGCTACGATGAGCTGGTAAAAGAGGTGTTGCTTAATTTTACGCCGGAGAAAGCATCTGATATTTGTGGTGTTTCCGTGGATCGTATGACTGAGTTCGCTCATGCATACGCTACATCAAAAGCGCCGTTTATCCGTCTCGGCAGTGGTTTGTCTCGATATGGTAATGGTGCTATGACATGCCGTGCTATTAATGCCTTGCCTGCTGTGGTTGGAGCATGGCAATATCCTGGGGGTGGATTGTTGTCGAGTGCTAGTGGTAGTAAATTTATTGGCAAAGATATGATGCAACAGGCTCATGTTCATGCGCCAGCTAAACGATTGATGCCTATGATTAAACTTGGGGAGATGCTTACAAATCCCGAAAGAGTTGGGGTCCATAGCTTATATGTGTTTTCCTCAAATCCTGCTATTACAGCACCTAATCAAAATGTGGTTCGTAAAGGTTTGATGCGTAATGACTTATTCACAATTGTGCATGAGCGTTTTTTTACGGATACCTGTAAATATGCGGATATTATTTTGCCGGCCACAACATCTGTAGAGCATGATGATATTTATAATTCTTATGGTCATTACACAATTGGTACGGGTTACAAATTGATTGATCCAGTTGGGGAGTCTCGTTCCAATTGGCAAGTTATCGCCGAGTTAGCAAAACGTATGGGGTTGGAGGATGCATTTTTTAACCTTAGTGAAAGAGAGCTTATTGAACAAATTGTGCACACTTCGAGTCGTATATCCAAGAGGGACCAAGAGTTGATTTTAAACGGTGAGCCTGTGGAGATGACGGTACCTGAAAATTATAAGATGGATTTCAAAACACCGTCTGGAAAAATTGAATTATATAATCCGCAAGATGTAGAACCATTAATTCGGTATATGCCTCCATATGGTGACAATGCACCGTTTTGGCTCATAATCGGTAATGATATTCGAATTTTGGACTCTAGCTTCTGCGAATTAGACTTTAATGATCCTGAGTTGATGAAACTTCGCATTCATCCAGAAGATGCAAAAATGTATAACATAAACGATGGTGCTGAGGTAGAAATCTATAACAATCGTGGCAGTGTAAAAATTAAAGCCTACTACGACGATGAAGTGCAACGGGGGACTTTGGTAACGCTAGGTGTATGGTGGCAATCCCAATCGAGTGATCCTCATGTGGCAATCAATGCGCTTACCGCAGCTCGTCCCACAGATCAAGGCTGGGGTAGTACCTTCTATGATGTGCAAGTTCATATAAGAAACCTTTCATAGATAATAGTTTATTACCATATCATGAACGAATATGTATAAGATGTGTGATGTCACATGCTTTTACAGCTATATTTAAAAATTAAATCCTTTTACTTATGGGAATAACATTATACGGATATAGAATAGTGAGGATATTTTTCTTGTATACCTTAGCTCCTTTAGATTATAATGGTAATATTATTTTATTGACCTAAAGGGGGTTACATTTATGAATGGTAACGACAATCTGTCGACCCGTGCCTATTTGGCTATAGGTATGATGTTATTTGCTCTATTCTTTGGGGCAGGAAATTTGATTTTCCCAGCGGCCTTAGGGCAACATGCTGGTGATAATGTAGGTTGGGCTTTGCTCGGCTTCGTATTAACTGGTGTAGGCCTTCCACTCTTAGGGGTTGCAGCGATGGGTTACTCTTCCTGTAAAGATGTTGAAGAACTTGCAAGTCGTGTTCATCCGATTTATGGCTTGTTGTACACAATTTCTTTATACTTGAGTATTGGTCCAATGTTTGCGACGCCACGTACTGGTACTGTAGCTTATGAAATCGCAATTAAACCTTTTGCTGAAGGTTTAAGCATGAATATGGAACCAATTTTCTTGGCATTATTCTTTGGTATTTCTTTGTGGTTATCTATTAGTCCGCAAAAACTTGTTAACCGTATCGGCAATATTTTGACACCAGCTTTACTACTTGTAATTCTGTTGTTAATTGTTAAATCCTTTATTACTCCACTTGGTGGTTATGCGGTGCCACAACCGGCATATGGTGATGCGCCAACGGCTGTATTACAGGGTTTCCTAGATGGCTACAATACAATGGATGCCTTAGCTTCCGTAGTATTTGCTATTCTTGTAATCGACTTTGTTCGTCTTAGCGGTGCTACATCTCGTGCTGTGATTACAAAAACGGTAATGGAGGTAGGTGCTATTGCGGTAGGTCTTCTTGGTATTGTTTACGTATTTATCGCTAATATCGGTGCTACTAGTGTTGAACGCTTTGGTTTGTTCGAGACAGGGGCTCCTGTATTGTCCGTAAGTGCTAACTATTTGTTTGGTGAGTTCGGTCAAATCATCTTGGCTATCATCGTTCTGCTAGCTTGCTTGTCTACAAGTATTGGCCTTATCACTTCTTGCGGTACGTATTTCCACAAGCTGACACCAAAGATTAGCTACAAATTATATGTAGTAATTTTCTCTCTAGCGGCGTTTGTCCTCAGTATGTTTGGCTTGAAAACAATCATCAGTGCAGCAATCCCTGTGTTGATGCTCTTGTATCCGTTGACTATCGTAATCATTTTGTTGGCACTTCTTCATAATGTGTTTGGTGGTCGTCGTTGCGTATATGCATGGACTATGGCTTTCACAATGATCTCTGCCCTCATGACTGGTCTTGAAACTGCAGGTATTGCACCTACAGCTTTGGAACAGCTCTTTGCTCAATATATTCCATTCCAAAGTGCTGGTATGGGATGGGTGAGCTTTGCGGTATTAGGCTTCGTTGTAGGCCTTATCCATAAAGGTCTTGCTTCCGATAATAAGTAATAAAGATAAAGGCTCTATGCTTTCATTTTGTGAGAGTATAGAGCCTTTTTATGTTTTGATTGTTGTCATATAAAATTGATTTTGTGTGTAGAAGTTTCTATAATAAGGATAAATAAGGATATAAATGATAAAAGAAGGAAGGAAATTTTATGCGTAGTACTCATTGTTTACCTAGTTATAGTTTTGGAGGTCATGATGTATTTGACGCTATTCCAAAGTTTACAAAATTATATGGCAAGTCTGTAGCTATCATCGGTGGCGAAACAGCTCTTTCTAAAGCTTTGCCACACATTCGTCCCGTGCTTGATAAAGCGGGGATTAAGGTGCTAGATATTATCCACTTTGGTGGAGAGTGTACTTTTGCTCGAGGCAAGGAAATTGCACAAATGGCATCTGTAAAAGATGCGGACTTTTTGTTTGCTGTTGGTGGTGGTAAGGCCATGGATACAGTAAAAGTAGTAGCTATAGAGTTAGATGATAAACCATTCTTTACAATTCCAACCATTGCATCTACTTGTGCGGCAACGTCAGAAGTGGCAGCTGTATACACGGCAGATCATACTTTTGATGACGTAGCTTTTGTAAATCATCCTCCTGTGCACTGCTTTATTGATGCTGATATTCTCGTAGAAGCACCAAGCCGTTACTTGTGGGCAGGAATGGGAGATACTATTGCAAAACACTATGAAACTCATCTTTCTGCTCGCAATCGCGAGCAAGACTATAATACTCAGTTAGGCCTTACTCTAGCTTCTATGTGTAGTGAACCAATTTTAGCACATGGTATACAAGCCTATAAAGATAGTCAAGCTAATAAACGTAGTGATGCCTTTGATACCATTGCTATGACTGTTATCTTTACTACCGGTGTTGTATCAGGTTGTGTTCCTATGGCATATAATAGCAACATGGCTCATGCTGTATGTTATGGCTGTGTTACTAATAAAGAAACAGAAGAAAATCATTTGCATGGTGAAATAGTAGCTTATGGCTTACTTATTTTGTTAACCGTTGACCAACAAATGGATGAGTTACAACGGTGGTTGCCAGTATATCGCGAATTAGGTTGGCCTACTAAACTTTCACAATTAGATCTTACTGCATCGCATATTCCTCAAATTGTTGAAAAGGCTACATCTGTTCATGATATTGATGTATCTCCATATAAAATTACAGCAGATATGTTGACTAAAGCTATTCAATATATGGAATCTCTTGATTAATATGGTTTGTAACTATTTGTGTATGTTATGTGATGAGGTTATAAATGCAAGAAATTGTAAAGGGTGGCTTATATCGTCATTTTAAAGGCATGTATTATTACGTGCTAGATGTAGCGACTCACTCTGAGACGGGTGAAAAGTTTGTAGTTTATCAAAAACTGTATGATGAGCGCGATATGTATGTACGTCCCTTAGAAATGTTTGTGAGTGATGTGGATCGTAAAAAATATCCAGATGTAGCACAAAAAGAACGGTTTAAGTTAATGAGTGGACGTGATTAGGAGGGGCCGTGGAGCAGAAGTTTTTCTTTTTTGATATTGATAATACTTTAGCTGTATGGCCTGAAGGTAAAATCCCTGAAAGTGCTCAATACAGTTTAGATGAGTTAAAGCGTCGTGGTCACCGTGTAGCCTTAGCAACTGGTCGTATTCAAGTGGATGCTAAGCGTTTTGCAGAGCAAGCGGGCCTTACTGATTTTGTAGCAGATGGTGGTCACAGTATCACTGTTAATAATGAATTGGTATCTATGATAGGTATGGATCGTGATGCATGTATTAAATATTTAGAGTATTTAGAATCACATAATATTCCTTGGGCTGTAACTGACCGCAATAAACTTGGTCGTATTACGCCGTATAAGGAAATTTTAGAGTGGCATCCTAATTGGGATGTATTTAAAACAACTGTAGACCCTAATTTTGACTTTCATAGTGTTGAAGAATTTTATAAGATTTATGTGTTTTTCAAAGAAGGAGAGGAAGAGGAGAAGGATATCGAGCATATGACACATAAGCTCATTCGTTATGGTGATGGCTGTGTTCTATATGAGCCTATGGAAAAGGCGTTGGGTATTCGTAATATGCTTGAACACTTTGGAATGAAGCCAAATCAAGCTGTTGTATTTGGTGATGGGTATAATGATTTATCTATGTTTAGACCTGAGTGGTTAAATATTGCTATGGGTAATGCGCGCCCTGAATTAAAGGCAAAGGCTGATTATATTACTACAGACTGTGATAAAGATGGCATCTATAATGCGTGTAAGCATTTTAAATGGATCGATTAATTATTGATAATTCCTCTAAATTAGGTGAAGTTTATATGAAGATTTGATTTTGTAGCTGTGGCTACAGAATTGGTGTAGTATAGTTAGTATAATGCGCTTAGTTTAATATTCATGTGTTAAAAGGAGAAGAGAAGATATGAACAATAAACGCAGATTATTTTCAACTTTACTTTGTGTAGCGGCATTGACAGCAGGTTTATTTGTTTCTGGTTGCGGCAGTGATAAAGCGGGTGGCATTGGCTCCGTAGTATCCTCCGTTGTTGATGGCGGTAGCGATGAGAAAGCAGCTGCTAAGCTTAATACACTTATTGATGCAACAAACAACTTCAATGGTGACAATGCAACTTGGGGTCAAAACTATGCGGATAGTTTGGCTAAATTAAAAGGTGGTTTCCAAGAAGGTGCTATTGGTCGTCAACCTCATTATGATACTTTAAAAGATGCTTTGGAAAAATCTAAAAAAGAAGGCTCTACGTTCAAAGAAGTTGATACAGAACGCGATAATGTATTAAATGTTCTTAATGAATTAGTACCAACATTCAAAGATTTGAAAGCTTATGATGATTCTAAAGCTTACATGAACGATGGTGGTGCTAAAGGTAAAGAACTAGCAGCTAAATACGTAGCACAAGTAGAAAAATTTGATGCAGCTTATGCGAAGTTCAATGATGCTCTTAACAAAGCTAACACCGAACAAACTAAGAAACAAATCGAAAAATTGAAAAAAGACGGTAAAAAAGGCTATGCTGCAGCAATGGAATCTACGCTTCGCTTGACTACTCTTGTAGAAAATGTAGAAAAATCTCCTAAAAATGCAGATAAACAAGCTGTAGAAAAAGAACTTAATGAAATTCAAACATTGCTTAAGAGCATAAATAATGATCGTGGAGAAGTGCTTGTTAACTCTTATAACTCTGTAGTTGGTTCTGTTCGTCAAGTACTTAACGATGCAAATGAAAACAACCTTAACGACATGATTGAGAATTTCAATAATTATATTGAGTCTTATAACAATACAACTCCAGATCAATTTGACTCTAAATAATCGAATTAACTACGTGATTATTTGAGGATTACAAAAACAGAGCTCCTTTGAAGCTCTGTTTTTTGTTGTTATATTATTTTTTTATATTTTTAATTTCAATAGTGCCATAATATGATATACTAAAAAAGAGCCGCTCATGGGTTGAGCGGTTTTTCTATGTAAATTTTAAATCTACATTTTAGTTAAATATAATATTAGTATTTTGGGGGACATATGAACTGGAAACGCTTGGCTTTATGCGCAATGTTGGGGATTACAGTGCTTGGTACAACTGCATGCGGTACAAACAGTGGTGAACAACCACAAGGTAATACCGTGAAAGCAGAAACTGTAGCTATGCCCAATTTTACAAACGCACCAATTGCTGATGAATATGCTATCTTTGATACAAACTATGGTCAATTTAAGGTTCGTTTGTTAGGGTCTAAAGCACCGATTACGGTCAAAAATTTTGATTATCTCGTGAAAAAAGGCTTCTATAATGGTGTGACATTTCACCGTGTTATCGAAGGCTTTATGATTCAAGGTGGAGATCCTGATGGCACAGGTGCTGGTGGCCCAGGCTATACAATTCCTGATGAATTCTCCAATGATTTACACTTCAATAAAATGGGCGTTCTAGCCATGGCTAACCGTGGCCCTAATACAGGAGGTTCTCAATTTTTCATTACCTTGGGACCTACGGATTGGTTAGATAATAAACACACCATCTTTGGTACTGTAGTACAAGGTATGGATGTAGTTGAAAAAATCGGCAAAGTTAAAACCGGCCGCAATGATAAGCCAGTAGAACCAGTAATTATTAATACCATTACATTGGAACCAATCACTGATGATGCGAAAAATGGGAAATAAGAAAAGTACTTCTCAAAAGTCTCTTTCTGGTGAATGTGCATCTACACAAGATGTACACGGTATAATTGTAGATTGTGATACAATCTTGAATGACGCTAGTGTTCAAGGTGATGAATCAAAAGAAATGCACTATATTTATTTAGTGCGTTGTTCTGATGACTCTTTGTATTGTGGATGGACTACAGATCTTAAACGTCGAATAGATGCTCATAATGGACATATCTCAGGCGGTGCAAAGTATACGCGAGGACGTCGTCCTGTGACCTTGGTATATGCTGAAAGCTTTCACCAAAAACAAGAAGCACAACGTAGGGAATATGCTATTAAACGGATGACGAAGACTAAGAAATTGAGACTCATTAAGGGTGCAAAATAGTCCTTGATTATGGTATAATATGATGATTAATTACTACCATGGAGGTTGAAAATGAAGCGGGTTCTAGTGTCCGTAAAGAGTGTACAACGAGATATGGATGGCAAGGATACCGTAGTGGAACTGATTTCCCCAGGTACGTCACATGAAAAGGGTAATGCTCAATATGTGCGTTACGAAGAATCTAGTGTGACTGGATTGGATGGGGTTAAGACGACCATTAAAATCCATGATGATTCTATCGTGTTGCTCCGAACAGGGGCTGTCAATATGCGTCATCAATACGTTCGTGGTGAAGAACGCGAAGCCGTGTATGAAACACCATATGGTGATTTACATATGGCCGTAAATACTCATGAATTAACAGTAGACTTTCACGATGGCGTAGGTCATGTTCATTTAGGATATGATATTTCCGTCGAAGGTGAATGGCAATTTTATAATCAGTTAGATATAGACGTGCGGGAGGATATAGAGCATGGACATGAAGGAAATCCTGAAATCGGGGATTGAACAGGCATTACAAGATACGATTAACAGCGGTGATTTGCCGGCTGGGGAATATCCAGAAATCGTTCTCGAAGTGCCACCTCAAAAGGAATTCGGTGATTTTTCTACAAACATCGCTATGCAATCCGCTCGTGTAGCTCGTCAAAATCCTCGAGCTATTGCTGAAGCTTTGATTAGTCATATGAATTTTGATTGGCTTGAACGTGCTGAGGTTGCCGGCGCAGGTTTTATTAATTTCTTTTTGAAATCTGATATGGTGTATGATACGTTAAAAGCCATTTTGAATGCTGGTACTGAGTACGGTGTTCAACCATTGCGTGCGCGCGATACGATTCAAGTAGAGTACGTAAGTGCAAACCCTACAGGACCATTGCATGTTGGTCATGGTCGCGGTGCTGCATACGGTAGTGCTCTTGTAAACTTGTTACGTGCAGCGGGTTACAATGTACAATCTGAATACTATATCAATGATGCAGGCAATCAAATCGACAACATGGCTATTTCCATTGAGTACCGTTTCCAAGAGTTACAAGGTGCTAAATTAGTATTCCCGCCTAAACGTAATGAAGACGGTTCCATGCCTGAGTTCGATATTCCAGAAGGAGCATTAGTGTTCCCTGAAAATGGCTATCGTGGTCCAGATATTATTGAAACAGCGAAAGCAATTGCAGAACGCGAAGGCTTTGATAAATTAAATGCTATGAACGAAGCAGATCGTATAGCCTTGTTTAAGGAAGAGGGCTTAAAAGAAAAATTAGCTCGCTTAGAGGAAACCTTAAGAAATTTTCGCGTTACTTTTGATAATTGGTTCTCTGAACGTACAGTTCATGAAACGGATGAGATTCATCATTCCGTAGAGGCGTTAAAGGCCCTTGGCAAAGTTTATGAAAAAGACGGTGCTTTATGGTTAAAATCTACTGATTATGGTGATGATAAAGACCGCGTAGTTATCCGTGATAATGGAGTTCCTACGTATTTGGCGGCAGATATTGCATATCATCGCAATAAATATGATCGTGGCTTCAAAGAGATGATTGATATTTGGGGCGCTGACCATCATGGCTATGTATGTCGTGTAAAAGCGGCTATGGCGGCGTTTGGTTATGACCCTGATAAATTAACAGTATTGTTATTACAAATGGTAGCATTGTTCCGTGACGGACGACTTGTTAAATTGTCTAAACGTAGTGGTGATAGCGTTACATTAGATGAATTGATTGAAGAGGTTGGCGTAGATGCGTCTCGCTATTTCTTCTTGATGCGCTCCTTAGACAGCCAACTTGATTTCGATATTAACTTGGCAAAATCTCGCAGTAATGACAACCCAGTGTATTATATCCAATATGCTCATGCTCGTATTCACAGCATTTATAACCAAGTGCATGAAGCTGGCATTGCATTTGGCGATTATAATGAAACTGATTTCACAACACTTACAAGTGAAATGGAATTAGAATTAATTAAGAAATTAGCTGAATATCCGGAAGAGGTCGTTCAAGCTGCCGAACATCGTGCACCTCATCGTATTGCTCGTTATCTATATGATTTGGCAAGCATGTTCCATTCATTCTACCGTCAAGGTCGTATCATTGGCGTAGATCCAGCATTACAACAAGCTCGTCTTGGATTAATTACAGCGATTGCCCTCGTTCTTCGTCAAGGCTTGGGTATTTTAGGTATTTCCGCTCCGGAAAAAATGTAATAGGTGGGAGGCATCATGGCAACTAAGTATATTTTCGTAACTGGCGGCGTTGTTTCTTCTCTTGGGAAGGGAATTACAGCAGCATCTTTGGGTCGCTTACTAAAAAACCGTGGTTTCAATGTAACGATTCAAAAATTTGACCCATACATTAATATCGATCCGGGTACGATGAGCCCTTACCAACATGGTGAAGTATTTGTAACAGATGACGGCGCCGAAACTGACCTTGATTTGGGCCATTATGAACGCTTTATCGATATTAACCTTAGTAAACGTTCCAATATTACAGCTGGTAAAGTATATTGGTCTGTAATCAATAAAGAACGCAAAGGTGATTACCTAGGTAGCACTGTACAAGTAATTCCACATATTACAAATGAAATTAAACAAAATGTTTACCGTGTAGGTAAAGAGGATAATGCTGATGTAGTTATTACAGAAATTGGTGGTACCGTAGGTGATATTGAAAGCTTGCCATTCATGGAAGCCATTCGTCAGGTGAAAAAAGAGGTAGGTCGTAACGATGTACTTTACATTCACGTTACATTAGTGCCTTACATCAATGCCGCAGGCGAGTTGAAAACAAAACCTACACAACATAGTGTAAAAGAATTGCGTAGCATTGGTATTCAACCAGATATTTTGGTATGTCGTAGCGAAAAACATATCTCTGATGATATGAAAGAAAAACTTGCTTTGTTCTGCGACGTAGAACCTGAAGCAGTTATTGAAAATCAAACTTGTAGCTCTATCTATGAAGTGCCATTGATGATGCAAGATCAAGGTCTTGACGATATTGTTATCAAAAAGTTAGGTCTTGAAGATCGTCCATGTGATATGACTGCATGGAAAGAAATGGTTCATAAGATCTTGAATCCTAATAAAGATATTACAGTTGCTATTGTTGGTAAATATGTAGCGTTGCATGATGCGTATTTATCCGTAGTTGAAGCTCTAGATCATGCTGGTATTGCTACGGGTACTAAAGTGAATATTCGTTGGATTGACTCTGAAGAACTTGATGATACATCTGTAGATCCTAAAGAGGTATTTGAAGGTGTTGAAGGTATCATCGTACCTGGTGGATTTGGTTCCCGTGGTGTAGAAGGTAAAATCCGCACAATCCAATACGCTCGTGAAAACAATATTCCATATCTTGGCCTATGCCTTGGCATGCAATCTGCAGTAATGGAATTTGCTCGTAACGTATGTGGCATGGAAGGAGCAACCTCTAGCGAATTCGATGAAAATGCTAAGTACAAAGTAATTGACTTGATGAGTGATCAAGTTGATGTAGATAAAAAAGGCGGTACAATGCGCCTAGGTATCTATCCATGCAAAGTGGAAGCCGGTACGAAAACTCACGAAGCTTATGGGGAAGATTTGATTTATGAACGTCATCGTCATCGCTATGAGTTCAACAATGAATACCGTCAACAATTGACCGATGCAGGTCTTGTGATTTCAGGTACATCTCCAGATGGCCGTCTTGTTGAAAGTATTGAAGTAAAAAATCATCCATTCTTTATTGGTACACAAGCACATCCAGAACTTAAATCTCGCCCAAATAATGCACATCCATTATTCCGTGGTTTCGTAGATGCAATCTTAGAACTAAAAAAATAGTACGTAAAAAGAAGAAAGATGCTCAGAAATGAGCATCTTTCTTCTCTTTTTTGCTTACATCGAAAAAAGTTGGGAAAAATATATCGATAAATTTAAAAATAACGCTTGCAATATTGAATGATATTTGTTATTATATAGACAAAGATAGATATAGATATGGTGTTAAGTACACCAATATAAATATATTCGTTACATATGGAACTCAAATAAGGAGGACATAACATGTCTATTATTGGTAAACAACTTCCTGAATTTACACTTGATGCTTTCAAAAAACCTGAATTGGTAAAAGTTAGCACTGCAGACGTGTTGGGTAAATGGTCTGTATTTGTATTCTATCCAGCAGACTTCACATTTGTATGCCCTACTGAGTTGGAAGACGTACAAAACTCCTATGCAGAGTTGAAAGAATTGGGTTGCGAAGTTTACTCCGTATCTTGTGACTCCGAATTCGTTCACAAAGCATGGTCTGATGCTTCTCCAAGCATCAATAAAATCGAGTACTACATGTTGGCTGACAAAAAACATGAATTAGCTGATTTCTTCGATGTATTCCAAGAAGAATCTGCTATGGCTTACCGTGGTACATTCGTAGTAGATCCAGAAGGCTTCGTGCGTACAGCAGAAATTCATGATATGGGTATCGGCCGTTCCGCTGAAGAATTGGTTCGTAAAGTACAAGCTGCTCAATTCGTAGCTAAACATGGCGATCAAGTGTGCCCTGCACGTTGGAAACCAGGTAAAGATACTTTGAAACCAGGTCTTGATCTTGTAGGTAAAATCTAATTAAGAAACTTATACTTAAATGCTAGAGTAATCTAGACAACTCCTCAAATGACATAAACACGGGCGCGCATCGTTTTCCTGACGATACGGTAAGTCCCAATACCAGATGAACCCTCTCCAATTCATCATGGTAAACCTCATATAACAAACTACAAACTATACGCAAAAGGACTGGCCTTCGGGCTGGTCCTTTTGTGTTATAAGATTATTCTTACTCCGTTGTATTGAGAGCTAACAAAAGTATGATAACTTGAGCCTTCTACGAGGTGAGCTATTAAGTTAAAATATAGGATAAACTCAATAAATATAAGGGTGGGCAGATATCCCTTTATAAAAGTAGGAAATAAGTTCTTGCATTTTTATAGTGAGTGGTCTATAATGAAATTAATTCCTATTAATATGAAAGGTTTTATAAATAGTTTTATAAATATAATAAAAGCACTTTATAGTATAGGGTGTGTTAATACTAATATTTACAAAGAAAGGCAAAATATATGAGGATTTCCACAAAAGGTCGGTATGCATTGATGGTCCTCATCGATTTGGCAGAGCAAGGTCAAGATAAACCTGTCTCCTTGCGATCTGTAGCAGAACGACAAGGCATATCTGAAAAATACCTAGAAGGTATCGTAGCTCGTTTAGGCGCTGCAAAACTAGTGGATAGTATCCGCGGTAAGTATGGCGGCTATCGCTTATCTAAAAGCCCTAAAGAATATACAATTATTGAAATTTTGCTTGCTACAGAGGAATCTATGGCTATCATCTCTACCCTTGATGAAGGGGTGAGTACTGATACAGTGATCAACGAACGTACCGTTGGTTTCTGGGCAGGATTACAAAACTATATCCATGATTATTTAGAAAACGTAACCCTTCAAGATGTAATCGATGGGACTTACGCAAAACTTGATACAAAATATGATAACTGGGATGGTTCTATTTAATAAGGAGTGACCACTATGTCTAAAATTGCAAAATCTTTTGTTGAATTAATTGGTAAAACACCATTATTAGCTGCTACACGTTTTGGTAAAAAATATGGTGCAAACGCTAATATTTTCGCAAAATTGGAATACTTTAACCCAGGCGGTTCCGTAAAAGACCGTATCGCAGCAGCAATCATTCAAGCTGCAGTTGAATCTGGTGAATTACAACCAGGCGGCACAATCGTAGAAGCTACATCTGGTAATACTGGTATTGGCTTGTCTGCTGTAGGTGCTGCGCTTGGCTATAAAGTTGTAATCGTAATGCCTGAAACGATGTCCATTGAACGCCGTAAATTAATGCTTGGTTATGGTGCTCAGCTCGTATTGACTGACGGTTCTCTTGGTATGAAAGGCGCTATTGCAAAAGCTAAGGAAATCGTAACGGCTACAGCTGGTGCTATTGAAGCCGGTCAGTTCGTAAATCAAGCTAATCCTGCAATTCACTACAGAACAACTGGTCCTGAAATCTGGCAAGATACTGATGGTACCGTAGATATCTACGTATCTGGTGTTGGTACAGGCGGTACGTTGACAGGTGCAGGTCGCTACTTGAAAGAACAAAACCCTGATGTACATGTGGTTGCCGTAGAACCAGCAGATTCTCCTGTATTGTCTAATGGTAAACCAGGCCCTCATAAAATCCAAGGCTTAGGTGCTGGCTTTATTCCAGATACATTGGATACTAACATTTACGATGAAGTAATCCAAGTTTCTAACGAGGATGCTTTTGCTACATCTCAAGCTTTCGGTCACACAGAAGGTGTATTGGTAGGTATTTCCTCTGGTGCTGCGCTTTGGGCGGCTCAAGAATTGGCAAAACGCCCTGAAAATAAAGGCAAAAATATTGTAGTAATTCTCCCTGATACAGGCGAACGCTACTTATCTACAGCTTTATTCCCTGAAGTTTAATTTTCTATCATGGTGAAAGCATAACAGTTGTTTTCTACTGGCTCAAACACATGGATGTTTCCCTGTATTTTACAGGGAGCATCCTTTTTTGTTTGAACTCTTTTGTTATTATAATAGGGTGATGTACTGAGTAGATAATGGTGCAGATTATTGATAGTCGGAGAGGGACTTTCACAATAACATTTATAATTGAAAACACAAAAAAATTTATAATTGTATATGAAAAAGGAGCTACTAGGTAGCTCCTTTAGTATTTTGGTATTTAATTGTAATTATCTACCGTTTTTAACGATATTATCCATCCAGTTGAATAATTCTTCTAAATCGTAGTCACCAGAGTGATCTACATCAAATGGTGTTGCCATATCTACTCTGTACCCAAGGTTTTGAGCACGTGTACCTACGATTAAAGGAATTGCAACAGATGTATTGCTGTCGGCTGTGCCATAACGAATACGATAGAATCGTGCATTTGTCGCAGCAGGAGAACCAAGATAGTTCATTGGATTCATCATAGTAACGATCTTAGCATTTTCTACGTATACATCTTGGTTAGCTGTTGAATCGTGTAATGCAGCAGTAATGGTAAAGTGATTATTATCTGTAGTACTTGTACCAAATAGATTGTTTTCACCTGTATCATTAGCACGAGAGTCAAAGGCACCAGGCGCTTTTGAGCGACTTACAAAGTGGTTATATGCTTCCCAGTTAATGTCTTTGATGGCCCCTGTTTTATTATCTCGTACAAGGTATGTATGCTTGGATAAATCAGTACCTTGAGCTGCTGCTTTATTAGCGGCAGCAACGATAAACTCTTTTACATAGTTTTTGAAAGTCCCGTTACCATTCTTGTCGAGTTTTAGTATACGACCTAGAGAGTCACGTAATTGTAAGTTATTTACGTAATCAGGGAAGTGTTCGCTGAGTATTTTAGAGTATGATAAATCGTCTGTATTCAAGTTTACACGTTGCATCGTACGTTGTGGTGGAGCAGAGTTGCCACCTACATTAGCTTGTGGTAATTCGCCTTGGCCCATAGTTACTTTGTTAAAGGCTGTGATACCGTTATAGCTCCATTCGTAAGCCATATCTGCCGCATCAAGGTTAGTGATAGGGGCATATGCAGATACTGCGTATACATTAGTTGCCGCTGTAGCTGCACCTAATGCTTGTAAATATGGTTGGAAGTCGGAGCTGTTACCAGTTGCACCTTGTAATAAGGATACACCACCGCCTGCACTAGTACCATTTGTGATAATGCGATTTGCATTACCTGGCATAGCGGAATCGTTAGCGTGTAAGTAGGCTGTAGCCGCTTGTAAGTCAACGATTACTGCAGGGGCCTTACCGATAAAGTTGCCATCGGAAGCTTTATTGGTACGACCACGAGTAGATGGGGAAGCTACTACATAACCACGGGATAATGCGTAAAGAACACTGTTAGGTTTTCCATTTTCTACCTTAGGCGTCATAGCTTGGCTCGGCATGTAACCACCTACTGCATTTGGCATGAAGATAGGGGCTGTTTGGGTGTTGTAACCATTGATGGTGCCGTTGTTGAAATATTCCTCTGGTACATAAATGTTCATGTATTGCTGATCTATGTCGATTGGATTAGCCACGTAAGGGATATACTCGAAGGCGCGATATTTAATTTCCTTATTATCTACTGTGGTAGACATGGATTCATAATTTTTCGCGTCGAAAGCAAGACTAATCTTTGCAGACGCATCAGCTTGCAATGGAGGTTCAATTGGTTGGGAGAGAATATTTTTCTCTTCTGTTACAGGAGAGCCTTTTGTGGAAGCTTCATTACGAGCATTTACATAAGATTGCGGTAATTTAGTTTCTTGAACCTGTTTAGTCTCTGCCTCAGATTTAGCTTTTGCTTCGGCTTCAGATTGAGCTTTAGCCTTAGCCTCGGCTTCAGCCTGAGCTTTAGCAGCAGCATCTACTTCTGCTTTAGCTTTTGCCTCGGCTTCAGCTTGCGCTTTAGCAGCAGCATCTGCTTCTGCTTTAGCTTTTGCCTCGGCTTCAGCTTGCGCTTTAGCAGCAGCATCTGCTTCTGCTTTAGCTTTAGCTTTTGCCTCGGCTTCAGCCTGAGCTTTTGCTGCAGCTGCCGCTTCTTCTTTTGCTAGTTGTTCAGCAGCTAAACGTTCTTGTTCTTCTTGGATCACAGCTTGTCTTGCAAGTTCCGCTTGTTTAGCAGCAATACGTTCTTGCTCCGCTTTTATAGCGGCTTCGCGTTCAGCTTTAGCTTTCTCGGCCGCGATACGCTCTTGTTCAGCTTTTAAAGCTGCTTGCCGTTGAGATTCAGCCTGTTGTGCGGCGATACGTTCTTGTTCTGCTTTAATAGCTGCTTGGCGTTGAGCTTCAGCCTGTTGAGCTGCCATACGTTCTTGTTCTGCTCTAATAACTGCTTGTCGTTCGGCTTCAGCTTTAGCGGCGGCTTCAGCACGTTGGCGAGCTACTTCTTCAGCAGCTAAGCGTTCTTCTTCAGCCTGTTGAGCGAGGATACGCTCACGTTCAGCTTTTAGAGCCGCTTGGCGTTGAGCTTCGGCTTGTTGAGCAGCGATACGTTCTTGTTCTGCTTTAATAGCAGCTTGGCGTTGAGCCTCAGCTTGTTGAGCAGCGATACGTTCTTGTTCAGCTTTAATAGCTGCTTGACGTTGAGCTTCGGCTTGTTGAGCGGCAATACGTTCTTGCTCCGCTCTAATAGCCGCTTGGCGTTGAGCTTCCGCTTGTTGAGCGGCGATACGTTCTTGTTCCGCTCTAATAGCTGCTTGGCGTTGAGCCTCAGCTTGTTGAGCGGCGATACGTTCTTGTTCTGCTTTAATAGCTGCTTGGCGTTGAGCTTCAGCTTGCTGAGCGGCAATACGTTCTTGTTCCGCTCTAATAGCCGCTTGACGTTGAGCCTCAGCTTGTTGAGCGGCGATACGTTCTTGTTCCGCTCTAATAGCCGCTTGGCGTTGAGCTTCGGCTTGCTGAGCGGCGATACGCTCTTGTTCCGCCTGTTGCTCAGCAATACGGCGTTGTTCCTCTTGGATACGAATGCGCTCTTGCTCTGCCGCTTGACGGCGTTCTTCTGCAATACGTGCTTGCTCAGCTTGTTGGGCCGCAATACGTTCCTGCTCAGCACGTAAAGCCGCTTGGCGTTGAGCCTCAGCTTGTTGAGCTACCACACGTTCTTGTTCCGCCTGCAAAGCTGCTTGCCGTTGGGCTTCTGCTTGTTGTTGTGCTTGTAGTGCTGCTTGACGTTGAGCTTCAGCTTGTTTTTGAGCGAGTTGTTGTTGATCAGCTTGTGATAAATTTTCTTGTTGGGATGCTTCTTCAGCGGCTAGTTGAGCTAGACGCTCACGCTCAGCTCGTTGAATATCTCGAATCGTAAGCCTCTGTTTTGCTACTACGGCTTTTGTTACTGTAGTATTTGATACAGTTAATGGAGCTATGGATTCTTGTTGAATAACAACAGGCGTACGCTGTACTTGTGTAGTTTGTACTTGTTGCTTACCATCCACTGGTTTCTCTACAGTAACAGGTTCAGTTTTTCGTTGTACATTTATCAAACTGTGCATTGCTAATGTAGGCTCCATGACAGTTTTTGTATCTTTATTGACAACATACTGAGGTTGAGTTTGAACCTGTTGTTGAGATTGCATTGGTACTACTTGTTGCAGTACTGATTGCAATGGTGTAACTTGTTGAGTTTGTACAGGGCTAACCGTTGCTGGTTGCATCACGTAGGATGGTTGAGGTTGTGCCATCGGTGGTGTTTGTTGTTGTACAACGGTGGCCGGTTGTGGTGTAGCTGGTAAGACTGGCTGAGTTGCCATTGGTTTCACGACTGGAGTTGCTACACTTGTAGGACTCTGTGTCGTTGATTCAGCACTGGTACTCGTACCTACTAAATCATTCATGTTAAGTGTAGGCTCTGCATGGGCAACACCACCCAATGCAGCTGCAGCAAGAAATGCAGCAGTGACCTTACAATTTTTGGATGATTTCATGAATTAGCTCTCCGAACTAGATTTCTAATAATAGTTTATAATTTTAAAGTTTATTAATATTTATATAGTTTAACATAAATCGATGTGATTGTACAATTTTGAGGACTTGCTTCCACTTTTGAAAGTAGTCTAGATTATAAAATATAAAATAATATTAATTATTTTTGAATATCAGAAAAGGACTAGATCACGTATACTTCTGAATTGTTGTTCCAAAATTATGTCCAATTTTAGGTCAGTTCAGAATACGTATATTCTAGTCCTTTTACTATATCTACTGGTGTGACACCAGCTTTCACCATCGATAAGAGTCATTAATCAATTAGTCGCTAAATGTTAACTATTAGTTACTAACTGCTAATCGTCGAAACTCATCATAAACAATCAACAATTATCAGCCATCAATCAATCATATATAAGCTATAATTGATGGTTAATTTTAATGATTTATTTTGTGATACTATTTTTTTAAGCTTGGCTTTACAAGTGCTAAGATAAAGCAAGCCACAACGGAACCGATTGCGATGGACGCAAGGTATAGTAGTGGATTACCAATTGTTGGTACTACAAAAATGCCGCCGTGTGGAGCGCGTAGTGTGCATTCGAAGAACATGGATAACGCACCGGCTGTACCAGCACCGATAATACAAGCTGGTAATACGCGAACTGGATCGGCTGCTGCAAATGGGATGGCACCTTCTGTGATGAAGGAAAGGCCCATGATGTAGTTTGTGATACCAGATTTACGTTCAGCCTCTGTGAAGCGGCTAGGGAAGAATGTAGTACAAAGAGCGATTGCCAATGGAGGAACCATACCGCCTGCCATGACAGCCGCCATAATACCGTATTCGCCAGTTGCAAGAGCACCAGTACCGATAACATAAGCCGCTTTGTTTACAGGGCCGCCCATGTCAACGGACATCATAGCACCAAAGATAAGACCTAACAATACGCGGCTCGTTGTGCCCATGGATTGCAAGGAGTCCATCAACCAGTGGTTAAGTGCGGATACAGGAGGATTGATGATAAAGGTAATGGCGATACCAATGAATAATACGCCAAGCACAGGGTAGAAGAGAACCGGTTTTGTACCTTCTAAGGCTTGAGGTAAACCAGATACTAATTTCTTAACTAATAATACCAAATAACCTGCTGCGAAACCGGCAATCAATGCACCTAGGAAACCAGAGCCACCTTGGTTAGCTAATAAGCCTCCAACAAAACCAGCTACAAGACCTGGACGGTCCGCAATACTCATAGCGATGTAACCCGCTAATACGGGTAACATGAAGCCAAAGGAAGCGCCACCGATTTGCATTAAGAAAGCTGCAAGAGGTGTACCGGAACCAAAGTTTTTAGGATTTGCTGGGTCGAATACATCGAATAAAAAGGCAAGGGCAATTAAGATACCGCCACCGATAACGAATGGCAACATGTGGGAGACACCATTCATCAAATGTTTGTAGATTTGACGACCAAAGTTATCTGCCGCATCGAATGCAGCCACTGCACCATTTTTGTCAGATGGGGAAGCATGGTATACAGGTGCTGTACCAGCCATAGCTTCACGCAATAACTCTTCCGCTTTATTGATGCCGTTCGCAACCTTAGTTTGAATCATAGGTTTGCCATCAAAGCGTGCCATCTCTACTTGACGGTCAGAAGCTACGATAATGCATTTAGCGTGCTCGATTTCTTCTGCTGTAAGAGCGTCTTTAACACCAGATGCACCATTCTTTTCTACTTTTAAAGAAACACCCATTTCTTTAGCTTTGCGTTCTAAAGATTCAGCCGCCATATAGGTATGTGCAATGCCTGTAGGGCAGCCAGTAACAGCAAGTACATCATAATGCGGGTTATCTACAGAAATCTTAGGTGCTACCTTTTCAATTGCTTCTGTAGCCTTTGCTTCGATAGCATCGGTAATGCTGGTTGCTTTTTGATCCTCTGCTGGTTTGATATATCCTTCTACGGATGGGTCAAAGTTTCCTTCTTCTTTAGCTGTAATGAGCTCTAAGAATCGATCAACAGTAGCCGCTTGAATTAGGGCTTCTTTGAAGTCTGGGTCAATCACCATAGTTGCTAGTTTGCTCAATACCTCAACATGAGTGTCAGCGGCGCCTTCTGGAGCCGCAATCATGAAGAATAGGCGAGAAGGTTGACCATCTAATGCTTCAAAGTCTACCCCATTAGGTACAACCATAGCGGCGAGGCCTGGTTCTTTTACTCCTGCAGATTTAGCATGTGGTGTGGCAATACCGTCGCCAAGGCCTGTAGAACCAGACTCTTCACGAGCGAAGACAGCTTTTAAATATTCTGCCTTGTCTGTCAAATAGCCTCCTTTGTCCATCAATTCACCTAAGGTGTAAATGGCGTCAGCTTTTGTGACAGGATCTGCATTCAGTAGGATAGATTGAGGTTTTAATAGATCAGTGATTTTCATATGTGTACTCCTTGATGCACATAAAATATAAAACTATTTAACTCGTACTTGTGAAAGCAGTGTTTCTACTTCTTCAAGGGTTGCGAGGTTTTCAGAGTAAGCGGAGGCAGAGCCACTGGAGATACCCCAATAGAGCGCCTCTTGTAAGTCACCCGTCTTTTCATAGCCCGTAATAAAGCCGGCTACCATGGAGTCGCCAGCACCCACGGAATTCACGAGAGTTCCTTTAGGGGCAGGACTGGTATATACAGTGCCGTCAGCGGACACCAAAATAGCACCATCACCAGCCATGGAGATGAGCACGTGTTGTGCGCCTTTCTCTTGCAATGTTTTTGCTGCTTCTACAAGCTGATCTTTTGTAGATAAAGTGCGCCCAAAGATTTCACTAAGCTCGTGATTATTTGGCTTAATTAAAAATGGTTTATAAGGCAAGACTTTTGTGAGTAGATCCTTTGTAGCATCGACTACGATGCGAATATTTTTATGTTGTAAGCGCTCCATAATGAGTTCGTACATATCGCTTGGTAGGCTAGAAGGAATGCTGCCAGCAAGGATTAAGGTGTCCTTTTCGGTCAACGCATCAAGCTGTTTGTATAGAGCTTCTAATTCGTCGGTAGCAATGATTGGGCCGCGGCCATTAATCTCTGTTTCCTCATCAGAGGCTTTTACCTTAACATTGATGCGGGTTAATCCTTCGCGAAGCCGGATGAAATCTTCTTTCACGCCGAATTTCTTGAGTTGTGTTACGATTTCTTCGCCTGTAAACCCTGCGATGAAGCCGAGTGCTGTCGTATCCATGCCAAGATTGTTGAGCACGATAGATACGTTGATACCTTTGCCACCACCGAGAACGTATTCTTGGATGGTGCGATTAATAGTACCCGTCTTGAGGTGATCAAGGCGCACGATATAATCGAGAGCTGGATTAAAGGTAATGGTATAAATCATACAATTTCCCCTTTTGAGATAATACTAATTAGCGTATGATTGGTTGATCTTGCTTCCGTAATCGTAACCAATAGATGAGTGGTACTAGATATAGGAAGAAGGCAAATGGTACATAACCTGTTGAACTTGTACCCATCATGACAATGGGCACGTAGGCAGCGATATTCCATGGTTGTAATGGAGCGATGAGAATGCCACTATTTTCAAAGTCTAGCATTACATCTTCGTCTTGAATACCTCGCTGTGCGTAGGTAATACGCATAATAGAGTGCGTCATAACTACCGCAATAGCTTGGCTGCATCCAACCGCACCTGTTAAGAAAGCAAGACCTACATTGGCAGCAAATACATCGCTCCGTGTTTTAGCTCGCTCTAACAGTTGTCGTATATCGTTCCAGAAGCCAACCCCTTCGAGCATGCCTGAAATGGCAGTAGCCATAAAAATTGAAAGGGTAGGGATAAACATCGTTTGTAGACCGCCGCCATGAATGATATTAGCTAGTGGATTATAGTGCGGTAGTTCAAAGCCTGTTAAGGTATACCATCCCAACTCTGAGAGGCTCGCATCCTGATTGGTATAGGCTAGAATGGCCGCCGCTAATGCACTGAGTCCGATAGGCCAACGGATAGATACTTTCAAAGGCAATAGACCAATGACGATGATGACTGGAATCCATAATGTCCAATCGATATTGAAAATAAAGTGAATTGTATCGGATAGTAAACTATTTTCGTAATTGAGTGGGTACCACTGAGATAGTAATAGATACAACACTGTAGAGATGATGAGTGCTGGAATACCATCTTTAAACATAATGGGAATATTCGTCGATACCTTTGTATGGGTTAAGGTTGCTACGAGAGACGCACTAGATGATAGTGGTCCGTTTCGATCACCAAAGTAAGCACCTGCAATAATAGCACCGGCCACAATATTTTCTGGAATATTACCAGCTCTTGCCATGGTGATGAGTACGATGCCTATCGTTCCTACAGTGCCTAGTGCAGTACCTAACAACATACTCACTATAGCTGTTATTAAAAAGGCACAGACGATAAAGATGGATGGATCAATTAAATCGATACCTGTGGCGATAATCATAGGAATAACGCCTGCTGCTTGCCACATGGCGATGAGCCAACCGATGAGAAGGAAGATTTGCATCACTACGATGGATGTTTTCGCACCTGTCCAAGATAGGTTTAATAATTCTTTTGGTGCATATCCTTTGCGGTAGAACACGTAGGCCATGATGCTCCATACGACAATCAAGGCATAACCAATAGCGATGCTATTGGCTACGGCTATGAGGATGACGAGAATGGATGCAAGTAGTCCCAAAAGGGGCTCTATATTCCGTGGCATGAGTGTGCGGCCCTGTTGGTACCTTAGGAACGCATTTAATATAAGTTGTAACCACTTCATTTTAATCGATAGGAAGTTCTGTTTCGAAGACTTCCTCAGCCGGGCCTGTCATGAGCACCGTGCCATCCTCCAAGTATGAAATATGCAATGTTCCTAAATAAAGTTCTACATCTACTTCACGGCCTGTTAAACCTTTTTCAAAGGACATAACGGCAGAGGCACAAGATCCTGTTCCACATGCTAAGGTAGCGCCAGCTCCACGCTCCCAAGTGCGCACCTTGATGTGTTTGTCATTTACTACTTCAATGTAGTTTACATTTGTGTTAGCAGGGAAGGCATCGTGCTTTTCAAGGATAGGGCCTTGTGTTGTAACAGGGGCTTTTGTAATGTCGGCGATGAATACCTCCGTATGAGGCACGCCAAGCAATACGGAGCTTACCGTTATGGTCTCACCGTTTACATCGAGGTCTACGTCGATAACCTTATCCATGTTTACATTCATAGGAATGTCTTGGGACTTAAAGAATGGTTTGCCCATGTTTACAGTAACTTGTGTGACTATTCCGTTTTCGATAGTCAATGTAGGCTTCATTACGCCAGCTAAGGTTTCGATGGTGAAAGTCTCCTTCGTTGTTTCACCGTGTTCATAAGCGTATTTGGCAAAGCAACGGATGGCATTACCGCACATTTCTGCTTCACTACCATCGGAGTTGATGATGCGCATGCGCACATCACAGGTTTCGGAAGGAACTAGGACGGCAAGACCATCGGCACCAATACCCGTGCGACGATCGCAAAGGCGGATGGCGAGGTCTGTGTAGTCTTTAGACGTCCCTTGTGGGTCGGCAAAGAGGATGAAGTCATTGCCGAGACCATGCATTTTCGTTAATTTCATAAAGTCTCCTATCAATAAGTAAGACTTTCACCATGAAGCCCGTGAAAGTCTCATATGTTTATTATTATATATTCTATATTATAATATTATATCATATCATAAATAGGCCTTAAGCATTGTATGGAATCGTATAAATTTATAGCAAAATAAAGGGAAAATAAGGAAAGCTTACAGCGTTTATTAAGAGTTATAGTGAAACAAAAAATGCCCCATATGGGACGATTATTTAAGGGAATATAGGTATTTGGATTACTTTATTGTTTAACAGAGAAATGATAAAATAAAGAGTAATGTAGTTAATCGTAATAGAAAGAGGAACACATATGCGAATTCAAGGGATTTCTGGATCTCGTGGCATTGCAGTAGGCAATGTATATAGATATATTCAAGAGGAAATTGTCATTCCTGATTACAATGTAACGGAAGACAAGGTAGAAGAAGAAATAGGCAAGTTTGCAACTGCTATGGCATCTACCTTAAAACAATTGGATACTATTCGTAAAAAAGCGTTGGATGAAATGGGGCCAGAAGAGGCGGCTATTTTTGAAGCGCATATGCAAATTGCTCAAGACCCATCCTTATCTGACGGAATTAAATCCCTTGTTGAGTCTAGCCATATGAATGTGGTAGCGGCTACGGCTCAAACAATTGAAACCTTTGCAAATATCTTCCTTGGTATGGAAGACGCTTACATGCGTGAACGAGGCGCAGATATTAAGGATATCGGTGATCGTTTGATGCGTAATATGTTAGGCATGAACCCTCGCGGTTTATCACATATTTCTGGCGAGGTTATCTTGGTGGCTCATGATTTGGCACCATCTGATACGGCATCCCTTGATAAAGCGGTAGTAAAAGGTATCGTTACGGCAGCAGGTGGCCCTACATCTCATGCGGCTATTATGGCTCGCACCTTAGAGATTCCTGCAGTTATGGGCGTTGGTGATATTGAAAGCTTTGCAGATGGCGATAAGGCAGTCGTTCTTGGTACGGATGGTATCGTGGAAATCAATCCATCTGATGCGGATTGGACGGAGTATACAAATCAAGCGTTGGCGTTCCAAGAGGAGTTAAAACGGTTACGCGAATCCGCTAATCTTGAAGCTACTACCATTGATGGTCATCATGTAGAACTATTCGGCAACATTGGTAAGGCGAAGGATGCTAAACATGCGCTCACTATGGGCGCACAAGGTATTGGTTTGTATCGTACAGAATTCCTTTACATGGAAAATGACGAATTGCCTGCAGAAGAAATACAATTCGAAGAGTATAAAAAGGTAGCCCAAGATATGAAGGGGCAGCCTGTTATTATCCGTACCATGGACATCGGTGGAGACAAGGAATTGAAATGCCTTGATTTACCAAGTGAAATGAATCCATTCCTAGGATATCGCGCTATTCGTATATCCTTAAATCGTCCAGACATCTTTAAGGTACAATTGCGTGCCTTATTACGAGCTAGTGCGTTTGGTGATATTCACATCATGTATCCTATGATTGCTTCCGTTGAGGAAGTGAAGCAAGCGAATGCTATGCTTAGTGAATGTAAGGAGGAACTGGAGGCTGAGGGTAAGGATTTCAACAAGGATATCAAGGTTGGCATCATGATCGAAGTACCAGCGGCAGCTGTTATATCTCCAATTCTTGCTAAATATGTAGACTTCTTTAGTATCGGTACGAATGATCTTTGCCAATACACATTGGCAGTAGACCGTATGAACGAAGCAATTGGTAGCTTGTATCAACCATTGCATCCAGGTGTGTTACGTCTTATTAAGCACGTCATTGATGCTAGTCATGAACAAGGTAAATTTACAGGCATGTGTGGTGAGCTTGCTAGCGACCCTGTGGCGACCATGATTCTGTTGGGCCTTGGCCTCGACGAATTCTCCATGACGGCTTCTTCGATTCCTCTTATTAAAAATATTTTGCGTTCTGTTTCCAAAACAGAATGTGAAGAGGTAGCAAATAAAGCACTTACTATGGACACAGCAGAAGAAATTACAGAATACGCTAAATCTGTATTAGCTGAAAAAGGTTTATTATAATTTTACTTTTGTTAAATAGGATTATTACATAGTAAATAGGATGTAATATACTTGAATTGAAATGCTTGATATTGATACAATATATCTATTAGAACGTATGGATAGGCACCGCCTATCGAGATAGAAAGAGGTTATCATGAAAGAATTAACAGTAGAAATTACTAACGAATCCGGTTTACATGCTCGTCCTGCTACAGCTTTCACACAATTGGCTGCTAAGTTCGCTTCCAAAGTGACTATCGCTGCTAATGGCAAAACAGCAGATGCTAAATCCATTTTAACTGTATTGACCTTGGGTGCTACAAAAGGCACATCCGTTACCTTGACGGCTGACGGTGCTGACGAAGACGAGGCACTCGCTGCATTGAGCGAATTCTTAACAACTAACCACGATTAATATGAGGGTAATAAAAAGGACCCTACATTTTGAACTGCACCTCCAAAAATTATGTCCAATTTTTTGGGTGCAATTCATTTGTAGAGTCCTTTTTTATTTACCCATATTTGCAAAGCGCTCTACAGCTTTTGTAAAGTCGCTAATGGTTTTTTCCACGTCACCATGTTCGATACCATCTCGTACGCAGTGGTTGATATGTCCTTCAAGAATTACTTGTCCTACTTTATGTAGTGCAGACTTAGCTGCATTAATTTGGCTCAACACATCTTCGCAGGGAATGTCTTCTTCAATCATTCGATCAATAGCTTGCACTTGACCTAAGATTTTACGCAATCGACGATGCAGATTTTCTGAATCCATACACTGTTTCATATTACTCCTCCATAGGCATGTTTTTATCATCTCATATATTATACTCTATTTAAAGTTTTTAATACAACTTAATAAGTATAACTAATATGCATTAATCGGTATTTATAGATATATAGTGTCGTGCCGTTATAAGATATATTAAATATATTTGTAGTATGAGTGGACGTAAAAACTAGTGTTTTACATATCTTCTTCTTGATTGATGTGATACAATACATTTAATATACTTTATATTTGTATATGTATATAAGGTATTGTATAGATGGCTAGATTATAAACTTATGTTTACATGTGTTTATATTACAGACCTTTAAGAAATAGGTGAAAGAAATGAAAGTATTTCGCTACCTTCGAAATCTAGTTGTATTCGTGGTGGTCATGATTTTGGCTATGTTTATATATGACGGATACCATAGCTTTCAAGGGACAAATCGTGAGAGTAAAGCTCATACACTTGTTGAAAAACAAATAGAACAAAGTGAAGACACGCTCAGTCGTACGGATCGAATTATACGACTGTTTACATTTAGAGATAAAGTACAGATAGCTCTTAATCAACGTGTTTCAAAAGAGCATTGGGTGAAAGGGGATGTTATTCCTGAGTATACAAAAAATGCATTAATCGCTATTGAAGATAAGCGGTATTATAAACATGGAGCTATTGATGTACTCGGTATTATTCGCGCCTTGTACACAAATACCATAGCAGGTGAAACCTTGGAAGGCGGTAGTACTATTACACAACAACTTGTAAAAAATCTGTTCCTTTCCTCAAAGCGCATCATGAGTCGTAAGGTAGAAGAGGCCATCCTCGCTAGCGAGATGGAACATTACTATTCTAAGGAAGAAATTTTAACTATGTATTTGAATACCGTATATTATGGTCATAATTATTATGGTATCTACGAAGCAGCTCACGGATACTTTGGGACGAGTCCCAGTCGATTAACATTGGGGCAAAGCGCTTTGCTCGCTGCATTACCCAATGCACCGTCCTATTTAGATCCTTACACGAACTATGAAGGGGCTAAAGCTCGACAAAAGCTGGTGCTCGAACAAATGGTAGACCAAGGCATGATTACACAAGCCGAAGCAGACTATGCGTACGAACAGGACTTGGAGCTTGTGGAAGAATAACTTAATATATTTAATAAGCTATATCTGGTGTTCGATTACTAGATATAGCTTATTTATTAGTTCGTAAACGAAATATATTATTAAAATGAATAAAAATAATGCTTGCATTTATAATTATACAGGTGTATACTATTTTTTGTCAGAAGGAGAGAATACCTGTCGGTAATAGAAGATACCACGGTGCTTTCACAATTATCTGATATTGTATTGATTATATTAGTCTAAATAGATAGTGGTTTATGAGGTGTTATCATGGGTAAAGCAAATAAAGTAGTACTCGCATATTCTGGTGGCTTAGATACTTCTGTTATCATTCCTTGGTTGAAAGAAAATTATGGTGCTGAAGTTATTGCAGTGTGTGTAGACTTGGGCCAACCTGAGGATTATGATGCAGTTGAGAAAAAAGCGATCAAATCTGGCGCATCTAAAGCGTACATCGTTGACGCTAAGGAAGAGTTTGTAAAAGATTATGTATGGCCTACTGTAAAAGCTGGTGCAATTTATGAAGGTAAATATTTATTAGGTACATCCTTCGCGAGACCTTTAATTGGTAAAATTCTTGTAGATATTGCCAAAAAAGAAGGCGCTGATGCAATCGCTCATGGTGCGACTGGTAAAGGTAATGACCAAGTTCGTTTTGAGTTGACTATCAAAGCATTAGCTCCTAACATGAAAATCATTGCTCCTTGGAGAGAATGGGATTTGAAATCTAGAACAGATTGCATGGAATATGCTGCTAAACATGATATTCCAGTTGTAGCTACAAAATCTCATCCATATTCTATGGACCAAAACGTATGGCATTTATCCCATGAAGGCGGCGATCTTGAAAATCCAGCAAATGCTCCTAAAGATGATGTGTATTTGGTAACACATACACCTGAACAAGCTCCAGATGAAGCTGGTTATGTAACTGTATCCTTTAAAGAAGGTGTACCTGTAGCCGTAGACGGTCAAGAAGGCACCCCATTACAATTATTAGAAAAACTCAACGAGATTGGTGCACACTATGGTGTAGGCGTTGTAGATATCGTTGAAAATAGATTGGTAGGTATGAAATCCCGTGGCGTTTATGAAAACCCAGGTGGTTCCATCATCATGTATGCTCACAGAGAACTTGAATACCTCTGCTTAGATAGAGCTACATACCACTACAAAGAACTCATTGCTAACAAATACGCTGAACTTGTATACGATGGCATGTGGTTCGCACCATTGATGAACGCATTACAAGCGTTTGTTGACGAAACTCAAAAAACTGTAACCGGTGAAGTAAAACTTAAATTGTACAAAGGCAATATCATTTCTGCGGGTAGTACTTCTCCATATTCCTTGTACAGCGAAGATTTTGTAACATTTGAAGAAGATGATGTATACGATCAAGCTGATGCAGAAGGTTTCATCAACTTGTTCGGTTTACCTCTCAAAATTAATGCATTGATGAAAGAAAAGGCAGGTAAATAATGGCTAAATTGTGGGGCGGGCGTTTCACAAAAGGCACTGATAAAGCGGTAGAGGATTTTACATCCTCTATCGCTTTTGATGCGCGGATGTACGCCGAAGATATTGCAGGCAGCAAGGCACATGCGACTATGCTGGCAAAACAACATATTATCTCCGATGCAGATCGAGATGCCATCATAGCAGGTTTAACGAAGATTAAATGTCAGATTGATAAAGGAGAGTTTCCGTTCTCCGTAGCTCTTGAAGATATTCATATGAATATTGAAAAACGCCTCACCGATGATATCGGTGAAGCCGGTGGTCGTTTGCATACAGGCCGCAGCCGTAATGACCAATGTGCAGTAGACTTGCATATGTACGTGCGTAAAGCCGTTGTGGAAATGGGGGAGCTTATCGTAGACATGCAAAAGGCCCTCATCGAAACAGCTGAAAAATATAGTGACGTTATCATGCCTGGCTATACGCATTTACAACGGGCTCAACCTGTATTGTTTGGGCATCATATGATGGCCTATTTCTCCATGTTAGAACGAGATTTTGATCGATTGTTGATGGTATTCAAACATGCGGACATCATGCCACTTGGGGCCGGCGCATTAGCTGGTTCTACATACGGCATTGATCAAACATATACGCAAAAGCTTTTGGGCTTCTCTCGTATTTACGAAAATAGTATGGATGCCGTATCTGACCGTGACTACGTAGTTGAATTCTTATCCTTTGCATCTCTCGTGATGATGCATTTGAGCCGTCTTAGCGAAGAGTTGATCTTGTGGTCTACCAATGAGTTCAATTTTATTGAACTTGATGATGCTCACTGCACGGGCTCTAGTATTATGCCGCAAAAGAAAAATCCTGACGTTTGCGAGCTGGTTCGTGGTAAAACAGGCCGTACCTATGGTCATTTGTTAGGCCTTTTAACAACTTTGAAAGGCTTGCCTCTTACATACAACAAGGATATGCAAGAGGATAAAGAAGGTATCTTCGATGCTATTGATACAGTACACTTCGCATTGTCCATTAATGCGGCTATGATTCGTGGTATGAAGGTCAATGGGGCTCATATGAAAGCAGTCTTGGATGACGACTTCTCCAATGCTACAGATATGGCGGATTATCTTGCGAAGAAAGGTGTTCCATTCCGTGAAGCCCATGAAATCGTAGGTAATGCGGTGCATCATTGCATCGAAAAAGGTTGTGTACTCCTTGATCTATCCGTAGAGGACTTCAAAGCTATTTCCAACCATTTTGATGCAGATATTCTTGACGCTATCTCCATCGAAGCTTGTGTTGCAGGTCGTAATAACTATTCTGGTACGGCTCCAGAATGTGTGGAACGACAACGTAATAATGGTAAAATCATTATCGCTGCTGAGGAAAAGCAAATTGCTGAATGGAAAGAAATCGTTGAATCTGTAGAAGAGTAGAGCTTAGTGCGGAATAAGTAGTAGATAAAAATAAAGAATAGTTATCAATAAAATCTGGAAAAATAAGATCGATATACATATAAGGATTTCATTAAGGGTCTAATATTGCCCATTATACTTATATGTATATCGATTTTTTATTTAAAAGCTAGACGATACCTATAAAGCCCAAAATTCTAATTGATAATCCACTATTAAAATGATGTATTTACATGTACATATATAGTGGACTGTGAGGAAATAATAGTCTTGTACTAGGACACTATAACCGTGATAGATAGGAAAAATTACATCTATACACAGAATAAAATGGGGTAAAAATATACTTTGCTACGATTAAAATGAGTTCTGTTCGATTTTGATGATAAATTACCTATGATTTATTCAATTCGTGTAATATGCCTTGTCCGCCAATAAAGTACTTTTATTTTGGTTTCATAGGTGTTATTATTTAACTCGTAATAAGAATAAAAACGGTAAATTCACATTCAAGCCCATCACAGCACGAACTGAATTTACTTAGCGGTATATATATTTTAAGTGAATTATGGACGAGAAAAAATTCACCTTAGTGAAAGGGGATTGATACATGAAAACCACCGCTAAAAAAATGTCTGTATTCCAGCTAACCACAATGGTAGCAGCCAATATGCTAGGAGCTGGGATCATTATGTTACCAACTAATTTGGCTCAAGTTGGTACTATTTCAGTTTTATCTTGGCTCGTGACAGCTGTGGGTGCGCTTTTACTAGCGTATATTTTTGCTCAAGCGGGTATGTTCTCCCAAAAACAAGGGGGCATGGGCGGTTATGCAGAACATCGCTTCGGTAAAACTGGACATTTTATGGCGAGCTATGCTTACAGCATATCTCTCATCATTGCTAATATCGCCATCGCGGTATCTGCCGTAGGTTATGGCGCAGCTTTCTTTGGTGTTGACCTCAATGCGACACAAACAAGTCAAGTAACAATTGTGCTCTTGTGGTTTGCAGCGATTCTAAACTTCAGAGGGAATCGTTTCACAGGTCGACTCAGCAATATGACTATTTGGGGCTCTATTGTTCCGGTTTTATTAATCGGTACAATCGGCTGGTATTGGTTTGATCCATCTATCTATTGGGCGGCATGGAACCCAAATGATCTTCCGCTTTATGATGCGGTAAAACAATCTATTTCCCTAACTTTATGGGGCTTCCTAGGATTTGAGTCCGCAGCGGCTAATGCTGATGCTGTTGAGAATCCAAAGAAAAACGTACCTATCGCAACTGTGGCGGGTACATTAGCAGTGGCAGTGGTTTATATCTTGTCCACAAACGTTATGGCAGGTATTGTGCCTAACGTTGATTTATTAAATTCTAACGCACCATTCGGTTTGACATTCGTATACATGTTCAATGATACAATTGCAAACATCGTTATGGCTGCTATGGTTATTTCTTGCTTTGGCGCTTTGCTTTGCTGGCAATTCACATTGTCTCGCGTCTTCAAAAGTGCAGCAGAACATGGTTACTTCCCTAAAATATTCGCTCGTGTAAATAGCAAAGATGCTCCTGTTCGTGGTGTATTGATTTTACTCGCTGTTGAAACATTACTTACTTTATTCACTGCAAGCGAATCCTTGCGTGAGCAGTTTGAAATCCTAGTAAACTTAGCGGTTGTAACTAACGTAGTACCGTATGTATTGTGCATCTTGGCAGTACCTACAATGATGCGTATGGCTGGCGTAGCTGAAAGTCGTATTAAACGCTCTAATTACTTGTTCGGTATAGGCGTTCTTTACTGCCTATATGCAATCTACGCATGTGGCTTTGATGCTATGGTAGGTAGCGCAGTGGCAGTAAGCATAGGCTTGGTGATCTATGTTTTGCGTAAAGCGTGGGATACACGCAGAGCACACCGCTTACAACAAAGTATTGATTAACTGAATACATCTCGTCTTATTAGAGGCTATTACTTGGTAATAGCCTCTTTTTTATCATAATCATGCATTAGACTTATAATTAATGCGAGCTAGATATGAAAAAATATAAAGAGTATTATTATTAATCAAATTTTTGCTGTGTATAAAAAGATTTTATAATAAAGTTTTTACATTGCTTTATTATTATTAAAATTAATATATATACCGTCATATACAGTAAATATAATAAAAAATTATTTATATAAGTTAATTTATATAATTTTATGCAGGATTGTGAATTTAATCATTAATCAATATTTTTTATCAGTATAAAAATTATATTGAAAATATGCGAAATACATATACCCATAAGGGGTATATGTATTGTAAATAGAGTGTTAATATAGTATATTTATAATCGATAAAAATGAATGAACTAGTGAGTGTCGGTATTTACCGAGCGTAAAAGAGGAAAATGGGTGAAAAACCCATACTATGCAAATAGCTGTAATGAGGAGCAAGGTTTCATTATAGGGTCACTGGGAAACTGGGAAGGCCGAAATGTTGCGATGAATCAGAGTCAGAAAGCCTGCTCTAAAGGCATGGTATGCATATGCTGTGCTTAATTTGGGTTAGTCGGGCGACTAACCTTTTTTCGTTCCCTAGCCTTTAAGCTTCATCGCTATATAAAAAGCTAGTACCATTAGTTTGTCATTTGAATTGTTGTTAGTGTTTAGAGAGTTTAGGAGGCGCCTATGGGCAAACGCTTTGTCAAACAATTGGGGCAATTTATTGTTACCTTGTTTGGCATCACATTTTTGACATTTTGTCTCACCTATTTAGCACCAGGTGACCCAGTAACGATGTTACTTGAAACGGCAGATACTATCGTATCTCAGGAGCTTATCGATGAAACTCGAGCTCAGCTTGGGTTAGATAAACCATTTGTAGTACAGTATGCAAACTGGGTCGTCAATGCCGCACAAGGTGATTTAGGGATGAGTTATTCTGCTAAAAAACCAGTAGTAGATCGTATGTTGGAGGCTTTACCAGGTACATTAATGTTAGCGGGTACGGCTTTAGTATTTACGCTGCTCTATGCATTGCCTGCAGGTATTATAAGCGCCTTAAATCGTAACAAATGGGTTGATTATGTGTTGAGATTTCTATCCTTCGTAGGCGTATCTATGCCTACGTTCTGGTTAGGTCTTGTACTGATTTACATCTTCGGTCTTAAATTGGGCCTTGTACCGATTGCATCCTCTCGAGTGACTGCGTCTGGTGTTATTTTGCCCGCTATTACTTTGGCAGTTGTTGTTGGGTCTAAATACATGCGTCAAGTGCGGCTAGTTATCCTTGAGGAAATGCAAAAGGATTATGTTATTGGCGCTCGTGCTCGCGGTGTTAGTGAGATAAAAATTTTATTCGGTCATATTTTACCTAATGCGGTGTTACCACTCATCACTATTCTTGGTGTTGTTATTGGTTGGTTACTAGGTGGTGTGGCAGTCGTAGAAATGGTATTCTCTTGGCCGGGACTTGGGAATATGGCAATTTATGCTATTACTATGCGCGATTATCCATTGATTGAAGGTTTTGTGTTGTGGGTTGCTTTAGCATATATGTGTATTAACGCATTGGTTGATGCATCATATATCTTATTAGACCCTAGATTGAAAAGGGAGAGAGCATAATGGCAGAATTTATTCAAAAACATAAATTGTTCTCTTTCTATAGTGGGTTGATGATTATCATTGTTCTCATCGCTATCTTTGCACCCTGGCTTGCACCGGGCGATGCTTTCACCTCAAATATAAGTCAGGCATTGCAAGCACCAAGCAGCCAACATTGGTTTGGTACAGATAAATTAGGACGTGATGTATTATCTCGTATCATTTATGGTACTCAATTATCCTTGTTCATGGGCGTATCCATCGTCGTTATCATGGTGAGCATTGGTACTATCATCGGTGCTATAGCAGGCTATTTTGGCGGTAAAGTTGAAATGGTTCTTATGCGTTTAGCAGACATCATGTTATCATTCCCTGGTATCGTATTGGCTATTGCTATTGCTGGTATTCTAGGTGGTAGCATTGTAAATACGATTTTAGCCTTATCTGTTGTAGGTTGGGCAAAATATGCTCGTATTGTACGTTCTATGACGCTCAAGGTGCGCGGTGAGGAATATGTAACGGCTGCTGTTATGATGGGCGCATCTACGACGGCCATCATCAGACGTCATATCATTCCTAATATTATGCCTCTCGTTATTACAACAGGTGCATTAGATATCGGGGCTATCATGATTGAGGTAGCAGGTTTATCCTTCCTTGGCTTTGGTGCTCAGCCACCGACTCCAGAATGGGGTCTTATGCTTAACGAGGGTCGCCAGTACTTGCAAACGAGTCCATGGCTCATGGCATTCCCTGGTATGTCCATCCTTATCGTGGTTGCTATTTTTAATCTTTGGTCTGACTCCTTACGAGATGTAGTGGATCCAAAAAATCAAGGATAAAATTGTTTTTACCTTCATAAATTTGAATCTTTATCTAGTGAAAGTTTCATTATGACTGGTAAGAAATTATGGTTTTTCCATCACAACTATTTTAGATAGTGATGATGTTAAATGTTTTTATGTTTTACATGTAGTTGTAAAAGGAGATTTTAAATGAAAAAATCTTGGAAAAAGGCCCTATTAGCAGGTCTTAGTATTGTAATGATGGGTTCCTTCATAGCTGGTTGTGGGTCTGATAATAATGGTGCTGCTAACAAAGATGTATTAAAAGTAGGCGTTACTAACTTCGCATCCACATTAGAACCTACAGAAAACTTCTTCGCATGGGTTGTAATGCGCTATGGTGTAGGTGAAACATTGGCTAAGTTTGACGAACAAATGAAACCTCAACCATGGATTGCATCTAAATGGGAAGTATCCCCAGACCATAAAACGTGGACTTTCACAATCAATGATAAGGTGAAATTCTCCAATGGTAAAAAAGTTGATGCAGCAGCTGTAAAGGCGTCTATTGAACGTGCTTTTGCAAAGTCTAATCGTGCGAAAACATTCTTTGAATATGACTCTATGGAAGCTAATGGTCAACAATTAGTTATTCATACAACAAAAGAATATCCTAATATGCCTGGCCTTTTAGCGGATCCGTTGTTCCTAATCGTTGACGTTCAAGCTGAAAAAGATGGCCGTAACTTTGCGAAGGAAGGTCCTATCGGTACAGGCCCATATGTAGTTAAATCCTTCACTAAAGAACGTGCTGAAATGGCTGCGAACGAAAACTACTGGGATGGTACAGTACCATTTAAAACTGTAGAAATTCCTTCCATCGATGACCCTAATACGCGTGCTTTGAGCTTACAATCTGGCGACGTAGATATGGCTGTTAACATCGGTCCTGGTGAAATTGGTTTATTCCAAGGCAATGATAAATTCAAAGTAGATGAAATCGCATCTCTTCGTGTCGTATTGGCCCGTATTAATCAAAAAGGTATTCTTGGAGATGACAAAGTTCGTGCTGCAGTTATCTCTGCAACAGACCGTAAAAACTATGCTGATGTATTGTTAAAAGGTACATTTATTCCTGGTTCTGCTCCAATTCCACCATCCATGGACTATGGCTTCAACGATTTGAAAGATCCTAATGCGTATAATCCTGAACGTTCTAAACAATTGTTGGCTGAAGATGGTTGGAAAGATACTGATGGCGATGGGATCCTTGATAAAGATGGCAAACCATTAACATTCAACTTCGTAGTATATAACTCTCGTGCAGAATTACCACTTTATGCAGAGGCTGTTCAAGCAGACCTTAAAAAGGTTGGCATCGATATGAAAATCAAAACAGTTGACTATAACTTGATCGATAAAATGGGTCAAGAAGGCGACTATGATATGCTTATCTCCAATATCGTAACAGCTAATACAGGCGATCCAATCTGGTTCTTGGCTAACTACTGGCACACTAATAACAATGGTTCCAACCCTCAAAATGGTTCTGGTTACTCCAATCCACAAGTTGACCAATTGTTAGATGCAGCTGAAACTGAATTCGACCCAGCAAAACGTCGTGATTATGCAATCCAAATTCAACAATTGTTGATGAATGATGGCGCTGCATTATTCTTAGGTTACCCTAAAACTAATATCGTTACAGGTTCTTACTTGAAAGGTGCTGTAATGTACCCAAGTGATTACTACTGGATTACTAACAAAATTACAAAATAGTGAGGAGCTATAATGGCAGAAAACATACTAACTGTAGAAAACCTTAACATTGCGTACCAAGGTGTGCCTGCTGTTATGGATGTGAACTTTACCTTGGAACGCGGTAAGGTATTAACCATTGTAGGTGAGTCCGGATCCGGTAAAACTACTGTAATCCGGGCCCTCATGGGTTTATTACCTGTAGGTGGTGAGGTTACAGACGGTACAATGATCTTTAACGGTCACAACCTTCGTACCCTATCTAAGTCAGAATGGAGAGCCATACGTGGTAAAGATATGGCTATGATTTTCCAAGATAGTGGTAGTGCATTAGATCCAATTGTTCGCATTGGTAAACAATTTAGAGAATTGTTTACATCTCATATTGAAATCACTAATGATGAATGTGATCGACGAGCAATTGAGTTATTAGAATCTGTATCTCTTCCTAATGGAGCGGATATATTGCGCCGTTATCCACACGAATTATCTGGTGGTCAACGTCAACGTGTTGGTATTGCTATGGCGTTAGCATTGGACCCAGCATTACTCATCGGTGACGAACCGACATCTGCACTCGATGTAACAACACAATCTCAAGTGGTTATGCAAATGCTTGAACTAGCTAAAGAGCATAATTCTGCAATAGTCATGGTAACTCATAACCTTGGTGTAGCAGCGTATATGTCTGACTATATTATTGTTATGAAAAAGGGCCGTGTTGTAGATGCTGGAACCCCACAAGACATTTTGGAAAATCCATCTAATGAATATACGAAACAACTAAAAGACGCTGTGCCAACATTGGGAGGAGGTCGTTACATTGACTAATTACGCAGTAGAAATTAAGAATGTATGTAAACGATTCCCACTTCCTACTGGTGGTGAGCTTGAAGCATGTAAGGATATTAATATAACTCTCGAAAAAGGTCAGTCCCTTGGGATTGTAGGGGAATCTGGCTCTGGGAAAACAACATTGGTTCGTATGATCATGAAAATGCTTCCTATTACGGAAGGCGAGATTTATGTAGATGGTGTAGAGATTCAACATATGAATTCTGAACAAACGAAAGAATATCGTAAAAAGATTCAAATGGTATTCCAAGATCCATCTGCAGCTTTTAACCCACGTATGAAGGTTAAAGATATCATTCTTGAGCCACTTTATAATTTTGGTCTTCTTGAAAAGGGAAAAGAAGAGCAAATCGCAGGTGACTACCTGGAAATGGTAGATTTATCTCGCGAGTTTATGCATCGCTATCCTCATGAAATGTCTGGTGGTCAACGCCAACGTGTTGCCATTGCTCGTGCTATCGTTTTAGAGCCCGAAATCCTCGTGTTAGACGAGGCTACTAGTGCCCTAGATGTATCTGTACAAGACTCCATTGCGTACCTTTTGGCGCGTTTACAAAAAAAGAAAAATTTAACATACCTATTTATTGCTCATGATATTGCCTTTATTCGTACTATGTGCCACAAGGTGGTCGTAATGTACAAAGGTGCTATCGTTGAAGAACTAGATGCTTTCCACTTGGCGGATGCAAAACATCCATATACAAAGGTTTTATTGAGCTCTATCTTTGAAATTGGTCAAGATCATAAGCCGCTTACCTTGGATGAGGCTGCATTAGAAGCTTAATAGGAAAATTTACTTTCAAAATTTCAAAAGTATAAATTTGAAATGTAGAGAGTTACATCGGATAGGTAAACTTAAAATAGCAGTTAGTTTCAAGACTAACTGCTATTTTTATGCATAGTTAAGATATGAAATTTTTTAATAGATATATTGAAATGTTTCTCAAATTATACATTGTGTTAACACCTAATATATAGTATAGTTGACTGTATAAAATATACCCCTATGGGTATAATAAGATATGCTCATATGAAGTGATGTACATAGATTCTCTTTATATTAACTATTGTAAAAGCAGGTTATATTTACTAGATTATGTTAATGCAAAAAATAGTGAGTATCTGAGTATAAATAGATAGTTAATGTGTGTAGAAAGGTTAGGTGTATAAATGAAAGGATTACGCAAGTCTTTACTAATTGGTATGACCCTTGGTGTGACTATGCTCGGGACTATTGGTTGTATGAATCAAGATTCTGCTTCATCTAATGATGTATTAAAGGTAGGGGCTATTAGTTTTGCTGGCACATTAGAACCAACGGAAAATTATTTTAGTTGGGCCGTTGTACGATTTGGTATAGGTGAAACGCTTATCAAGTTTGATGATCAAATGAAAGCAACGCCTTGGCTTGCCACCTCTTGGAAGCAAGGTGATGACAAGTTAACATGGACTTTCACCATCAATGATAAAGTTAAATTCTCAAATGGTAATAGTTTGACAGCTGAGGCGGTAAAAGCATCTTTAGAACGAACTTTTGCTAAAAGTAAACGAGCAAAAACGTTCTTTAACTATACAGAAATTACTGCTAACGGTCAGGAGTTGACCATCAAGACTGACAAGGAATATTATAATTTGCCCAACTTGTTAGGAGATCCATTGTTTTTGATTATGGATGTGACAGCAGAGGCGAATGGTCGTGATATTGCAAAGGAAGGTCCTATTGGTACTGGTCCATATGTAGTATCCTCTTTCACAAAAGAGCGTGCTGAACTAAAGCGCAATGATAATTACTGGGATGGCAAGGCAGGCTTTGCTAAGGTTGAAATCCCATCTATTAATGATGCGAATACTCGTGCTATGGCGTTACAAGCGGGCGATGTAGATATGGCCGTTAACATTGGACCTGGTGAATATAGTATCTTCCAAAATGATAAGAAATTCACTATCTATGAAGTGGCTTCCTTGCGTGACGTATTTGTTCGTATGGGGCAAAAAGGGAAACTACAGAATCCTAATCTTCGTGCAGCCCTCATTGCAGCAGCAGACCGTGAGTCTTATGCGAAGAACCTCATGAAGGATACCTTCGTAGCCGGTAAGGCTCCATTGCCACCATCCATAGACTATGGCTTTAACCAATTGCGTGATCCTAATAAATATAATGTAGAACGTGCTAAAGAATTACTGAAACGTGAAGGTTATGAAGATACAAATGGCGACGGTATTGTAGATAAAGACGGTGAAAACCTCGTACTTGATTTTTATGCCTACACAACTCGTCCTGAATTGCCATTATATGCGGAAGCATTGCAAGCGGACTACAAAAAAATCGGTGTAGATTTACGAATTAAAATCGTAGATTATGCGGTTATCGACACATTATCTCAATCTGGTGATTATGATATGATTATCTCCAGTGTTGTAACCGCTAATACGGGTCAACCAGTATGGTTCTTGAAACAATATTGGGGTATAGGCGTTGAAACTAATGGGTCTGGCTTCTCTAATCCTCGTTTCGATGAATTGTTGGCTCTTGGTGAAAGTAGTAGCGATCCAGTGGTGCGTCGTAATGCGGTTATCAATGCCCAACAACTGATGTTAGATAACGCTGTAGCATTATTCCTTGGGTATCCTAAAATTAATATTGTAGGTAATAAACATATTGATGGTATCAAGATAACACCGTCTGAATATTACATCATTACAAAAGATTTGAAAAAGAAATAAAGTTTGCTGCTTACATAAAAATAAAAGGACTAGCTCGCATGGGCTAGTCCTTTGTGTTATCTAAATATTATTTTTTTTCTGTTACATCTAAGTCTGCCATGTTAACTGCATTGGCCTTGCCAATCATTTTATTATACTTGGTAAATAATTGCGTATAAGCTTCGCCATAAGATGAGTTGATAATAATATAGTTGCGTGCCTCTGCAACAAATTCTTTTACTGAGTCTTGATACTCTCTTACCGCATTTTGTACTTCTGGTGTAGTACCAGGTTGTAATTTATTGAGGCGTTGTGTAATTTGTTGTAAGTTTGATTCTACCTTTTGGGTGTCTGTATTCCCATCTGGATCAATAAGGTCAATAGTTTGTGCTGTTATGAGATTTATCTCTATAAAGTTAACCGCATTTTCCCGCTTTTCTCCCTGATACTCAGTCATGCGTTCGTTATAAAGCTCATTATTACGATTATCTAAAGCTAAGTCTAATGCATTATATGTAGCGTAGAACTGTTCTGCTAAAGGTACATATTGAGCTGCTAGCTCATCGCTACCTTTATAATTATCCTTTTCATAACGACGTTCCACATAGTAAGATTGCAACTGATCAGCAATAGGAATAATTTGATCAAGTACTACGAGGACGTCATTTGTCGCTTGGTTTACGTCTTCGTAGGGTGTAGAACTATCTTGTTTTGCTACCTCTAATGCAGCTTTAAGTTCCTTATATTTAGGTAAGGTAATCGTCGTATTATGAGACCCATTGCGCAACTCTTCAAGAGTTGGCTGTAATTGGCTAGCATAGGCTACACTGTATGAGTTATATGCATCTAATGCAACAATATAAGGTCGTATGGCGTTGATTTTATCGTCAACGGTTGATCGATATAAAATTGTCGTTGTATTGGATGATAAGAGTGTATACACCCCATAGATCCCACCACCGATAATAGCAGCACCGAGCACAATGGCTGCTATTAACTTGATGTACCCCTTTTTCAACTGCGCACGCTCCTTGAAAACACACTAACTCTTTTGGATCCATTTGGACAGACTAATGTCCTAAGAGTAATTATTTACATTATATCACAACTTTACGTGGCAAAAAAGACGTATAGATACGATAATTATAAGGAATAGATGAAAATGTTAGATTTGGACATGTATTTATATTTATAATTAGCGATTAAACGATGAATGAGGCTGTAAGCTGTTATAAAAATATACTTTTAAAAGTAAAACTATATACTCTCTAGACGTTGCAGCTGCGGCTGGTATAATAGCAAGTATAGTATTCATTATATGGGGAGTTCGTTATGTCAGAATCGAATCATTTAATCAATTTTGCTACATCTTCGGAACTTATTGCTAATGGGGAAGGGCGTAATGTATTATCTGCTATTGAAGATGGATTACGCAATTGTGATGAGTTTTTAATATCGGTAGCATTTATTACTCCAGAAGGCTTATTAACATTAAAACCAATTCTTAAAGAGTTAGAAGAACGTGGCGTCCGAGGACGTGTGTTAACGACGGATTATCTTGGTTTTAATAGTCCACAAGTTTTGGAAGATTTAGGAAATTTAAATAATATTGAGTTAAAAGTGTATTGCACTACACAAGGTAGTGGTCATGGATTTCATACAAAAGGCTACATTTTTAGAAAAGATGAATCTTATCAGATTATAGTTGGTAGTTCTAATTTAACTATTAATGCATTAAAGAAAAATCGTGAATGGAATACTCGCTCTGAAGCTCATTGCAGTGATACCTATGCTCGAGAAATTACGGAAGAATTTGACTTATATTGGAATTCAAAATTTTCTATTCCCTATGAAGATTTTATTCCTTGGTATAAACCAAGATGGGTACGGCCAGAGCGCACTTCACAAAAGACTGTAGCAGAGCAATTTAGAAAAATAGATTTGGGTCAACTAGAGCCCAATAGTATGCAACAACAGTTTATTGCTAACTTCAATGAACTAAGGGCTAATAATGCTAAAAGAGGCCTTTTGATTTCTGCTACGGGTACCGGCAAAACCTATGCAGCGGCTTTTGCTATGAGAGAAATGAAGCCTAAAAGAATATTATTTTTAGTACATCGGGAGCAAATTGCAAAACAAGCGATTGCCAGCTTTGAGCGGATTTATAATGATCCATCCATTACATTTGGTTTGGTTTCTGGGAATGCTAAATACTATAATGCGACTCATGTATTCTCTACGATGCAAATGATGGGCCGTAATGATGTAATGAAACAGTATGATCCAAAGGAATTTGACTGTATTATTATTGACGAAGTGCATCGTGCAGGTTCAGATAGTTACCAACGCATCATTGATTACTTTGATCCTCAATTTTTATTGGGAATGACAGCTAGCCCGGAACGTACAGATGGTTATGATTTATATGAATTGTTTGACCATAATATTATTTACGAAATTCGATTACAACAGGCTTTAGAAGAAGATTTATTATGTCCATTTCATTATTTTGGTATTAGTGATTTATGGGTAGATACTCAAGAAGATATTTCTGATTTGGAGGTATCCTTTTCAAACTTGTCTACAAAAGAGCGGGTAGATAAAATTGTAGAAAAGATTCGCTATTTTGGTCATAGTGGTAGTCGTGTTAAGGGCTTAGTATTTTGTAGTAATCGAGTTGAGGCAAAAGAGCTGTCTAATGCTTTTAATGAGCGTGGTATTTATCGTACGATATGTTTAACTGGTGAAGACAGTCAAGAAATTAGGGAGAAAGCAATTGCTCGATTAACTGGCACAGGAGAGTACCAAGGTCGTATTGATGAACAGCTAGACTATATCTTTACCGTAGATATCTTCAATGAAGGTGTTGATATTCCAGAAATTAATCAAGTTATTATGCTACGTCAAACTGAAAGCCCTATAATCTTTATTCAACAACTTGGACGTGGTCTTCGTAAATTTGAAGATAAAGAATATGTAGTTATCTTGGATTTCATTGGAAATTATACAAATAATTTTATGATTCCATTAGCCTTATCTGGTGATAGAAGCTATAACAAAGATACATTGCGTCGTTATGTACAAGCTGGCAATCGTATTATTCCAGGTACATCAACTGTACATTTTGATAAAATTGCAAAACAACGCATTTATGAATCTATTGATACGGCAAGATTTTCTGATATGAAATTAATTAAAGAAGCCTATTTTAATTTACGCTTCAAATTAGGCCGTATTCCTAAAATTTCTGATTTTGCTGATCATGGTTCGATTGATGTTAGTAGAATTTTCAGTAAATTTAAGTCATATCATCATTTCTTGATAAAGGTTAAGGATAAGGATTATGATATATCCTTTACACCGGTTCAGGAGAGAATGCTACATTTTATATCTCAGAAATTAACGACCGGTATACGTGTAAGAGAGCTTCTATTGTTGCAAGCATTACTAGATGGTCGTGATGATGTGATTAATTATGTTTCCGAAGAGCTATTTGATAGTTATAATGTAGACCTATCGGAATATGGACGTGTTAATCTCATCAATATGATGACAAATCAATTTGGTGTTCAAGTAGCACAAAAGATATTTGCCGATAGTGAATTTATTGAATTTTCCAATGGTAGCTATGGTATATCTCGAATCTTTAAACAGGCTTTAGAGGATAATAATTTTAAGGAACAAGTTCAAGAGCTTATTGCTTATGGATTGAAGCAGTTCAATGAAAAATATAAAGATAATATTTATGGTAATACACCATTTGCATTATATGAAAAATATACGTATGAACAGGTTTGCCAATTATTAGAGTGGCCTCAAAACGAAGTTCCTCTCAACATTGGGGGTTATAAATTCCATAAAGAAACAAAGACATATCCCGTTTTTATTAATTATCATAAAGCAGATGATATTCAAGATACCATTAAATACGAGGATAGATTTGAGAGTCCAGGATTACTAAAAGCTATTTCTAAAAATAAGAGAACCTTTGCCTCTGATGATGTACAAACCGCGTTTAATGCTGATGAACTAGGTGTTGCTATGCATTTGTTTGTGAGAAAAAACAAGGATGATGAAGAGTCTAAAGAGTTTTATTATTTGGGACCGATTCATTCTACTGGTCAGGAAAATGCTAAAGAAATTTCTATGGTTAATGGTACTGCGGCGGTAGAGTTAGAATATGTACTCGAAGTACCTGTACGGGATGATATTTATGACTATATTGTTAATGGATAAGGATATTTATGAGTGAACAACGAAAACACATTGAAGTTGTAGCAGCTATTATAAAAAAGGATAATACCATATTAGCAACTCAGCGTGGATATGGTGATTTAAAAGATGGTTGGGAATTTCCGGGTGGCAAAATCGAACCTGGTGAACCCCATGAAGTAGCTCTTATTAGAGAAATCAAAGAAGAACTAGAAGCTGATATTAATATTCAAGAGCATATTATTACTATCGAATATACCGGTTATGAAAAATTTGATTTAACAATGCACTGTTATTTATGTTCGTTGAAAAATGATTCTAATATTACCTTAGTAGAACATGAAGCTGCTAAATGGCTATCTAAAGAAACCTTATATTCTGTAGATTGGTTACCTGCTGATATTGATGCGGTAGATGAAATGTATAGACGTTTATAAGCTTAACATTGAATTACCTAAAAGTCCCTATCTAAGATAGGGGCTTTTTATGTTTACTCTAGTTGTTACATCGCAAGAATAAATAACTTTTACTATACCAAAATAAATTGTATATCCGGTTATAGTCGTATATAATAATATTAAAAGATTTGTATTTTTCGATATAATCAAAGAAAGGAGTACAATATGTCAAATTTTATCACTCCTACAGAATTATTAGCTTGTCTTGATGAGGTCATCATTTTAGATGCTAGAGGGTATCAAGATTATAAAAAAGGCCATATTAAGGGGGCTTATGCGGTAGATTTAGACAAGGATTTGACTGGTCCTTTAGGCGAGCATGGTGGTCGTCATCCATTGCCAGATATGGAACAGTTAGCTCATACCTTTGAGTCTTATGGCATCACTCGTAACTCAAAGGTTGTAGTATATGATTCGTGGCTATTTTTAGCGGGTCGTCTTTGGTGGACGTTACGTTACATGGGCTTAACAGATGTACGCGTTTTGTCTGGTGGTATTGAACGTTGGGTTCGAGAGGGCCATCTCTTAACTAAAGAGCCGACCCCGTTACCTGCTAAACCATCTATCTTTAACTACGAGTTGCAAACAGATATGGTTATGAGTCGCGATGAGGTGCTCAAGGCTAGTGAAAGCGGAGATCATGTTATTATTGATGCTCGTGCGCCATTCCGTTATGATGGATCTCAAGTGGATACGATGGACGGCATGACAGGACATATTCCTGGGGCTGTTAATCATTTTTATGAAAGTGGCTATACCGTAGATGGTCCTAAATCCTTGAAAGATTTAGAGGCTGAGTATTACAACGAAATCTACCAAAATAGGCCAGTTGTAACGTACTGTGGGTCTGGTGTGACTGCCTGCAATGCGTTGTTAACCATGAGTGAAGTAGGCCTTGAATCTGCTTTATATGTTGGTAGTTCTAGTGACTGGGTAACGTATGAAGGCTTCCCGCTTAGCACAGGTGTAGAAACATTAAACTAACTTAGGAGGGCGAATGAATCTATTAAAACAATTACTAACAGTCGTTGCCTTTGGTTATTTGTGTTATCACATCTATACCTTTGGACCTGGTATGTTTAATGTAACTGTATTAGTGATCCTTATCTTGTCGGCGGTGGCTAATTATTTTCGTGAGAAACGTGAAAGCGATCTTAAAGCAAATGAAAATGCCCGCAAGGCTCGTGCAGAAGCAAGACATGCTAAGAAACATAAAAAGCAGTAGTATTGCTAACATATAATCTTTAGATTAGCTTAGATTAAGCAAAAACTTGACGTATATTCTATGTGAAAGAAACTTTCACCAAGTTAAATACGGTGAATACTATTAGATTGATGCAAAGTATTATAAAGGAGTAAGAATTGAAATTAATTTCTTGGAATGTAAACGGCCTCCGCGCCGCTGTAACAAAGGGATTCATGGAATCCTTTAATGAATTAGATGCAGATATTTTCTGCCTGCAAGAAACAAAATTGCAACCCGATCAAATTTCTTTGGAGTTGCCAGGGTATGAGCAATATTGGAATAGTGCAGTTAAGAAAGGCTATAGTGGCACGGCTGTATTCACGCGTATTAAGCCATTGTCCGTAACGAATGGCATCGGTATTGAAGAACACGATCAAGAGGGTCGTGTTATCACTGCTGAATACGATAATTTCTATTTGGTATGCTGTTATACACCGAATAGCCAACGTGAATTAGCTCGCCTTGATTATCGTATGACTTGGGAAGATGCATTCCGTAATTATCTACTTGAATTAGATAAGAAAAAGCCTGTCATCCTATGTGGTGATCTCAATGTAGCCCATCAAGAAATCGACCTAAAAAATCCTAAGACGAATCGTAAAAATGCAGGCTTCTCCGATGAAGAACGTGCAAAGATGACAGAACTCTTAGGGGCAGGTTTTACAGATACATTCCGTCACCTTTATCCAGATGCTATTGAACAATACAGCTGGTGGTCCTATATGGGGAAAGCTCGTGAACGGAATACAGGATGGAGAATTGACTATTTCATCACATCTAAACGTCTTGACGATAAAATCCAAGAAGCTAAGATTCACCAACAAATCTTTGGCTCTGATCACTGTCCAGTAGAATTGGTTATTGATCTATAAAATTTTAGTGAATGTAAAAGCACAGCCTCATCTACGGATGAGGCTGTTGTGATAGAAAAGGAGATACTATGGCTCAAAAACAAAAGGCCGTCGTTCTATTTAGCGGTGGCGTAGACAGTACTACTTGTTTGGCCCTCGCCATTGAACGATTTGGTAAAGATAATGTAGTGCCCTTATCGATTCAATATGGTCAAAAACATAGTAAAGAATTAGAAGCTGCCGTAGCTATTTTAGAGCACTATGGTATGGAAGGTAAAACGATGGATGTTACCAAGCTATTTGCCTTTAGTAACTGCTCTTTATTAGTACAATCTAGTGAAGACATTCCGCAAGGTTCCTACAAAGAACAACAAGATGCAGAAGGGGAAGGTACGGTGAGTACTTATGTACCGTTTAGAAATGGGCTATTCCTATCTGCGGCAGCATCCTTGGCACTATCTCTAGACTGCGGCTATATCTATTACGGTGCTCACAGTGATGATGCGGCGGGTAATGCCTATCCTGACTGTACAGAACACTTCTACAAATCTATGGGCGACGCTATCTTTGAAGGATCCGGTAAAGAATGCTCCTTAGAAGCACCTTTTATTAACTCCAACAAAGCTGCCATTGTAAAAGAAGGCCTACGCCTCGGAGTACCATACCACTTAACCTGGTCCTGCTACGAAGGCGGAGATAAACCATGCGGACACTGCGGCACATGCATCGACAGAGCAAAAGCCTTCCATGCAAACGGAGTCAAAGATCCAGCATTGTAAAAGTAGTTATCTCTATATACTTCTACTAAAACTGGCTTAAATTAGTAGTCGTCTTTGGGCGACTACTTTGCATATATTCTAATTGGTTAGAGTGTTCATTTGACTTAAGGCGGACTTTTACGTCACTAGTATTGTGATAAACGTTGATTTGCTTAATTTGATGTGGTGGAAGATACCTTTTCAAAGAGCGACTTTGGCAGGTCGAGGCCCTAGGCCGATGGCCGGTTCGCCAGTGAAGCGATGAGGAAAGGTATCTGCCCCCACCCCCACCCCCACCTTACAATCTTGATACTAATCGTAGATGATCCTACAAGTCCGCCTTAATCCCAATTAATTGCGAAAATATTAGATATATGATATATTAGTACTGCCTAAAGGCGACAACTAAATAAGACAGTTTGAAACCATCCTGTCTCTAAACAAAACTACGGAAATTCATAAGCATTTATAGCATGGTAGTTTTGCCATGCTTTTTTTATTTTGAGGAGGTGAGTGTTATGATTTCTACACGCAAATTGACTATTTCTGCCATGGTTGTGGCATTGTACATCGTTGTATTGTATGTAACGCAAAGCGTTTCCTTCGGGGCTTATCAAATTCGTATAGCAACATCATTATATGCACTTGCTTATGCCTTTCCGTTCTTGGTGATTCCCATGGGGATTGGCAACCTCATTTCTAACTTCCTATTCGGCGGTCTTGGTATCTTCGATATGGTAGGGGGCTTTGGTGTCGGTGTAGTAACGACAGGCATTATCGTAGGAATGCGCAAGCTTGGCCTCAGCGCTTGGTGGGTCATGCTTCCAATCGTATTTGTGCCAGCACTATGTGTACCAATGTGGCTCAGTCCATTACTTGGAATTCCGTACTGGCCATTAGTATTGAACCTTATCGTAGGTCAAACTATTCCAGCAGTTCTTGGTTCTGTATTGGTGAAAGCTTTGATGAGCCGTCCTAGTGTGGCTGCTTTGTTAGGTGCTTTTAAATAATAAGTGGTTTTATTGACAAAACTAAGTAAATAATTGAGCCTCAAGAGATGTTTCGATTATGTATATAGGTAAAAAAAGCGTAAGCTCAAATCGAGCTTACGCCTTTTTTATGGCTAAAATGTATGGAGGTATAGGAGTTTAGCAGTTATAGCCACGCCATCTAGTTTCGACTACGAGGCGTTCAAGAGCAACCATGTACGCTGCTTGACGAGGAGGTACATTGTATTTATGTTGCATTTCCCAAACAGCTTCGAAGCTATTTTGCATATTCTTAGTTAATCTTTCATTAACTTCTTCTTCAGTCCAGTAGAAGCTTGCTTTATTTTGTACCCATTCATAGTAGGATACAACTACGCCGCCGCCGTTAGCAAGAACGTCAGGGATGATGTCGATGCCTTTTTCATAGAAGTATTTATCCGCATCATTAGTAGTAGGACCATTAGCGCCTTCCAAGATGATTTTAGCTTGGATATTTTCCATGTTGTCTTTGTTTAATTGGTTCTCAAGGGCTGCCATGTATAATACATCAACTGGTTGAGCCAATAACTCTTGAGGTCCAATTGTAGTCATGCCTGGTTCGCTGTAACCTTCGAGGGAACGACCATGGGAGTTAGCATATTCGTATGCTTTTTCAACATCGAGACCGTTAGGATTGTAGATGTTAACGCTTACGTCGCCGATAGCCACAACTTTTGCACCTGCTTGTGCAATGAGACGAGCGCCTACGGAACCTACGTTACCAAAGCCTTGAACTGCAACAGTAAGGTTTTTGATATCCAAGTTTTTCTTAGCAAGATAGCTTTGCAATGCGATGAGGCAACCGCGACCAGTCGCTTCATTACGGCCTAAGGAACCGCCTACTTCGATTGGTTTACCTGTAACGATACCTGGGCTCCATTCACCTTTTAATGTGCTGTATTCGTCAGCAATCCAGCTCATGATTTGAGCATTCGTATTTACGTCTGGTGCAGGGACGTCTGTATTAACACCGATGATAGGTGCAATACGGTGTACGAAGTTACGAGTTAAGCGTTCTAATTCACGAGGTTTTAACGTTTTTGGATCAACTTTGATACCGCCTTTACCACCGCCATAAGGGATGTTAGCAATCGCGTTTTTAATAGTCATCCAAGCTGCCAATGCACGAACTTCGTTTTCATCAGAATCTGGATGGAAGCGAAGACCGCCTTTAGCACTGCCACGCAATGTGGAATGTTGGCAACGATAACCTTCGTATACGCGAACTTCACCATTGTCGAGTTGAAGAGGAACTGCTACTTTTAGTTCTCGTTCTGGGTGACGTAACACTTCGTATTCACTACGAGTATAGCCGAGCTTTTCAGCTGCTACGTCTAATGTGTTTAACATGTTTTCATATGGGTTATAACCGCTCATAATTACCTCCTGGATAATAGAGTAAATTAATAGTTTAATTAATGCTAATTTTATCGCATACTTAAGTATTCGACATTGTAAACAGAATACCCTTTATATTTTCATAAATATATTCTATAGTTTTTGACCTGTAAAAGTTGTAAAAATATAGATAATTACTATGATCTTTATCACAGTACAATTTGCTAATGAACGATGTTTTTATCTATGAAAATGGATACTTTTACAAAAAGAATAAAGATTTATATTCTGAAAAAAATAGACCTTTTTGTATGTACTAATAAACTATTTTAAAGATTATACGAAAAAGACTGGTGAAAGATACTTTCACCAGCCTCATACGTCGATATATTTTATTTTTCCACAGTATCTTCAATCGGAGTAGGAGGTACGGAGGAGTCTGTAGTTTGACCATCACCCCACCATACGATGCCGTACGTGTGGTTTAGAATAGAACGGTTAAATACTGGCGTTTCAATACCTGCCTTGCGTTGTTTAATATAGTCATCGAGGGCAAGACCTGCTGTGCGCCCCATACGTACGATGGAACTTACGTTAGTTAATACTAAGAAAGCCATGAATAAATCGGCTAGATTCCATACAAGATCTAGAGAGGCAATAGAGCCCACAAATGTCATAAGAATTACGCCAATACGGAACAAATGTAGGTAGAATCGTTTATTTGTTAAGTGGCTGATATTGATTTCACCGTAGTAATAGTTGCCAATTAAGGAACTAAAGGAGAACATAACGATGAAAATGGCTACGGCTGTAGGCGCCCAAGAACCAAGTTGTTGAGCTAGGTTATGTTGTACAAGAGCAATACCTGTTAGACCTGTAGTGCTGTAATCACCCACGATGAGTACGATGAAAGCAGAAGCTGTACAAATGATGAATGTATCAAGGAATACGCCGAATGCTTGTACAAGACCTTGTTCCACAGGGTGGTTAACAGCTGCCGTAGCGGCTGCGTTTGGAACAGAACCTTCACCGGCTTCGTTAGAGAAGAGCCCCCGTTTGATACCATTCATAACAGTAGCACCTAATAAGCCACCACCTGCTGCAACAGGCTCGAATGCGGAGGAGAAAATAGTATAGATTACATGTGGGAATTGGGTGATATTCATAATTACCACAAATAACGCAGTAGCAATGTATAGAATCGCCATGATAGGAACAATGATTTCAGATGCTTTTGCAACACGGTTGATACCACCGAATATGATAATACCAAGAAGGACTGCTACTACAGCGCCTGTATAGGACACATCAAGGTTGAATACCTGGAGAGATGCAGCCAATGTATTGGCTTGTACAGAATTGTAAATCCAACCATAGGTAATACTGATTAAAATAGCAAATAGAATAGATAATGCCTTGTTGTTTAGACCATACCGAATATAGTAAGCTGGTCCGCCATAGAAACCGCCCTTAGCAACAGGTTCTTTGTAGATTTGTGCTAATGTAGATTCGATGAAGCCAGTGGCAGCACCGATAAGTGCGATAACCCACATCCAGAAAATGGCACCAGGGCCACCAAGTACAACGGCAATAGCTATACCTGCGATATTACCAACACCTACACGAGATGCGGTACTAACACAGAATGCTTGGAATGAGGATACATGATTTTTTTCTGTAGAACTACCTGCGCCGTTAATTACGAGGCGAATCATTTCTTTAATCATGCGAATTTGTACAAAATTCGTTGTCATCGTAAAGAAGAGACCTGCGCCGATGAGAATAAAAATGATGAAATAACTCCATAAATAACCGTTTATGGTGGATATAGCATCATTGAGCATTGCTTCCATAAAAACTCCCTTTCTTATAAAAAATCCATATTTCATAATAATCAATGATATTGTATCAATTTCTATAGACTATGTAAAACAAAAATCCTTCACAAATAGGAAGGATTTTTGCTTTATATAGTATTTTGTAGGATATTTTTTATGCCTTAGTAAATTCTTGTGACTCTTCCATTCCTTGCAACAAGGTTTGTTCAGAATGTTCCATGTGAATTCGAGCTAGTTTACGAGCTTGTGTGGCATTGTGAGAGGCGATGGCTTCCACTAATTGACGATGTTCCTCCCAAGTTTTTCTAAGACGACCTGGTTGGTTCATAGAAAAACTACGGAAGCGATAGGTTTGCTCTCGCAAGTTGTGAACGATGTCTGCTAATCTTTCGTTACGAGATGCGCGGTAGAGGACTTCGTGGAATTCTACGTCCGCAGCGACGACGGATTCCATATTTTTGTTTTCCATATGATCGCCGATTTCTACAAGCATTCTCTCTAGAGTTTCGATTTCTTCTTCCGTAATCCGTTCTGCTGCAAGGCCGGCTGCAAGTTCTTCTAGGGCAGAGCGGATTTCAAATACTTGAGTGATATCCTTCAAAGAGATGTTGGCAACGTAGGTGCCGCGGCGAGGCACCATAACGACAAAGCCTTCTAGTTCTAGTTTACGTATGGCTTCACGAATGGGGGTACGACTTACGCCTAACTCTTCGGCAAGGGGAATTTCCATGAGGCGCTCCCCAGGTTTTAACACTCCATCTTGGATGGCTTGACGCAATGTTTCACTTACCACTTCTCTTAGTGGTTTATACGCATCAAGTCGTATAGGTTGTAACCGTTTTGTCATACTAAGTCCTCCTGTGTACATGTTTTAGTAATGAGTGACAGCCAATCATGACCAGCAGCTTTAATCTCTTCTTGTAACTGCAATGCTTCCATAGGCTTGTTAAGTAATACTACCATCGTAGGCCCGCTTCCTGTCATGATAGTTGGGTATCCACGACTAGTGAAAAAGTTCTTACATACCACTAATTCTTTGTGATCTGGGAATAATAATTCTTCGAAAGTATTAGCGCTACTAGTAAAAGCAGATTGTAAATCATTATTCTTAAGATGATTCAGAACGGTATCGATCGTTTTTGTGGTGGCTTTAGATTTACCGCTGAAGCGACCATAAGCAACTGCTGTAGAAATAGATACCTTTGGCTTTACTAGTAATAGCCAATGTGCTTCTGGCGATTGACTATAGGTTAACACTTCGCCACGACCTGTTCCGCGAGCTGTACCACCTTGTAGTAGGAACGGCACATCAGATCCTAGTGAGGCACCAATATTTAAAAGTTCCTCTTGTGTAAGACGTAAGTCCCAAAAGCGGTTGAGACCTAATAACATGGCTGCTGCGTCTGCACTACCGCCACCAAGACCCGCTTGAATAGGGACGCGTTTTAATAGGTGGATGGCGGCACCGGCTTTACAACCCGTATAGGTCTGTATGGCGCGTAACGCTTTGAGCGCGAGATTATCTTCTCCATAGCTTACGAGTTTTTGCATGTAGTCAGGCAATTCGGGAGCGCCACCAGAAAATACTACGGAATGATGTTTAGCGAAATAAATAGAATCACTAAGGCGAATCGATTGAAATATAGAATCGATGTCGTGGTATCCATCGTCACGCTTGCCTGTAATAGCAAGCCCAATATTAATTTTGCTGCAACCGAGTTGCTCAAAACTTTTACTCATAATAGCCTCGTTTGTAATGTACAAAATATATGCAGTTTATATGTTTATTTTATACTGTTATAAAGTGATTGAAAATAACCATTAAGTGGTTTATGATGATTTTGTATATACCTGTTGTTTGATTATTAAAAGCATTGTAAACAGCGTATGTTTTAATTAGTTCATTATAGAATATTTATAGTGAAATGGCAATTTGGAGGGAGCTATGTTCGCCAAGTATAAAGATGTTGTCTATCAATGTGTCATAGTTGCTATTGGTTGTGCAATTTTTGGTGCTGGTTTAGATGCCTTTGTACTACCTCACAAACTGGTTAGTACTGGTATTAGTGGGGTAGGGTTGATTTTGTATTATTTAACGGGATTATCCGTTGGTTCTTGGAACGTTATTTTGAACGTCCCTATATTTTGGGCTGCTTGGAAGTGGCTTGGTAAACGTGTAGTGCTTAATACCTTGTATGGTACGCTCATGTTATCGTGGATGATTGATCTGTTTAGTTTCTTGCAATATGACATGATTATTAAGGATCCACTACTCAGTTCTATGATGGCAGGTATCACAACTGGACTAGGGCTTGGTATCGTCTACCGTGTAGGTGGTAATACAGGGGGCCTTGATCCGATTGCACTTATCGTTCGCAAATATTATGGCCTTCAAATGGGGTCCATTAATAGCGCTATCAACTGTGCCATCCTCTTAGTTGCTGTCGGAGTTGTTGGACTTGAAGCGGTAGCTGTAACTCTTATCAGTGTGTATGTGTATACTATTATTACAAATAAGGTGGTAATCGGCTTTAATCAACGTAAAGTTGCTTTCATCATTACCTATCGTACCGATGAGGTATGTGAATGCATCATCAATAAGGTCGGTCGTGGCGCTACTATTATCAATGGCATTGGCGCTTATACACGTACGCCTAAGCAAATTGTGATGGTTGCAGTTAACTTGCTGCAGGTAAATAAATTGAAAGAGGTTATTCAAGAAGCGGACCCAAATGTGTTTATCTTGATTACTGATGCTCAAGAGGTTATCGGGCAAGGTTTTACTCAACCTATTGTTCCTGCGGAAATATCTAAACAGCTGAAATCACAAGATATAACTACCGAAGCGAACAATAATGTTGTAATAGATGAAAATAGTTGTAACAAATCAAAATAAAGAATTATGATAAAATCTCTGGCTGTTGTCATCTTATATTAATTATGTGTAAATATAATATTTTATGAATGATACATACATTTTGGAAATAATTTAATGTAATTGATAGAATATCAAGGTTGTAAAATAAGAGGGCTTGCCCTCAAGATAAGATTAGAGGTTTCTATGACTCACAAATTAGCAGGTACGCCTGTACAAGAACAAGATATTATCGATGTGCAAACCCTTGTGGATGCATATTTTGATAATGCTCCGGATATTACAGATCCGACACAACTCGTATCCTTTGGCACATCTGGCCATCGCGGTACATCTTTAAATGGTACTTTTACGGATTTACATGTGGCCGCTATTACACAGGCTATTTGTGATGGCCGTGGACAATTCGGCGCTACAGGTCCGATTTTTGTCGGTCAAGATACACATGCTTTATCTCAGCCAGCCCTTGTAACGGTTCTAGAGGTTCTTGCTGGCAATGGTGTAACGGCAATGGTTGATTCCGATATGGATTTTGTGCCGACACCATCTATATCTCGTGCCATTATTCGTTATAATGAAAGCCATGATGATAAAGCGGATGGTATCGTGATTACGCCATCTCATAATCCTCCAGATAACGGTGGCATCAAGTATAACGCTACTAATGGCGGCCCGGCGGATACTCTCGTTACAAAATGGATTGAAACCCGTGCTAATGAATATGTTCGTGCATATTGTGAATTAGAAGGGTTCAAACGTATTAGTATCGACAATATTGAACCTGATCAACAAGTTCCGTATGACTATAAAGGCCTGTACGTAGAAGAACTGTCTTCTATTATTAATATGGAGGCAATACAAAGTGCAAAACCTAAGGTCCTCGTTAATGCCCTCGGCGGTAGTGGACTAGGTTATTGGCGAGCTATTAAAGAGCGCTATAATCTCAACATGGATATTATCAATGATGAATATGATCCAACTTTTAGCTTTATGACGTATGACCATGATGGTAAGGTCCGCATGGATTGTTCCTCCGAATACGCTATGGCCGATGTTATCAAGCAAATTGGTAATTACGATTTGGCTGTTGGTAACGATCCCGATTATGATCGTTATGGTATTGTTAGTGCAGAAGGGCTTGCTTCACCAAATGCATTCCTCGTAGCCGCTGCCGATTATCTATTCACAACCCGTGGTTGGAAGGATAAAGGGGTAGGCAAAACGGTTGTTTGTACCACTATGATTGATAAGTGGGCATCCGTTAAAGAAATTCCTGTGTATGAAGTTCCGGTAGGCTTTAAATACTTTAGTTCCCTATTATTCGATGGGGAAATTGGCATTGGAGGCGAAGAATCTGCTGGTGCATCCTTCCTTAAAAAAGATGGTACCGTATGGACCACAGATAAAGATGGTATGATTATGGCTCTTTTAGCAATGGAGATGTACGCTGTAATGGGCGCAACTGTTGAGAGACTATATAACAATATTGTGGAAGGTTGTGGGGATCCACGATTTGGTCGTATTGATGCACCTTGTACAAAGGTGGCCAAGGCTAAGTTGAAACAATTAAATGCAAGCTCCATTACGGCTACCGAAGTAGATGGTAATGCGATTACTAATGTTCGCACTACTTCTCTGTATAAAGATATGCCTATCGATGGTGTTCGTGTGGAAACGGAAACAGGCTGGTTTGTAGCACGCCCATCTGGCACTGAAGATTTATATAAAATTTATGGTGAAAGCTATAAAGGTGACAAAGGTCTTATCGCATTGTTAACTGCTGGTGAAGAGATTGTGACAAGTGCTTTGTCTGACAAAGTATAACATATTGTTTTCACTAGAAAACTCATAAAGATTTCACTCATGAAAAATAATAAATGTGTTATAATATATTAATATAGTTTATTGAATGCCCTTTACTGGCTATATAGTTTGTAGTGCTTAGAGAAGGTGATGTTATGAAATTAGTTGTTACCGTTGTCGGCGTAGACCGCGTTGGTATCATTGCTGGGGTTAGTACCGTACTCGCTAACTACGGTGTAAATATTATGTCCATTAATCAGACCATCCTTGATGGTGTTTTCAATATGATTATGATGTGTGAAACCAAGTCTGAAGATATGAAAAATCTTACAGCTATCCAAGAGGCTTTGACGACTCAAGGTAAAGAACTAGGTGTTGAAATCCGTGCACAACATGCTGATATTTTCTTGAGCATGCACCGTGTAGGATAGGAGGCACTTATGTTATCTATCGACAATATTTTAGAAACGAATCAGATGATTCATGATAACAAGCTTGATGTGCGTACTATTACGATGGGAATTAGCTTGCTTGAATGTGCATCTAGTTCTGGTAAAGAGCTGTGTGACCGTATTTATGACCGTATTACAAAAGAGGCAGAACATCTTGTATCTACAGGGGAAGATATTGAGCGAGAATTCGGCATTCCTATTATCAATAAGCGTATTTCTGTAACACCCATTTCTCTAGTTGCAGGGGGGAGTGATTTAACATCTTATGTTCCTGTGGCGGAAGCTATGGATCGTGCTGCAAAAACTGTAGGTGTTAATTTTATTGGCGGCTTTTCTGCGCTTGTAACAAAGGGCGCCACTCGAGCTGACCGCATTTTGATTGACTCTATCCCTGAAGCGCTGGCAACTACGGATATCGTTTGTAGCTCTGTTGCTGTGGGCTCTACTAAAACTGGTATCAACATGGACGCAGTGCGAGACATGGGAATCATCGTTAAGAAAACTGCAGAGCTTACAAAGGATAATGATGCTCTTGGCTGCGCTAAGCTCGTAATTTTCTGTAATCCTGTAGAGGATAACCCGTTTATGGCGGGTGCTTTCTTCGGGGTAACAGAAGGGGATAGTGCTATTTCTGTAGGTGTATCTGGCCCGGGCGTTGTAAAACATGCGCTTGAATCCGTTCGAGGTCAATCCTTTGACGTTGTAGCAGAAACGATTAAACGTACTGCTTTTAAAATCACGCGCGTAGGTCAATTGGTAGCCCAAGAGGCATCTCGTCGTCTCGGTAAACCATTTGGTATTATTGATTTATCTTTGGCGCCAACGCCAGCTGTAGGTGACTCTGTAGCTCATGTTCTTGAAGAAATGGGCTTGTCCTCTTGTGGTTGTCATGGCACTACAGCGGCACTAGCATTACTTAATGATGCGGTGAAAAAAGGTGGTCTTATGGCTTCCTCTCACGTAGGTGGCCTTAGTGGTGCATTCATTCCTGTCTCGGAAGATGCAGGCATGATTGATGCTGTATCCTGTGGTAGTTTGACGCTTGATAAATTAGAGGCCATGACATGTGTTTGTTCTGTAGGGCTTGATATGATTGCTATTCCTGGAGACACTACTGCTGATACCATTTCTGCTATCATTGCAGATGAATCAGCAATTGGTATGATTAATAATAAGACAACTGCGGTTCGTGTAATTCCTGTACCTGGTAAGACTGTTGGAGAGGTTGTTGAATTTGGTGGATTATTAGGTTATGCTCCTATTATCGAAGTGAGTCCATATAGTGCAGCCGAGTTCATTGCCCGTGGTGGCAGAATTCCTGCTCCTATTCGTAGCTTAACGAACTAATCTGTTTTTACAACCTACTTGTTGGAGGTGTCTTATGAGTGAATATGTGCTCGATTATGTGTGGGCCTTTGCACTAGCGCTCATCATAACCTTTGCACTTACCCCATTGGTAAAACGCTTTGCCGTTGCTGTTGGGGCAATAGATAAGCCTGATGCTCGAAAGGTGCATCATGGTGCGATTCCACGACTTGGTGGATTAGCAATCTTTCTCGGTTATGTGGGATCGGTTCTTTTTAACGATTCCATTCCGCATGATCATAAATTGTTTGGGTTTGTCCTTGGTACAGTCATTTTGGTACTAGTTGGTATTTGGGACGACATTAAACAAATTGAGCCAAAAACTAAGTTAATGGGCCAAATTATAGCAGCCGCTATTTTGGTGGCTTATGATATTCGAGTAGATTTCATCAACCTTCCTTGGGGTGGTGTAGTATATCTCAAGTATTGGGCTATCCCATTGACTATTTTCTGGATAGTTGGTTTTACAAATATTGTAAACCTTATCGATGGCCTTGATGGCTTGGCTGCAGGTATTTCCTTTATCGCATGTATCGCTGTTTGTGCAATGACATTGCAACTTGGTCAAACTGATCTTGCTTGTATCTCTCTTGCTTTAGCAGGTGCGACTGTAGGTTTCTTGCGGTATAACTTCAATCCTGCAAAAATATTCATGGGTGATACGGGATCCATGTTATTAGGCTATACATTAGCGGCTATTTCCGTTATGGGCGCTGTGAAGACAGCTGCTATGATTGCTCTAGTGGTACCTGCCATTGTGTTAGGCTTGCCTATTTTGGACACCTTATTTGCCATTGTGCGCCGTAAGATCAGTGGACGTCCCATCTTTAAACCCGATAAAGGTCATGTTCACCATCGTTTATTGGCACAAGGATTAACACAAAAGCAAGCTGTATTGTTGATGTATGCAGTAACAGCTCTTTTCGGCGGTGTATCTGTTATCGTTGCAGAGGTTAATGCTTGGGTCGGAGCGACCTTGGTATTAGTAATTTTCTTGTGTAGTATTTATATTGCACGACGTCTTGGCGTTATCATGCATAGTGATGCGGCAGGGCATCCGTTACCACGTCCTACAATTGAACGCAGCGACTCGGATAATACCATATCCTTTGATCGCGATGAATTGGCTAAAGCCTTGGAGAATACTGATGATTCTCATAAGGAATAACCATCTGTGGGGCGCTTGGCGCCCCATTTTTTCTATCCTACTACGTTGGAGGCAATTATGTTAAAAGTTATGACAATCTTTGGTACAAGACCTGAGGCTATCAAGATGGCTCCTCTTGTAAAAGCATTACAAGCAGCACCAGATATGGAACCTATCGTAACCGTTACGGCACAGCATCGAGATATGCTCGATCAAGTACTAAACTTGTTTAATATTACCCCAGACTATGATTTAAACATTATGAGCCAAGGTCAAACACTATATGATGTAACTAATCGTGCTTTGATGGGCCTTAAAGATGTGTTAGAAGAAGCAAAACCTGATGTGGTACTCGTTCATGGTGATACTACAACTACCTTTGCTGGGGCATTGGCTTCTTTCTACCAAGAAATTCCTGTAGGTCACGTGGAAGCAGGACTACGGACAGGTGATATTTACTCTCCATTCCCTGAAGAGATGAATCGAAAATTGACGGGTTCGATCGCGACGTATCACTTTGCGCCTACTTCTAGTTCTGAAAGCAATTTAAAAAAAGAAAATATTAATACAGAACATCTTTATGTAACAGGGAATACTGTTATCGATGCTCTTGATACGACTGTACAAGACAACTATGTATTCGATGATGCAGCTATTAATGCTCTTGATCCTAAAAAACGTACGGTTCTTGTTACCACACATCGCCGAGAAAACTTAGGTGAACCTATGCGCCATGTATATCAAGCCATTCGAGATTTAATTAATGAATTTGAAGATATTCAAGTTGTTTTCCCTGTACATAAAAATCCTAAAGTTCGCCAAGTTGTACAAGAGGAACTTGGTTCTGTGGAGCGTGTTACATTAATTGACCCTCTTGACTATGAACCGTTTGCAAACTTGATGGCTAAATCTTACTTGATTTTGACTGATTCAGGTGGGATTCAAGAGGAAGCCCCAGCTCTTGGTAAGCCAGTTCTCGTATTGCGTGATACGACAGAACGTCCTGAAGCAGTAGAAGCAGGTACCGTTCGCCTTGTAGGTACTGATAAAGATGCGGTACATAAAGCCGCTTATGAATTATTGAGCAATGCTGAAGCGTATAAGTTGATGTCTAACTCTGTTAACCCATATGGTGATGGTAAAGCCTCTGAACGCATTATTCAAGCATTGCGACATGAGTTCTTAGGTGATGCGTGTCGTCCTGAACGTTTTGGTAAATAATATGGATAAGGATCTTGTGAAAGCCCTCGCCATGGCAACATCAGCGGGGGTCACACTGGTCTCCTGTATAGGAGGTTTTATTTGGCTAGGTTATAAATTGGATACTTGGCTTCAAACGGAACCACTCTGCATGGTCATATTTGGCCTAATAGGAGCTATAACAGGGTTTTATATGTTGTATAAACAAGTTAAGTAGTGAGGTATGTATGAATCAATATATAAAATTCATAGTGCGCGTGCTGCTGACTTGTTTTTTTATTGCTTTTTTGGGCAGTATAATACAAGTTTTATGTGGCTTAGAACAGTATCTATGGGGATGGCTTTGGGGTATCTTTATAATGGTTCTCTACTTACTTAGCCTAGCTTTGCATGGACAATCTATTGTGTCAGGAGATCCTTATAAAGCCGTACGTAAATCTCGTAGACAGATGATTTGGCGCCTTATGTTAGTAGGTTCTTTAGTGGTCTTAGGGCTGAAAATTCCGGGTGTAGAGGCTGTTAGCATGTTTATAGGTATCGCGCTTATTCAGCCTGCATTATATGCTATGTACTGGTGGCTTAGTCGCCAGTTTTAGTTCTAGAATGACCTAAAACAGGAACAACAAAGGTATTCCAATTATGCATTGTATACATTATATTTATGATTAATTGGAATTGTTTACCCTTCAAGTGTTGATTATATATCTATAACGATGTATGATGATACATATATATATTATATTTATATTGTCATAAATATATTAGGTTTTTATTATATCTATGAAAGGGGTTGAGAACGTGACATTACATGCGGGACACCATGAGGTCGTGCAGTGGTTGGGGTTGACATTTAATATGGATACTTTAATTGCTACATGGGTTACTATGGCTATTGTAATACTGATAACAGTATTAGCCACCCGGGGACGTAAATTGGTGCCTGTAGGCTTGCAGAATATAGTGGAATCTATATTAGAAGGCTTAGAGGGGCAATTAGCTCCGAATTTGGGTCGCCATTGGCCGATGGTGAGTTCCTTGTTATTTACGTTTTTCTTATTTATTTTTGTAGGAAATGAGTTAGGCTTAATGCCAACATTCAAGGCTTTAACATCACCAACATCCGATATTAACACTACAATTGCATTAGCTTTATGTAGTACATTAGTGGTATGGGTTATGGGGGTTAAAGTTAAAGGCTTATCTTATTTTAAGCATTTTGTACGACCTTATAAGGCTTTGTTAATACTCAATATTTTCGAGGAAATTGCTAGACCTGTTACACTTGCTTTCCGTCTATTCGGTAACATTGTGGCAGGTGAAATTTTGTTAGAAGTATTATATAACTTGCCTTGGTTTGTGCCGGTACCATGGGTTTGGATTGCTTTTAGTCTATTTATTGGTATTATTCAAGCCTTTATTTTTACCGTTCTTACTGCATCCTATTTGGGGATGGGGCTTAGTGAGGAACATTAATTAATTTATATGGAGGATATATTATGGAAGCTCAAGGTTTATTCGCGTTAGCAGCGGCAATTGCAGTAGGTTGTGGTGCTATTGGTGCAGGTATCGGTGATGGTCTTGTATCTAGCAAAGTTATTGAAGGTATTACACGCCAACCTGAATTGCGCGGTCAATTGATGTCTACTATGTTCGTAGCGATTGGTTTGATCGAAGCGATGCCTATCATCGGTGTAGTAGTAGCATTTATTTTGTTATTCAGATAATAACGAGGAGGAATAACCTTGGTTGACTTAAGCCTTGGAACGATTCTTGCTCAAATGTTGAACTTTTTTATATTAGTTTGGCTATTGGCTCGTTTTGCATATAAACCATTATTGGCTATAATGACAGAACGTAAAGAACGAATTGCTAAAGACTTAGAAGCTGCAGAACAAGCTCGCGCAGAAGCAGAGGGGTTTAAAGCTGATTATGCAGCTCAAATTGCTAATGCTCGTATAGAGGCACAACAAATTGTTGAAAAAGCAGTTCAAGAAGCAGAAAATACAACACGTGAACAATTGTCAACAGCACGCGAGCAAATTGAACAAGAAAAAAATCGTGCTCGCCAAGATATCGCTATTGAACGCGATCGTGCTATGAACAGCTTGCGTAACGAAGTGGTATCTTTATCTGTAGCTATGGCTGGTAAAGTTGTTGCTAAAGATATGAACAGCGAAACTAATACAAAATTGATCGAAGACGCTATTCGTCAACTTGATAGTAAAACGATAGGGTTGTGATACGATGAGCATAGAAATTGTAGCAGATAAATACAGTTCAGCTATGTTTGAATTAGCTCAAGAACAAAATATTTTGGAACTCATGGAGGAGCAATTAGGTTATGTAGCGTCCGTTATGGCGGAACAGCCTGAACTTCGTTCATTCCTTGAAAATCCAATCGTTACAGAAGATGCAAAGATTAAGTTAGTTGGTTCTATCTTTGAATCTAGTATCGACAAAGTTGCTTTACATTTTATCTATGTGATGATTAAACGTGGGCGCCATCGTTATATTGCGCAGGCTATTGCAGCGTTTATTCAAAAATCACGAGAAGCTCGTGGTATTTTGGAAGCTACTGTAACTGTAGCAGAACCAATCACAGCTGAGGTAGAAGCATCTGTACAAGCTAAATTACGAGAAGTAACAGGGAAAGATGTTATTTTATCTGTGCGCCAAGATCCATCAATTATGGGTGGTATCGTTATCCAAGTAGGAGATAAACGCATTGATGGTTCTGTATCTCGTCGTTTAGAGGAATTAGAAAAATCTTTATTAAGAACGAACTCTATTAGATAGGGGTGAATGGGTATATATGAAAATGAAGCCTGAAGAAATCACTGCTATAATCAAACAGCAGATTCAGGACTATGATGTTGACCTCAATGTCGATGACGTGGGTACTGTTCTCGACGTAGGGGATGGCATCGCCCATATTTATGGTCTTGAAAGAGCCATGGCCGGTGAGTTGCTAGAATTACCACACGGCGTATATGGCTTGGTTTTGAACTTAGAATTAGATAATGTTGGTGCCGTACTATTAGGTGATGACTTCTTGATTAAAGAAGGAGACCAAGTGCGTCGTACTGGCAAAATTATGGACGTTCCTGCTGGAGATGCCTTGATTGGTCGTGTAGTAAATCCTCTTGGTCAACCTCTTGATGGCAAGGGTGCTATTCAAGCTACAGAACGTCGTCCTATCGAACATCCAGCACCTGGTATTGCGGATCGTCAATCCGTAAATGAACCATTGCAAACAGGTCTTAAAGCGATTGATGCGATGGTACCAATCGGCCGTGGTCAACGTGAGCTTATCATCGGTGACCGTGGTACAGGTAAAACTGCGATTGCCTTAGATACTATTTTGAACCAAAAAGGCAAAGATGTTATTTGTATTTATGTAGCTATTGGTCAAAAAGAATCTACGGTTGCTCGCGTAGTGCAAAAGCTTGAAGAAGCAGGCGCTATGGAATATACAATCGTAGTTTCTGCGAGTGCTTCCACAGGTGCACCTCTTCAATACATTGCACCATATGCTGGTGTTGCCATGGGTGAATACTTTATGTACCAAGGTAAACACGTATTATGCGTATATGATGACTTAACAAAACAAGCGGCTGCATATCGTGCTATGTCCCTATTATTGCGCCGTCCACCAGGGCGTGAAGCATATCCAGGTGACGTATTCTACTTACACAGTCGTCTATTAGAGCGGGCTGCGAAACTTTCATCTGAACTTGGTGGAGGTTCTATTACAGCGTTGCCAATCATTGAAACACAAGCAGGTGACGTATCTGCATACATTCCAACAAACGTAATTTCCATTACTGATGGTCAAATTTTCTTGGGAACAGATATGTTCTATTCTGGTATTCGTCCAGCTGTTGACGTAGGTTTGTCCGTATCCCGTGTAGGTGGTAGCGCACAAACTAAAGCGATGAAGCAAGTGGCGGGCCAATTGCGTTTGGACCTTGCTCAATATCGTGAGTTGGCTGCTTTCGCTCAGTTTGGTTCCGACCTTGATGCGGCTACACGCGCTCAACTTGATCGTGGTGAACGCTTAACTGAAATGTTAAAACAAGGTCAATATGAGCCTATGAGTGTAGCGGAAATGGTTATCAACCTTTACGCTGGTACTAAAGGGTACTTAGCAGATATTCAAGTGGCAGATGTATTGTCCTTTGAAGCTGAACTTTTACGTTATGTAAAAGCAAATTACCCTGAAATCATCACTAACATTGAAACGTCTAAGAAAATTGACGAAGAAACTGAAAATCTATTGAAGCAAGCAATCCCAGAATGTGTTGAAGCATTTGGCTCTACACATACATTAGTGTCTCGTAAGGAGGCGTAATGTATGGCTAGTGCACAAGATTTGCGAAAACGCATAAAAAGTGTTACCAATACGCAACAAATTACAAAAGCGATGAAGATGGTAGCTTCTGCTCGTCTTCGTAGGGCACAAACAAAAGCGGAAGCTACTCGTCCTTACGCAGAAAAGATAGGGCAAATCTTGCGTCATATGTCTAATAGTGATTTAGAAGGCTTTGAAAGTCCTCTCTTAGATGTGCGACCTGTAGAGCGCACTTGCTATATTGTAGTAGGTGCAGATAAAGGTCTTGCAGGGGCATTTTCGTCTAATGTGTTGAAATTTGCTATGGAACAATTACATGGTAAATCTCCTGATACATACCGTGTTATCACGGCAGGCAGAAAGCCTAGAGATAGCATGAAATCTAGAGGTATTCGCATCGATAAGTCTTATGCGGGCTTTTCTGATAAACCGTCCTATGAACATGCGCGTGCCATCATGCATGAAGCACTTTCACTATATGAACGTCATGAAGTAGACGAAGTCATCATGATCTATACACGTTTTGTAAATTCTATGACGCAAATTGCACAGGCTGAGCGCTTGTTGCCAATAGAGCAACCACAAGATGAGGTAAAAGGCGAAGAGTATGATTTTATGCCGTCCGCTGTATCCGTCTTGGAGGCGTTGCTGCCAAAATACTTAGAAATTACAGTTTATAATGGATTGTTGCAATCTGCAGCTAGTGAATTGGGTGCTCGTATGACGGCCATGACATCGGCTACAGATAATGCAGGGGAACTCATTGAGTCCTTAGGCCTTGAATATAACAAGTTGCGTCAATCTAGCATTACAAACGAAATTTCTGAAATCGTTGGTGGCGCTAATGCCTTGCAATAGATAAGGAGACATCTGTCGATGAGTAATAATATTGGTAAAGTTGTGCAGGTCATCGGCCCAGTTGTAGACGTGCGCTTTGATGCTGGTCATTTACCAGCTATCTACAACGCCATCCACATCTACCATGACCACAAGGCACACGATAGACAAAAAATCGTAGTAGAGGTTATGCAACACTTAGGCGACGATACAGTTCGTTGCGTTGCCATGAGTTCTACTGACGGTATGACACGTAATATGGAAGCGGAAGATACTGGTGCTCCAATTTCCGTTCCTGTAGGGGAAGGTGTATTGGGTCGCATCTTTAACGTACTTGGTGAAACTGTAGACCATGATCCAGCACCTGTGGTGGCTGATGAAAAATGGCCTATTCACCGTCCGGCACCTAAATTTGATGACCTTTCTCCAGATACACAAATCTTGGAAACAGGTATTAAGGTCGTTGACCTTATCGCTCCATATGTAAAAGGTGGTAAGATTGGTCTCTTCGGTGGTGCCGGTGTAGGTAAAACCGTATTGATCATGGAATTGATTCACAATGTTGCTACAGAGCACGGCGGTTATTCCGTATTCTCTGGCGTAGGCGAACGTACTCGTGAAGGTAACGACTTGTGGAACGAAATGAAAGAGTCCGGCGTTATCAACAAAACAGCTCTCGTATATGGACAAATGAATGAGCCACCAGGGGCTCGTATGCGCGTAGGTCTTACAGGCCTTACAATGGCTGAATACTTCCGTGATGTGAAAAAACAAGACGTGCTCTTGTTCATTGATAACATCTTCCGCTTTATCCAAGCGGGTTCCGAAGTATCCGCCCTCTTAGGTCGTATGCCATCTGCCGTAGGTTATCAACCTACATTGGCTAATGACGTAGGGGCATTGCAAGAACGTATTACATCTACAAAAGAAGGTTCTATTACCTCCGTACAAGCTGTATACGTACCTGCCGATGACTTGACTGACCCTGCTCCAGCAGCGACATTCGCTCACTTGGATGCGACAACAGTATTGTCTCGTTCCATTGCGGAACTTGGTATCTATCCGGCGGTGGATCCTCTGGACTCTACAAGCCGTATTTTGGACCCACATGTACTTGGTGAAGAGCACTACGCAGTAGCTCGTGGAGTACAAGAAGTATTGCAAAAATATCGCGATCTTCAAGATATTATCGCAATCCTCGGTATGGAAGAATTGTCTGACGAAGATAAACTCACTGTATCTCGCGCTCGTAAGATTCAACGTTTCTTGAGTCAACCATTCTTCGTAGCAGAAGTATTTACCGGTTCTCCTGGTAAATATGTGCCATTGTCCGAAACATTGAGAGGCTTCAGAGAAATCTTGGATGGTAAACATGATGAATTGCCAGAAGGTGCATTCTACATGGTTGGTACCATAGATGAAGCCGTTCAAAAAGCAAAGGAAATGCAAGAGAAGGGGGAATAATCCATGGCGGAACCTATGACCCTACAGATAATTACACCTGATGCGATTGTATTCGAAGGCAAATCTACATTCTTTGTAGGTAAAGCTATCGATGGTGCTTTTGGTATTTTGCCAAACCATGCACCTATGATTATCGCATTAGACTTGGCACCTTTACGCATTGATCAACCAGATGGAACATCTCGTGAATATGCTGTATTTGGGGGCTTCTGTGAAATTGAACATAATAAGGTGAGTATTGTAACCCCTGACTGTCAAGATCCAACATCCATTGATGTGGAACGTGCTCGTCGAGCTAAAGAGCGTGCTGAAGGTCGGTTATCAAATCCTACACCTGATATTGATGTAGAAAGAGCGGAAGCAGCATTGCAACGTGCCTTATTGCGCTTGCATGTTACAAAAATGTTATAAGAAAAAGGCTAGCCAGCTGGCTAGCCTTTTTATCTTTCTAATTTTGATTATAAAACGCTCACACCTTTTAAGGAGTACGCAGTATTCTTAGGTTGTTCTACTTGAAAATCTAGTACAACAGGTGCCTCAGAATTGATACCAGGTGCTTGGTAACGGTCACGGTCTGTTGGAATTCGTTTATATGGTAATTTATCAAGTAATATAGTCATAACTTTGTTCCAAACTGATTTATGTGTTGGCATAGTCAAAGAGTCATCAGTTTGGTTGAAGCCCGTACGAACAGTATGGATTATCTTATCGTTTACATCATAATAGTATAAAAGGGCATTAACCTTTGCGGCGATATAAATTTCATGATTATCCTTATTATACGGATCTGGGCTATTAATAGTATTAACTTGTACATATACGTCTTGTAATGGTACAGGCATAATAACGATTTCAGAATTTTGGGCCTCTGCAATTTGAGCAAGATCAGCGGCTTTAATTTCTGCAGTTGGTGTGTTAGTACTTACGATGGTTGTATTATAGTAAGGATATTTAAGTGTATTTGATAAGCGATCTGTCATGTAGCGACCAAATTGAGCTGTGTTTTCATTGCGCAAATTTGCTGGTACAACAATAGTAACTTTACGGCTCGGAAAGTTTTCTAAGTGTCCATCATGACTTGTACTAGAAGTATTAATTGTGGCTTTTTCTGGAGCTCCAGAAATCGGTGTAGATGTTGGTGTTGCAGCCACTTTTATGACAGGCTCCATATTCGTTTCAGGGGCTAATGTAGGAGCTTCATTACTTGTGCTACTTTGTATAGTGCTAAGAGCTACAGGTTGTGTTGTATTTGGTGTTAACTGACTCAAATCGATCATAGCGGCACTGGCTGTTGTAAATGCAGTTGTGAGTAGTACAGCAAGTACTGTAAGTAGTGGACGTTTATAGAGTCCGAAGTTATGTAACATAATTCCTCCTCTTAATAAAACTCTTTTAAAATTACAAATTATACAATTTATATTATTATATCATATATACAAAAAAAAGAAGCAAGCTTAATAGCTTGCTTCTTTAGTCTGGTGGACGATGACAGGATCGAACTGCCGACATCCTGCTTGTAAGGCAGGCGCTCTCCCAGCTGAGCTAATCGTCCATGGTGGTGACCCGTCCGGGAATCGAACCCGGGATACCGCCGTGAAAGGGCGGTGTCTTAACCGCTTGACCAACGGGCCAAAATGGCTCCTCGAGTAGGACTCGAACCTACGACCGATCGGTTAACAGCCGATTGCTCTACCGACTGAGCTATCGAGGAATGGTACGATTGTTATTATATGTTAGTTTAATTATAAAAGCAAGCATTTTTTTTAGAACACTATAAAATAGATATTGTCAATTATGACTAAAAGACATAACTTTATAAATAAAATTAGTTATCAATAATTTTGATGAGAGAGTCATTAAAATTAATAAAATCTATAGAGCTTATTAACTATAGATATTTACTGCGTTCTAAGGTGATTGTATGGCTCTAAATGAATGGGAGTTAGCAATATAAGTATATTGAAGATAATCGGTATACATATGCATTATAGAAAAGTTTAAAAGATTTAGTTGAAAAGTAGTATCAGTTAAGATGAAAGTGTATTTATCTTATTAGATATAGTCTATGTTTGTGGTTCATTTTAAACCAAATTTATATATAAGAAAGTAGGTAAAAATATAAGATATTAAAATCTTATTGATATGTGATAGACTATGACTTTTATCACAGAATGGGGCTTTTTTAGTGACTGGAGAATAAAGTCTATGTAGGCTATTGAAAAACCGAAATATATACAAAAATATTCATGAAAACAATTCTCAAAAACTGGAAAAGCATTGAGAAAACTGTATAGGTGAGACGTTGAATCCCCTTATATTGTGTGCTACGATTTATGTATAGAGTTAATCTCATCGGTTTGAGATAGATATTCTTTCATATGTTTGAGAATTTTATTTTATCTCATCGGTATTAGAATTAATATTCAACTATTTTCCTGAGGAGGGATTATCTTGCGCGAGATTCAAGTATCTGAAATCACAAAAACAGTCCGTCAAATGTGTATGGACGCAGCTTACCACTTGCCAAAAGACATCTATGAAGGTTTGAAAAAAGGCCGTGAAACAGAAGAGTCTTCGGTAGGTCGTATCGTTCTTGATCAAATTATTAAAAATGCAGAAATTGCCGATGCTGAAGATCGTCCATACTGCCAAGATACTGGTATGACTATGGTATTCTTAAAAGTTGGTCAAGATGTTCATTTCGTTGGTGGTGATCTTACAGAAGCTATCAATGCTGGTGTTGCAGCTGGTTATGTTGAAGGTTATCTTCGTAAATCCGTTGTAGCTGAACCATTGTTCAACCGTAAAAATACACAAAATAACACACCTGCAATCATCTACACTGAAATCGTTCCTGGCGATAAAGTAGATATTCAAGTAGAATTAAAAGGTTTCGGTTCTGAAAATAAATCCGATGTAGCTATGCTCGTACCTGCTGATGGTGTGGAAGGCGTTAAAAATGCAGTCCTTGAAATCGTAAAACATGCAGGCCCTAACCCATGCCCTCCAATCGTACTCGGCATTGGTATTGGCGGTACTATGGACCAAGCAGCTGTTATGTCCAAAAAAGCGTTGCTTCGTGACATTAGTGTACCTCATAAAGATGCAGACTATGCAAAATTAGAAGAAGAAATCATGGAAATGGTTAACAAAACTGGTATTGGACCACAATTGGGTGGCACTACAACTTGTATCGGTGTAAACATCGAATGGGGTGCAACTCACATCGCAGGTCTTCCTGTTGCAGTTACTATTATGTGCCATGCTGCTCGTCATGCTCACGTAGTACTTTAATCGATAGGAGGTAAATACAATGGCTGAATCAATTCGCATTAATACTGAAGAATATAATGAAGAGTTTTCCCGCAAATTAAAAGTTGGTGATAGTGTTCTTATTACTGGTAAAATTTACTCCGCTCGTGACGCTGCTCATAAAGTTATGACTGAAGCTTTAGCGCGTGGTGAAAAATTGCCAATCGACTGGACAAATAAGTTTGTTTATTATCTTGGACCAACACCTGCAAAACCTGGTGATCCAATTGGTTCCGCTGGTCCTACAACTTCCGGTCGTATGGATGCTTATACACCAACAATGCTTGATCAAGGTATCAAAGGCATGATTGGTAAAGGTTCCCGTAAACCAGAAGTAGTTGAATCCATGAAGAAAAATGGTTGCACATACTTCGCAGCAGTTGGTGGCGCGGCAGCATTGATTGCAAAATCCATCAAAAAATATGAAGTACTTGCTTATGGTGAACTTGGACCAGAAGCTTTGGCTGAATTGACTGTTGAAGATTTCCCTTGCATCGTAGTTGGCGATACTGAAGGTAATAACTTCTACGAATTAGGCCAAAAACCTTACAGAAAAATCTAATATCACCATTGAGTGATTGAAAGAGGCTTGCTAAAGCAAGCCTCTTTTTGTTGTTAAGCCATAATCATAAAATGTTCATCCGTTACGTGTAGAGTTTAGTCTACCGATTCTGTCGGTTTTATGATAATATACATATAGATTTTATACATTCAATTTGAGTGAGGCGATAACATGACTTCTGTAGAAACTATTCGTCAGTCAACTCGCAACGCGATGGCTGAATTACTTGATTTAGCAAAGGTTCGCGAAGGTCAATTATTCGTTGTTGGCTGTTCCACTAGCGAAATTGTAGGTAAAAAAATCGGCACTGACTCTCACCTTGATGTGGCTCAGGTCGTATTTGATGAAATATACAATGCTGTTAAGGCTAAAGGACTTAACTTGGCGATTCAATGTTGTGAACATATTAATCGTGCACTTGTTATGGAACGTAGCGCTATGACATGGGAGGAGGAAGTTAATGTTGTTCCTCAACGTCATGCGGGTGGTGCCCTGGCTGTGATGGCGTACGAACATTTTGATGATCCTGTGATGGTTGAATTTATTCAAGCTGATGTAGGCATCGATATTGGAGATACTTTCATTGGTATGCACATGAAACACGTTGCAGTGCCTGTACGTCTTTGTGTGAAAGAAATTGGGAAAGCACATGTGACCGCTTGTCGTGTTCGTCCGAAGAGCATTGGCGGTGAGCGTGCTGCATATAATGAAGCATTGATGTAGGGGGATAGTATGTCAAACCTAATACCGTATTTTGTATTAGCCGTCGTGGCATTGGGATTCTTTGCTGTTTGCTATGCTGTTTTTAGCGGTGGTGATGGTGAAAGTAAGGCAAAAGAAAAATCCTATAAAAACATAAGTAATAAAAATAATCTTAAAGAGCATCATGATGTTATATTTGCAACGGAGTCGCAAGAGGGCAATGTAACAATCACACATACGAGTGGGACTAATGTATATACTGCATCAATTCCGGATACAGTTGAAACGGTGGTCGGTGAAGAGCGAGAACCGGCTGAATCTCTGGTTGATCCTATAGATACCTCTTATAATAGAAGAAGTACTCTAAAGTCTAATTCAAGTCATGTTTCAGAGGGAGAATATGCGTTAGCATTAGGTTCGGATAATGGAACACCAATAGGTTCGGATAATGGAACACCAATAGGTTCGGATAATGGCACACCAATAGGGGATGAAACCATTGTGATGACAGCCGTATCAGATCTTAATCAAGCTAATCAAGCTAATCAAGGTGTTACTCCGTTGGTGGATAAAACTATTGTCCTCGATGTTGTTACAGATGAACTTCTCAATAACGCAAACTCTGTTGAAGATACAATTGCTATGGGTGAATCTGTGGAAGCCTTTGAAGCTTATGAAGCGGGTAGCATAGATGCTACGCAGATGATAGGTGGTGCGAACGAAATACAAACCGCGGAAGGCCCATCGGTATTAGATGAAACGCGTTTGTTTGATGCTTCTGAAATTGAAGCACAATTGGCGGCAACAAGTTTAACTGAAGAGGAGGAACCGCATGGTCAATGGGCAAAAGCGGCGCATGAGGATAAATGCGTTGAGTTGGCTATAGCACCATTTGTTCATTCCTTTGGGGTGTTACATGGTGATACGCAACACTATGTAGAATCTATTACAAGAGATGCTTTAGCAGCTCTCAATATTACAAAAATTGTTGAAGTGAATGCATTACTAGAGAATATTGTTATTCAAGAAGCGTTGATGAGTATGCAAAAGGCATATGCCGCTACAAATACAGAGTGGATGAAGTCCGCTGCGTTAGGTGCTTTTCTAGATGTGGTTCAATCTCCTAAATCTAGTACGCCATACCTCGTAGCTTTTGATGCATTACGTGTATTACCTCATTTAACTTTAGGTCACTTCCAAGTTATGGCCTTAACATTATTGTTACAATATTCTAGAAACTCTAATAACTATGGATTGATTCATTTCCAACATTATGTGGAAAAATATATTGAGCCATTCATCTCTGATTTGCCTCGAAATGATTCCTTCTATCGCCAGCTAGACTATTTACGCTGTACACAAGAAGAACAAGAGCCTATCACTTTATGCCAAGTGTTGTCTAATTCATATCCGTTTGTATTTAACTATCGTGGTTTTTCTAAGGAAGAACTCTTCCGTGCTACAGATGGTCATGGTGTAGATCCACGTTATGTGGTGCGTAGCTTGAATTCCAATCTTTATAAATTAGCCTTGGTAGATGAGTCTTTGGCACCACAATTCTTTAGACAAACACGAATTTCTAATGCGATGGTTCAACGTGATCTTTTAGCTCTGATGAAGAGCAAACCTACTGCTTTCAGGGGCCAAGAGGCGCGTGATATTATGGATGATATTTCACCGGTTCTATTGGATTTAGCTGATGTCTTTGATAGCACGCCAATGTCTAAAATTAGCTTAACATTGTTAGGCCTTTACTTAGGCCGTGCTCATGTGAAAGCAACCATTGGTGAAGAATTTGATTTGTCTCATTGGTTCTGATGTATAATTTTAAGTACTATATAGTTTGAAAAATTATATAATATAGTTATTAATATGGGTATATACTTAAAACCGTTATATACTTTATGAGTCGTGTAATAAAAAAGTCTCTCAAGATAATCTTGAGAGACTTTTTAGTTTGTTAAATTTAATAGCCATTAAGTATTAAAAGGTGTTAAAGCCGAATTCTTCAATGTCTTCAATGTTTTTAATTGTTACGGTGCGCCCTGTAATATCAATGAGACCTTCATCGCGAAGGCGCCCTAGTTCACGGCTAAGGGCTGTGCGAGATACATTGAGTACCTCAGCCATTTGCTCGCGGTTGTGGGGTAATTGAATTGTGTTAGAATGCTGACGTTTATAAATATCTGTTAAGTACGCAAAAATCTTTTCGCGCATCCCTTTTAATGTGAGGTAGTGGACTTTTCTGGTTAATAGAATTGCTTTTTCAGATAAATCCTCTAATAGATTAGATAGGATTTTAGTTTGGCATTGATGACAATCCGGCAATGTTTTAATAAAGGTTTCAAGGGGAATAAACATAATTTTAGTTGCTTTTGTTGCCTTAATGGTAGCAGGCCATAAAGGCTGTTTACTAAATAGTAGTGCTTCTCCGAAAATATCTGATTGTTCTAAGTTTGCCATAATAACCCGTTGGCCCATGACATTTTCACGAGTTAGTAAAGCGCTGCCCTCAAGGATGACGCCGATACCCTCCATAGGATCTCCAGCGAGGGCTATAAAATCGTTTTTTTTGTAACTGTGGATGATAACTTTGGCATTATTTAAATAGCCACGCAGCTCTGGCTCTCCTAATGTATTGAATAAAGGACATTTCACGAGGGTGGGCATATATTGATTAATGATATCGTTTGAAAGTATTTGTTTCATAGGCACCTCCGGTGTGATAAAGTCTATAGCAATTAAAAATGATTATTGTATAATAAAAGTATAAGACCGAATGGTCTACCTGTTCCATAAGGGGAGTCAGGAAAATTTTTGAAAAAGTTTTTATTTGTTGCTCAAGCTACAGAAATTGTATCATCTTTACGTTATACTTTCAAATGTAATCAATCAGACAACTGATAAAACATCAGTGTAATGTATAGGTTTTATATTATCTAGCTTGACTGCGAGGAAGTCTCGCAAAGGAGGATTTTCAAATGAGCATGTTCTGTTATCAATGCGAACAATCTGCAGCACCAGGTGGCTGTACTGTACAAGGTGTATGTGGTAAAACTGCACCAGTTGCTAACTTACAAGACGAATTAACTGCTGCTTTAGTTGGCTTGGCTCGCGCTTTAGACGTAAAGGGTCATACTAAAGAAGGTATCGATTATATTATGCGCGGTTTGTTCATGTGTGTAACAAACGTAAACTTCTCTGAAGACCGCGTTCAAGAATTCATTGACGAAGTAAATGCTTACCATGCAAAAGTGGATAGCGCTCAACAAAACTTTGATTGGGAACAATTGTGGAAAGGTGAAGAAGACATCGTATCCCTTCGCTCCACATTATTGTTAGGTATGCGTGGTATGGCTGCGTACGCATGGCATGCTGCTCGCCTTGGCTTCCACGATGCTGATGTTGACGCTTGGTTCGTTAAAGGCATGGTAGAATTCGCTAAAGATCACAGCGCTGAAGAATGGCTTGATCTTTTGATGGAATTTGGTCAAATTAACTTGAAATGTATGGCTGTTCTTGATAAAGCTAATACTGAAACATATGGTACACCTGTACCAACTACAGTTCCTTTGACTGTAGAACCAGGTCCTTTCATCGTTGTAACTGGTCATGACCTTCATGACTTGAAACAATTATTGGAACAAACTGATGGTAAAGGTGTAAATATCTATACTCATGGTGAAATGTTGCCTTGCCACGCTTATCCTGAATTGAAGAAACATCCTCAATTGAAAGGTAACTTCGGTACAGCATGGCAAAACCAACAAAAAGAATTTGTTGATGTTCCTGGCGCATTCTTGTTCACTACAAACTGCATTATGCCACCAAAAGAAAACTACAAAGCTAATATCTTCACTACAGATATGGTAGGTTTCGATGGTTGTGCACATATCGAAGAAAAAGAAGATGGTACTAAAGACTTCTCCGCAGTTATCAACCGTGCTATCGAATTGGGCGGCTACAAAGAAGCTCAAGAATTCACTGGTATCAACGGTGGTCATGAAGTAACCACAGGTTTCGGTCATGGCACAGTATTGGGTATTGCTGATAAAGTAATTGATGCTGTAAAAGCTGGCGCTATTAAACACTTCTTCTTGGTAGGTGGTTGTGACGGTGCTAAAGTAGGCCGTAACTACTACACTGAATTCGTTAAACAAACTCCAAATGATACTGTAGTATTGACATTGGCTTGTGGTAAATTCCGTTTCAACGACATGAATATCGGCGAAATCGGTGGTATCCCTCGTATCCTTGATATGGGTCAATGTAACGATGCTTACTCCGCTATTCAAGTAGCAGTAGCTTTAGCTGGTGCATTTGAATGTGATGTAAACGACTTGCCATTGACATTGGTATTGTCCTGGTACGAACAAAAAGCGGTATGTATCTTGTTAACATTGTTAGCATTGGGTATCCGTAACATTTACATCGGACCTTCCTTGCCTAAATTCTTCTCCAGCAATGTATTGAACATTTTGGTAGAAAAATTCCAATTACATCCAATTACAACTCCAGAAGCTGACATGAAAGCTATCTTGGGCTAATAGGATCTATTAATCTGTTAACTACAGTCCTACGTCCCCTCTCTTTTATGATTTAGGACTGTTGTTATAAATAACGCACCTAGGGTTATCCTTAGGTGCGTTTTTTTACTATTATTGTGAAAGCTATCTATCGAGTGTTTGTATATTGATGGGGCCAAAAATTATTTCGACAACTTGGTTACTAACAGGCACAACCTATCTCATGCCTCCATACGGCGCGTAAGTCGGCCCTCAATAGGTTGTGCCTGTTAGTAAAACGTTTCTGAAATATAAGTCCCATCAATATACAAACTCATAAAATAGCTTTCATCAGAATAGTGAGGTGAGGGGGAGATATCGCTGCATAAGTATAGTCTTTCCTTTTTATAACTGTAGATATAAAGACGTCCCATCAATATACTACTCTGTAGATAGCTTTATCCAAAATAGTATGTGGTGGTGATAGAGGCGCTTCGGCCCTCAATAGGTTATGCCCATTAGTAAAACGTTTCTGAAATATAAGTCCCATCAATATACAAACTCATAAAATAGCTTTCATCAGAATAGTGAGGTGAGGGGGAGATGTCGCTGCATAAGTATAGTCTTTCCTTTTTATAACTGTAGATATAAAGGCGGCCCATCAATATACTACTCTGTAGATAGCTTTATCCAAAATAGTATGTGGTGGTGATAGAGGCGCTTCGGCCCTCAATAGGTTGTGCCCATAAGTAAAACGTTTCTGAAATATAAGTCCCATCAATATACAAACTCATAAAATAGCTTTCATCAGAATAGTGAGGTGAGGGGGAGATGTCGCTGCATAAGTATAGTCTTTCCTTTTTATAACTGTAGATATGGATGCGTCCCATCAATATACAAAGTTTTAGAACAGCTTTCACAAGAATAGTAGTCCTCTGTAGACAAACAAATATGCCTCTAATGTGCATATAGACAAGGCTCGATATTGGTTGCTATACTATAGGTGAAATAGGATTTTTTCACATGGTTTATGTGTATATAGAGGTATGTATGAACAGTATTTTTGATATTATAGGGCCTATTATGATTGGTCCGTCTAGTTCGCATACAGCGGGTGCTGCTCGGCTAGGCAAGATGGCGCGGTGTATTTTTCGTGCTACTCCCAAAAAGGTAGATTTAACATTATATGGATCTTTTGCAAAAACCTATAAAGGGCATGGTACGGATCGTGCTTTGATTGGCGGCTTATTAGGTTATAAAGAGGATGATGCGAACATCCGAGTTGCCCATGAATTAGCGAAAAAAGAGGGGATGGAGTTTTCTTTTATTGAGTCTCCTCTTGATGTAGGGCATCCGAATGTGGTGCGTTTTGATATGTATGATGAACATAATCGTCATATGACTGTTATTGGTCGCTCTCTCGGCGGTGGTCAGATTATGATTACCGAAGTAGATGGAAATGATATGTCCATTACAGGAGATGAGTTTACGCTCGTTGTGTTCCATGAGGATAGACCTGGTGCGATTTCTCTCGTGAGCCAAGCATTGAGTGAGTCCGATATTAACATCGCTACGATGCGCGTATTCCGTAAGGGCAAGCATAAGGATGCAGTCATGGTTATTACTACAGATACAGTGGTAAATCCTATTACAGTTCAGTTTATGCGCGAGTTTCCAGGCATCCAGGATGTGATGACCTTTGAAGCGTTATAGGAGGGCGAATGATGAGTTATGCATACGATACAATTGCAGATATTATTCGCTTAGCTGAGGAAAATAACATTTCCTTTGGCGATGTAGTACTGCGCTATGAATTAGAGAATTATGATCGCAGTGAAGAAGCGGTTATTCGTGAAATAGAGCATCGTTTAGATATCTTTGAAGGTTCTATTCAGGATGGTATAGACTATGCAGAAAAAACGGCCTCTGGTATGTCTGGTGGCCAGGCGGCACAGCTTAATGGCCAAGCACCAAGATTTATGAGTGATATTGCGTACAAGGCTATGACCTATGCTATTGCTGTTAATGAAGCAAATGCAAAGATGTTCCGCATTGTTGCGTGCCCTACGGCTGGCTCTTGTGGTGTTATGCCTGGTGCGGTGAAAGCAGTAGCGGACCATTACAAGCTAGATAGAGCAACTATGGTAAAGGGCTTCTTGGCTGCCTCTGGCATTGGCAATGTCGTAGCGAATCGCGCTTGTGTGGCCGGTGCCGTTGGCGGTTGCCAAGCAGAAATTGGTACGGCCGCTTGTATGGCTGCCGGTGCTATTGTAGAAATGATGGGTGGTACGCCTCGTCAAGTAGGACATGCTATCGCATTGTGCATGAAAAACTTATTGGGCCTTGCTTGTGATCCAGTAGCAGGGCTTGTAGAGGTACCGTGCGTTAAACGTAATGGTTTCTATGCAGTTCATGCCATTACTGCATCTGAATTGGCTTTGATGAATATTGAAAGTCAAATTCCACCAGATGAAGTTATTGAAGCAATGAATAATATCGGTCGCGCTATGCCAGCAGCATTGCGTGAAACAAGTGATGGCGGCCTTGCGGTAACACCGACGGGTACAGCTATTGCAGAACGAGTGCAATCCTTATAGGATTGCACTTTTTTCATGCTTTCATTTGTAGTAAAATAAAGGTTAGACTAGTTCAGAAAGGAGTGTGCATGATGGAACAAGCCAATCGAATATTGACTGTATTGGAAGAAGCAGGTTATGAAGCCTATATCATTGGCGGAGCAGTGCGTGATATTTTGATGCATCAAAAGCCTCATGACTTTGATATTGTGACGTCTGCACGTCCTAATACGGTAATTGAAGTCCTACGCGGTCAAGATATTCAAACGACAGACTTAGTAGGAAAATCCTTTGGCGTAGTAGTAGCTACACTAGAAGGAAAGCAATATGAAATTGCAACGTATCGCACTGAACGATATGGAGCGGATAGTCATCGACCAGAAGAAATCGCTTATGCCGATACCTTAGAGGAAGACGTGTTGCGTCGTGACTTTACGGTCAATGGTATGGCTATGAATCGTTTTGGTGAGGTCATAGACCTAGTAGGGGGACGCCGAGATATCAAGCATAAGACATTGCGAACCATTGGGAATGCACAGCAACGCTTCGAAGAAGACGCATTGCGATTATTTAGAGCATGCCGCTTTGTGGCAAAGCTAGATTTCTTACCTACCGAAGATTTATTAGAAGCTATGCCAAAGGCATTTCATCGTGTGCCTGGGTTATCTCTCGAGAGAGTCCGTAGTGAACTGGACCGACTCATGTTAGAGCCCGCTGTGGCTAAGGGCCTTGATGTATTAGTACAATCTCGCTTGGCCGAGTGTTCTTGTCGCGTTGTAGAAAATGGCGTCGCTCGTGAAGTGCCTATTTTACCAGAGCTATACCATCTTGTGAATTTACCACAAGAAAAAGACTTTCACGAATTTGATGGTTGGTATCATACATTAGCCGTTGTATCTCATACAGAACCAGATTTAATATTACGTTGGGGTGCACTGTTACACGATGTAGCAAAGGGTATGCCGGCGGTACGAGCTGTTATTAACGGACGTTTGACGGATCGTGGCCATGATACATTAGGTGCTGAAATGACAGAAACCTTGCTTACTCGTTTAGGTTATCCTAAGGCTTTTGTGCGCCGTGTAGCTTGGATTGTAAAAAATCATATGCGCTTTCACTATTTTGTACAAAATGGGGAAGCTAATGAGAAAAAGTGGATCCGTAAAGAGGCTCGCAGCGGTGAGTTTCGAGATAGTCAAATTATGCGAACTGCATGGGAGCAATTATCTAAGGTTTGTGCTGCTGATGTGTTAGGCTGTGGGAAGCCTTATGCATCGACTGATGGAACCTTAGCCTTTGGTGAATGTATGGCAGATCTGAGCCTAGAGATGCCTATCCATACAAAGGATTTAAATTATGATGAACGTGTTATTAAGCTTGCAGGGAATAAAGTGGGGGAAGGATTGCAGTATTTATTAGGTCAGGTACAAAATGGAGTGATTACCAATGAACCAGATGCGCTATATGATGCATTAGACCATAAGTTACGCCGTCCAGTGGAGAAATGATGAAGTTATTAAATAAAGCGTTATTACGCATGAGTGATTGGAGTCGCACTACATGGTGCCTTGCCATACTCATGACCGTTGCTTTCGTCCTTATCGGTCGTTTAGCACAGTTACAGGTCTTTGATACCTTTGACCTAGAGAAGAAAAACTTATTACAAGTTCAAGTAGATAGAAAATTACAATCGCCGCGGGGTACAATCTATGACCGTAATGGCAAGCCATTGGCGATGAGTGTAGTTACAAAATCTTTATATGCGGATCCGAAGATGATTAAACAGTCTCCTCAAGAGATTGCGGAGCTCATCTCACCGTATGTAACGATGTCAAAAGAGAATATTGTAAAAGCTTTGCAAGAGGATACCGCCTTTGTCTGGTTGAATCGTATGATGGATGCAGACAAATCAAAAGCGGTACAACAAGTTATTAAGGATAATAATATTGCAGGCCTTAATTTCGTTGAAGAATCTAAGCGCTATTATCCAAATGGTGTCTTAGCGGCACAAGTATTAGGCTTTGTCGGCACTGATGATAAAGGGCTTGATGGTCTAGAAATGGTTCTCGATGACGAATTAAAGGGGGGCGTACAACAAGAAATTGTAGCTACTGATAATAAAGGGAATGCCATCTTTGGTTCCGTACTATCTAAATTTTTACCAGATAAGGGTAAAAGCGTAACCTTAACCATCGATGCAACAATTCAATTTATTGCAGAACGCGCTCTTGATAAGGCGATGGTTGATACAGGAGCTAAGCATGCCAGCGTTATCGTTATGGATCCAAAGACCGGTGAAATATTAGCGATGGCCAATCGTCCAAGTTATGATCCTAATAACTACAACCAAAGTGGTGAAGAGGCTTTCAAAAATATTGCGGTTACCAATTTATATGAACCAGGTTCTACATTCAAACCTATCATTGCATCTGCAGCTCTTGCAGCAGGCAAATGGAAGTTAGACACTGTGTATAACGATAAAGGGGCCTTCGCTGCCAATGGACATATCATTAGAAACTGGAATGGTGAGGGATATGGTCCTGTTCGTTTGCTAGATATTTTGAAGTACTCTATTAATACTGGTATGGCTGAAATTGGTACATTAACAGGGGCAGATATTCTCTCGAAATATGTACGTGATTATGGCTTTGGTTCTGAAACAGGTATTGAATTGCCTGGTGAAGGAGCAGGTATTTTGTATAATCCAGAGGATATGAGTAAGCTAGACGTTGCTACAATGTCTATCGGTCAAGGTATTGCGGTTACACCATTACAAATGGTTCGTGTCTTTGGTGCACTTTCTAATGGTGGGGCTATGATGAAACCACATATCATCAAGTCTTATAGTAACTCTCAAGGCGATGTAACAAGTACGACTGAAACATCTGTTGTGGGACAACCAGTTCCGGCGGAAACCGCTAAAACCATTGTAGATATTCTAGAAAAAGAAGTATCCGAAGGTGGCGGTACAAAAGCGATGGTAGAAGGTTATCACTTCGGCGGTAAAACTGGTACGGCGCAAAAACTAGATACCAAACATGGCGGTTATCTCGACGGACAATACATTGCGTCCTTTATTGGCTTTGGCCCTGTAGAGGATCCAAAATTTGTAGTTCTTGTCGTTATTGATGACCCACAAAAGGGTTCTTATTATGGTAGTCAAATTGTAGCCCCTGTATTTAAGGACATCGTATCTCAACTTGTACGGTATTACCAAATGAGTCCGTATGTTAAAGAAAGTACACCAGTAGCTGTTAAAGCTGCTAATACATTACCTGAACCAAAACCGGGAAGTGATGGTTCTGTTACATTGCCTAACTTTACTGGTTTTACCTATGGTGAAGTACGTGATTGGTTACATAAGGCGGGGCTTGCGTTTAAGCCAGATGGAACGGGTATTGCCGTTTCTCAAGATGAAAGTGGGGGCACTACTGTTCAACCCGGGACGGCAATTACCGTTCACTTTAGTAGATAATTAGAAATTATAGACAGTTCGTTATATAATAGAATAAGAGACTTTGGTGCCTCTCAGGAGGCACCTTTTTTATAAATAGTTTGAATGAATGGAGATACTTATGATCGAATTACGAGGGAAAGCGGTAGCAGATGCCCACAAGGCGATTTTACAAGAAAAAGTTGCAGCAGTAGGCAACTCTGTGATTACTATGGCAGTGTTACTTGTCGGTGAAGACCATGGCGCTCATATGTATGCTACATTTATGGAAAAAACAGCTAAAAATTTTGGCTATGGTTTTGTGCTAAAGCAATTGCCTGAAACGGCAACGCAAGATGAAGTAGTAGCGGCGTTGCATGAATTAAATACTGATCCATCTATTCATGGAATTTTACCGCTAATGCCAATGCCTAAACACATTGATACAGAAGCTCTTATCGATATGTTAGATCCTAAAAAAGATATTGATGGTCTTACAACATATAACATCGGTTTAGTAACAGCTGGTAAGGGTGGCTTTGCTCCTTGTACGGCTAAGGCTTGTATGGCTATTTTAAATCACTATAATATTCCTTTAGAAGGAAAACATGTGGTTGTAGTCGGTCGTAGCCAAGTTATCGGTAAACCTGTAGCGCTTATGGCACTCGCTGCACATGGTACTGTTACAATGTGCCATTCTAGAACTTCTGATCTAGTAGAGCAAGTAAAGCGTGGTGATATTATTATTGCTGCGGCTGGTCGTGCTCATATGATTACTGCTAATATGATTAAGCCTGGTGCTGTTGTTATTGATGTAGGTATTAATGAACTGGACGGCAAAACTGTAGGTGATGTTGATTATGATGCGGTAAAAGATATTGCATCTGCCATTACTCCTGTACCAGGAGGTGTTGGATCCGTAACAACGACAATGATGCTAGAAGCGGTATACGAGGCATATCATGCATGAGATGTCTATAGCAGAAGGTATTCTTGATGTAGCGCTCGATACCTTACGTCAACATGATGCGACAGTCATTCATTCTATTCAACTAGACTTAGGTTTAATGAGTGGGGTAGAACCGGATTCATTGCTATTTTGTTGGGAAGCCATTACGAAGGGAACACCTGCGGAAGGCTCACGCATAGAAATCAATACAGTTCCTATTGAAGGAAAGTGTTTAGATTGTGATAAAATATTTTTTGTAAAAAATTATACGTTTATTTGTCCTTATTGTGACAGCCATTTCGTACAAACTATAGGCGGTCGCGAGCTACAAGTGACCTCTATAGATATCGATTGATAGAAAGGTTAGGGCATGCAAGTTCAAGTTAAAACTAATGTACTGGCAAAAAACGATGCTATTGCAGAGTCCTTACAACAGTTGTTTAAGGAAAAGAATATATTTGTATTTAACCTGTTAGGTTCACCTGGGGCAGGTAAGACCTCCCTTTTGGAGGCAACCCTACAAGATTTAAAAAAGGATTATCGCTTAGCCGTTATTGAAGGCGATTTATTTACGGCAAAGGATGCCAAGCGCATTCATGAGTTGGGTGTGCCTGTTATCCAGATTAATACAGTTGGTGGGTGCCATCTCGATGCACAGATGATTCAAGATGCCTTAGGTGATCTTAATCTTGATGATCTCGATATGATTATTATTGAAAATGTAGGCAATTTAGTCTGCCCTGCGGAATTTGAGATTGGTGAAAGCATGAAAGTAACGATTTTATCTGTTACCGAAGGTGAAGATAAGCCCCTTAAGTATCCGTTAATCTTTAAAGAGTCTAAGGCCATCCTTATTAACAAGATTGATTTATTGCCTTATGTGCCTTTCAAAAAGGAGCAGGCAATACAAGATATCCGTAATTTAAATCCAAATGGAGAAATTTTTGAAGTAAGTTGCACGGCCCACAACGGTCTTGAAACATGGTTGAATTGGTTGCGTGCACAGTTGGAGAATAATCGATGAACTATTCTATGAAGAGCCGTATTGTAGCAGCCCTCCTTGTGGGCTTGTGTGCTACTACAATCAGTTATGCAGCAGAGCCTGCCATTTCCACTGTTAACCCAGTTGCAGTAGAAACTACTGATGACACTAACGTTGTAGCTCAAGATTCCGCTAATGCGAGCAATGATGGTAGTGTAGATGGAACTGGTGAGGTTGATAGCTTGTCTTACCTTGATAATGCACCAGTTAGAGTTGTTAAGCTAGACCCAAAAACGAAACAGGAAGGTTCTAAAACTGGATGGCTCGCAGAGCAAATGGCTGTAACTGAATTTGGTGATTCTATACAATTCTGGCAAGCGGCTAGTGAGAACGAAGGTCCTTTGCCGAGTATCACTCAGAATAATTTAGCTGATATTGGTAAGTCTTATACGGCAAACAGTTTACCGCCTTTAGGTTCTCAAGATGACTATGCTATTGGCACATACCGATTGGGGAATCAGTTTGAAGTCCCAAAAGATGTAGAAAAAACTGAGGTACGTGATAACTTTACTACGTATTACATGAAAGATGTAGCAGTAACTGTATATACTGGACCTGCTCAAGAATTGTTGGTTAACAATCAATTACGTGGGCAAGGGGCGACTTACTTCTTTGAACCAAATACTATTACAAATATTCATAGTACGAAAAAAGGCGCTAATACAGTACGCGACATTGGTCCTGGTAGCACACGGATGGAATTGATATTTGCCTATGGCAGTCCTAATGCGATGTGGCGTGATAAGAAAAATGAGACGTATATTTTCCTTTATGAGGGGCATTCCGAAAATTCATTGCCTCAAAAAAAGGAGTTTAAGAGTCCCGTAGAGAATACAAATAGTAATAGCCAACAACAATCTATGCTTGGTCAGCAAAAAGAATATATTGCTTTCACCATTAAACAAAGCAATATAGAGGCTGTAGATATTATTAGTGGACAAGTATGGCCTAGATTTGGATTGCCGAAAGCTGAAGTGTATGATTTTGAAGCTGGTACACTTACGGCTGATGATTTTGTATTGCGTGGGTTCAAGTTGAATGACCATTTTGTTAATGATCCTAATAATGATTGGAAACATCAAGGCATATTGTTTGGTTCCACTTTTATTGGCTATAATGAATACGGTGTGAGTGTAGATAAAAAAGATCTTATCAATCGCGTATTATTAAATGTGTATACGCCTACACGTCGTGGAATCGCAATGGGTGATACCAAATATTTATTGCTCTTTGTGTATGGTATGCCAACTCGTATTGTTGAATCTACAACAAAGGCGGGGACGTCTACCGTATATGAATATAAAAATCCAGCGGCAAGCAACTCTTATTTACAGTTTGCCCTAGATGATAAAAACCAATATATCAAATCCGTTATGTTATCTGACCGCCCTGTAAAATAGGATAGGTCACAGCGAGGAGGCAAAGGGTATGGTTACTGTACAAGATGTAAAAGAACGTTGGGAAAAGATTCAAGGTGATGATGAACGTATATTGTTTATCGTTGGTGGTCCAGGTTCTGGTAAAAGTTTGCTAATTCGTGAACTGTCTGAGCAGAAGGGCTGGAAATACTTGGAAGCTAAGCAACTCATCGAGGAAGAGTTTTTGCTCGTGCCTCGTGATGAACGGCCTCAATTAGCGGAAGAAGTTATTTGCCGTGCTCTTAGCCGTAGCGATACGGAAGTAGTTCTGCTAGATGGCATTAATGTATTCTTTGCACCTATCTTAAATCTAAAACCATTTGAGTTGTTAAAAACTATTAGTAAGAAGTATCCTATTGTCGTTGGCTGGCGTGGACATATTGAAGGGGACCAGTTGTACTTAGAACATAACAATAATCCTAAACATGCTGTAGTTAGTATTGCACATCCAGATCATGTTATTGCAATCGACTAAATGTATGTTTGAACATATTGGTTGAATATAGAAAAAACTATAAATGTATAGAAGGAGATAGCGGTCTATCTCCTTTTTTAGTTATATAATTACAGTTATTAGGTAAAAATATAGTTTTGTAACTTCCTATTATTTGATTCTACTAAACCTGAAATATGGATGGTAGTAAGTATGGACTGGCAAGGAATGCAACTATGTAAAGGTATATAAAGAATATACTAGTAAATAAAAGTTGATTACTGGATATATCCTGAAAACAAGGCATTTTATAGAGGATTGATAAAATATAAATTTTTTTTGACAAAATACTTGCATAGGGTATCGTTTCATGTTATTATGATTAAGCACTAAGGGTGACCACAGTGAACGAAAAAACTTCAAAAAAGTTTTTAAAAGGTTCTTGACACTTAGTGTGCTAGGTGATACAATTCATCTTGTCGTAATGATGCTGGCGTAGCTCAATAGGTAGAGCAGCTGACTTGTAATCAGCAGGTTGTGGGTTCAATTCCTATCGCCAGCTCCATTTTATTTATGGAGGGATTCCCGAGCGGCCAAAGGGAGCAGACTGTAAATCTGCCGTCTTCGACTTCGAAGGTTCGAATCCTTCTCCCTCCACCATTCATAGCGGGGTGGAGCAGTTGGTAGCTCGTCGGGCTCATAACCCGAAGGTCGCAGGTTCAAGTCCTGTCCCCGCAACCATAAAAACCACAGTGAAATGATCGTTCATTGTGCTGGTGTAGCTCAGTCGGCAGAGCGTATCCTTGGTAAGGATAAGGTCACCGGTTCAATCCCGGTCACTAGCTCCATACATGGCGGCATAGCTCAGTTGGCTAGAGCAATCGGTTCATACCCGGTGTGTCCGCGGTTCAAATCCGTGTGCCGCCACCATTAAACCTCACCTTGGTGGGGATTTTTTTATTTCTTTACATATGACATGCTATTCTAAGACTTTGTATATATGGTATAATAATAGGTAAGGAAATCTTATATTCCATTGATAAATTAGGGTTAATATATTATATTAATACTAGAATGTAATTTGTTTTTGTGAAGGAGGATATAATCCTAATGGCAAAAGAAAAATTTGAACGTACGAAACCGCATGTTAACATCGGTACAATCGGTCACGTTGACCATGGTAAAACTACTTTGACTGCTGCAATCACTAAAGTATTGGCTGAAAAAGGTCAAGCTGACTTCCAAGATTACAGCATGATTGATAAAGCTCCAGAAGAACGCGAACGCGGTATCACAATCAACACTGCACACGTTGAGTATGAAACTGCTAACCGTCACTATGCACACGTTGACTGCCCAGGCCATGCTGACTATGTTAAAAACATGATTACTGGTGCGGCTCAAATGGACGGCGCTATCTTGGTTGTATCCGCAGCTGACGGCCCTATGCCTCAAACTCGCGAACACATCTTGTTGGCTCGCCAAGTTGGTGTTCCTGCAATCGTAGTATTCTTGAACAAAGCTGACATGGTTGACGATGAAGAATTGATCGAATTGGTAGAAATGGAAGTTCGTGAACTTCTTTCTTCCTACGAATTCCCTGGCGACGAAGTACCTATCGTTGTAGGTTCCGCGTTGAAAGCTTTGGAAGGCGATGCTCAATATGTAGCTAAAATTGACGAATTGATGGATGCTGTAGACTCCTACATCCCAACACCAGTTCGTGATACTGATAAACCATTCTTGATGCCTGTGGAAGACGTTTTCACAATCACTGGTCGTGGTACAGTAGCAACTGGCCGTGTTGAACGTGGTCAAGTAAACGTTGGTGATACTGTTGAAGTAGTAGGCTTGAAAGAAAAAGCTGAACAATACGTAGTAACAGGTCTTGAAATGTTCCGTAAAGTGTTGGATTCTGCAGTAGCAGGTGACAACGTAGGTGCATTGCTTCGTGGTGTTGATCGTAAAGACATCGAACGTGGTCAAGTATTGGCTAAACCGGGCTCCATCAACCCACACACAAAATTCAAAGCAGAAGTATACGTATTGACTAAAGAAGAAGGTGGCCGTCATACTCCATTCTTCTCCAACTACCGTCCACAATTCTACTTCCGTACAACAGACGTAACAGGTGTTGTAAACCTTCCTGAAGGTGTAGAAATGTGTATGCCTGGCGATAACGTAACAATGGAAATCGAATTGATTACTCCAATCGCTATCGAAGAAGGTCTTCGTTTCGCGATCCGCGAAGGTGGCCATACAGTAGGCGCTGGCGTAGTAACAGAAATCGAAGGTTAATACAAGTTTATAGCTCAATGGATCGATACATTAGCTATATAATTGAATTTTAGATTCAATAAAAGGGACCCGTTGGGTCCCTTTTATTTTGTATATATTAATGATTAAGAGTATAGGATTGAATCGCTAATATATTGAAACAATGATGATTTTGTAATGTGACATATACGTTGTATTCAGGCTTCAAAGGATAATCATACTATTGATACAAATTGAGAAGAAATTTTAATATATTGTAACCTTAGATACAACTTTATTTATAAAATTAGTGTATATTATATATGAGGAGAGCATAGGCTCTCTTTTTGTGCTTTTATAGAAAAGGAGGTAATGTGATGGGCGAATACAAAAAGTATTGGATAGCCGTAGTAGCAGTTCTTATTATTGGATTCTCTATTCTTGGCTATTTGGGTACTGATGTATATCATCAAGCGCCACCGGTACCAACCGCGTATGTATCTCAAGATGGACAGGTTTTGTTCACTAAGGATGATATCTTACATGGTCAATCGGCTTGGCAATCTACAGGTGGTCAATCTGTAGGGACCGTACTAGGTCATGGCGCATATCAAGCCCCGGACTGGACAGCTGATTGGTTGCACAAAGAAGTGTCCGTAATGCTTGATATCAAGTCTCAAGAAGCTTTTGGTGTTCTTTATGAACAGTTAGGTGATGTGCAGAAAGCGGCTGTTAAAGAAGCAGTTAAAGCAGAGTACTTTAACAGTGCTGTTCGTGAAGATGGAACTGTTGTGCTTTCACCGGAACGTATTACAGCGATGAATTTAACCGGACAATATTTTATTGAACTTTATGGTGATAACCCTAAATTGTCCGAAACACGCGATCATTTTGCGATGAAAGACAATACGTTGCCAGAATTAAAAGATCGTATTGATATGGCACGATTCTTCTTCTGGACTACGTGGATGGCATCGACTCAACGTCCTGGTACAGATGCAACATACACCAACAATTGGCCTCACGAGCCATTGTTAGATCATAATCCAACACCGGAAAGCGTAGCTTGGTCTGTTGTGAGTGTTATTATTTTACTTTGTGGTATTGGTATTGTCGTATGGATGTGGGCATTCGGTCGCAAACAAGATGAACATGAATTAACACCGCCTGCGGAAGATCCAATTTCCAAATTGCATCTCACACCGTCTCAACGGTCTTTAGGAAAATATTTATTTACGATTTTGGCATTATTTTTACTCCAACTTGGTATGGGTGGTATCATTGCGCACTACACCGTAGAAGGACAGGCTTTCTATGGCATTCCATTGGCGCAGTATTTCCCATATTCTATTGCTCGTACTTGGCATATTCAAGCATCCTTGTTCTGGATTGCGATGGCATTCTTGAGTGCCGGTTTATTCTTGGCGCCGATTATTAATGGCGGTAAAGATCCTAAGTTCCAAAAATTGGGCGTGGATATTTTGTTCTGGGCACTCGTTGTGTTGGTAGTGGGTTCCTTTACAGGTACATATTTAGGTGTTGCTCATGAGATTCCGGCGTCTCTAAACTTCTACTTGGGTCACCAAGGCTACGAGTTTATTGAGTTGGGCCGCGTATGGCAATGGATTGAATATATCGGCATTCTATTTTGGCTTGTGCTCATGGTGCGCAGCATCATTGGTGCTTTCAAAAATAAAGGGGATAAAAACCTTATTGCCGCCTTTATTTTCTCTGTTGTGATGGTCGGTATTTTCTATGGCCCAGGTCTTTTCTACGGGGAACACAGCCATTTGGCAATCATGGAATACTGGCGTTGGTGGGTTATTCACCTTTGGGTAGAAGGCTTCTTTGAAGTATTCTCTACTACGTTGATGGCCTTTATTTTCGTAACTCTTGGTCTTGTATCATATCGTGCAGGTACCATAGCAGCGATTTCGTCCGGTGCTATTTACCTTATCGGCGGTATCCCTGGTACATTCCATCATCTTTATTTCACCGGTGTTACATCGACTATCGTGGCCACAGGGGCATCATTCTCCGCATTGGAAGTAGTGCCTCTTGTTCTCTTGGGATATGAAGCGTTTGAAAATTATACACGCCTTCATAGTGCTCCTTGGATGCATCGACTAAAATGGCCTGTATACTGCTTCATTGCCGTATCCTTCTGGAACTTGGTGGGCGCAGGTATCTTCGGCTTCTTAATTAATATGCCGGTTTCCTTATTCTACATTCAAGGTTTAAATACGACAGCTGTTCATGCTCATACGGCGTTGTTTGGCGTATACGGGTTCTTGAGTTTAGGCTTTGTATTCCTCATCGCTCGTTATATTCGACCTGAAGTGGAATTTAACGATAAGTTGATGAAATTCGGTTTCTGGGCATTGAATTGGGGCCTTGCGTTAATGGTTCTTATCAGCCTATTGCCAATTGGCTTGATTCAAAGTTGGGCAAGTGTTACACAAGGCTTATGGCTCGCTCGCAGCGAAGACTTTATGCAACAACCATTGTTACAAAATTTGCGTTGGCTTCGCATGGTTGGCGATACCATCATGATATTGGGGGCATTGGCCTTCTTCTGGCAAATCGTGAAAGTAACTTTCACAAAGAAACAGTAATAAACAAAGCAATAATAGTAAATATGTAAATATAATATTAAATATAATATATAGACATATAAGCTAACTATAAGCTAATATGACATGGCGTTCTTTGGGTAGACAAGGGGCGCCATTGTCTGTTATACTATCCATGTCAGGCATACGTGCCTGGCTTTTTTGAGTTGCTTAATTTCTTGACATCGCTTGCTACGTATGATATAGTTTTTTAGTATGTAGTCGAGCGTTTTCGAGTACAAGAGACAGATTTAGTAAATATAAAGCGAGGTGTATCCGGATGCGTAATGCCATTACTTTAGCTTGCACAGATTGCAAACAACGCAACTATCAAACGAACAAGAATAAAAAGAACAATCCTGATCGTATTGAAATGATGAAATATTGCAAATTCTGCGGTAAACATACATTACACCGTGAAACAAAATAATTCTTATCATTCATTACCTGTTGATTTGAGGATGTGAAACACAATGGCAAAGTCTAACTCAGCAGTGCAGCAGCGTGGTGGATTTGGAAAATTCTTCCGCGGTGTGAAAGCTGAACTAAAAAAAGTAGTCTGGCCAACAAAAAAAGAGCTTATCAATTACACAATTGTAGTATTCTTAGTGACCATATTCATCGCTTTGATTATTTCTGTGCTTGATGGACTCTTTGCCCAACTTTTTAATACGTTGTTGCACTTTGTTGGATAAGGGGGCCATTACATGGAAGCAGATAAGAAGTGGTATGTAATTCATACCTATTCAGGCTACGAAAATAAAGTAAAAACCACTCTTGAACTTAAAGTTCAATCTATGGGCCTACAAGATGTAATCAGCCGAATTTTGGTACCTCTTGAAGACGAAATAGATGAAAAAGATGGGGTTAAAAAAGTAGTAAAACGCAAGATATTTCCTGGGTATGTATTGGTGGAAATGGAAGTTAATGACCGTTCTTGGTATGTTGTACGCAACACGCCAGGTGTAACAGGTTTCGTTGGCTCTGCTACAAAACCAGTTCCACTTTCTGATTCCGAAGTAGAACATATACTTAAGTCTCAGGGCTTGGATAAGAAACCAACCATAAACGTTGATGTAGAAGTTGGTGAAACGGTTCGCATTACGTCCGGTGCCTTTGAAGATAAACTAGGTGTTATTACCGAACTTAACCCTGAAAAAGGAACATTGAAACTTAGTGTGGAAATGTTCAATCGAGATACCGAGGTAGAGGTAGAGTTCTCTCAAGTTGAGAAAGCTCTTTAATATATAAATATAACTCTAAAAAGAGCAATCGCTTTTGGTTGCCAGTGGGAGGATGTATATCCGTTACCACCACAGTATAAGCATAGGAGGTTTAATTACCCATGGCTAAGAAATTAGTTAAACAAGTAAAACTACAAATTGAAGCCGCTAAAGCTACTCCAGCACCACCAGTTGGTCCTGCATTAGGTCAAGCAGGTGTTAACATCGTTGCTTTCACAAAAGAATTCAACGAACGTACTGCTAAACAAGCTGGCTTAATTATTCCAGTAGTTATTAACGTATATGAAGATCGTAGCTTCGACTTCATCACTAAGACTCCACCAGCTGCAGTATTGTTGAAAAAAGCTGCAGGTATTCCAAAAGGTTCTGGTGTACCTAACCGTGATAAAGTAGCAAAAGTAGGTCGCGATAAAGTTCGTGAAATTGCTGAATTGAAAATGCCTGACTTGAATGCTAATACCGTAGAACAAGGTATGCGCATGGTGGAAGGTACTGCTCGCAGCATGGGCATTGAAATCGTTGACTAATAAGCGTACGACTTGCGCATAAGGCGCAAATCGGTGGGAGGGAATTCCCGTTTGACCACATAAGGAGGATATTATAATGGCAAAAGTAGGTAAGAAATACGCTGAAGCAGTAAAACTTATTGAAGCTGGTAAATTCTACGAACCAGTAGAAGCAATTGAGTTGGTTAAGAAAACTGCAACTGCAAATTTCGATGAAACAGTTGAAATTGCTTTCAACTTGAATGTCGACCCTAAATACGCTGATCAACAAGTTCGTGGTGCAGTAGTATTGCCTCATGGTACTGGCAAAACTAAACGCGTTCTTGTATTCGCAAAAGGCGACAATATTAAGGCAGCTGAAGAAGCTGGTGCAGATTTTGTAGGTTCTGAAGAGTTAGTAGCTAAAATCCAAGGTGGTTGGAGCGACTTCGACGTAGTAGTTGCTACACCAGACATGATGGGTCAAGTTGGCCGTCTTGGTAAAATCTTGGGTCCTAAAGGCTTGATGCCAAACCCTAAAGTTGGTACAGTAACTCCAGACGTTGCTCGTGCAGTAAACGAAATCAAAGCTGGTAAAATCGAATACCGTACTGATAAAGCAGGTATTATCTCTTGTTCTATCGGTAAAGCATCTTTCGATGAAGAAAAATTACTTGACAACTACCGTACAATCGTTGATACTATTATCAAGGCTAAACCTGTAGCAGCTAAAGGTCAATACATTAAATCTGTAACCTTGTCCGCTACAATGGGCCCTGGTGTACCTTTGAACGTGTTCAAATTGAGCACTGTTTCTAAAGAGCAATAATTAAATATGTCTCTTAGCTGTAGACGGCTGGTATGTATAATGGATGAAAATCCGCCCGCTGAGGCTGACACTAGAACAACCTAGGACTAGTTACGACCTCATCGCGTGCGATGGGGTCGTTTTTACGCTAAGATAGTACATAGAGCACCAAAAAAATCTACAAGGAGGTAATCTAATGGCTGTCACTGAATCAAAAAAAGCAATCGTTGCTCAAATGAAAGAAACTCTTTCTGAAGCAAAAGGTGCTGTATTGATTGGTTACTCTGGTTTAACTGTTGCGCAAGCAACTGATCTTCGTCGCAAAATGTTGGCTGAAGGTGTTGAATACAAAGTAATCAAAAATACTTTGACTCGTATCGCTGCAAACGAATTGAATCTTGAAGGTTTCGCTGAGCATTTAGAAGGCCCAACTGCGTTGGCTACTTCTAAAGATGATGCTGTTGCACCTGCTCGTGTAATCGAACAATTCATCAAAGCAACTGAAAAAGAAGTTGTAACAGTTAAAGCTGGTATCGTTGAAGGCGAAGTTATGGACGCTGCAGGCGTTAAAGCAATTGCATCTCTTCCAAACCGCGAAGGTATGCTTTCCATGTTGCTTTCCGTATTGCAAGCTCCTGTTCGCAATGTTGCATACGCTGTCAAAGCTGTTGCAGAAGCAAAACCTGCAGAATAATATTTTTTGCAAAGTATTCGTTGGCCGCTTGAGGCTGGCACTATAAACTAATTTATGGAGGAAATCTAAAATGGCATTGAACATTGAAAACATCGTTGCTGAATTGAAAGAAGCAACAATCCTTGAACTTAATGATCTTGTAAAAGCAATCGAAGAAGAATTTGGCGTAACTGCAGCAGCTCCTGTAGCTGTAGCAGCTGCTGGTGGTGCTGAAGGCGGCGCTGCTAAAGATTCCTTCGACGTAATCTTGAAAGATGCTGGCGCATCTAAAATCAACGTAATCAAAGTTGTTCGTGAAGCAACTGGTCTTGGCTTGAAAGAAGCTAAAGCTATCGTTGATGGCGCTCCTGCACCTGTTAAAGAAGGCGTAGCTGCTGAAGCTGCTGAAGCTTTAAAAGCTCAATTAGAAGAAGCTGGCGCATCCGTAGAATTGAAATAATTCTGGACATATTAAAGGCGTACCTTATGGGTACGCCTTTTTTTATTGAAGCTTATAAATTGATGCGAGTTTTGTTTTGTTGACTAATTTTGCCTTTGGATACGGTAAGGCATTAGAAAAGTCTTTGTCATATTTTTTCGGAACGATGACATAGGCACCACGATTATTTGATACATCTTTTAGAAATGTTTCTTTAGTTATGGTAGGCATTAATGTTTTGCCTTCAGTCCATATAGAATCATCAGTTGTATCTACGAAAACTTGGGTAGGTGTAGTGTCCATGTAATATACAATGGAAGTATAGTAACTGCCATATACATATATTGGTTTTGATGTATCTTCGATGAATGCTTTGAACTGTAAACCAGACTGATTAAACAATATTGGTGGTACTGTAATCGTAATAACCGAGTACAACGTAATTAGTGGAACTAAAGCATATATTGCTAGTTTGAAAAATGATGTTATGTAGTATCGACCGATTAAAATTATACATACTATAATAAAGGAACCAACGATTAATGGTTTACTATCAAGACTTTGATCAAAAGCTGTAGCAAATGTAAAAATCATGTAGTAAATACCTAGTGGTAGGGTAATTAAATAATTAAACTTTTTGAATGATTGAGTAAATTCACCGGTTTCTTTGTCAGTAACTAATTCACAAATTTTTACAGCCGCCCATATTATACAAGGGATAATGGCAGGTAATGTGTAGGTTAGATACTTTGTAGCTACTAGAGAGTAGAATAGAACTATAACTATAAACCATATAATACCTAATAGATCAAAATCATCTTTCCAGTTAAGATCTTTTAAATGATAGACTATTACAGGTGTCCATGGTAATAGTGAAAGGGGTACAATTAATAGATAGTAATACCATACATTAAATTTAGGATGCTCAGATATAAGAGCTCGATCTACATTGTGTAGACCTAAGAATCCGGAAATAAACTGCTCACCGTGAATGGAATACATAGCGATATACCAAGGGCTAGCTATCGCTATAAAGGCTAATAGTCCTAAGGGATTAAATAGTAATTTAATATCCTTTGAAAGCTGATAACTTTCATCTTTTCTATGGACTATATAGCGAGCGCATACATAAATGAGTAATATCAGGCCGGGCAAGATGATGCCTATAGGTCCTTTGGTAATTACAGCTAAGGCAGCAGCAATGTAAGCTTTCACCATAGCTGACTTGTCATTATTGGTAAAAGCTAAATAGCTATATCCAAATATAGCTAAGGTGAAGAGAAGTAGAAATCCGTCGGTTATAATTGCATGAGATATGTACCAAAACTGTAGTGTACTCATTAATAGAATAGCACAGAGTACACTAGCAAAAGTATTTTTAGATATGCGGTAAATTATATGGTACATTAGGGCCACGCTGGCTCCCGCAACAAGCGTATTTGGTATACGAGATGTAAAGTCAGATATGCCAAATAGTTTGTACGTAATCATAAGTGCCCAATAGGTGAGCGGTGGTTTATCATACCATACGTGATCGTATATCATGGGGGATATCCATGAGTTATGTTTTAGCATGGTGATGGCGGAGAGAACATAGTTGGACTCCACCGGATCAGTGATTGGCAAATAGGCATTATAAAAGCCGTAGCTCAAAACGGTCAATAAAAAAAGCGCACCTATGCGCAGCATGTGATTGTTAATCATAGTGACTCCTTACTTACATAGTTTATATTATTGTACTATAGGGCGTGTAATAATTAAACCAATGAAAGATAAAGCTTTTATCAATATGGAAATAGTTATAAAAAAAATATTTATGAAATAATATATTGTATAGAATATTGTTTGTACAGAATACATGAAATGACTTTTATGTATACAAAATACATGCTATAATGAGCGCGTAAGATAAAACCGTTTCATTGAAATACTATTTTGTATAAAAATAGTAGAAAGAGGATTTATTATGAGAAAAGAACATGATTTCTTAGGTGAATTAGAAGTAGCTGATGAATTATATTACGGTGTACAAACAATTCGTGCATTAGAAAACTTCCATATTACAGGAAAACACTTGGACCAAGATTTTATCAAAGCCTTGGCAATGGTAAAAAAAGCATCTGCTTTAGCAAATATGAAAACTGGTCGCTTAAATGTATCTATTGGTAAAGCTATTGTACAAGCTGCGGACGAAGTAATTGAAGGTCAATTTGCTGACCAATTCCCTGTTGATCCAATTCAAGGTGGTGCAGGTACTTCTGTAAATATGAATATGAACGAAGTATTGGCTAACCGTGCTTGTGAAATTTTGGGTCATCCAAAAGGAAGCTATGATATTGTAAGCCCTAACAACCATTGTAATATGGCACAATCTACAAATGATGCTTTCCCAACAGCTATCAAGGTATGTGCGATCTTAAAATCTAAACCTTTACTTGAAGCATTACAACGCCTTGTTGACGAGCTTGAGAAAAAGGCTGATGAATATAGCGAAATTTTGAAGATGGGGCGTACTCACTTACAAGATGCGGTGCCAATTACATTAGGCCAAGAAATGGGTGCCTATGCATCCGGTGTTCGCCGCGGTATTAAACGTATTAAATCTGCCGTTGAAGGTGCACATGTAATTAACATGGGTGCTACTGCAGTTGGTACAGGTCTTAATGCGGAACCTAATTATATTCATGATGTAGCATACGAACTTAGTGAAGTAGTAGGCGAACCATTCTACACTGCGGAAAACTTAATTGATGCTACAAACAATACAGATATCTTTGCAGATATTTCCAGTGGCTTGAAAGTAACAGCTCTTGTTTTGATTAAAATGGCTAACGATTTCCGCTTGATGGCATCTGGCCCTCGTTGTGGTATTGGGGAATTGAAATTACCAGCACGCCAACCTGGTTCTTCCATCATGCCAGGTAAGGTTAACCCTGTTATCGCCGAAGTATTGAACCAAGTTTGTTACCAAGTTATCGGTAATGACCTTACAATTACATTGGCTGTAGAAAATGGTCAATTTGAATTGAACGTAATGGAACCTGTATTGGCATACAACTTGTTCAATAATCTTTGCTACCTCAAAAACGGTGTAAATACATTCGTTGATAAATTGCTTATCGATCTCGAAGTAGACCGTGAACAATGTGAATACTGGTTAAACCGTTCCGTTGGTATCGTAACAGCCTTGTTACCACATCTTGGTTACGAAACAGCATCTGCACTTGCGAAAGAAGCATATGAAACAGGTCGTGCTATCCGCGATATCATTTTAGATCAAGGATTATTGACTGAAGACGAAATCAATCATATTCTTTCTCCTAAGGAAATGACTCGCCCTGGTATTGCTGGTGCCAATCTTTTAAAACAAAAAGGCAACTAATAGAGTAAGTTGTTTTGATACATGAATAAAGCATGAAAATGAAAGACTGTCAACCCTTTTGGTTGACAGTCTTTTTTAATACTGATAGAATTATATATTGCAAAAGTAGCGTTTCCTGCTTTTGGATATAAAACTATAACTTGAATAGTGATGAGGTTTTCTTCCAAGGTTGTGCTTGGTTAATGGAAAGCAAGGTTATTTTAAAAATAAAATGGGCCTTGCTTTATTTGGCGTTATCTGAGCAGGAAAACTGAGACCTGTAAGATGTCTTTTCCGTGCCGTTATAGAAAATGGTAGACCAGTGTGTTTTGATAGGGGTGAAAGCAAATATGTTCAAACCTGAACAGGTAGGCAAACGAACTCGTTATACGTACGCTAAAATTAACGAAGTTATCAAGATGCCGCATTTATTGGACATTCAGCGTAAATCGTATGAGTGGTTCTTGGAGAGTGGTTTACAAAATATTTTCAACGATATTTCTCCGATTAAAGACAATTCAGGTAATCTAGTACTTTCTTTCGAAGGTTTCAGCTTAGGTGAACCTAAGTATGATATTAATGAATGTAAAAACCGTGATGCTACTTATGCAGCACCACTTCGTGTAAATGTTCGCTTGGTAAATAATGATCCAGAAAATATGGACATTAAAGAACAAGAAGTATTCATGGGCGATTTCCCATTGATGACTGATACAGGTACTTTCATCATCAATGGTGCAGAACGTGTTATCGTATCCCAATTGGTACGTTCTCCAGGCGTTTACTACAATAAAGAAATCGATACAATGGGTAATCGTTTGTACGATTCCACAGTTATTCCTAACCGTGGCGCATGGATCGAGCTTGAAACTGATGCAAGCGAAGTTGTGGCTGTTCGTATTGACCGTAACCGTAAATTACCAGCTACTGTATTGGTACGTGCATTAGGTTGGGATACTAATGAAAGCATCCTTGACCTCTTCTGGAATGGTAAAACTGATGAAGATGGTTTACCAGTATATGATGAACGCATCGTTCGTACATTAGAAAAAGATACAACTCAATCTGCTGATGAAGCATTGGTTGAAATCTATAAAAAATTACGTCCAGGCGAGCCTCCTACTGTAGAGTCCGCTCGTAACTTGTTCGATAACTTGTTCTTCGATGCACGCCGTTATGACTTGGCGCGCGTTGGTCGTTACAAATTGAACAAAAAACTTGGCTGGCGTCAACGTATGTTGGGTCAAACATTGGCACAACCTATCGTAGATCCAGAGACTGGCGAAATTATCCTTGATGCAGGTGTACAAGTTGGGGAAGAACAACTTGATATCGTTGCTAATAGCCATGTATTCGATGGCGAAGGTTTCGCTGAATTCTACATCGTAAATAACGATGGTGTAGAGTCCAAAGTTATCTGTAATAACTGCAACTTGCCATTCGATCACCGTACAGTAACTCGCGAAGATATGATCGCTAACATCTCTTACTTGCTCAACCTTATGGATGGTGCAGGTCATACAGATGATATCGACCATTTGGGTAACCGTCGTCTTCGTTGCGTAGGTGAATTGTTGCAAAACCAATTCCGTATTGGTTTAACTCGTATGGAACGTGTTGTTCGTGAACGTATGACAATTCAAGAAATCGAATCTATCACGCCTCAAGCGTTGATTAATATTCGTCCTGTAGTGGCAGCAATCAAAGAATTCTTTGGTTCTTCCCAATTGTCTCAGTTCATGGACCAAACAAACCCATTAGCAGAATTGACTCACAAACGTCGTCTATCTGCCCTTGGCCCTGGTGGTTTATCTCGTGAGCGTGCAGGCTTCGAAGTTCGTGACGTGCATCACTCTCACTATGGCCGTATGTGTCCAATTGAAACTCCAGAAGGTCCAAACATCGGTTTGATCAACTCCTTGTCTAACTATGCGAAAGTAAATGAATTCGGTTTCATTGAAGCTCCATACCGTAAGGTTGAAAAAATCTATGGTACAGGTGAAGATGCAGACAAAGTTATCAAAGTTCGTGTATCTGATTCCGTTGTATATATGACAGCTGATGAAGAAGAAGGCATGACAATTGCCCAAGCGAACTCTCCAATCGATGCTGAAGGTTACTTTACTAATGAACACGTAGCTTGTCGTCGTGGTCATGATGTACTAGAAGTTACACCTGATAAGGTTGACTACATGGACGTTAGTCCAAAAGAAGTTGTATCTATTGGTACAGCTATGATTCCATTCCTTGAAAATGATGATGCTAACCGTGCCTTGATGGGCGCGAACATGCAACGTCAAGCGGTACCACTTTTGTGTGCTCAAGCACCACTTGTTGGTACAGGTATGGAATATACAGCAGCTACTGACTCTGGTGTTTGCGTATTGGCGCGTGAAGCGGGTAAAGTTGTACGTTGTTGGGGTAATGAAATCCACGTTCTTCGCGATAGCGATGGTCGTGTTGATACATACCATTTGAATAAATTCCTTCGTTCTAACCAATCCACATGCTTTAACCAAAAACCAATCGTTAATCGTGGCGACCATGTTGTAAAAGGCCAAGTATTGGCTGATGGTCCTGCTACAGATGGCGGCGAATTGGCATTAGGTTATAACGTTCTTGTAGCGTTCATGCCTTGGGAAGGTTATAACTATGAAGATGCTATCTTGCTTAGTGAAGAACTCTGCAAAGAAGATATCTATACATCCATTCATATTGAAGAATACGAATGTGATGCTCGTGATACCAAATTAGGCGCTGAAGAAATTACTCGTGAGTTGCCTAATACAGGTGACGACACACTAAAAAACTTAGACGAAGATGGTATTATCTGCATTGGTGCAGAAGTACATCCTGGCGATATCCTTGTAGGTAAAGCTACTCCAAAAGGTGAAACTGAGCTTACTCCAGAAGAACGTTTGTTGCGTGCTATTTTTGGTGACAAAGAACGTGAAGTTCGCGATACTTCTTTGCGCGTGCCTCATGGCGAATCTGGTAAAGTCGTAGATGTAAAAGTCTTCACCCGTGAAAATGGCGACGAATTACAACCAGGCGTAAATAAACTTGTTCGCGTATATATCGCTCAAAAACGTAAGATTCATGAAGGCGATAAAATGGCGGGCCGTCATGGTAACAAAGGTGTCGTTTCTCGCGTTATGAGAAAAGAAGATATGCCATTCCTTCCAGATGGTACTCCAGTACAAATCGTATTGAACCCATTGGGCGTACCTTCTCGTATGAACATCGGTCAGGTTCTTGAAACTCACTTGGGGTGGGCTGTTCAAGGCTTAGGTATGAAAATCAAAGCTACAGACCTTCACATTCAAAACGTGTTGAAAGAAGCCCGTACTGATGCATCTTACTGGGAACAAATCGATGCAATCCGCGACCTTTATGCTCAAATTGAGGTATTGGAAGCGAAAGTTGCGGAAGATGTTACGGTAAATCATTTCGAAGAAAATGAGCAAATCATTGCTTTGAAAACTAAAATTTTAAAACATGTAGAAGCAGCAGCGCAAAAGAAATTGGATGCTATGGGTGGCGAAGCTCGTTACCAAGAGCTTAAAGCTATTGAAGCTAAATACAATGCACTTCATGTAGAATTCTTTGATTCTGAAGAAGAGGCTCCTGAAATGGATCCTGCGCTTGTAGAAGAATTAGAGGCAATTAGCAAAGTCAAGAATACTCTTAACAACATTCACTCTGCTGAAGAAAAACGCGTTGAAATTCGCAAAGAGTTGGAAAGCCTTGGCTATGATTTTGACAAATATGGCATGCCAAAACCAGATGTAGCAGGTATTCATATTGCTACACCTGTATTTGATGGTGCTCACGAAAAGGACGTATTCGAAACATTGGCGATTGCAGGTCGTCCTGATGATGGTAAAACTGTTCTATATGATGGTCGTACTGGTGAACCGATGGATAACCGCGTCACTGTTGGTTACGTTTACATGCTTAAACTCCATCATTTGGTTGATGACAAAATCCATGCTCGTTCTACAGGTCCGTACTCCCTTGTTACACAACAACCTTTGGGCGGTAAAGCTCAGTTCGGTGGCCAACGTTTCGGGGAAATGGAAGTTTGGGCTCTAGAAGCATATGGCGCAGCCTATACCCTTCAAGAGCTATTAACTGTTAAGTCTGACGACGTTGTTGGTCGTGTGAAAGCATACGAAAAAATCGTTAAAGGCGAAAACATCCCTGAACCAGGTGTACCTGAGTCCTTCAAGGTATTGCTTAAAGAACTTCAAAGTATCGGTCTCGATGTAAAAATCTTGAACGAAGATCAAGAAGAAGTTGTTATGAAAGAACTTGAGGACGAAGATGAGGTGGTAGAAACTGGTATTGAAGAAGTTATGGAAGGCAGTGCTGTAGAAACTGATGAAGTAACTGTAGTAGAACCAGAAGTAGAGGAAGAGGAAGAATTACCAGCTGATAATGGCGGTGAAGATGATATCCTTAGCCAATTGGCGTACCCAATGGGCGACTCCTCTAACGATGAAGACTAAAACTATCTATAAGGAAGGGAGCGATAGTAGTGCTAGACGTAAATGAATTCGATTCCATGCGAATCGGTTTAGCCTCTCCAGAGCAGATTTTATCCTGGTCTCATGGGGAAGTTAAGAAACCTGAAACAATTAACTACCGTACGTTGAAGCCAGAACGTGATGGTCTATTCTGCGAACGCATTTTTGGACCAACAAAGGACTGGGAATGTCACTGCGGCAAATATAAACGCATCCGCCATAAAGGCGTAGTCTGCGACAAATGTGGTGTAGAGGTTACTCGTGCGAAAGTACGTCGTGAACGTATGGGCCATATTCAATTGGCTACTCCTGTATCTCACATTTGGTACTTCAAAGGAATCCCATCCCGTATGGGTCTTATCCTTGACATATCACCACGTTCTTTGGAACGCGTATTATACTTTGCTTCCTACATCGTAGTAGATCCAGCTGGTACACCATTGACAAAACGTCAATTGTTGTCCGAGCAAGAATACCGCGAATACGAAGCTCAATTTAATGAAGACGGTTATACTATCGGTGGTAAATCCGTCGTAATCGAAACAGTGGCTCAACGTAATGAACGTTTAGCTATTGTTCGTGAAGCACAACGCAAAGAGCGCTATAATGCGGCTCTTCGTGATGATGCAACAATACCAGAAGCTGATAAGGAATACGAAGAATTAACTCGCGAAGAACGCTATGAGTTAGGCGCTGCTGAAGAGGTTCTCTTCGCATGTATCGACATGGGTGCTGAAGCGGTAAAAGCTCTCTTATCAGAACTTGATCTTGAAGCATTGAATGCCGAATTGCGCGAAGAGTTGAACACTGCTAGTGGTCAACGTAAAATCCGTGCAGTTCGTCGTTTGGAAGTAGTAGAAGCATTCCGTCAATCTGGGAACCGTCCAGAATGGATGATTATGGACATCGTTCCTGTAATCCCACCTGAATTGCGTCCTATGGTCCAATTAGATGGTGGCCGTTTTGCTACATCTGACCTCAACGATTTATACCGTCGTGTTATCAACCGTAACAACCGTTTGAAACGTTTACTCGACTTGGGTGCTCCTGATATCATCGTGCGCAACGAAAAACGCATGCTTCAAGAAGCGGTTGATGCATTGATTGATAATGGTCGTCGCGGTCGTCCTGTTACAGGTCCTGGTAACCGCCCATTGAAATCCTTGTCCGACATGCTTAAAGGTAAACAAGGTCGTTTCCGTCAAAACTTGCTCGGTAAACGTGTTGACTACTCCGGTCGTTCCGTAATCGTAGTAGGTCCTGAACTTAAAATGCACCAATGTGGTTTGCCAAAAGAAATGGCATTAGAATTGTTCAAACCATTCGTTATGAAACGTTTGGTAGAACGCGGTCAAGCATCCAACATCAAGGCTGCTAAACGCCAAGTTGAAAGAATTGGCCCTGGCGTGTGGGAATCCTTGGAAGAGGTAATTAAAGAACATCCAGTTCTCTTGAACCGTGCCCCTACATTGCATAGACTTGGTATCCAAGCCTTCGAACCAATCCTTTGGGAAGGTCGTGCTATCAAATTGCATCCATTAGTATGTACAGCCTTCAATGCCGACTTTGACGGTGACCAAATGGCGTGTCACTTACCATTGTCCGTAGAAGCACAAGCGGAAGCTCGTACATTGATGCTTTCTAGCCATAATATTTTGTCTACTAAGGACGGCAAGCCAGTAGCAGTACCTTCTCAAGATATGATCTTAGGTACATATTACCTAACAGTTGTACGCGAAGATACTCGTGATAAAGCAAAAACATTTGCTACCTATGATGAAGTTATGCTTGCCTATGAGTCTCATATCATTGGTTTGCAAGATATTCTTTATATCCGTTTACCTGATCATGGCCGTGTAGAAACAACAGCAGGTCGCTTGATCTTCAACAATGCTTTATTCCCAGAATTGTGGCAATACGAGAAACGTGAAGATGGCACTTACTCTTTAGGTAAGGTTATGGATAAGAAAACAGTTGGTAAATTGGTTGATCAATGTTTCCAATTGTTTGGTAATGAAAAAACAGCAGAACTATTGGACCGCATCAAGTCCTTGGGTTACTCCTTCGCTCGTCGCGCAGGTATGACTGTAGCTATTGCTGATATTAAAGTACCAGAAGTTAAAACTAGCTTGTTAGATACAGCGGAACAAGAGGTAGAAAAAGTATCTCGTATGTACCGCCGTGGTCTTATTACAGAGGAAGAACGTTACCGTAAAACTATCCAATTATGGACAAAGGCAACAGAAGATGTTACCGATGCGATGATGGATAATATGGCGTGCGATAAAGACGGCTTTAACCCTGTTTACATGATGGCTATCTCTGGTGCCCGCGGTAATAAACAACAAATTCGTCAGCTTGCTGGTATGCGTGGTTTGATGGCCGATCCATCTGGTCGTATCATCGACTTACCAATCAAAGCAAACTTTAAAGAAGGTTTGACTGTATTGGATTACTTTACATCCTCTCATGGTGCGCGTAAAGGTTTGGCCGATACAGCGCTTCGTACAGCTGACTCTGGTTACTTGACACGTCGTCTTGTTGACGTATCTCAAGATGTAATCGTTCGTGAGGACGATTGTGACGTTGTAGGTATCGATCTCGTTCGTGAACGTGCTCGTTTGGCTACATCTCCACGTCAAGCATTAGAATTGCTTAAGGATAAACTCATTGGTCGCGTTTTAGATAAAGATGTTGTGAATGCTGAAACAGGGGAACTTGTTGTACCAGCTGAAACTATCTTGGATGAACAATGCTTGGCAGATATTGCTGAAGCTGGTGTTACATCTATCGCATTGCGCGGTGCACATTTGGGCTCTGATAGCGATATTAATCATACTAACTTGGTTCAAAAAATTATTCTTGGTGAAAGCGACGATAGTATCCGTGCAACATTGAAAGAAACTATGGTTCAAAATATGTTGAACAAGGATACTGTACAAGCAATCGTTGACAGCGAAGGTGTAGAAATCTTCCCAGCTGATACACGTCTTACAGAAGAAGGCATCGAAGCTATCCTTAACTCCGATGTAAAAGAAGTACAAGTGCGGAACAATGAAATCCACGGTATTGAAGTGGAAGCTATCGTTGAAGGCACTGGTGTTATCGAGCCATTAAAAGACCGTATCGTAGGTCGTATTGCAGCTGAAGAATTAGTTAATAAGGAAACTGGCGAAGTCATCGTTCCTCTTAATGGTGAAATCACAGAGGCGTTAGCTGATGAAGTTGTAAAACATTATGAAACAGTAAAAATCCGTTCCGTATTGACTTGCCGTAGCCCATATGGCGTATGCCGCAAGTGCTATGGTCGTGATCTAGGAACTGGCAACCAAGTTCAAGTTGGTGAAGCTGTAGGTATCATTGCGGCACAATCCATCGGTGAACCTGGTACTCAGTTGACAATGCGTACATTCCATACTGGTGGTGTCGCAGGTGACGATATTACACAAGGTTTGCCACGTGTCGAAGAATTGTTCGAAGCTCGTAAACCAAAACGTAATGCTATCATTGCCGAAAACGAAGGTACAGTTCGCGTTGTACCTAATGAAGGTAAGAAAGGTACGAACACTATCTTTATCACTGGTGAAGATGGTATTGAACTTGATTACCTCATTCCTTACGGTTCGCGCATTATCGTTAAAGACGGTGACGTGGTATCCTTGGGCGCTCGTTTAACAGAAGGTTCCATCAATCCTCATGACATCATGCGCGTCATGGGTACTGAAGCGACTCAACGTTATCTCGTATACGAAGTACAAAAAGTATACAAATCCCAAGGTGTAGAAATTAACGATAAACATATCGAAGTTATCGTTCGTCAAATGCTTCATAAAGTTAAAATTGAAACAGCTGGCGATGCGGATATGCTTCCAGGGGATATGGTGGACGTTAATACCTTTGACGAAGAAAACCGTCGTCTTACCCTCAATGGTCGTGAAAATGCTACAGGCAAACGCACGCTATTGGGTATTACGAAAGCCGCTTTGGCAACGGACTCCTTCTTGTCCGCTGCGTCCTTCCAAGAAACAACACGTGTTCTTACCGACGCTGCTATCAAGGGTAAAATCGATCCATTGTTGGGCTTGAAAGAAAACGTAATTATCGGTAAGTTGATTCCTGCTGGTACAGGCATGAGTCGTTACCGTAAGATTGAAGTTGTAAAAAATACACCTGAAATCATTGATATTACAGAAGAGGTTATGTCTGAAGATTAATTACTTTGGATTAGCCGTTAAGCTATATTAACTGTATAGACCTGTTGCATAGTTGATATTGTGCGACATAATAAAAAGGGTGCACCTGCGAGGTGCACCCTTTTGTTATAGGTATTATTGGTTTCTATTCAGCTGCTTCTTCCGCGTCATGAGACATGATGTCATAACCGACGTCATCCGATAAAGTAAGATATCGTTCGTACTGTCGAATGATATCGGTAATGATATCCTCCCGTGTCATATACTGTGCATCGTATCCGGCGCGCCCGTCACTGAAATATGTCATAGGGATTGCGTTGGTACTTTCAGTAATGTGAGGAATGTTAGGATCTTCGATGAGATGATCCGATACCTCTTGCGTAACGAGTTTGATGCCATAGGTAAAGTTGCGCATTGATTCTTTTTCGATGGTTAACTCTACGGAGGCGTCGTTACCATTGAAATGTTTGTCAATTCTCGTAGTTAATCCGTACTCTTCGGTTAATTCTTTATTGAGCTGATACATAGCAGGCAATGCTGTTGTTTTCATAAAGGAAATAACATCTTCCGATTGCGTTTGGTTGAGTATTTTGGCAAGACCTTGTTTCCAGTTCTTGCTGTCCCAGTAGATGGATGTGGTTGAAAGTTTTGTGTTAAAGTATTGCGTATCTGTTAATAATCCTTGCCATAAGCTGTAGCACATGATAACCATCAAGGCTGCAAATGGTAAGGCGAGAATGAGCGTTACCGATTGTAGTACATTAAGCCCACCAATGCTGAGCAAACTGATGGCAAGAAAGGACATTACAGAGCCCCACATTAAGCATTGCCACTTTGGAGATGAAGTGGATTTATCATAGGCCGCAATATTATTTAACACATAAATGCCTGAATCGGCAGATGTGATAAAAAATAATGCTAATACGATAATTGATAGAAGACTAGTTAAACTGGATAATGGTAAATATTCAAGGAATGCAAAGAGTAGTTGTTCTGGTTTATCGGTTAATGCACCGAGTGCACCGTTTGCTACTGTTTCATCGATATAAATTGCAGTATTACCAAAGATAGTAAACCAAACGATAGTAAAAACAGTTGGAATAATGAGTACCCCAAAGATGAACTCTCGAATAGTCCTACCTTTTGAAATACGCGCAATGAACATGCCCACAAATGGTGCCCAAGATAACCACCAAGCCCAGAATAGTATGGTCCAGCTGAAGAACCATGGACGGGTTTCTGGTGTATAGATAGATGTATAGAAGCTTTGCCCTAAAATATGTGATAGATAGTATCCAAAGTTTTCTACCATTGTATTTAATAGGAGTAATGTAGGACCTGCACAGAGTACAAAAAGCATTAAGACTAATGCAACAGATATATTAATTTCGCTGAGCAGCTTAACGCCTTTATCAATACCTGTAACAGCAGATAGAACGGCAATGGACATAATGATGATAATGATGACCGTTTGGGCGGAAAAGTCATTAGTGGAGATGATATCAATATATAGGAACCCTGCACCTAGTTGGGCCGCACCAAATCCTAAGGTGGTTACGATACCTAATAAAGTTACACAAAGTGCGATGATATCGATAATGTGCCCTCGTGGGCCATTGATCTTATCCTTCCACAGCGGATAGAAACATGAACGTAGTGATAAAGGCAACTTATAGCGAAAACCAAAATACGCTAATGCTAAAGCCATAATTCCGTATACCGTCCATGCATTGATGCCCCAGTGGAAGATGGAGCGGAATAACGCTTCCTTGGCGCTAGGAGCACCATCGACTAAGCCTACAGCGGAGTGATAATGTGAGAGCGGTTCAGCAGTACCGAAGAACATGAGACCTACACCAGTACCTGCCGCAAATAACATGGCGAGCCAAGCTGTATAAGAGAATTCCGCTTCTTCATCGTCGCTACCAAGTTTGATGTCACCTAGCGAACTAAGTGCAAGAAAGATATTGAAGATAAAGAAGAGACTTATGGATAAAACATAAAACCAGCTGAAATCTTCAAATATAATATCACGAATCCCTTGGAGGATCGTTTGAGATATTTGCGGAATCAGAAGGGCACATAAGCTCAGCCCTAAGACGATAGACAAGCTACCTATAATTACAGGGGGATTAAAGTTTGAATAACGTTTAATGAGTTTAATCATATAATCTCCTTTCTTTAGTAACTTATAAATACAAATATTTGTTCTGTATTAATTTATATCATAATAAAATGGTGTTTATATTAATTTTGCATAATTGGTAAAAGAAAAAATAATAGCAAATGCATAGAATGATTATTTATACATGAAAATAATGATATATGAATAAAAAATCACTCTTCATTTATAATTTAAGATTGAATGAAACACACGGATGAGTGTACACATAAAATGCAGCTGTAGAGCGGTGTGTGACATTGGAAATTGTTTGACATGGACTGCTGTAATTGATATACTTACATAGTGCTTTAGGCGAGGTATGCCTAATGGGCATAATTTCGTAAGGAGAATTAGTACAATGGACATTGCCCATCTGAAGTCGGTGAACAAAACAATCGGTGCCAAGCAAACGTTGAAACAAATTGCTAAAGGTGCTGTGAAGTACGTGTTCCTGGGTTGTGATAGTGATGAACGTGTGGTACAGCCTTTACGGATTGCTTGTGAAGAACAGGGAATACCTGTGAATGACAAACACACCATGGATGATCTCGGTCGTGCGTGTCGCATTAAGGTGCGGGCCACAGCTGTAGGCGTCCTACGTTAATCTTGGTAATATCCGATGTAACACTTTGTTATGACGGATCAATTATAAATCTCAAATTTGGAAAGGAGGTGCCCAAATGCCAACAATTAATCAGCTAGTACGCAAAGGCCGCATGAGCTTGACTAAAAAATCTACAGCTCCTGCCCTTCAAGAATCTCCACAAAAACGTGGTGTATGTACTCGTGTGTACACAGCTACTCCAAAGAAACCAAACTCCGCGCTTCGTAAAGTTGCCCGTGTACGTTTGACAAACGCTATTGAAGTAACTGCTTACATCCCAGGCATTGGTCACAATTTACAAGAACACAGTGTTGTACTTATCAGAGGCGGTCGTGTAAAAGACCTTCCAGGTGTGCGTTATCACATCGTTCGTGGTGCATTGGATACAGCTGGCGTACAAAATCGTATGCAAAGTCGTTCCAAATACGGCGCGAAAAAAGCTAAAAAATAATTTTAGCCATTAAACGAAATTAACACACATCATTATAAAGGAGGAATTGAACATGCCAAGAAAAGGCCCTGTTCCGAAACGTGATGTACTTCCAGATCCGGTGTACAACAGCAAATTAGTAACACGTTTCATTAACAAAGTTATGTACGATGGTAAAAAAGGCATTGCTGAAACTATCGTATATGATGCATTCGAAATTATTCGTTCCAAAATGGGTCAAGACCCAATGGAAGTTTTTGATCAAGCATTGAAAAATGTTATGCCTGTACTTGAAGTGCGTGCTCGCCGTATCGGTGGTGCGAACTATCAAGTGCCAGTTGAAGTTCGTGCTGATCGCCGTCAAACCCTCGGTATTCGTTGGGTTGTAAATTATGCTCGTCTTCGTGGTGAACGCACTATGAAAGAACGTTTGGCAGGCGAATTGATGGACGCTTTCAACAATGCAGGCGCTGCAATCAAGAAAAAAGAAGATACTCATAAAATGGCAGAAGCTAATAAAGCATTTGCTCATTATCGTTGGTAATAAGAGGTGACAACTGTGGCAAGAGAGTTTTCCTTAGCAAAAACTCGTAATATCGGTATCATGGCTCACATCGATGCTGGTAAAACAACAACTACAGAACGTATCCTCTACTATACAGGTATCGTTCACAAGATCGGCGAAGTACATGAAGGCGCTGCTACGATGGACTGGATGGAGCAAGAGCAAGAACGTGGTATCACAATCACTTCTGCTGCAACAACTTGTCAATGGAAAGAACATCGTATCAATATCATCGATACTCCTGGTCACGTTGACTTTACTGTAGAAGTAGAACGTTCTCTACGTGTACTTGACGGTTCTGTTGCGGTGTTCAGTGCTAAAGGTGGCGTTGAACCTCAATCCGAAACAGTATGGCGTCAGGCTTCTAACTACGGCGTACCTCGTATCGCTTATGTAAATAAGATGGATACTGTAGGTGCTGACTTCTTCAACGTAGTTGACATGATGAAAGCTCGTTTGGGTGCAAATTCCGTAGCTATTCAAGTACCAATCGGTGCTGAAGATACTTTTGAAGGCATCATTGACTTGATGACTATGAAAGCGGAAATTTATAAATCCGATGACGGTAAAGAATATGAAATCACTGATATCCCTGCTGAATATCAAGAAGTAGCAGAAGCTCGTCGCGAAATGATGATCGATGCTATCGCTGAAACAGATGATGATATCATGATGAAATATTTGGAAGGCGAAGAAATTTCTGTGGAAGAATTGAAAGCGGCATTGCGTAAAGCTGTTATTGCTAATCAATTATTCCCAGTTCTTTGTGGTTCTTCCTATAAAAATAAAGGTGTTCAAATGTTATTGGATGCTGTTATCGATTACATGCCAGCTCCAATCGACATCCCACCTATTAAAGGTGTTGTTCCTGGTACTGAAGAAGAAACAACTCGTCCTTCTTCCGATGAAGAGCCATTCTCCGCATTGGCATTCAAAATCATGGCTGACCCTTATGTTGGTAAATTAGCGTTCTTCCGTGTGTACTCCGGTACATTGGAATCCGGCTCCTACGTTTTCAACTCCACTAAAGGTAAAAAAGAACGTATCGGTCGTATTCTTCAAATGCACGCTAACTCCCGTAAAGAAATCGAACGCGTATATTCTGGTGACATCGCTGCGGCGGTGGGCTTAAAGGATACTACTACAGGCGACACATTGTGTGATGAAAAATCTCCTGTAATCCTTGAGTCCATGGAATTCCCTGAACCAGTTATCTCCGTTGCTGTTGAACCTAAAACAAAAGCTGACCAAGAAAAAATGGGTACAGCTCTTGCTCGTTTGGCAGAAGAAGATCCTACTTTCAAAGTTCGTACTGATGAAGAAACAGGTCAAACTATTATCTCCGGTATGGGCGAACTTCACTTGGATATCATCGTTGACCGTATGAACCGTGAATTCAAAGTAGATTGTAACGTAGGTAAACCTCAAGTAGCATACCGCGAAACTATCCGTAAAGCTGTTAAGGCTGAAGGTAAATTCGTACGTCAATCTGGTGGTCGTGGTCAATATGGTCACTGCTGGTTGGAATTGATTCCTCAAGAACCAGGTGCTGGCTTCGAGTTTGAAAACAAGGTTGTAGGTGGTGCGATTCCTCGTGAATACATCGGACCTGTTGAAAGCGGTGTTAAAGAAGCTATGGAATCCGGTGTTATCGCTGGGTACCCTATGGTTGATGTTAAAGTTATCGTATTTGATGGTTCTTACCATGACGTTGACTCCAACGAAATGGCCTTCAAAATTGCTGGTTCTATGGGCTTCAAAGAAGGTGCTCGCAAAGCAGACCCTGCATTGCTTGAACCATACATGGCTGTAGAAGTAGACGTTCCTGAAGAATACATGGGCGACGTTATCGGTGACTTGAACTCTCGTCGTGGTCGCATGGACGGCATGGAAGCTCGTAATGGTTCCCAACATATCAAAGCATATGTTCCATTGAGTGAAATGTTCGGTTACGCAACTGACCTTCGTTCCAAAACGCAAGGCCGTGGTAACTACTCTATGACATTCGATCATTACGAAGAAGTTCCTAAGAAAATTGCTGAAGAAATTCAAGCAAAGAAAAACGGTTAATCTCATATTAGATTAATAGAATTACTATTTTCCTCGGAGGATAATTTAAAATGGCAAAAGAAAAATTTGAACGTACGAAACCGCATGTTAACATCGGTACAATCGGTCACGTTGACCATGGTAAAACTACTTTGACTGCTGCAATCACTAAAGTATTGGCTGAAAAAGGTCAAGCTGACTTCCAAGATTACAGCATGATCGATAAAGCTCCAGAAGAACGTGAACGCGGTATCACAATCAACACTGCACACGTTGAGTATGAAACTGCTAACCGTCACTATGCACACGTTGACTGCCCAGGCCATGCTGACTATGTTAAAAACATGATTACTGGTGCGGCTCAAATGGACGGCGCTATCTTGGTTGTATCCGCAGCTGACGGCCCTATGCCTCAAACTCGCGAACACATCTTGTTGGCTCGCCAAGTTGGTGTTCCTGCAATCGTAGTATTCTTGAACAAAGCTGACATGGTTGACGATGAAGAATTGATCGAATTGGTAGAAATGGAAGTTCGTGAACTTCTTTCTTCCTACGAATTCCCTGGCGACGAAGTACCTATCGTTGTAGGTTCCGCGTTGAAAGCTTTAGAAGGCGATGCTCAATATGTAGCTAAAATTGACGAATTGATGGATGCTGTAGACTCCTACATCCCAACACCAGTTCGTGACACTGATAAACCATTCTTGATGCCTGTGGAAGACGTTTTCACAATCACTGGTCGTGGTACAGTAGCAACTGGCCGTGTTGAACGTGGTCAAGTAAACGTTGGTGATACTGTTGAAGTAGTAGGCTTGAAAGAAAAAGCTGAACAATACGTAGTAACAGGTCTTGAAATGTTCCGTAAAGTGTTGGATTCTGCAGTAGCAGGTGACAACGTAGGTGCATTGCTTCGTGGTGTTGACCGTAAAGACATCGAACGTGGTCAAGTATTGGCTAAACCAGGTTCCATCAACCCACACACAAAATTCAAAGCAGAAGTATACGTATTGACTAAAGAAGAAGGTGGCCGTCATACTCCATTCTTCTCCAACTACCGTCCACAATTCTACTTCCGTACAACAGACGTAACAGGTGTTGTAAACCTTCCTGAAGGTGTAGAAATGTGTATGCCTGGCGATAACGTAACAATGGAAATCGAATTGATTACTCCAATCGCTATCGAAGAAGGTCTTCGTTTCGCGATCCGCGAAGGTGGCCATACAGTAGGCGCTGGCGTAGTAACAGAAATCGAAGGTTAATTTAACCTTTTATGTTCATCGTAGAATGCGTTGAGCACAATACATGCAGCACTCAGAGCGGCAGATAATGCCGCTCTCGTGTTGTGTTTTTAAACTATGAAGTAGAAGGTTGCCTCTGCGGAGGAGAATTTCTATGGAGCAGCCCATTCACGAAATGGACGACAGGAGGAATTATTAATAATGGCTAAACAGCAAAAAATCCGTATTCGCCTTAAGGCATACGACCACAAAGCTCTCGATCAAAGCGCTGCTAAGATCGTAGACACTGCAAAAAGAAATGGCGCTATGGTATCTGGTCCGATTCCATTGCCAACAGAAAAGAATATCTTCACAATTCTTCGTTCTGTACACGTAAACAAAGATTCTCGTGAACAATTCGAAATGCGTACACATAAACGCTTAATCGATATTCTTGAACCAAATTCGAAAACAGTAGATGCTATCACTCGTTTAGATTTACCAGCTGGTGTATCTATTGAAATAAAACTATAAGGAGGTGCGATAATGTCTAAAGCTATTTTGGGTAAAAAATTAGGAATGACACAAGTCTTCACAGCTGAAGGCCAATTAGTTCCTGTAACAGTAGTGGAAACTACCCCAAGCGTTGTAGTGCGCGTAAAGACTGTAGAAACAGACGGCTACGAAGCAGTACAAATTGGTTACGGTTCCATTAAAGAAAAACATTTAACAAAACCTGTAAAAGGTCAGTTCGACAAAGCTGGCGTAGCTCCAGTAAAATATCTTCGCGAAGTTCGCGTAGCTAATGCAGCTGACTACACAGTAGGCCAAACTCTGGCAGCTGATATCTTCGCAGAAGGTGAATTGGTGGACGTAGTGGGTACAGGTAAAGGTAAGGGTTTTGCTGGCACAATTAAACGCCATAACTTCTCCCGTGGTCCTGAAACTCATGGTTCTAAATCTCACCGTGAACCTGGTTCCATCGGTCCTATGATCTCCGGTGGCGGCGGTAAGGTATACAAAGGTAAAAAACTCCCTGGACAAATGGGTGGTTACAGAGTTACCGTACAACGCTTATCCGTTGTGAAAGTTGATGCTGAACGTAACCTTTTATTGGTTAAAGGTGGTATCCCAGGCGCTAAAGGTAGCTTGGTTATGGTTCGCAACACGGTTAAACCTGTTAAATAATCATTTGTCGAAAGGAGGATTATGTAATGCCTACAGTAGCAACATATAATCAATCCGGCGTTAAAGTCGGTGAAATACAGTTAAACGATGCAGTATTCGGCGTTGAAGTTAACGAAGCCGTAATGCATCAAGCCGTAGTTCGTCAATTGTCTAACGAACGTCTCGGCACACATGCAACAAAAACTAGAGGTATGGTTCGTGGCGGTGGCCGCAAACCTTGGAAACAAAAAGGTACTGGCCGTGCTCGTGCAGGCTCTAGCCGTTCCCCAATCTGGATCGGTGGTGGTACTACATTTGGTCCACAACCTCGCAGCTATTACAAAGCTATGCCTCGTAAGGCTAGACGTTTAGCAGTTAAATCTGCTCTTAGCGATAAAGTGAATAATAGCGAATTATACGTTTTGGAAGAAATCACATTAGCAGCTCCTAAAACAAAAGAAGTGTTGAACATTATTAACAGCTTCAACGTTGGTGATGCAAAAGTATTGTTCATCACTGAAGGTGATGTAAATGTTGAACGTTCCGCTCGTAATATCCAAGGTGTTAAAGCTTTGGCTTGCGAAGGTATGAACATTTTCGATCTTCTTCATTACGATAAGCTCTTCATTACTAAAGGCGCTGTCGCAAAAATCGAGGAGGTGCTCGGATAATGCAATTACATGATGTACTAATCCGCCCGGTTATTACCGAAAAATCCACTATGCTTATGGAAGAAGGCAAATACACTTTCCGTGTGCCTTTGACTGCAAATAAAGTGCAAATCCGTCAAGCAGTTGAAAAAATCTTCAATGTAAAAGTAGAAAAAGTAGCTACTATTCGTGTTTTAGGTAAGACTAAACGCATGGGTCGTACACAAGGTAAACGTAGCGATTATAAAAAAGCTATCGTAACCTTAAAAGCTGGCGAATCCATTGAATTCTTTGAAGGTGTCTAAGAGTCTAGTTGTAAGGAGGCCCACTAATGGCAATTAAATCATTTAAACCGTACTCCGCTGGTCGCCGGTTTATGACAGTATCCGCCTTCGACGAAATCACAGCAAGCAAACCAGAAAAATCCTTGCTCGCTAAGATTTCTCAAAAAGGTGGTCGTAACAATACTGGTAAAATGACAGTTCGTCACCAAGGTGGCGGTCACAAACGTCAATACCGTATTATTGACTTCAAACGTACTAAAGATAATATTCCAGCTAAAGTAGCAACAATCGAGTATGATCCTAACCGTTCTTCTCGTATCGCTTTGCTTAACTACGCTGATGGTGAAAAACGCTACATTTTAGCTCCTAACGGTCTAAAAGTTGGTGACGTTGTATTCTCCGGTCCTGAGTCCGATATTAAACCTGGTAACTGCTTACCATTGGCTAATATTCCAGACGGTACACAAATCCACAATATCGAATTGAAAATCGGTAAAGGTGGTCAAATCGTTCGTTCCGCTGGTACATCTGCTCAATTGATGGGTAAAGATAATGGCTACGCTATTCTTCGTTTACCATCTGGTGAAATGCGTCGTGTTCGTCAAGAGTGCCGTGCAACAATTGGTGTTGTTGGTAACGCTGACCACAGCAACCTTGTAATTGGTAAAGCTGGTCGTCATCGTTGGATGGGTGTTCGCCCTGGCAACCGTGGTGTTGTAATGAACCCTTGTGACCATCCACATGGTGGTGGTGAAGGTAAATCTCCTGTTGGTCGTAAACATCCTGTTACACCTTGGGGCAAACCAGCACATGGTGTTAAAACTCGCGACAAGAAAAAAGCTTCTAACAGCTTAATTATTAAACGTCGTACAAAATAGGATAAAGGAAAGGAGATAAAATAGTGTCCAGATCTATTAAAAAAGGCCCTTTCGTAGCAGATCATTTGCTTAAGAAAGTTGAAGCTTTAAACGAAACTAACGAAAAGAAAGTTGTAAAAACCTGGTCCCGTGCCTCTACTATTATCCCAAGTTTTGTAGGCCACACAATTGCTGTGCATGATGGTCGCAAACATGTACCTGTATTCATTACAGAAGATATGGTAGGTCATAAATTAGGTGAGTTCGCTCCTACACGTACTTATAGAGGTCATGGTAAGGACGAAAAATCTACAGGCAAAAAATAGGAGGAAATAATACATGGAAGCAAAAGCAATCGCTAGACATATCCGAATCGCGCCTCGTAAAATCCGTATCGTTGCAGATTTAGTGCGCGGTAAAAACATCGGCGAAGCATTTGCCATCTTGAAGTTCACTCCGAAAGTTGGCGCTGATGTAGTAGAAAAAGTTATGCGTTCTGCAATCGCAAACGCTGAACATAATTTCGATATGAATGTTGACAATCTTTACGTATCCGAGATCTTCGTTGATCAAGGCCCTACATTAAAACGCATTCATCCTCGTTCCCGTGGTCAAGCTTTCAAAATTTTGAAACGTACTAGCCACGTAACAGTAGTAGTTAAAGAAAGAGCTTAAGAAGGAGGGAAACAGAGTGGGTCAAAAAGTTAATCCACACGGTTTGCGTGTCGGTATCGTAAAAGATTGGGACGCAAAATGGTATGCAGATAAAGATTTCGCTGCTAATCTTCATGAAGACGTAAAAATTCGTAACTTCTTGAAAGAAACCCTTTTCATTGCTGGTATTTCCCGCATTGAAATCGAGCGTACAAATAAACGTATTAAATTGACTATCCACACTGCGAAACCAGGTATGGTTATCGGTCGTGGTGGTGCTGGTATCGAAGATATCAAAAAAGCAATGACTCGTTTCACTGATAAACAAGTGGACGTTAACATTGCAGAAATTAAACAAGCAGACATGGATGCAACATTAGTTGCTGAAAACATTGCGGGCCAATTGGAACGTCGTATCGGCTTCCGCCGTGCAATGAAACAAGCTGTAGGTCGTACAATGCGCTTAGGTGCAAAAGGTATTAAAATCATGGTAAGCGGTCGTCTTGGCGGTGCTGAAATCGCTCGTAGCGAATCCTATCGTGAAGGTTCTATTCCTTTGCATACACTTCGTGCAGACATCGACTACGGTACTGCTGAAGCTCATACAACATATGGTTGTATCGGCATTAAAGTATGGATTTACAAAGGTGAAGTTTTGCCAGAAGCAAAACAAGCACCTGCTAAGAAGGAAGAAGGTGGCAAGTAATGCTTATTCCAAAGCGCGTAAAACATCGTAAGCAATTCCGCGGCCGTATGAAAGGTCGTGCTATGCGCGGTAATACAGTGTCTCATGGTGAGTTCGGCTTGGTAGCATGCGAACCATCTTGGATCACTAACCGTCAAATCGAAGCTGCCCGTATTGCTATGACTCGTTATATCAAACGTGGTGGTAAAGTATGGATTAAAATTTTCCCTGACAAACCAATCACAGCTAAACCAGCTGGTACTCGTATGGGTTCCGGTAAAGGTTCTCCTGAATACTGGGTAGCAGTGGTTAAACCAGGTCGTGTAATGTTTGAAATGGACGGTGTGCCAGAAGCTACAGCTCGTGAAGCTATGCGTCTTGCAAGCCATAAACTTCCAATCAAATGCAAATTTGTTGTTAAGGGTAAAGAATTGGGTGGTGACGTAAATGAAGGTTAATGACATTCGCAATATGAGCGCTGCCGAAATGGAACAAAAAGTTTCCGGTCTTAAGGAAGAGTTATTTAACCTCCGTTTTCAGCTTGCAACAGGTCAATTAGAAAATCCTATGCGCATTCGTGAAGTTAAGAAGACAATCGCTCGTATTAAAACTGTACAACGTGAAGTTGAACTTAAATCTGAAAACGCATAATAACAGATTTGTTAAAGTTTGAAAAGGAGGCTTAAAATCGTGGCAGAAGAAAGAAACGTACGTAAAGTCCGCGTAGGTAAAGTTGTTAGCGACAAAATGGACAAAACTGTTGTTGTTGCTGTTGAACGTAAAGTACCTCACGCATTATATAACAAGCCAATGGTTAGCACAAAACGCTTCAAAGCTCATGATGAAAATAATGAGTGTCAAATTGGCGATACAGTTAAAATTGTAGAAACTCGTCCACTTTCTAAAGATAAATGTTGGAGAGTTGTTGAAATTCTTGAAAGACAAAAATAAGAGTGATGTAAGGAGGAATAGACGATGATCCAGCAACAAACAATTTTGAATGTTGCCGACAACACTGGTGCTAAACGTATTATGTGCATCCAAGTCATGGGCGGTTCTTATCGCAAATTCGGCAATATCGGTGACGTAATCGTTGCTTCTGTAAAAGATGCATCACCCGGTGGCGTTGTCAAGAAAGGCGACGTAGTTAAAGCTGTTATTGTTCGTTCTAAAAAAGGTATCCGCCGTCAAGACGGTTCCTATATTCGTTTCGATGAAAACGCAGCAGTAGTTATTAAAGATGACAAGACCCCTCGTGGTACTCGTATCTTTGGACCTGTAGCTAGAGAACTTCGTGAAAAAGACTTCATGAAAATCGTTTCTTTGGCTCCAGAAGTATTATAAGAAGGAGGAACGCAGCATATGGCTAAGCTACAAATCAAAAAAGGCGATACAGTTGTTGTTATCTCCGGTAAAGATAAAGGTAAGCAAGGTACAGTTATCGCAACTGAACCTAAAAAAGAACGCGTATTTGTTGAAGGCGTTAACACTGTAAAACGTCACACAAAACCTTCCCAAGCTAACCCACAAGGCGGCATCGTTACTAAAGAAGCTGGCATTCATGTTTCTAACGTAATGGTTGTCGACCCAGAAACTAAAACAGCTACTCGTATCAAAAAGGTAGAAGGCAAGGACGGTAAATTCGTTCGCGCTACTGTTAAATCCGGTACAGTACTTAAATAATCAGGAAAGGAGGAGCTACATAAATGTCTCGTTTGTTTGAACAATACAACTCTGAAATCAAAAAGAGTATGCAAGAAAAATTCCAATACGGCAATGTAATGGAAATTCCTAAATTGGAAAAAATCGTTATCAACATCGGCGTAGGTGATGCAGTAGGCAATGCAAAAGCATTGGAAGCAGCAGTTAATGACTTGACTATTATTGCTGGTCAAAAACCTGTTATCACAAAAGCTAAAAAATCCATTGCGAACTTCAAAGTTCGTGAAGGCATGGCGTTGGGTACAAAAGTTACTCTTCGTGGCGAACGCATGTATGAATTCCTTGATAGATTGATCAATGCGGCATTACCTCGTGTACGTGACTTCCGCGGTATCAGCGCTACTGCATTCGATGGCCGTGGTAACTACGCTTTGGGTCTTAAAGAACAGCTCATCTTCCCTGAAATCGAATATGATCAGGTAGAACGTGTTACTGGTATGGATATCATTATCGTAACAAGTGCTAAGACAGATGAAGAAGCTCGTGAATTGTTGACTCAATTCGGTATGCCTTTTGAAAAATAATAGGAGGAACATATAGATGGCTAAAAAATCTATGATTGAACGCGAAAAGAAACGCGCTAAAATCGTTGAAAAATATGCAGCTAAACGTGAAGCGTTAAAAGCAGCAGGTGATTATGAAGGCTTATCCAAATTACCAGCAAATGCATCCCCAACACGCTTGCACAACCGTTGCAACTTAACTGGTCGTCCTCACGGCTATATGCGTAAATTCGGTATCAGCCGTATTGCGTTCCGTGAATTGGCGTACAAAGGACAAATTCCTGGTGTTAAAAAAGCCAGCTGGTAATATTAGACGAGAGGAGGTTTTTAGATTATGGTAATGACCGATCCTATCGCGGATATGCTTACGCGCATCCGTAATGCAAACGCTGCACTTCATGAAACGGTAAACATTCCTGCATCTAGAATGAAAGCAGCCGTTCTTGACATCCTTTTACAAGAAGGCTTTGTAAAGAACGTTGAAAAAGAAGAAAACACTTTAAAAGTAACTTTGAAATATGGTTCCAATAACGAGAAAGTTATTACAGGAATTAAACGTATTTCCAAACCAGGTTTACGTGTTTACGCGAAAAAGGAAGAACTTCCTCGTGTACTTGGTGGTTTGGGTATCGCAGTTATTTCTACGTCCAAAGGCGTTATGAGCGACAAACAAGCTCGTAAAGAAGGTCTTGGTGGCGAAGTAATCGCATACGTTTGGTAATAGTAGCAATAGGAGGTAGAAATAATGTCACGTATCGGTAGAATGCCTATCGAGATCCCTGCAGGCGTTACTGTTACATATGATAACCATCATATGAACGTAAAAGGCCCTAAAGGTGAATTATCTCGCGATTTGCATCCAGATATGAATATCACTGTAGAAGGTAACACAATCACAGTAACTCGTCCTTCCGACGATAAAAATCATCGTTCCCTTCACGGTTTGACTCGCGCTCTTGTTGCTAATATGGTAACAGGCGTATCTGAAGGATTTACAAAAACTCTTGAAATCAACGGTGTTGGTTACAGAGCGGCTAAACAAGGCAATAAATTAGCTCTTACACTTGGCTTCTCTCATCCAGTAGAAATGGAAGCTCCAGCTGGTATTACAATCGACGTTCCAGCTCCTAACAAAATCGTTGTGTCTGGTGCAGACAAAGAAGTTGTAGGTGCAGTAGCAGCTGATATCCGTAAATGGAGAAAACCTGAACCTTACAAAGGTAAAGGTATCCGCTATGAAGGCGAAGTTGTTCGTCGCAAAGCTGGTAAAGCTGGTGCAAAAGGTAAATAGTAATATCATCTATATGAATGAAAGGAGTGAATATCTTGCCTCGTAAATCTAGTAGAAATATCGCTCGAGCAAAACGTCATCTTCGTATTCGCCGTCACATCTCTGGTACGGCAACTTGCCCACGTTTGAACGTTTACCGTTCTTTGAGCAACATTTACGCACAAGTAATCGATGACGTAGCAGGTACAACTTTGGTTGCTGCTAGCTCTTTAGATAAAGATTTGAACTTATCCTATGGTGGTAACGTAGCTGCTGCTAAAGCTGTTGGTGAAGCAGTTGCTAAAAAAGCTATCGCTAAAGGCATTGACACTGTAGTGTTTGACCGTGGTGGTTACATTTACCACGGCCGCGTAGCAGCCCTTGCAGAAGGTGCTCGTGAAGCAGGCTTAAAATTCTAAGAAGGAGGAACTATAGACATGGCGAGAATTGACTACACCAGTCTTGATCTTAAAGAAAGAGTAGTATTCATCAACCGCGTAGCCAAAGTAGTTAAAGGCGGTCGTCGTTTTTCCTTCAGCGCTCTTGTAGTTGTTGGTGATGGCAACGGTTATGTAGGCGTTGGCTTAGGTAAAGCAGCGGAAGTACCAGAAGCAATTCGCAAAGGTATCGATGATGCTAAGAAAAATATTGTAAACGTAGCTATTAAAAATGGTACAATCCCTCACAGCGTAACAGGCGTATTCGGTGCAGGCCGCGTATTCTTGAAACCAGCTGCTGAAGGTACTGGCGTTATCGCTGGTGGCCCTGTTCGTGCCGTATTGGAATTAGTAGGTGTTCGTAACATCTTGACTAAATCTTTGGGCTCTTCTAACCCTAACAATATGGTTCGCGCTACAATCGAAGGTTTGAAAGATTTGAAACGCGCTAGCGAAGTTGCTGAGCTTCGTTGTAAAACCGTTGAAGAAATCTATAACGCGTAATAAGGAGACAAGAAATGGCACAAGTTAAAGTAACATTAACAAGAAGCTTAATCGGTCGTCCTGAAGATCAACGCGCGACAGTTAAAGCTTTGGGCTTGAAAAAAACTAATTCTCAAGTCGTAAAAGAAGTAACACCTCAAATCGAAGGTATGCTTCATAAAGTTAGACATTTAGTAAAAGTTGAAGAAGTTTAATACTGATAAGGAGGTGCACTGAATGAAACTTCATGAATTACAACCAGCAGCTGGTTCTAAAAAAACTCGTACTCGTGTAGGCCGTGGTTTAGGTTCTGGCTTGGGTAAAACATCTGGTCGTGGTCAAAAAGGTCAAAACTCCCGTTCTGGCGGTGGCGTTCGCTCCGGTTTTGAAGGCGGCCAAATGCCTCTTTATCGTCGTTTACCAAAACGCGGTTTCAACAACAGCGTTTTTGCTAAACAATATGCTGAAGTTAACGTAGCACAATTAAATCGCTTTGAAGATGGTGCAACAGTTGATCCAGTAGCTCTTATTGAAGCTGGCATTTTGAAAAATGTACGCGATGGTATTCGTATTTTAGGTAACGGCACATTGGAAACTAAAAACTTGACTGTTATCGCTAATGGCTTCACTAAAGCTGCTGAAGAAAAAATCACAGCAGCAGGCGGAAAAGTTGAGGTGATCTAGGGTGCTAGATAGCCTCTCGAACATCTTTAAGATTACTGAGTTACGTAACAAGATTTTGTACACATTGATGATGTTTGCTGTGTTTAGAGCCGGCATTCACATCCCAGTACCAGGTGTAGATGCATCTGTTATCGAATCCTTGTTTACATCCGGTAACCTATTTGGTCTATTAGACTTGTTTGCTGGTGGTGCGCTAAGTAAGTTCTCTATCTTTGCGATGAGTATTACCCCTTACATTAATGCTTCCATCATCATGCAACTGCTTCAGTCTGTAGTTCCTCAGTTTGAAGCATGGAGTAAAGATGGTGAAGACGGGCGTAAGAAAATAGCGAAGGTAACTCGTTATGGCACCGTAGTCCTTGGCTTTGTACAAGCCGCTGGTATGGCATTTGCTCTTAGAGCAAACAACGCTTTGGTAAATAATGATTTCCTTAGCGTATTCGTTGTGGCCATCATCCTCACAGCAGGCACATGTTTGTTGATGTGGATTGGTGAGCAAATCACAGCATATGGTATAGGTAATGGTATTTCCTTGATCATCTTTGCTGGTATCGTAGCTCGATTGCCAGATGGTCTCGAAACTATTTATCAATATATCCAAAACGGAACCATTAACATGTTCCAAGCATTCTTATTTGCTGTAATTGCACTTGCGATGATCGCTGTCGTAGTGGCAGTTACACAAGGCCAACGTCGCATTCCTATCCAATACGCAAAACGCGTAGTAGGGCGTAAAATGTACGGTGGTCACTCTACATTCTTGCCGTTGAAAGTCAATCAGGCAGGTGTAATCCCAATTATCTTTGCGTCATCTGTGTTGATGTTCCCTGTAACAATTGCACAATTTATTGACAATGAATTTGTTCATAAAGCTGCTGATTTATTTACATGGGGGACGCCGTTACAAACGGCATTGTATGCGATATTGATCTTTATCTTTACGTATTTCTATACTGCAATCTCTATCAACATTACAGATATGGCAGATAATATGAAAAAATACGGTGGTTTTATCCCAGGTATTCGTGCGGGTAAACCAACTGCTGATTATGTGGATAACGTGATGACCAAGATCACTTTGGCTGGCGCTGTATTCTTAGCTGTCGTTGCTATTATACCGAATTTCCTCGGTAGTATAACCGGCGTCCAAGGCGTATACTTTGGTGGTACGGCTCTTCTTATCGTTGTAGGTGTAGCACTTGATACAATGCAACAAATTGAGTCGCTCATGGTAACACGCCACTATAAAGGCTTTGTGAAATAGGAGGGAAACGATATGTATATTTTATTAATGGGACCTCCTGGTGCAGGTAAAGGCACTCAGGCAGCTCGACTTATTGAAAAATACGGTATTCCCCAAATTTCAACAGGTGATATGTTCCGCGCTGCGATTAAGAACGAAACACCTCTTGGAGTTGAGGCTAAGAAATACATCGATGCTGGTCAATTGGTACCAGACAGTGTAACTGTTGGTATCGTACGTGATCGCTTGGTGAAAGATGACTGCAAATCTGGATTTATTCTTGATGGATTTCCAAGAACTACAGCGCAAGCTGTATCCTTGGATGCAATCCTTAAAGAATTAGGAATTTCTTTGGACGCTGTACTTAACTTAAACGTTCCTTCCGAGGAATTGGTTAAACGTATTAGCGAACGAGCTGTTCTAGAAAATCGTGCTGATGATAACCCTGAAACAGTACAGAAACGTCTAGCTGTGTACGAAGAATCTACTAAACCGTTAATTGATTACTATCGCAATAGCGGATTATATCAAGAAATTAATGGTTTACAAGATGTAGACGCAGTATTTGCTGACATCATTAAGGCGTTGGAGAAATAATCTATGATTATTTTAAAATCGCCCCATGAGATTGAATGTATCCGCAAGGCAAGTAAGCTTACAGCAGACACGTTGTCCTTGTTAGTAAAAAAGGCTAAACCTGGCATCACGACGCTTGAGTTAGATACAATTGCCGAAGAATATATTCGCAGCCACGGTGGTATACCAAGTTGTAAAGGGTACTATGGATTCCCCGCTACAATCTGTGCTTCTATTAACGAAGAAGTCGTTCATGGTATTCCGAGCGCTAAGCGTAAGCTTAAAAACGGCGATGTCCTCAGTATTGATCTCGTATCATCTATTGATGGATATCACGGCGATTCGGCTGTGACGATTCCTATCGGTCACGTCAAACCCGATGTGATGAAATTGTTAAAAGTTACAGAGGAAAGTCTGTTCAAGGGAATTGAACAAGTGAAAGTCGGTAACCGTATTGGTGCTATCGGTCACGCTGTTCAAACGTATTGTGAGAAACATGGTTACGGTGTCGTACGCGACTTCGTAGGTCATGGTTTAGGCCGCGAAATGCATGAAGATCCGCAAATACCAAACTATGGTAGTCCTGATCAAGGACCTCTTATGAAACCAGGTATGGTATTGTGTATTGAACCGATGATTACATTAGGTACTCACCGTGTTCGTGTATTAGGGGATGACTGGACAGCAGTTACAGTAGATGGTAAACCTGCTGCTCATTTCGAACATACAGTGGTTGTTACAGAAAACGGCCCTGAAATATTAACTATGCGGGAAGAACCGCGGTTAATTAAATAAACAGGTAACCGGAGGAAAAGATATGTCAAAAGAAGACGTTATTGAGGTGGAAGGTACGGTCGTTGAGGCATTACCGAATGCCATGTTCCAAGTTGAATTGGAAAATGGTCATATCGTATTGGCTCATGTGTCAGGTAAAATGCGTATGAATTTTATCCGTATTCTTCCTGGTGATAAAGTTACTATGGAACTGACACCGTATGACTTAAATCGTGGTCGCATCACCTATCGCTTTAAATAAGCATAGGGTCCACAAAGGAGGTACTAATGAAGGTTCAACCATCAGTTAAAAAGATATGCGAAAAATGTAAAATCATTAAACGCAAAGGCCGTGTAATGGTTATTTGCGAAAATCCAAAACATAAACAAAAACAAGGATAATCTGATAGGAGGTGGATGATTAGATGGCACGTATCGCCGGTGTAGATTTACCTCGTGATAAACGAGTGGAAATTGGTTTAACTTATATTTATGGTATTGGTCCGACTTTAGCATCTGAAATTATTGCTAAAACTGGCATCAATCCTGACACACGCGTTCGCGATCTTTCTGAAGATGAAGTAGCGAAAATCCGTGAATTGTTAGATGCTGATTACAAAGTAGAAGGTGACCTTCGTCGTGAAGAAGCTCTTAACATTAAACGCTTAATTGAAATCAACTCCTATCGAGGCAAACGTCATCGTATGGGTTTACCACTTCGTGGTCAACGTACTAAAACGAATGCACGTACTCGCAAAGGTCCTAGAAAAGCAATTGCTGGTAAAAAGAAATAAGATAAAGGAGGGATAAAGCGTGGCTAAAAAAGTTGTTAGAACTAAAAGAAAAGAAAAGAAACATATTGAATCCGGTGCGGCTCATATTCGTTCTACATTCAATAACACTATCGTAACTTTGACAGATACAAACGGTAATGCGTTGTCTTGGGCTTCCGCTGGTGGCTTGGGCTTCCGTGGTTCTCGTAAATCCACTCCATTTGCTGCTCAAATGGCTGCTGAACAAGCTGCTAAAGCTGCAATGGAACATGGCCTTCGCACTGTTGAAGTATTCGTAAAAGGTCCTGGATCCGGCCGTGAAGCTGCAATCCGTGCTTTACAAGCTGCAGGTCTTGAAGTTACTTCCATTAAAGACGTAACTCCAATTCCTCACAATGGTTGTCGCCCTCCAAAACGCCGTCGTGTATAATTTATAGCGACCGATATGATACGGTGCTATAATTAACTATGAACGTGTGTTATATAGGAGGATGTTCCTGATGAGCGAAGAAAAGAAACTTAAAATCGAGAAAGTGGACATCGCCGATGGCGGTCGTTATGGTAAGTTCGTATGTGAACCATTAGATCGTGGTTATGGTATCACTCTCGGTAATAGCTTACGCAGAATTTTGCTTTCATCCTTGGATGGGGCAGCTATCACCTCTATCAAAATTGATGGAGTTCTTCATGAATTCTCTACTATTCCTGGTATTCGCGAAGACGTTACGGATATCATCCTTAACTTAAAGCAATTGTGCATCAAAGTTGAAGAAGAAGCACAATTACCTTTGGAAGTTCATTTTGACTTCCAAAAGGATGGAATATTGACAGCTGCTGATTTGGCTGAACAATTCCCACCAGAGGTAGAAGTATTGAATCCTGAACTCGTGATTGCGACAATGGATGAGACAGCTCATCTCGTAATGGACGTAGTAATCGAACGAGGTAAAGGCTATGTTCCTTCAACGAAGAATAAAAAAGATACTGATGTTATTGGTTGTATTCCAATCGATTCCATCTTCTCTCCAATTCTTCGTGCTAAATACGAAGTGAGTGATGTTCGTGTAGGCAATGAAATGGACTTCGACAAACTTACATTAGAAGTTTGGACTGATGGCTCCATTACTGCTGCTGATGCAGTGGCAAAATCTGCTGCCATTATGATTGGTTATTTAGGGAACTTCACTAAATTAGCGCATTCTGCAGATGTTGTAGATGTAAACACTGGTGAAGGCGGTATCGTTATAGATCCAGTAGGTTCCGATAATGAAGAACCAGCTGTAGATGACGGCCCAGCAAAGATTTCCATCGATGAGTTGGAACTCTCTGTTCGTGCGTATAACTGCTTGAAACGTGCTGGCATTAATACAATTGCAGACTTGCTAGACAAAACCATTGATGACTTAGGAAAAGTTCGCAACTTAGGTAAAAAATCTATCGATGAAATTGAGGAAAAACTCAATAATCATCCAGGTGGTTTTCAACTTAAACAAAAAGGCGAATAAGGAGGAAGACGAATGTACAGAAAATTAGGCCGCGACAGCTCCGCTCGTAAAGCGTTGTTCCGTAGCATGTTAACATCTTTCTTCCAATATGAGCGTATTGAAACGACTGAAGCTAAAGCGAAAGAACTTCGTTCTTTAGCTGATCAAATGGTAACTTTGGCTAAACGTGGTGATCTTCATGCACGTCGCCAAGTTCTTGCATACCTCATGGATGAAAGTGTAGTAAAAAAATTGTTTGATACAATTGCTCCAAAATATGCAGACCGTCAAGGTGGTTACACTCGTGTAATCAAAACTGGTCTTCGCAAAGGTGACGCTGCACCTTTGGCTATTATCGAGTTAGTTTAATCAAACTCATACGGTGTTGTAACTTATGTTGCAGCACCGTTTTTTTATTGTCAATTTTATGGTACAATCGACTAGTATAATATCGTAATATGTTAGCAGTTATCGTAAAGGATGAATATGTATTGTCAACCTTTTGCATAATATCTAAGACATTATTAAATTCAAGTTCTATTAATAGGATAAATTGAAATATGGGGATTATGCACCACATGAGTATGATAGAAGATGCAAATGGTTCTACTTTCATAGAAACGAAATTGACTAGAAAGATATGAGGTTATCCATGAATGAACAAGACATTATGATTGAGGTCAATCATATGAGTCATATTTATACTGATGAAAACGGCAATGATGTACGTGCCTTGGATGATGTGAATCTATCCATTAAGCGTGGTGAATTTGTTTGTATCATTGGCACTAATGGCAGTGGTAAAAGTACGCTTGCCAAGCATTTTAATGTGTTATTACAACCTAGTGAAGGTCATATCAATGTATGTGGCTTTGATACGCGGGATGAAGCGCATATTTGGAATATTCGCCAACATGTAGGAATGGTATTCCAAAATCCTGATAACCAAATTGTAGCGGCCGTTGTAGAGGAGGACGTTGCCTTTGGCCCAGAAAACTTAGGTATTCCTAGTGCAGAAATTAGACAACGTGTCGATGCAGCGTTAGCTGCTGTTAATATGACTGAATATAGAGAACATGGTCCCCATTTATTATCGGGCGGACAAAAACAACGTATTGCTATCGCAGGTGTATTAGCGATGAAGCCTGATTGCATCGTTCTTGATGAACCAACAGCGATGCTCGATCCAAAAGGTCGCCGCGAAGTGCTTGAAACGGTTCACAAGCTCAATAAGGAAGAGGGCATTACGATTGTATATATTACGCACTTCATGGAGGAAGCTGTTACGGCAGACCGAGTTGTGGTTATGAAAAATGGTGTGAAATTACATGATGGTACGCCTCGTGAAATTTTTAGTCATGTAGATACTTTAAAAGGGCTGGGCCTCGATGTACCGGTAGCCTCTGAGATTGCTTTCAAATTGAATGCTAAAGGTTATGAAGTGGGTAAGAGTATCATTAATAATGAAGAGTTAGCAAAGGGCCTTAAAGGCTCAAAGTTAGGTAAACAATTATCCGCTATACACTCAACAGATGCTTCAAGAGGGGAGGCAACCCACTAATGGCAATCGTACTAGATAATATTACATATACCTACGGCGTGGGCACCCCTTTTGAAAAGACTGCGCTTCGTGGTGTATCTCTTACCATTGAAAATGGGGAGTTTCTAGGGGTTATCGGTCATACTGGTTCCGGTAAATCCACCTTTGTACAACATCTAAATGGGCTATTACATCCTACAACTGGTACAGTTACTGTCAATGGTGTAGATATTAGCGCTTCTACAGAGGAAGCAAAAAAAATGCGTCATAAGGTGGGGATGGTATTCCAGTATCCAGAACATCAATTGTTTGAAGAAACCATCGCTCAAGATATCGCCTTTGGTCCTAAAAATTTAGGGCTTAGTGCTGATGACGTAGACGAGCGTGTGCGAGATGCGATGAAGTTCGTAGGACTCGATTATGACACATATGCAGAACGTTCTCCATTCCATTTATCTGGTGGTCAAATGCGCCGTGTGGCTATTGCTGGCGTAGTGGCTATGGACCCAGATTTTCTCGTGCTCGATGAACCATCTGCTGGTCTTGATCCATTTGGACGGGAAGAAATCTTTGAAGAAATCATTCGACTTCATAAAGAAAAGGGAATCACTGTAATTCTTGTATCTCACAATATGGAAGATATTTCTCGCATGGCTTCTCGTCTTGTAGTACTCGATAAAGGGCGTATCGTTCTCGATGGTGAACCGATGGACATCTTTAATAATCATCGTGATGAATTACAGGCTGTCGGTGTAGATGTACCGCCAGTGTCTGTTACCATGGAATATTTGCGTGAACAAGGCCTTGATGTGTCTAATCGCGTACTGTCTGTAGATGATGCGGTACAAGCAATTCTAGAGGGAGGTAGCCATGTTAAATAACATTACTATTGGTCAATACTTCCCAGGGAATTCCTTCTTGCATCGCATGGATCCGCGAGCAAAGATTATTGCTACTACCATCTTCGTAGTGGCTATCTTCTTGGCAAATTCTCCACTAGCCTATGGCATAGTAGGTGGTTTCACCATCTTTGCAATGCTATTATCGCGTTTGCCATTACGCCTGATGTGGTCTGCCATTAAACCGCTTTGGATTATCATCGTATTTACCATGGGTATTCATATTTTTACGACGCCAGGTAATCCAATTTTCCAATGGGGAATTATTAATATTACAGATCATGGCGTGGCAATGGGCCTTCAAATGGCGGCACGATTAATCTTCTTAATCTTGTTCTCTTCATTGTTGACCTATACCACATCACCGATTCGCTTAACTGATGGCATCGAGCACTTGCTCAATCCGTTCCGTCGCATAGGTGTTCCTGCTCATGAACTAGCCATGATGATGACTATTGCGTTGCGTTTCATTCCTACCTTATTGGATGAGACAGATCGTATTATGAAAGCACAATCTGCTCGTGGTGCAGACTTTGTGACAGGCTCTATTATTCAACGAGCGAAAAACATGGTGCCACTTTTAGTGCCATTATTTATCAGTGCGTTTCGACGGGCCGATGAATTAGCTATCGCTATGGAAGCGCGTTGCTATAGAGGTGGTGTCAACCGTACGCGTATGAAGGAATTACAAGTTACTTATGTCGATTATATTGGTGTTGGCGCTGTTGTTTTGGTAACTATTGTACTTGTCGCATTGTGGTGGTTAGATTTATGAGAAATATACGGATCATAGTGGCTTATGATGGTACAGATTTAGCAGGTTATCAAAAGCAACCTAATGATAAGGGGTTAACGGTACAAGGTTGTTTGGAATATGGTTTATCACGTATTTGTAATGAACCCATTCAAATTTATGGTGCCTCTCGTACTGATGCGGGGGTGCATGCTAAATTTCAAGTTTGTACATTTCAAACGTCGGGCACTATACCAGTAGAAAATATTCCTCGTGCTATGATAGCTCATATTCCTAAGGATATAGTCGTTCTAGAAGCGGAAGAAATTCCGCTAGATTGGAAGCCACGGTGGAATATATACGGTAAAGAGTATGTATATACGATTCATAATCAGCTCATTGCAGATCCTTTGACGCAGCGGTATCATTGGAATGTGAAAAAGCCCTTAGATATTGATCGGATGCAGGCTGCAGGTAATGAACTAGTAGGTACGCATGACTTTACAACCCTAAAGGGAACGAATTCAACCCCTGCGGATCCTGTAAAAACAATCCTGGGAATCCATGTTGAGGCAAAGGGGGCTCACGTAACGATTTCTGTGGTCGGTGATGGGTTCTTATACCATATGGTGCGTAATATTGCGGGATTACTCGTAGATGTCGGACTTGGTCGCCGTAAGGTGGAGGACATTAAAGGGTACTTAGTAGCTAAGGACCGCCGTGTTATAGGGAAAACTGCACCTGCTCAGGGTTTATGTTTAGAAGAAATATTCTTCACTGAGGAGCGACAACAAGAGGTGTTACGAAATAAATATTTTAGATGATTCGAGAATAAATATTCTATATAATTTTATATAGACTCTTTTTTGCCGTCTGAATATAAAACGATAAGCATAAATACTAAAAGGATACTACTTAAAAAGTGGTATCCTTTTTCTCTTATAATTTTTAGTTATAATACCTTAATTTATACCTATTATTATGTGAAATGATACATTGTAAACCTAAAATATACATGATACAATGACGATATAAGACAGGTTCGTACTATAAAACATTAACATAGTAAGGTAGACTCTTGTCAGCAGTGTAATTTTTATCCTAAGGAGGGTGAATCTCTTGCAAAAACGTAAAGATTTTATCTGGAAAATGGGCGGCCAACAAGGTGAAGGTATCGAGAGTTGCGGCGAAATTATGGCCACAATCCTTGCTAAAGAAGGCTACTCTTTGTATAGCCAACGTTTATTTGCATCTCGCATCAAAGGTGGTCATACTACATTCGCATTGCGCGTAGCATTGGAACAAATTATGTCCATTGGTGAAGGGGTAGACTTCTTGCTTTCCCTTGATCAAGAAACCGTTGATATGCACGGTTCCGAAGTACGTGATGGTGGATATATCATCTGTGATAGTAAAGTTAATCCAGACTTTTCTAAATTTGAAGGTACAAAGATTAATTGCTTATCTTTGCCTATCTCTGAAACAGCAATGAAACAAGGATCCTTGTTGATGCGTAATATCGTAGCACTTGGAATGTCCGTAGCGCTTCTTGGCTTTGATACTAAGATGTTTAAAGATGCTATTACTGAGAAATTTGCAAAGAAATCCCAAGAGATTATAGATAAAAACTTGGCTGCTTTCGATGATGGTCATAGCCTTGTAATGGAAAAGTTAGGCGATGTTGAGATCGATACATTGCCAGCGCCTGGTAAGAAAGATCAAATGTTCTTATTAGGTAACGAAGCATGTGCTCTTGGTGCTATTGCAGCAGGCTCCCGTTTCATGGCATCATATCCTATTACGCCAGCATCCGAAGTTATGGAATACATGATTAAAACTATGGATAAGTTGGGCTCAACTGTTGTTCAAACAGAAGACGAAATCGCAGCATGTATGACAGCTATGGGTGGTGTATACGCAGGTGTTCGTGGCTTTACATGTACTTCTGGTCCAGGCCTTTCCTTGATGGCAGAATCCTTGTCTATGGCTTCCATGGCTGAATTGCCAATGGTTGTTATCGACGTTCAACGTTCTGGCCCATCCACTGGTATGGCTACAAAAGTTGAACAATCCGATATTGATGCAGCTTGCTACAATGCACATGGCGACTACTCTGGTATCGTAATTTCTCCAACATCTATTGAAGAATGTTTCTATGAAATTCAAAAAGCTTTCAACTTGGCAGAAATGTACCAATGTCCAGTTATCTTTATGCCTGACTTACAACAAGGTTTGAATAAACAATCCGTTCCTTCTTTCGATTTGAACCGCGTACCTATTAATCGCGGTAAAATGATGAAAGAAGCTGAGCTTCCTGAATTGGTACAACCTAACTACTTCAAACGCTTTGAATTGACTGAAGATGGCATTTCTCCGCGTACAATTCCAGGCATGAAAAATGGTCTATTCCTTTCCACAGGTTTAGAGCATAATGAAGAAGGTAAACCAGCAGAAGCGCCTACAATGCACGTAGCGCAAACTGATAAACGTTTCCGCAAATTGGAAACTGTAGCTGATAACTATGAACCATTCTTGAATAATGCTAAATACGACGAAGCAGATGTACTCGTTGTAGGTATGGCTTCTAGCCGTGGTGCTATTGAAGAAGCTGTTGCTGAATTTGATCAAGAAGGCGTTAAAGTTAATCACTTACAATTGCGCTTAATTAAACCATTCCCAGCAAAGCAATTACAACCGTTCTTTGATGCGGCGAAAAAAGTAGTTATTGTAGAACACAATAAAACTGGTCAATTGGCTAACTTATTTAAAATCAACATGCATAAGAAACATAAGATTTCTAGCTGCTTGAAATACGATGGTAATCCATTCACAAAAAGTTATGTGAAAAATGCGATTAAGGAGGTCCTATAATATGACAACAGCTAAAGATTACAGAAATGATATTCGTCCTAACTGGTGTCCAGGCTGTGGCCATTATGGGGTTCAAGCGGCGATTACTGATGCTGTAGTAGCGAAAAATATTCCACCAGAAAAATTAGCCGTAATTTCCGGTATTGGTTGTTCTAGCCGTATCGGTGGCTATTTCTATGCTTATGGTGCGCATACAACTCATGGCCGTGCGCTTCCTTATGCGCAAGGCGTTAAGCTTGCTAACCAAGACTTAGAAGTTATTGCATTTTCCGGTGACGGTGATGCGTTTGCTATCGGTATGGGTCACACCATTCATGCTTTTAAACGTAATGTAAACATGACATATGTAGTAATGGATAACCATGTATATGGTTTGACTAAAGGTCAAGCATCCCCTCGTTCTGACATCGGTTTTGTTACAAAAACAACTCCTCATGGTGCGTTTGAGTCTCCATTGTCCGTTTGTGAAACTGCGATTGCAGCAGGTGCTACATTTGTAGCGCAAAGCTATATGGTGAATCGTAAAGAGCTCGTTGATTTGATTCAACAAGCTATGGATCATGAGGGCTTCTCCTTCATCAATGTATTTAGCCCATGTGTTACATACAACAAACGCAATAGCTATGATTGGTTCAAAGAACATTTAGTAGCATTGCCTGAAGGTTATGACCCAACAGATCGTGCAACAGCGCTTAAAACTTTGGGTGATACTGATGGTTTGGTTACAGGCCTTATCTATCAAAATACATCTAAACCTTCCTTTGAAAAAGCAATGGCTGCAGCAAATGGCGGACCACATCCTCGTCCATTGACTGAAGATGTTGTAAAACCTGACCAAGCATTATTTGATAGTCTTTGCAATCAATTTAAATAATATTAGTATCGTACCCATTAGGTAGGATGCTGATTAAAGAAACGTGTCACTTTCGGGTGGCACGTTTTTTGTATGTACTATTTTATGAAAAACTATTTAGTATATTGCTTTCTGCGATTTGTCCCATGTGGTTATATAACGTGATATAATAAGGACATTGTATGATATTCATTGCAATTGTATCGTATTCATTGCAGAGGTTTTTATGAAAGCATACGAAAAGGGGATTAGTCTATCTATCTGGACTTTGAGCTGGCCTATATTTATTGAAGTGTTCCTACAGATGCTAGTAGGTAATATAGACCAATTGATGATGAGTCACTACTCGCCTCAAGCGGTAGCAGCGGTAGCTAATGCCAATCAAATTTTAAATATCTTTATTATGCTCATCATCGTCATGAGTACAGCTACGACGATTTTGATTGCCCAATATTTAGGAGCGAGAAACCAGTCCAAGCTATCAGAGGTATGTACGGTCAGCTTAATGATGAATTTTCTCTTTTCATCTATAGCGGCAGTATTCTTTATTACTTGCCATGAATGGATCTTTACATGGCTAGGTATACCACCAGAAACGATGAGTGATACGTCGATATATACTACTATCGTTGCTGCAGGGCTACCGATACAAGCGATGTATTATGCGTTAGTAGCCGTATTTAGAGGTCACTCATTAACACGCGTTACCATGTACATTGCCCTTGTGATGAATATCATTCATATTCTAACAAACTATGTATTAATCTTTGGACATGGTCCAATACCAAGCCTTGGTGTATTAGGTGTTTCTATTTCAACATGGCTATCTAAAGTCGTAGGGCTCGTGATTATTGGATATACTTTTAAGAAATTATTAACCTTAGAGGTAAACTTTAAATTCTTAAAACCATTTCCGTGGCATACGGTTAAATCTTTATTGCATATTAGTGTTCCTTCTGGTGGAGAAACATTGAGCTATCAATTATCTCAAACTACGATCATGAAAATGGTCAACATGTTAGGCTTAGCAGTTATTAATACTAAAGTTTATGTATCTGTTATCGCCATGCTTTGTTATGTATACACCATAGCGCTATCCAATGCTTCACAAGTTATCGTAGGTTTCCTAATGGGCGCTAAACGCCAAGAGGAGGTTACTAGTCGTGTATGGAAGTCCATGTATTTAGCGATTGCTATTAACGTAGGTCTTGCTACATTCTTCTATGTGACTAGTGATTTTGTTGTATCTGTGTTTACTTCGGCTCCGGAAATCCTAGAGTTAGCACATAATGTATTACTAGTTGAGATCTTTCTTGAGTTAGGACGTGCAATAAATATCGTTATGGTTGGTTGCTTGCAGGCTGCCGGTGATATTCGTACGCCTATGCTAGTGGGAATCTTTGGCATGTGGTTATGCGCCGTGCCATTATCGTATCTATTTGGTATTTACTGGGGGTGGGGCCTTGTTGGTATATGGATTGCCATGGCCGCTGATGAAATCTTGCGAGGTTTATTGTTTATATATCGTTGGTATAGCGGTAAATGGAGAAACAAGCATCTTATCGAAGCTTAATTTCATTCTCCCTAATTTTGATTTACAATTAGCTAAATAATAATGTAATATAACTAGCATTATATTGGAGAATAGACATTGCTAGTTTTACTTGAAAGTAGGTTTATATGAGTAAGACCGTAGGCATTATTGGCTTAGGCCTATTAGGTGGATCCTTGGCAAAGGCCTTAAAGGAATATACAGATTATGAGGTAGTAGGCTATGCACGTCGTCAAGAGGTCTGTGATGCGGCCATTCAAGATGGTGTGGTAAAAGCTGCGTGGACTGAAGTTGAGCCATTGATTAAGAACTCAGATATCGTTGTGTTCTCCTTGCCACCTGATACAAATGCACGACTTTTTACTGAAACGGCTCATCTATTTAGACCGGGACAAGTCGTAACCGATGTATCTAGTGCGAAGGAAAATTTTGTACGAGCCGTTTATGAATCGATTCCTAAGGGGACCGTTTTCGTATCTGTCCATCCTATGGCAGGATCCGAAAAGGGTGGGTATGAAGTATCTCATAAAAACCTATTCAAAGGTATGGGCTGGATCGTGTTAGAAGATAAGGCATCTGATGTATATAGTGAAGAAGTAGCTCAAGAATTAGCTGACATGGGTCGTGCCTTAGGGTCTCGTATCGAGTTTGTCGATATTTATGCTCACGATGCATATCTGGCTATGGTTAGTCATATGCCTCACTTATTGGCCTCTATTTTAACACAAGTTTCGGGAGGCGATGAATTGGGCGAATTACGCATGAAGTTATCTGCTGGCGGTTTCCGTGATTGCACCCGTGTTGCAGGTGGATTACCATCGATGTGGCGTGAAATTATTTATGGGAATCGTCGTAATGTCATTGAAGGGCTCACACAGGTTGAAGCAGAAATTCAACGTGTAAAAAAGATACTTTTACAAGAGGATGACGGTCAAGAATTAGAAATCTATCTTGAACGAAGTCGCGAGATTCGAGGAAAGTTACCGTATTTAACTGGTCAAATCAAGGATAATTAAAATGGCGTAGTTTTGTATCCTATAAGAGAGTAAATGTAACTGAAAAAACATGAAATATATCTAGAATCGTGTATACTATATATCGATATGAGTATGTAAATATATTATGTTAAGGGAGCTTTTATGAGTTTGTTACAAGAAACTTGTGGCGCTATTACAGGTCGCAGCTTAAAGATTGAACAACATATATTTAATAACTGGAATGCAGAATCGCCGGTGGAACTATATGGTCGTCTTGTAGATGTTGTGGCTCAATATGGAGCGGCTACGAATCAAGAGCAGGTAACCGTGCCAAAACCATGTATGATTATTGCTTCTGCGGATCATGGCGTAGCTGATATGGGGGTCAGTGCGTATCCCAAGGAAACAACTGTTGGGATGACACAAAATTACCTGATTCCTAAAGGGGCGGGTGCTAATTCTCTAGCGAATTACTGTGGTGCTCAAATGGAAGTTATCGATATGGGCATTGATGCGGATATGAGTTGGGTTCCAGGCCTTCGTAGTCATAAACTGGGGATGGGTACAAAAAACTTTGTAGAAGAGCCCGCCATGACGCGCGAACAAGCCGTGGAGGGCATCGAAACAGGGATTCGTCTAGTAAAAGAAAAAATCGATGAAGGCTTTAACGTATTTTTGGTAGGTGAAATGGGCATATCAAATACGACAGCTAGTGCTCTTATGACGGCTAAGTTTGCAGGACTTACAGCGGAAGAGGCGACAGGACGAGGAACGAATATTTCCGATGAACGACTTAAACTAAAGCAACGCATTGTTCATGATGTACTGGAGAAATATAAGGATATTCCTAAAGACGATGCCATTGGAATTTTATCTTCTGTAGGTGGCTTTGAATTTGCTTGTATTGTGGGTGTTATCTTAGGCGCTGCAGCAAATCATGGGTTAGTTATTATCGATGGATTTAATACATCGGCTTGTGCATTGGTGGCTAAAACATTGGCTCCAAAAGCGATGGATTATGTGATGGCTTCACATTTATCTGCTGAAAAAGCGGCCAAATCTTCCTTAGAAAATTTAGGCCTTGAAGCCTATGTAGATTTAGGTCTTTGTTTAGGTGAGGCTTCTGGTGGATCCATACAAATGGGGATGCTAGATCTTGCGGTGCATATGTATATGGCCATTACAGGAGGTAATAAATGAGAACTTTCAAAGTTGAGCCGTTAGATACACAAGCAATGGAAACATGTCGATTCCGTATTGATAATTTGACAAAGCCTATCTATAGCCTGGCTATGTTAGAAACTATAGCGGAGCGTTTTGCAGGGATTTTAGGAGACCCTAAACCAAATCATTTGCGTCAAGGTGTGCTCGTTGTGGCAGCTGATCACTTGGTAGATGGACCGCAAAATGATCAACATGGTAGTGAAAGTTATGCTGCTATAAAACGCTTTAATGAGGGAAGAACAGCTACACAAGGGGCTGCAGCTAAATTAAATGCTACAGTACATGTGGTGAATGTAGGTCTAGAACAAGACACTTCTGATTTAACAAATATTGAGCAACAGGTGATTCGGAATGGGTCCCATTTCTTTGGCGTAGAACCTGCTATTTCTCGCGATGAATTAGACCGTGCTATTGAGCTAGGTTTTACCTATGCAGATAAGTTACATAGAGATGGATTACAAGTGGTGGCTATTGGCAATATAGGGGAGAGGACCTTTCTGGACTCTCTTGTAACGACGGCGACAATCACAGGTTGTGCCTATGAGAATATTCTCGTTCATAATGAATATGGCCCTACGATAGAGCAACGCGCTGCTCATATTCATTCTTTTGTAGATCGATTTAATATTTCTGTGGATGATTGGTCTGCTTTGAGTGAAAGCGAGCGCCGTAATGCGGTATTGAACTTGCTTCACGTAGCGGGTGGTTTAGATATTGCATTTTTAACGGCCTTTATCTTAGGGGCTGCTAGCCATCGCATGGCTGTAGTCTTTGATAATATAGTAACTGGTGCAGCTGTTTTAGCGGCGGTTACCATTGAACCGCTAGTTAAGAACTATGTGTTCCCGTCGGCTGCCTATGATGAGCCTATACATGATGAGCCCATACATAAGGAACAATGTCGCTTCTTAGGGGTAAAGCCTTATTTAGACTATAAACTGCTAATTGATGAAGCCTTAGGTTCTACCATGGGCCTATCTGTTATCAATGCATCTATGCATATGCTAAATGACATGAAAACCTTCGTTGAAGCGGAGGTGAGTGTAGCCGAAGATGGGGCTGGTAAAGGTAGACAAAAGGATAAAGAATAACCCGTTTTAAAGGGGGATTGTACCATCGCTCTTTTTCTTATGTGGGCGATGGTCTTTAAACCAATATTTACTAGCATTTTATGGAAAAACCATTGACACTATATGTGTAAATTGATATTATTATATGGCAGTCAGGACGGACTTAATTCATCCTTGACGACAGATTGATAATTATGTTATAGTAATTATCGGTTCTGTATGCGGGAATAGCTCAGCGGTAGAGCACCGCCTTGCCAAGGCGGGGGTCGCGAGTTCGAATCTCGTTTCCCGCTCCATACATTCCTCGATAGCTCAGTCGGTAGAGCAATCGGCTGTTAACCGATCGGTCGTAGGTTCGAGTCCTACTCGAGGAGCCATTTGACTCACTAGCTCAGTTGGCAGAGCACCTGACTTTTAATCAGGGTGTCCCGCGTTCGAGTCGCGGGTGAGTCACCATTTCTGGCCCGTTGGTCAAGCGGTTAAGACACCGCCCTTTCACGGCGGTATCCCGGGTTCGATTCCCGGACGGGTCACCACATATGGACGATTAGCTCAGCTGGGAGAGCGCCTGCCTTACAAGCAGGATGTCGGCAGTTCGATCCTGTCATCGTCCACCATTTGCGGGAATAGCTCAGCGGTAGAGCACCGCCTTGCCAAGGCGGGGGTCGCGAGTTCGAATCTCGTTTCCCGCTCCATAAACATTCCTCGATAGCTCAGTCGGTAGAGCAATCGGCTGTTAACCGATCGGTCGTAGGTTCGAGTCCTACTCGAGGAGCCATTTTTATTGGCCCGTTGGTCAAGCGGTTAAGACACCGCCCTTTCACGGCGGTATCCCGGGTTCGATTCCCGGACGGGTCACCACATGGACGATTAGCTCAGCTGGGAGAGCGCCTGCCTTACAAGCAGGATGTCGGCAGTTCGATCCTGTCATCGTCCACCAAAGCAAACGGTTATCTTCGGATAGCCGTTTTTTTAGTATGTAAAAAATACATATGGTCATGTAGATAAATAAAGGAGTACAACTGTTATAGTTGTACTCCTTTTGCTGTAATGCTTATATAGTTTTATGTAAAAAATATATAGTTGCTATGGTTGTACTTTCAAAATATATAGTTAGTTATTGTTATATCTAAAAAATATAAATTTTATTATAGTTATATCTGGAAACTACATATTTACCGTGGCGCATACATGATGATATATACACCTACGAGACATACAAGACCGCCGATGATATCGTACATATCTGGTCGTAAGCCATCCACAAGCCAGCCCCATAGAATAGAGAGGGCAATGAATACGCCGCCGTATGCTGCGTATACTTTCCCAAAGCTAGCTTCTGGCTGGAAGGTAGGGATGATGCCATATAAGAATAAAATAAAAGCACCTGCGATTAGGTAAACTAGACCTTTGTCGTCACGCATGTAGAGCCATACGAGATAGCCGCCACCGATTTCCGCAAGTCCTGCTAGTATAAAGAATAGAATAGATAAGAGCATAGTAACCTCACTGTATTCTTACTGTATTAATTGAAATCTATTCTCTATTGTACAACCTGAGTTAGAAGAGAGCAATTATTTTATATCCTTAGACTATTAATCGTTTAGAGTGAAAGAGAAAATTTACTTAAATATAGATTTTAGTAGTGATGGAATTGAGTCGTGTTGTGAATATAATAAAACCCCGTACACCTAAAAAAGTATACGGGGTTTTGTTATTTTTTATAAACGTGGTGGTGATTCGCTTTGTACATAATCCATGAAGGTATGCATAGTTTCTGTTTTAGAATTATTCTTCTTAAATGCGAAGCACACTTGTAGTTTGAATGGTTTTTCTAAAGGTACAAAGCCATCATTGATGTTTAAAGAACTTAAAATTTGGCGTGCTACGATGCAACCAGATTTATTCTTTTGACAGTAGTCGATCATTGTATATGGATTGGATAGACGGCTACCGCGGATATGTAGGTTTTGTTGACCGTTCCCAACATAGTTTTTTAATGTGCGATACATAAAGTATTTAGGTGGATACATGAGCAGTGGTTGTTGCTGGATAGCTTTTAAACTGGCTGTTTCCATACCGTTCACTAAGTTTGGTGCATAGTATACAAATTCGTCTTCTCTAAGCGCGGTGGATTCGTATGCGGACATATCCTTATTATTAGGTAAATAGAGTAATGCAATATCGATGCGGTTTTCTCGCAAGTCGAGCATCAATTCTTCTTCTTCCATATCGTAAATACTAACAGAGAATTCAGGATGGTTTTGGAAGAAGTGGGAAACGTAACCGTTTAGACGGATATCCCCAAGACTACGTAATACGCCAATGTTTAGAATTGGGCGTTCAACCTTGCTAGCTAAACGAATGGATTGGATAGCGCGTTCCAATGTGTCGAGAACTTGTTCTGCTTCTGGTAGGAACAACTCACCTTCTGGTGTTAAACGGCTACCTCTTGTAGAACGGGAGATTAATTTCACACCAACTAAACGCTCTAATTTTTTCATTTGAGCGCTGAAAGCTGATTGTGTAATATTCATAGATTGTGCAGCTAATGTAAAGCTTCCTGTTTTATTATAGGTAATAAAACTTTGTAGCTCTTGCATTGTAGGTAACTCTTTCATGTTATTCCCCCAACTTAGACATAAGACTCCAATGATACCTATTACCTTACTTATTCATATTGTAGCATACTATAATTGATTTTTCATCTAAATCTATAAAATATGATGAAACATGCACAATCGATATAGTGCGTCGTATTATCGTAAAAAAGTGTAATTAAAAATTGTGATTATGCACTTATTTCAATGACTTTCACAAGTATCGATAATTGACATAACTAGATGAAAATGATATTATACTTGGGTACCATTATGTGTAGGTACAGGTTTATTTTTAATCTTATGAGGTGATAATCACATGGCAACGAGAAGAGAGGCTCGATTCAAACTTTGTCGTCGCTTTGGTGTGAACGTATTCGGTCACGCAAAAGCCTTGAATCGCGTCAAAAAAGACCAACGTCAGAAAAAAATGTCTGAGTATGGCACACAATTATTAGAAAAACAAAAAGTTAAAGCTTACTACAACTTGCTAGAACGCCAGTTCGTACGCTATTATGATAAAGCGAAAAAAATGCAAGGTGTTACAGGTCAAAACATGTTGATCCTTTTGGAACAACGCCTTGATAACCTTGTATATCGCATCGGCTTTGGTAACTCCATTCGTCAAGCTCGTCAAATGGTAAACCATGGCCACATCTTGGTAAACGGTCGTCGCGTAGACATTCCTTCCTTCTCCTGCAAACCAGGCGATGTAATCGAATTGCGCGAAGCATCTCGTGATAACGAAATGTTCAAAACTAACTTCCAAGAACTTCGTTCTTTCGAACTTCCTTACATTGAAAAAGACTTGGAAGGCTTCAAAGCTACTTTCACTCGTCTTCCTCAACGTGAAGAACTTCCTATCGAAGTTAACGAAACACTTATCGTCGAATTGTACTCCAAATAATTTGGCGCTATTGCCCGCAGTGCTATGCACTGCGGGTTTTTGTATGTTGTGGGTATTGTTTATAAAAGTAGAGCTATCATAAAAAATTAAATTTTAGAGTTTAATCGAGTATAACCTATTATAATAGCAGTGCTTATGATTATTCCAAATCCACATATAAAAAATATATCATGTAAAGGTAATACATTTGCTAAGCTTGTAAATATAGTTATTGATAATATTGATCCAATAGAAAAACCTGTACTTACAGAACCGCTAGCTAATGTTAACTCTTCCTGTGAAAAAATAGATTGTATATATGCATGGACTAAAACAACGGCTGTAAATAATAATATTTCAGATATGCTATATAGAATATAAAGTTCTTCTATTGTTTTTATATAACCTATGCAAAAAATACTTCCCCCATATAGTAAAAAAAGAGGAAACAAAATCTTTTTAAAACTCGTTACTAAGTTAATGGTGAAATATTTAGCAAGAATTCCAAAAACAATGAATGATGCCAGCCTAGAGATTGTTTGTGTATATCCATACTGACTATCAGTTAAATGTAAGATATCTTTAATAAATATTAATAGTAGAATCGGAATACACATATAAAATATTCTAGCTAATATACCCAAATAAACTATAAAATTAATTTTTTTGTTTAGGAATAATAATTTATATCCCTTTATTAAAAGTTGAATTCGATCATATATGTTTTGTCTAATAGTTTTTTGGGAGATAGTTGAGTATGATTGTATTTTCACATTTCTATTTAATTGATAAAGTAGGTAGGCTGAAATAATATAAGTAATTGCATCAATAACGAATACCATCGTTAAAGAGTAATTAATTATAACGCTAAATAATAAGGAACCACTTATCAATGCAAAACGATTAATAGACCGGAGCAGTGCATTAAATTTGACTAGATCATTTGTAATATTAGGTATAAAAGAAAGTCTAGCGATTCCTAAAATTTTATTATTAAAACCTATAAGAAAAGCTATGATATATACTAGATAAAGGTTATCTATGAAAATAAAAATTAATAATATAAAACCCGAAACTATTTCAGGAACTACCATAGACCACATTAAGCCTTTTTCTTTTACAAGTATCCCTAAAAATGGGCCTAATAACATTCCAACTAATAATGTTGCTATCGTAACTGCCCCTGTATTAAAAGGACTGTGGGTGGTATTAAATATATATGTTATAAAGCCTAGTGTTGTTGCAGTGCTTCCCATTGTTGAAAAAAATAGAGCACTATTTAAGAGAAATGAGTTTTTATTTTCTAGATTCATATTATCATCTCCTAGATTATAGAAGTACAGATATAATATGTGTTGTTTTACAAAATCTAAATTAAACTTTTATCAATTTTTGATATTATATATTCATAATTCTATATAAATATATAAATTTCCTGCACAATATAAAGTTATATGTAATATAAGTAGGTTTTTGCTAAGGCAAGATAATAAAGGGGACTATTCATTCTTTATTATTTAGAGGAGATTAATGGATTTTATACGTGTTGAGTTAGAAGAAAAATATATTGCTGATGTTGAGTCTCGAGAGGAGTGTATTGCCTTTAGTGTGTATATTAAAAGTGGTGATTTTTCCGGACGAGGCACATTTGTTTATACTGTAAATCAATTTAGACAATTAATCAGTCAACTCAAAATTAATATATATTACATTAGATGGAGAGGTTCGTATTGCTTATGATGATTCGGATGATTATGTCCATATTATATGCAAATCATATGGACATATAAAAGTAGACGCTCAATTGGGAGGTAGTTGGCGTGATAATTGGGTTAAACTTGTTCTTAATACTGATCAGACCGTATTGAATGAGGTAATACAGCAATGTAATTCTATATTAAAAAATTAATTTGATGATAGCGTATAACTACTAAATTTTAATTGACACAAACCCATAAAATCTGTATACTATTTTGAGTAAGCTTTAGTCGTGTTTCCATTAGCCCCGGAAGCAAAGGACAAGCTGATTTTGGTAGAATTATGACGTTATTAGGAGGATATGCAGCATGAAAACTACATATATGGCCAATCCGAACACAATCGAACGGAAATGGTATGTTGTTGACGCTGAAGGTAAAACTTTAGGACGCCTTGCTGCCGAAGTTGCAAAAGTTCTTCGGGGCAAAAATAAACCAACTTTCACACCACACGTAGACACTGGTGACCATGTGATCGTTGTAAACGCAGAAAAAATTCGCGTAACTGGTAAAAAATTGGAACAAAAGGAATACTTCCGTCACTCTGGTTACCCAGGTGGTTCCCGTTTCACTAAATTGTCCATGATGCTTGAAAAACAACCTGAACGTGTTGTTGAAATGGCAGTTCGTGGCATGCTTCCAAAAAACAAATTGGGTGCACAACAATACCGTAAATTAAACGTATACGCTGGCCCTGAGCATCCACATGCAGCTCAAAAACCAGAAGTGTTAGAAATTTCCGTACGATAATCTAGAGGGAGGAATATATAATGGCAGTAGCACAATATTACGGCACTGGTCGTAGAAAATCTTCCGTTGCTAGAGTTCGTCTGGTACCGGGAACAGGTAAAATCACTGTTAACAAACGTGAACTTAATGATTATTTCGGTCGCCAAACTTTGGAATTGATCGTAAAACAACCTTTGAACTTGACTAACACAGTTGAACAATATGATGTTATCGCAACTGTAGCTGGTGGTGGTCCTTCCGGTCAAGCTGGTGCAATTCGTCACGGTATTTCCCGTGCGTTATTGGACGTAGATGGCGAACTTCGTCAATCTTTGAAAAAAGCTGGCTTCTTGACTCGTGACCCACGTATGAAAGAACGTAAAAAATACGGTCTTAAAAAAGCCCGCAAAGCAAGCCAATTCTCCAAACGTTAATATTGGGAATACAGGATATTACACCTGCAGACAATGTCTGCAGGTGTTTTTGCATCATATATAGTTTTTAACTTAGATTATATTTATCTTAAGTTTTAATTCATAGGATTATTTAATTCTATCATTTACACAGACATTTAATTCTCCTATAATAGAGATATAATCGAATTTTTTCGAAAATAGATTTTCATATAGGAGAACTCATATGATTTATAATACAATTCAGTACGTAGTGGACAACGGCATTGGTACGTTGACCTTTAATCGTCCGACGGTAGCCAATGGTTTTAATATCGAGATGTGCAAGGAGATTCTTGAGGTTTTAGATAAAGCTCATAATGATGAAAGTGTTCGTGCATTGCTTATCAATGCAGAGGGGAAGGTGTTCTCTGCGGGTGGCGATTTAACAGAGATGGAGCGCGCTGTAAACGAAGGGGATACTGAGTCTTTATTTGAAATCGTTGAGCTAGTAGCTGAGATTTCTATGGCTATGAAGAAGTTACCAAAACCTGTTATCATGAGCCTTCAAGGGGCTGCAGCAGGTGCTGCCTTCAATATGGCTTTGGCGGCAGATTTTGTTGTAGCTGCTAATAACGTACGCTTTATTCAAGCCTTTGTAAATGTTGGCCTTGCTCCTGATGCAGGCGGTTTATTCTTGTTGACGCGTTCTATTGGTATGAACCGTGCTATGCATATTGTCATGACCGGTGAAGCCGTATCTGCTGAAAAGGGTAAGGAACTTGGCTTTGTGTATAAGGTTTGTGAATTAGAAGATTTAGAGACTGCTACAAGACGCCTTGTTGAGAAGTTGGCAAAAGGGCCTGCACAATCTTACCGCGTTATGAAGGAAATGATGTGGAATAGCTTCTTAGCGGGTTGGGAAGAGTACAAGAAGTTTGAAGTAGAGAACCAATGTAAATTAGGTCTTTCAGAGGACTTCAAAGAAGGAGTCCGTGCGTTTACAGAGCGTCGCCGTCCTAAATTTGGTCAACAATAATATTGATTTATGAATATACGGAATGGAATTTCCTGTAATTCATAAGAAAATACAAATATAATTAGAACCGATGTGGCTCCAACTATTGAGTTACATCGGTTTTGCTTTCATTACACAGAAAAAGTGTATATAATAGAACTATTGAAATAGTTTTAGGAGGTCATTATTACATGGCTCAAGATACAATTAAATGTTATGACAGCCCTAGCGATGTAGTTCAAGCATTGGCAGAGGATTTTATTGCTTTTACCAACGAGGAAATCAATCGCACTGAAACGTGTGTTGTTGGTATTACGGGCGGGACTGTTATTAATGGTTTATTAGAATTGCTTAATTCCCCAGAATATATTGAACGCCTAAATTGGGAACGCATATTCTTTGTGTGGACTGATGAGCGATTCTTGCCGCAATCTCATGAGGATAATTACTTCAATCGCGTGAAACCTTACTTGTTGTGTAAGGCGAAAGGGGCGGCTCATTTCTTGCCAATTAATACAGATTCTAAAACTGTAATAGAAGCGGCAGCGGAATACGAGAAAGAGGTTAAGAATGTTCTCAAGGCTTGTAAAAAAAGTGGACTAGATTTGGCATTGCTCGATCTTGGCGAAGATGGTCATACAGCCGGTCTATTTGCAGGTTCTCATGCATTGCGTGTCACAGATCAAGAGGTGGTAGCCGTTGAGGATGGAAAGGTATGGGAACGTATTTCTATGACCTTTTCGTTCTTAGCAAAATCCGATGCTATTTGGTTTACCGTAACTGGTGAAAGTAAGCGAACTGCTTTGACAAAGGTATTGTATCAACGCGAAGATTACGAGGATTTACCTTGGGAAAAACGCATTGGTCGTGTATTGCCTGGAGCGGTGCTTTCACAAGAAGCCATGACCTGGTATGTGGACAAGGCAGCCTATGATGATGTACACTAAAGAGTATAAGTAGTAGTAAAAATAAAGGAGATACATATGGGGTCTATAGGAACACCTGAATTAATAGTTATATTAGTGATTGCTCTAGTTATCTTCGGACCTGGTAAATTGCCTGAAGTCGGTAAAGCTATTGGTAAAGGCATCAATGAGTTTAAAGATGCTATTTCGGGGCCTAAAAAGGCTGTTGATGAAACGAAAGAAGCCGTTAAGAAAGCGACTACTATCGATGTGACAGCAGGGGCTAAGAACGACGATAAACATAAAGAAGCTAACGATTAATAGGAGGTAACACTATGTGCAAAGATTGTGGTTGTGGCGAAGATAATGGCGTTGTAACAAAGGTATTTACTGTACCGGGGATGATGTGCAACAACTGTAAAGAAACAGTTGAAGGTGCATCTCTAGGTTTGCCTGGTGTATTAAGTGCAGAAGTAGATTTGCCAGAAAAGACTGCTACTGTTTCTTTTGATCCAACAAAAGCATCTGTAGAAGTTATTACAAAAGCCATTGAACGAACTGGCTTTGAAGTGGCAGGCGTTGCAGACGGTGTACAAAAACATAGTCATGGATTACTAGGCACTTTGAAACGTCTCTTCAAATAATCGAACCGATGGAGCTGTATTGAAACCTTGTTTCGATGCAGCCCTTTTTTGTTTAAAGAGGTAATACGATGATACGTAAGTTTGATGCTAAAAATTTTAAGTGGGATGGTATCGAAACCTTGGTGTATAAGCAAGATGGTAGTCCTTTTAAAGATGTAACACGTCAAGTATTATACGATGGGGCTTATGATATTCCATGTCAATTCCGCTATTTTGAATGCTTGCCTGGGGGCTATTCCACCTTAGAATATCATGAGCATACTCATATGGTTATGATTTTCCGTGGTAAGGGGCAATTGTTATTAGGCGATGAGATTCATGATGTAAAATCTGGCGACTTTATCGAAATTCCCGGTAACACAATCCATCAATTCCGAGCTAATAAAGGGGATTATATTGGATTCCTTTGTTTAGTTAATCAAGATCGAGATAAGGTAAAATTATTATCCCCTGAAGAAATGGATGCGTTAAGAGCAAATCCTAAGATCAAAGAATTTTTGGAAAGTTGTTAAGCCTAATGGAGGTTCTATGAATACTTTTACACGAGCGGCCCTTACCGTTTTAGTGGGCCTCGTCATTTGGTTTTTACCTCATACAGAGGCAATCAAGCCGGAAGGTTGGCATTTATTAGCTATCTTTACGGCTACTATTGTGGGCTTTATATTGCGACCTTGGCCAACGGGCATTATGGCGCTTTTTGGTATTGTTGTAGCCGTAGCCACTAACTCCATCACTATGGTACAGGCACTAGGTGGCTATGCAGAAGCGAATGTGTGGCTTATCGTAGCAGCCGTATTCTTTTCTCGCGGTATTATTAATTCTGGCCTTGGCAAGCGCATTGCGTACACCTTGATTCGCTCCTTTGGCACAAGCTCATTAAAGCTTGCCTATGCTTTGGCTTGTACAGATTTGATTATTTCTCCAGCTACACCATCTAATACGGCGCGTGGTGGTGGTATCGTATTCCCCATCGTACAAAATATTTCCTTAGCATTTGACTCTGAACCATATGGTAATACGGCTCGCCGCATTGGGGCGTACTTGATGACGACGGCACATACTATTAACACCATTACAGTAACGATCTTCTTGACTGCATGTAGTGGTAACTTGCTTATTACGTCCTTAGGTGCTAAACTGTTTGGCTATGATATATCTTGGTGGGAATGGTTCCAAGCCGGTGTGATTCCTGGTGTGATTTGTATGATTTTGATGCCTTGGTTTATCTATAAAATCTATCCACCAGAAATCAAGGAAACACCAGAGGCTGCAGCAATGGCTCAAAAAGAACTAGATGCTCTTGGACCTATTACGAAGGCTGAAATTTCTGTTGCCATTATTTTTGTTCTTTGCATCTTGCTTTGGGCTACAGCGATTTGGACTAAGCTTCATCCTACAGTTGTTGCGATGATGGGGGTTCTGGCGTGTGTTGTAACAGGCTCTCTTACGTGGGAGGATATTTTGGGTGAACGAACCGGTTGGGATATCCTCATCTGGATGGGCACGCTTGTGGGCATGGCTGGGTTGCTTGGTAAACTCGGTGTAGTAGCTGTCTTTGCAGATTTTGTAAGTCAACATTTAGCTGGCTTTGACTGGTTCTGGGCGTCCTTTATCATTTCCGCTACCTTTGTGTACTCTCAGTATTTCTTTGCCAGTGGTACGGCGCGTATTACGGCTCTGTTCTCCGCCTTTGCAGCCATTTTAGTGGCGATGGGGGCTCCTATTCCGTTTACGATATTGCTCTTTGGTTTGATGAACAGTCCTGGCTGTACATTGACTCACTATAGTTCGGGTGTAACACCGATCTTCTTTGGTGCTGGCTATGTGCCACAAGGTACGTGGTGGCGCGTAGGCCTTGCTATCTCTGTGGTGAGCTTCCTCATTCATTTCTGGGGCGGCACCTTTGGCATGTGGCTCTTTGGTATTTTATAATATATTCAATCCCTCACTACGGTGAGGGATTTTTCTTGTTATATCTATATTTTTTATACCTTACTAGGTTTGCTATAGTTTTTGGGTATGGTGAACTTCACAAAAAACTATGATGAATCTATAGAATTTATTGTGAATTATCTTGCGCGGGATAATATAACGTGTTATTATTATTCCGTGATTAATATTACAGAATATTTTAGGAGGAAACATGTTAGGTTTAGTCATTAGCTTATTGATTATTGCGCTAGTCGTGATTATTAATGACATTCGAATTATGAACAACAACTTAACACGTTTTTGTCTTAGAAGTTCCGCGAATGGTTTAATATACAATCAATAAGATTTGACTATATGGTTTGTTTCTTATGTGTATTTATTCCAAGGGGTACATAGGATTATTTATGTATATAGGAATTCTGTAAACAAAAGGAATATCATTTGTAAACTTTTAAGACGATTCATTGGAATCGTCTTTTTTTATGCGTCGTGAAAGCTGTCCAAGTGGATGCTTTCAAAAGTGAGGAGATTAACATGAGTTGTAGAAGTGACAATTTGAAAACAGGCGTAGCACGTGCACCACACAGATCTTTACTAAAAGCTCTAGGTTTTGTTGATGAAGAAATGGGTAGACCCGTCATCGGTATTGCCAACTCTTTCAATGAAATCATCCCTGGTCACGTAGGCCTGAAAAATATTGTACAAGCCGTAAAAGACGGTATCCGCAACGCAGGTGGTGTGCCAATCGAGTTCAATACTATCGGTATTTGCGATGGTTTGGCAATGAACCATATCGGCATGAAATACTCCTTAGTTACACGTAATATCATTGCAGATTCCATCGAAGCTACTGCTATGGCTACACCATTCGATGCGATGGTATTTATTCCAAACTGTGATAAGGTAGTGCCAGGCATGTTGATTGCAGCTGCGCGTCTTAATATCCCATCTGTATTCGTGTCTGGTGGGGCTATGCTCGCTGGTGTACATAAAGGTAAAAAGATTGGTTTGTCCGACGTATTCGAGGCCGTAGGCAAACATCAAACTGGTGAAATGGATGATGCTGAGTTAGCCGATATCGAAAATACGGCATGTCCTACATGTGGCTCTTGCTCTGGTATGTATACAGCAAATACAATGAACTGTTTAACAGAAGCTCTCGGTATGGGCCTTCCTGGCAATGGTACAATCCCAGCGGTATATTCTGAACGTTTGCGCTTAGCTAAATTAGCAGGTATGCAAGCGGTAGAGGTATTAAAAGCAAACCTTCGCCCTAAAGATATTATGACTCGTGAAGCCTTTGAAAATGCGGTAGCTCTTGATATGGCTTTGGGTGGTTCCTCTAATACGGCGCTTCATTTACCGGCTATTGCTCACGAAGCAGGTGTACCATTATCCTTAGACGATTTCGATCGCATCGCTCAAAATACACCTCAATTATCTAAATTATCTCCATCTGGCGTATATTTCATTGAAGACTTGTACGCTGCAGGTGGTGTATCTGCCGTGTTGAAACGTTTAGCAGAAAATGGTCGTCTTCATACAGATTGCAAAACTGTTGCTCTTAAAACACAAGGTGAAATTGCAGCGGCCGCTCATGTTGTGGATGAAGATGTTATTCATCCATGGGATAATCCAGTACATGAAACTGGTGGTATCGCGGTTCTCAAAGGGAACCTTGCTGTAGATGGTTCCGTTGTAAAAGCCGGTGCCGTAGATGCAGATATGCTTGTTCACTCTGGTCCAGCAAAGGTATTCAACAGCGAAGAAGAAGCGGTTGAAGCTATTACGGGCGGTAAAATCGTAAAAGGTGATGTTGTAGTTATCCGCTACGAAGGCCCTAAAGGCGGTCCTGGTATGCGTGAAATGTTGACTCCAACATCTATGATTGCTGGTATGGGCCTAGATAAAGATGTAGCTTTGTTGACAGATGGACGCTTCTCTGGTGCGACTCGTGGTGCATCCATCGGACATGTATCTCCAGAAGCAGCTGCAGGCGGTACCATTGCTATCGTTGAAGATGGTGATATTATCAACATCGATATTCCAAACGGTAAATTGGAACTAGCTGTATCTGATGATGAAATCGCTCGTCGTAAAGCTGCATTGAAACCATTCAAATCCAATGTAACTGGATATCTTAAAAAATACGCTCTTCACGTATCCTCTGCTGCACAAGGTGCTATCGAAGTATTTGAAGACTAATACTCGACTTTCATTTAATACTAACTAGAGGAGACCGTGTATATGTATAAGTTATATGATTTTATGGAGGCTCGTGAGCGATTGAGCACAATCACTGTGAAAACGAAGTTACTTCATAGTGATGTGTTTTCTGACGAGTGTGGAAATGATGTATACATCAAGCCAGAAAACTTGCAAATAACAGGCTCTTTCAAGGTTCGTGGAGCTTATAATAAAATTGCAAAACTAACAGAAGAGGAAAAGGCGCGCGGTGTTATCGCTGCGTCTGCCGGTAATCATGCACAAGGCGTGGCCCTTGCTGCGAAACGTCTTGGTATTAAAGCGACTATTGTCATGCCGAAACACACGCCTCTTATCAAGGTGAATGCTACAAAACAATACGGTGCAGATGTTGTACTATTCGGCGAGATTTATGACGAAGCCTATCAAAAGGCGATGGAGTTGCAAAAAGAACACGGCTATGTGTTCGTTCATCCGTTTAATGATGAAGATGTAATAGAAGGGCAAGGTACGATTGCCCTTGAGGTGCTTGATGAATTGCCTGATGCGGATATTTTGCTCGTTCCTGTTGGGGGCGGTGGTATCGTATCTGGTATTGCGGCTGCGGCGAAATTAAAAAATCCGCGTGTTAAGATTATCGGTGTAGAACCAGAAGGTGCAGCGAGTGCCCTAGCTGCCTTAAAGGCTGATCATCCTGTACCTCTCGATGAAGTGGCGACGATTGCAGATGGTACGGCAGTACGTCAAATTGGAGAAACTACATTAGAATATATCAAGCAATATGTAGATGAAATTATTACCGTTTCTGATTATGAATTGATGGAAGCATTTTTATTGCTTGTTGAAAAACATAAGTTAGTAGCAGAAAACTCTGGTATTTTGCCACTCGCTGGTCTCAAGAAATTAGAGTGCCGCGGTAAAAAGGTGGTAGCTATCGTCAGTGGTGGTAATATCGACGTACTAACTATTTCGTCAATGATTAATAAAGGCCTCGTATTGCGCGGTCGTATCTTTACCTTCTCCGTTAACCTTCCTGATAAACCTGGCCAGTTAGTGGCTGTATCTCAAATGTTAGCAGATGCAGATGCAAATGTTATTAAACTCGACCATAATCAGTTCAAAAACCTTGACCGTTTCCATGAAGTGGAATTGCAAGTAACGGTAGAAACAAATGGTGAAGAGCACATCCAACACATTATTGATACTTTCAAACATAATGGCTACATTATTAAACGTTTAAATTCCAGCGAGATATTGTCTGAATAGCTGGGTGAAAGGTTTCCTATGAGCGCAGAAACAATCAATGGGGCACGCATTGTCCTTGAAACATTGCATCGCCTTGGTGTAACCGATATGTTCGGCTATCCAGGTGGCGCGGTAATTCCAATTTATGATGAAATATATAGTTTCCCTGAAATTAAACATTACTTTGTTCGCCATGAACAAGGTGCTGCACATGCGGCAGATGGCTATGCTCGCGTATCTGGTCGCGTAGGTGTATGTCTTGCTACGTCTGGTCCTGGCGCAACGAATCTTGTGACAGGTATTATGACTGCGTACATGGATTCCGTACCTATGGTGGCCATTACTGGTCAGGTTGGACGGCCCTTTATCGGTAAGGACTCCTTTCAAGAGGCGGATATCCAAGGTATTACGATGCCTATAACCAAGCATAACTATCTTGTTCAAGATATTCATGATTTGCCTCGCATCATTAAAGAGGCGTACTTTATTGCTGGTACAGGTCGCCCAGGCCCTGTACTCATCGATATTCCAAAGGATATTCAAACAGAAAAAATATCCATGGCGGAATACAACAAATTGTACGAAGTACCTATTCATCTTGAAGGCTATGATCCAACCTATAAAGGTCATCAAGGTCAAATTAAAAAAGCAGCTACTCTCATCAAAAACGCAAAGCGCCCACTTATCATTGCTGGAGCAGGTGTATTGAAGTCTGGCGCTATGGATGAGCTTAAAGAATTAGCTGAAAAGGCTCAAATCCCGGTGACGAATACATTAGTTGGTCTTGGTGGCTTCCCAGGAGATCACGAATTGGCTCTTGGCATGGTTGGTATGCACGGTTCTGTAGCCGCTAATAATAGTACAGATGAGGCAGATCTCGTGATTGCTGCAGGGATTCGTTTCCATGACCGCATCACAGGCCATCCAGATTTCTTCTGTAAAAAAGCTAAAATCATCCATATTGATATCGACCCAGCTGAAATTGATAAGAATGTTACAATCAACGTGCCTATCGTAGGGGATTTAAAACAGGTATTAACGGAGCTTAATGCTCTTGTAGAACCTACAACTCATGAAGCGTGGCTTGAGCAAATCCGAGAATGGCAAGTGGAATACCCTATGGTAATCCCTGAGTCTAAAAATGGTGTATTACATGCACAATATGTGTTATCTGAGCTTAATAAAATTGCTAAGGATGATGCCATAATCGTAAGTGATGTAGGCCAACATCAAATGTGGGCGGCTCAATTCTTAACTCATAAAAAACCTCATACTATCGTTACCTCTGGCGGTGCGGGTACCATGGGGTATGGCTTGCCGGCGGCTATCGGTGCTCAAGTAGGGGCGCCTAAGAAACAGGTTATCCTCGTTGTCGGTGATGGTGGATTCCAGATGACTTGTGAAGAGCTCATGATGGTGCGCCAATATAATTTGCCAATTAAGATTGTTATTATTAATAATGGCTATCTTGGTATGGTTCGTCAATGGCAAGAAATATTCAATGATAGACGCTACTCCTATGTAGATTTGGAAGTGAGTCCGAACTTCTTGAAACTCGCAGATGCATTTGACTTGAAAGCAGCTCGTCTAGATAATGTTGAAACTTTCAATAAAGAATTTAAATCATACATTACATCGGATGAAAGCATTGTCTTGGATTGTCGCGTTGAACGAGAGGATAATGTATTACCAATGATTCCAGCAGGCGGCACGATAAGCGGTATGATGGGTAAGAAAGGGGTGCTATAATGGCGAAAGAACATCAAGTCTTAATCATTGCAAAAAATGCACCGGGTATTGGTACACGTATTTTGGCACTCTTTAACCGTCGTGGCTTTAACGTTACAAAAATGACATCTGGCATTACAAATCAGCCAGGTTATGCACGTATTACTATTACTGTAGAGGCCGATGACCAAATTCTCGATCAAGTGCAAAAACAAATCTACAAGCTTATCGATGTTGTTAAGGTTAAAGTGTTTGAAGATCATGATGTGGTATGCCGTGAGTTAATGCTTATCAAGGTAAAAGCATCTGCTTCTACAAGATCACAAATTGTACAGATTGCCGATGTATATCGTGGTAATGTGTTAGATATTTCTCCTACATCTATGATCATTGAAGTCATTGGCAGTGTAGAAAAATTACGTGGCTTCATTCAAATTATGGAAACTTATGGTATTCTTGAAATTGCCAAAACAGGTATCACCGCTATGAGTCGCGGAGAAAAAATGTAGGAGCTGATAACGTGGGGCGTGAATTACTCCATTATGAAAATGTCTGCTTTCGCCGTGATGGCAGACCTATTTTAGATAATGTAAATTGGCATATAGAGGAAGGTGAACATTGGGCCTTATTAGGGCTCAATGGAGCTGGCAAATCAACGCTACTTAGTATGCTACCGGCTTATCAAATTCCTACAACGGGCACTTTGCGTGTGTTTGGTAAGGAGTTTGGCAAATATGCGTGGCCTAAAATCAAATCTAGACTAGGATTTGTCAGTTCTGCTCTTGGACAATTTCAGTCAACCTTGGATAAACAAGTCGTTGAAGATATTGTTATTTCTGGTGCATTTAGTAGCATTGGTATATACCAAGAGGTAGCACCTGAGGTCCATCAGCGAGGGATAGAACTACTATCTGAATTTGGACTAGGCTATTTGGAAGGGCATCGTTTTTATACCTTATCTGCTGGTGAGCAGCGTCGTGTATTGTTAGCGCGGTCTATTATGGCAAATCCGGAATTATTGATTTTGGATGAGCCTTGCTCTGGCTTGGACTTACCAGCGAGGGAGCGGTTTTTACGCACCGTATCTACCTTGGTGGCGGAGCAGCAGACGCCGATTATCTATGTGTCGCATCAAATTGAAGAGATACTACCGTTTATTACTCATGTAGCTATCTTGCGAGAGGGTAAGATGATTCATGCAGGTCCTAAACACAAGGTACTAACTGATGATATTTTATCTGATGTCTTTGGACTTTCCGTACAAGTTGTATGGAAAGATGATCGTCCATGGGTGATGGTTCGGTAGTTATCAAATTTTTTTATCAGAGGCTTAAAACTTGGCTTACTGATACTAAATTAATGTACGCCACATCTTGCAAAAATTTGTTAGATTGTGTACAGTATATATAATCTATATTCTATTGAATATGTTTGGAGGTTGTCTAATATGGCAGGTAAAATTTTAGGTACTACAGTTTATTATGATGCAGATTGTAATTTAAGCAAATTGGAAGGCAAAAAAATTACAGTGTTAGGTTACGGTTCCCAAGGTCATGCTCATGCATTGAACTTGAAAGAAAATGGTATGGACGTAACAATTGGGCTTCGCGGTGGTTCTTCTAGCTGGAAAGCTGCTGAAGAAGCAGGTCTTACAGTAAAAGAAACTGCAGAAGCCGTTAAAGGCGCTGATATCGTTATGGTATTGATTCCAGACGAATTGCAAGCAGACGTATATGCACAAGATATTGCTCCAAACTTGAAACAAGGTGCGTACTTGGCATTCGCTCATGGCTTTAACATTCACTTTGGTAAAATCGTACCTCGTGAAGACATCAATGTATTCATGGTAGCTCCTAAAGGTCCTGGTCATTTAGTTCGTCGTACATACCAAGAAGGTTCCGGCGTTCCTTGTTTGTACGCTGTAGAAAAAGACCCATCTGGCGATACTGAAGAAGTGGCATTAGCATGGGCTTCTGGTATCGGTGGTGGCCGTTCTGGTATTTTGGAAACTAACTTCAAATCCGAAACTGAAACTGACCTCTTTGGTGAACAAGCTGTATTGTGCGGTGGTGTTACTGAGTTGATTAAAACTGGCTTTGAAGTATTAACTGAAGCTGGTTATGAACCTGTTAACGCTTACTTCGAATGCTTGCATGAAATGAAATTAATCGTAGATCTTATCTACGAAGGTGGCTTCCAAAAAATGCGCCACTCCATCTCCAACACTGCTGAATACGGCGATTACCATGCAGGTCCTCGCGTAATCACTGCAGATACTAAAAAAGCTATGGAACAAATCTTGGCGGATATTCAATCTGGTAAATTTGCTGATGAATTCTTAGCAGATTCCAAAAATGGTCAAAAATTCCTTAAAGAACATCGCGAAGCAGCTGCTAATCATCCAATTGAACCAGTTGGCGCAGAACTTCGCAACTTGATGAGCTGGTTAAAATAAGAGTATTATTTAGGTAATCTTTTGTGAGATTATATGCTTATTAAAAGCGACCCCGTAAGGGGTCGCTATTTTTTATCTTTTCTTACATTATTTTGGGCCATCTTGACGATTACATCGAAAATATTGGAATCAAATATGGTATAATAAAAAGTAATATTTGAAAGGAGTGTAGCATGGATTTTTACACATTAGCCTATGTTGAAAGTCAGGCTGTAATAGGTCAAACTTGGGGCTTTATTATAATTGTAGCTGTTCTGTTAGCATTACTCATTTTGGGAGTACAAGTATTGCGAAATGGTTTTACTAGTCGCTATCGTGACCTGATGATTATATTGTCTTTAATCGTAGTGTTCTTCTTAGGGCTTGAATACCAAGAGTATAATCGGATGAAAACCTATTCTGAGGACTCCTCTCGTATGGCTCAATTTTTACATTCTTTTAGTTCAGATCGTTCCGTACCGAGCGACCAATTGGCGGTTAACTCCTTAAAGATTCGTAATGGTATGATTTTAAAAGTAAGTGATGCTTACTATGAGGTTCAATTTAATCCAGAATTTTCAACCTATACTATTACACGTGTTTATAAGGTAAGTCCTATAGATCGAATTCATGATAAAGCGGACACATTACCATAAGGAGGACCACATATGACAGAAGCTATGGCCGTCTATGGGATGGTCTTTGCAAAACTCGCCATCGGTCTCTTGGCGATTATTCTACAAATCAATTTAATGGGTAAGGGCAATTTAGCCCCAACCTCTGCTTTAGACCAATTGCAAAACTACGTACTTGGTGGTATTATCGGTGCCATTATTTACAATGATCAAATTGGCATTTTACAGTTTATGTTAGTTCTTATTTTATGGACTATCCTCGTAATGACTCTTAAGTTTTTAAAAGGGAATCTTCGTATTTTTAAAGCAATTCTTGATGGTCATCCAGTTATAGTAATCGAAAAAGGTCATATTCTAACAGAAGAATGTATGCGTTATGGTATACAAGCGGCTGAACTTAAATTAAAACTTCGTGCTGCCGGTGTTCAATATGTTACGGATGTTAAGCGTGCCGTATTGGAGCAAAACGGTCAGCTCAACGTGGTTCAATTCGGTGAAGATAATATTCGATTTGACCTTATCGATGATGGTCAAATTAATCAGTTTACCCTCGATGTAATTGAAAAAGATAGAGATTGGCTTGAACAAGAAATCCAAGCTCAAGGATACTCTGTTAAGGACATATATATTGCAGAATATAAAGATGAAAAAGTTGTTGTATATCCTTATGAAAGAAAACATCGCCCACAAATTGTAAGCACTCTTAAAAGTAAGACCGCTCATACTAAGGATAAATTGAAATCTAAATTGTAATATCTATTGGTTTTTTATTATAGGCGAAATTAGTATTATGTAATTTTATAGATGTACAAATGATATGTAAAGTGTTATTAAGCCCACTATTCGTAGTGGGCTTATATAGAAAGGAAATTAGTGAATCGTAAAGATTTAATTGATCGATTACAAGAATTATATAAAGATGAAGACAGTCGGGTAACAGTAAATCCTCATGCAGGGCAAAAAGTAGCTATCGTTTATCCGAATACATACTTTGTGGGCATGAGTAATCTTGGACTTCATATCATTTATGAGGAAATCAATTTACGAAATGATAGCGTCTGCGAACGAATCTTCTTGCCTGAGAAAAAGGAATTAGAAGCTTACGATAAGACTAAGACTCCGCTTATGAGCGTTGAAACACAAAGGCCTATGCATCAATTTGATGTAGTTGCTTTTGATGTCACCTTCGAAATGGATTATTTCCATATTCCTTTGATGTTGCGCCATGGCCGTGTACCTATTATGGGAAAAGACCGTACCGAATTTGACCCTATCGTTATTGCAGGGGGCCCTTGTGCGACCTTTAACCCTGAGCCTTTTGCCGACTTTATCGATGCTTTTATCATCGGTGAAGGGGAAGGCATCGTTAGTCGCGTCCTAGATATCATTCGGGACGGGAAAATGGAAGGCTTGGATCGCCATGCTATTTTACGTCAATTAGCGGATATATCGGGTGTGTATGTACCATCCTTATATGTGCCGATTTACAGTGAAGACGGTGAATTTAAAGGCTATGATATTGCAGAGGGCGTGCCTAAAACGATCAAACGTCATTTTGAAATGCTCACTAGCGGTGGTGAAACGGTAGTGGCTACGAACTATACTGAATTTGGTGCTATGTATATCATCGAAGTAGCCCGTGGTTGTGGTCGTCACTGTCGCTTCTGTATGGCTGGGTATTGCTTCCGCGTACCTCGTGTACGTCCTTTAGACATTTTGAAAGAGGGTGTAGAGCGCGCAGAAAAGCTAGGTAAAAAGGTGGGGCTCATGGGCGCTGCTATCTCAGATTATCCTGAGGTAGACGAACTCGTTAATTATATTCGCTCTAAAGATATGCGCTACTCTTGTGCATCCTTGCGCGCCGATTCGTTAACACAAGCCGTGGTGGATGGACTAGCGGACAGTGGACAAAAGACGATTACCATTGCGCCAGAAACGGGCAGTGAACGTTTGCGTCGGGTCATTAACAAGGGAATCAGTGAAGAGCATTTACAAAATGCAGCCACCTTATCTGCAAAGTCAGGTATTCAGCACATGCGCTTATATATTATGATTGGGTTGCCAACGGAAACCGATGAGGACATTGAGGCTATTGTAGGACTTGCGGAAAGAACACAGGCTCATATGGAAAAAGTAGGCTGTAAAGGTCGTTTAACGCTCAGTATTAATCCGTTTATTCCTAAACCTTTTACACCGTTCCAATGGATGGCCATGGATAACCAAAAAGTGGTGGAGAAAAAGTTACAATACATAAAGAAAGCATTGCAAAAGAATCGCCGCATCGAGGTTCTCGTAGAGTCGCCTAAAGAGGCGTATATTCAAGGCGTTCTTGCTCGTGGGGATCGCCGCTTAGGCGCTGTTATTGCAGCATGTGCTGCAGATCGGGGCAGTAAATCTTTTAAGTCCGAAATGAAGGCTGCTGGCCTGGATATGGATAATATGAATTATCGTGAACGCAGTTTTGATGAATTCTTGCCATGGAGTCATTTAGACATGGGAATGCAGGAGGGCTATCTTGAAATGGAATGGCAACGATCTATCGATGAAGCCTATACCCCTCCATGTGCAAAAGGTTGTAAACGCTGTGGCGTTTGTAAATAGGAGGAACAGATGAGTCAATCTGTAAAACGTATAGATGTGAAAGGCCCTTATGGTACTTGGTCTTATGAGGCGCCGAGCTGGGTTGATCGATTTCCCATTGTTATGGGCGATACTTATCGTCATGGTGGCGTATCTAAAGCCCCTTATGAATCATTAAATCTAGCGTTTCATGTAGGCGATGAAGCTCAGAACGTACGAGAAAATCGAGCTATTATTGCGAAATATTTAGGTGTTGAACCAAATCGTATTTCTTGTGGCAATCAAGTCCATGGTTTAAAGGCTGTAGAAATCACAGAAGACCTTGTTGGGGCAGGTGCTTTTGGAGAAGATACCGCTATCGATGATTGTGATGCGGTATTTACAAATCTATCGCATGTGCCATTATTTCTGTTCACAGCAGACTGCGTTGGCGTAGGTATTTACGATGCTAAACATCATGCGATTGCTACGGCGCATGCAGGCTGGCGTGGTGCCATTGGCCGTTTACCAGTCCTTACCATTGAGGCCATGAAAGAGGCTTATGGGACCGAGTTCAAAGATTGCTATATATATCTTGGGCCTAGTATTGGACCTGAGTCCTTTGAAGTAGATGTAGAACTAGGTAAACGCTTTGAATTAGCCTGGAGAGATATGACAGACCGAGATTCATCTGATGTTGTCAATTATTCTGCTGATAAATTGGACAAGGCTTATATCAATTTATGGAACTTTATTGGTGAGGATCTCGTTGTAAATGGCGTTCCTCCAGAGAACATCACGATTGGTGGTACCGATAGTGTAACGGAAGTAGATTGTTATTCCTATCGTCGAGAGGGAGGTCGAACCGGTCGTATGGCCTTATTTGCGATGTTACAAGACCGATAAAATTTGACTTTCACAGGAATCATAATAACGTATGATATTTTAAGTATATACATGCTTGGATTTGTGGAGGGGATAGCCTTAAATCATGTACATTTGAGCCTAAATACTATATAATAGAATAGTCTATACAAATATATTTGTTGATTATGATATATAGATTGAAGGGGGCATTCACGTGATTGAAGAATCCCTACACGCTATACAGCAGCGCATGGCCGATGCTATGGCGCGTGTTGGTCGCGTAGATACAGCATTATTAGTGGCGGTTACAAAGAACCATCCTGTGTCGGCTGTGGAAGAGGTCGCACGGCTCGGTGTCACTCATGTAGGGGAAAATCGAGTACAAGAGGCCAAAGAAAAACAGCTAACCTATAAGGGGCCACAATTAACATGGCATTTGATTGGTCATTTACAGGTTAATAAGGTGCGTCAAGCGGTTCCTATGTTTGATTTAATTCATTCTGTGGATAGCCGTAAATTATTAGATGAAATCGGAAAGGTTGCTGCAAAGCACGACAAGATACAAGATGTATTACTGCAAGTCAATGTGGCCCGCGAAGCTTCTAAAACGGGGATGACCGTTGAAGAGTTTCCAGAAGTACGAGACTATGCAAAAACATTGCCTCATGTACGCGTACGAGGCTTGATGTGTATGGCACCATTTTTCGATGATCCACAGGAAGCTCGTCCAATCTTCCGCGTAGCGAACGCCTTGTTTGAGGATATGAAACGCTACTTTGAAGAAGGGCAGATTCAATATTTATCTATGGGGATGACTCACGACTTTGAGGTTGCTTTGGAAGAAGGGGCTAACATCGTTCGTGTAGGCACAGCAATTTTTGGGGAACGTGTATATTATTAAGGTTCGGGTTACCTGATAATCGGAAGCGTTAATTGTATTAGGAGGAAATCCAAATGGCATTGGGAGATTATTTAGACAAAGCAAAAAACTTATTCTTAGGCAGAACTGATGATGACTATGAATATGATGATTACGAATACGAAGATGAAGAGGAATACGAAGCTGAACCTACCCCAGTAGCAACAGCGGCTCCCGTGTCCGGTGCATCTGAATTTCATCCACGCAAGGTAGGAGGCCAATCTACGATGACACAACGTCCAACAGCTATGAAAGTAGTTGTAATTGAACCAAAAGTATTTGAAGACTCTGAAAATATTACACATCAATTGCGCGACATGCGTCCTGTATTGATTAATTTTGAAAATACAGACCCTCATGAAGCAGCTCGTATTGTAGATTTCGTATCTGGTGCGACTTATGCATTGGATGGCAAATTGGAAAAAGTAGGTAAAGACATTTTCATGTGCGTACCTGTAAATATTTCCATTGATTATAATGACAATGAAAGCAACACAACTGAGCAAAACGAATACTCTTGGGAAAATAAATAATCTCTCTATAAATGGTGGTGATAACTATGTTAGGTAAAACCCTATGTATAGGCGTTGGCTCAATGGGTGGCGCTCTATTGCGCGGTGCATTACAGCATGGTGTTTTGAAAGCACGTGATACACACATTCTAGTGCGTCGCGAAGAACAATGTAAGGCTCTTACAGAGGAGCTTGGTGTAGTAGGTTTTACTACATTGCCTAATGTAAACGAGTACAACACTATTCTATTGGCTGTAAAACCACAAGTGTTACCATCTGTGTTAGAGACTTTAAAAGAAGTACCTTATGGGACTGTTATGATTTCTGTTGCCGCAGGTATAACCTTAGATACTCTTGATGCGGCGATTCCACAAGCTAACTGGTTTAGAGCTATGCCAAATACACCGGCTTCTATCGGTGCGGGCATGACGGCACTTGCCGGGGATGATGTGAATACTGATCTAGGTCGTGCTGTACAAGCCTTATTTGAGGCTGTAGGCGAGGTAGCAGTGGTGAGCGAAGCCGATTTAGATCGCTTAGGCGCACTATCTGGTGCGGGGCCTGGCTATATGTTTGTCATCCTTGATGCATTGGCTGATGCGGGTGTTAGAATTGGTTTACCACGTCAATTGGCGATAAAGGCGGCGGCTCAAACGATGTACGGCGCTGGTAAGATGGCTCTTGAAAGTGGCAATCATCCAGCGGTACTAAGAGATCAGGTGACAAGCCCTGGTGGGACTACCATTGCGGGTATTGGTGCTATGGAAAAAGGTGGACTTCGCAGTGCTCTCCAAGATGGCGTAGTAGCATGTCTTGCTCGGTCGAATGAGTTGGGGAAATAATTTTGGCAGATACTAGTAAATTAATACGATATTTCGAGGCCAGCGGCAGTGGCGAGGAAGCTCGCCGTATGCTAGATTTGGCTGAGCAGGTTGTTAAAGGTCGCCCGTACCGTGTGGCGGACTTTACGAGTCCTGCAGGCCTTGTTATTGCAGATGCTATCAAGGCTAATTACCCACAGTTAACAGTTAAAACTGATGGTGGCTATGAAGGGGCGGAACGCATTCGTATCGCTTTCGTAGACAGCGACTTTAACGGTACTGTGGATATGGGCATTTGCGCCCTTAAGGTGAATTGGGACCCTCGGTTCCGATTGCTCACTCATCGCGATGTGCTTGGCTCCTTAATGGGCCTAGGCATTGATCGCTCCAAATTTGGGGACGTTATCGTCCAACAAGGGGGCGCTCAAATTATGGTGGATGAAAGCGTAGCAGACTTTGTGATTCAAAACTTCACAAAAATCGCTATGGTTTCCGTATCTGTGGAGGCTATTGAGCTTTCAGATATTGCACCAAAAGAAGAAAAAATTAAAGAAGTCCGCACTACAGTTGCTTCTTTGCGCTTAGATGCGGTGGCAAGTTCTGGTTTTAGCGTGTCTCGTACCAAGTTGGTAAGCGCTATTAATGCAGGATTATTGCAAGTAAACTGGCAACCAGCTAAGGGTGCATCCCAAGAAGTTAAAGAAGGGGATGTCATATCCATGCGTGGTCGTGGCCGAATGAAGGTAGAAGCTATTACAGGTACCTCTCGTAAAGGGCGTATCGGCGTATACCTGAAACGATTTATGTAGGCAGTTGAAAATCGGCTTGACCATCAAGCCGATTTTTTTATATATAGTAGGACAGCCATGGTATCCATAACATTTCAACCTACAACCGAAGATATAATCCTATTCGTAGGCGGCGGAGAAGTAGCGGAACGACGGATGCAGCTTTTTATTGAGGAGCCTTGCCAAATTGTCGTTATCGCTCCTGCTGTAACGGATACGATTAGCCAATGGACAAAGGAAAATCGCATCACTTGGTGTGATCGGGCTTTCACAATGAACGACGAAGAGCATATTATTTCGAGTAGTTTGCTGTTTATCTGCACAGATAATCATGAACTAAACGATACCTTGTATGAGCTAGGAAAAAAACATCGTGTGTGGACCAACCGCAGTGATGATCAGAGCGCGTGTAGATTTACTGTGCCGTCATCCCTTGAACTCGGCGATCTTCATATTGCTATTAGTGCCAATAATGTAGGACCTCGTATCAATCGTCTCGTACGACAAGATATGATGAATCGTTATGGTCAGTTGCAAAAGGCTATGCCTAGACTTAAAATATTTAGAGAAGAAGTAAAGTTACTACTTCCTACGCCAGAGGCTCGACAGAAATTTTGGCGAGACAATCTGACGGTAGAAACATTTGAAGCCATTCTCAAGGGAGATTGGATGATTATAGAGGAGAAACTAAACCATGCAATTAGTGGTATTAGGTCTAAATCATAGAAGTGCCGCTGTAGAGGTGCGTGAACGTTTCTCGTTTGATAAAGACGAGGTAGTTGCCGCACTAAACCGCCTCTATGAATTTGACTGTATCTCAGAATGCGTTATATTATCCACCTGTAATAGAACGGAAATTTATGCTGCTTTAGAAGGCGTAGAATTTCCAAAGGATTACATGTTGGCAGTGTTAAAAGATTTAAAAGGCGCAGATTATATTGATGCAGATGCATTCTTCTTCTACGAAGAACGGGACTGTATTGAACATCTATTCCGTGTGTCTGCTAGCCTTGATTCCCTTGTGTTGGGGGAAGGTCAAATCTTGAGCCAATTAAAAGGAGCCTATATTCAGGCTTATAGCGCAGGCTGTACGGGCACAATATTTAATATTTTATTCCAACGTGCTATTGGGGTTGGTAAAAAGGTGCGTACCAATACGGGCATTGCAAATACGCCTGTATCCGTTAGTTACACCGCTGTTAACCTAGCTGAGGACAGCTTAGATAAGCCATTATCTGAAGCTACGGTACTCATTTTAGGGGCAGGTACTATGAGCGAGTTGACGGCTACACATTTACAAGCGAAGGGTGTAAAAACGATTTTCGTATCTAATAGAACCTTTGCTAAGGCTGAAATGTTAGCGGAACGCTTTAATGGTAAAGCTGTTAAGCTCGATAACTTTGTAGACTATGCTAAAGATGCGGATATTCTTATCACATCTACAGGGGCGCCACATTATATTATTACGGAACGAGAAGCCAAGAAAATTACGACTCTTCGTAAGGGTGAACCCATCGTTATGATCGATATAGCGGTGCCTCGCGATATCGATCCTGCGGTGGCAGACTTGGACGGTATTTATCTATTTAATATTGATTCTCTTGAAAGTGTAGTAGAAGAAAACAAGGCACAGCGCGAAGAGGAAGCTCGTCGGGCAGAACCTATTATTCACGATGCTATTGAAGAGTTATTGGATAAATTAAGCTATTTAACAGTGCGTCCGATGATGGCATTGCTCACAGAAAAAGCGGAGCGTATTCGCCGTCGTGAATTACATCGCGCATTAGCAAAATTGCCAGATATTTCCGATAAAGAGCGCCGTGTTATGGACTCGATGAGTCGCATGATCATTCGCAAAATGTTGCGTGAACCGATGATTCACTTCAACGAAATTGCTGGTACGGAGGAAGAAGGTCTGTACTGGGACTTATTCAAAGATATGTTTAATCTTGAGAAAGAAGGCTAATGCCATGAGAGATCATATTCGAATCGGCACGCGAAAAAGTGCCCTTGCCCTATGGCAGGCTGAACATATTAGTGCAGAATTACAACGTCTGTACCCCAATATTACAGTAGAGCTAGTTCACTTTAATACAAAGGGTGACCGTATCCTAGAGAAACCACTGGCTCAAGTTGGTGGTAAAGGTTTATTTACTGCTGAATTAGAAGAGGCTATGCATGCAGGCAACATCGACATCGCCGTACATAGTTTAAAGGATATGCCTACAGAGTTGCCTGAAGGCCTTACTCTTGGTGCCATCTCCGCTCGTGAAGTACCTTATGATGCGTTGGTGAGTCCCGTGTATAAAACACTGGACAAATTGCCACAAGGGGCTCGTGTTGGTACCAGTAGTTTGCGCCGTCAAGCTCAATTGCTACATGTTCGCCCTGACCTAAAGGTAGAGGTTATTCGTGGTAATGTACAGACTCGTTTGAGCAAGATCGAAACGGAAAAGCTAGATGGTGTTATCTTGGCTCAAGCAGGGCTTAAACGATTGGGTTTAGAAGACCAAATTACACAAGTCTTCAAGGCGGATGAAATGATTCCTGCCGTTGGACAAGGGGCGCTCGCTATTGAGTGTCGCGCCGACGATACGGAGATGCTTGATATGTTGGCTCCTATCAACGATGAAGCAACGCGCTATGCCGTTGAAGGGGAACGCAGTTTCTTGCGTCAACTAAACGGAGGTTGCCAAGTGCCAATGGGCGTACATGGTATCATAAATAAAGGACAATTAACCTTGAAAGCCATGATTGCATCCCTCGATGGAAAAACTGTGTACGAAGGGGAAATCTCTGGCCCTGCTAAAAAAGGTGAAATTCTTGGGAAAAACCTTGCAAAAGCTTTATACGAAGAAGGGGGCAAACGTATTGTGGATGCTCTCATAGAGGAAGGAATCATAAAATGACAGGTATGGTATATCTAATTGGTGCGGGCCCTGGCGATGTTAAACTTATCACTGTAAAAGGTCGTGAATGCATCGAAAAAGCAGATGTAATTGTATATGATTATTTAGCAGATGCTCATCTGTTAGAATGGGCACGTCCAGATGCTGAACTGATTTACGCTGGTAAGCAATGTAAAGATCACACAATGCACCAATGGGAAATCAATGAGCTTTTAGTCCAAAAGGGTAAAGAAGGCAAAATTGTAGCGCGATTAAAAGGCGGTGATCCGCTCGTATTTGGTCGTGGTGGTGAAGAAGCGATGGCTCTTGGCGAAGCCGGTGTACCATTTGAATTCGTGCCAGGTGTAACATCTCCTATCGCAGCGCCTGCTTATGCGGGTATTCCTGTAACACAACGCGCTATGGCCACATCCTTTGCGGTTGTAACAGGTCATGAGGATCCTACAAAAGCAGTATCCGGTATCCATTGGGAAGGACTTGCTACGGCGGTAGATACACTTTGCTTTGTAATGGGTGTCGGCAACTTGCCTGTCATTGCCGAAAAGCTGATGGCCCATGGCCGGGCAGCCTCTACACCAGTAGCACTTGTTCGGTGGGGAACAAAACCAGTACAAGAGGTATTGGTTTCTACCCTTGAACATGTCGTTGAAGATGTAGCAAAGGCTAAATTGAAAGCACCAGCTATCATCGTAGTAGGTGATGTAGTCAACCTTCGTGAAAAATTACAATGGTTCGATAATAAACCTTTATTCGGGAAAACTGTTGTGGTCACACGCGCTCGCTCCCAAGCAAGTGCATTCCGCGAAAAATTAGCGGCTCAAGGCGCAAATGTAGTGGAAGCAGCGGCAATCAAAACATCTCCATTGGAATTATTTGATGAAGATAAACGTATCATCAATAATACAAAAGAATACCAATGCATCGTATTCACATCTGGTGAAGGGGTTCGCTACTTCTTCGATGCTCTTTATAAAGAAGGCAAAGATACACGTGCGTTAGGCAATTCTAAGGTGGCAGCTATCGGCTGTGCTACGGCTCGTGAACTCCATAAATATGGCATCGTACCAGATATCATTCCTGTAGATTACAAGGCAGAATCTGCTGTGGAGGCTCTTGAAGAAGAACTCAATGCAGGGGATTCTGTATTGTTGATTCAACCAAAGGTAGCACGCGATGTGATCCCACGCTGCTTGCGTCATCGCAATATGGATGTAGATATTTTGCGTTTATACGAAACAACACAAGATACCTCTCAACAAGACGCATTAATAACAGCTTTAACAGAAGGCACAGTAGATTACATTACCTTCACAAGTTCTTCTACTGTAACAAATACAATCCAATTATTGGGCGATAATGCACTAGAGCTATTAGGCAATACTAAAGTGGCTTGTATCGGTCCAATTACAGCTGCTACGGCTATGAGTGCAGGTCTTAAACCGGCTATCATCAGTGATGTATATACAACTGATGGCTTAGTAAACGCTATTGTAAAAGATATTTAGGAGGATTACATGTACGATTTAACATACCGTCCTCGCCGCTTGCGTATCAATCCAGAAATGCGAGATTTGGTACGCGAAACGACACTCGACGTAACTGATTTGATTTATCCATTATTTATTGTGCCTGGTGAAGGTATCAAAAAAGAAATCGACACATTGCCAGGTCAATATCACTTGTCTGTTGATGAAGCTGTGAAAGTAGCCCAAGAGGCCTATGATCTTGGTGTGCGTGGTGTAGAAATCTTTGGTATTCCTACATACAAGGACGAAAAAGGTTCCTCTGCATGGGATATGTCCCAACCAGTACAACAAGCCATTAAAGCCATCCGTGCAGCTGTACCAAATCTATTGGTTGTAGCTGATGTGTGCTTGTGCCAATATACTACGACAGGGCATTGTGGCATGATTGATGACCATGAAATCTTGAACGATGAAACATTGCCATTACTTTGTAAAGTAGCGGTGAGCCAAGCGGAAGCAGGTGCACATATGGTGGCTCCATCCGACATGATGGACGGCCGTGTAGGTGCTATTCGTGAAGCCCTTGATGCGGCAGGCTATACCAATGTATCCATCATGAGCTATGCTGCAAAATACGCATCTGCTTACTATGGTCCGTTCCGCGGCGCTGTTAATTCTGCGCCAAAATTTGGTGATCGTAAATCTTATCAAATGGATCCAGCCAATCGCTTGGAAGCTTTCAGAGAAATCGAACTCGACATCGCTGAAGGTGCGGATATTATCATGATTAAACCGGCTTTGTCCTACTTGGACATCGTTCGTGAAACGCGTGACCGCTATGAATTGCCGGTTGCAGTATACAATGTATCTGGCGAGTATGCGATGGTTAAATCTGCCGCAGCGGCTGGTCTTATCGACGAAGAACGCCTAGTTATGGAAACAATGCTTTCCATGAAGCGTGCTGGTGCTAAAATCATCATTACGTACCATGCCTTAGATATTGCTAAATGGTTACAACAATAAGGAGGAACTATGTTCCAACTCGGTAAATCTGAAAAGGCCTTTAACGAGGCTAAACGTTATATGCCTGGCGGCGTAAATAGTCCTGTTCGTTCCTATCGCAGCGTAGGATCCAACCCTCCGTTTATTAGCAGTGCCAGTGGTAGCCGTATTTATGACATCGATAATAACGAATACATCGACTATGTATTGAGCTGGGGCCCTATGATCTTGGGCCATGCGAACCCAGAGGTTATCGCGAGCCTACAAGAGGCTATTCCTCGCGGTACTAGCTATGGTGCGCCTACATTACTAGAAACAGAATTGGCTAAAAAGATACAAGCCTTCATGCCATCCATGGAGGTTATCCGCCTCGTAAACTCTGGTACAGAGGCTACCATGAGTGCCTTGCGCGTTGCTCGTGGCTATACTGGTCGTGATCGCATCGTGAAATTTGTAGGCTGTTACCATGGTCATAGCGATGCTCTCTTGGTAAAAGCTGGCTCTGGCCTTGCTACCTTTGGTGTACCAGATAGCCCTGGGGTTCCACAAGGCGTAGCAGAAAATACCATAACATTGCCATACAATGACTCTGATGCGGTTCGTAAATTATTCGACGATATGGGCGATACTATTGCGGCAATCATCGTTGAACCTGTAGCTGGTAACATGGGTTGTGTGCCTCCAGAACCAGGTTTCCTCGAAACCTTGCGTGAAGTAACTAAGGCTCACGGTGCTATACTGATTTTTGACGAAGTCATGTGTGGCTTCCGTGCTAGCAGCGGTGGGGCTCAAAAACGTTACAATATCAAACCGGACCTTACATGCCTTGGTAAAATCGTTGGTGGCGGCATGCCACTTGCTGTATTCGGTGGCTCTCGTGAGATTATGAACCAAATTGCTCCAGCTGGTCCTATTTACCAAGCTGGTACATTGAGTGGTAATCCTATTGCTGTTACTTCTGGTTTGGCAACACTTTCCATTCTGCAACGGGATCCAACGGTGTTTAAACAAGTAGAAGATACGACGATTGCCCTTTGCGAAGGCTTTGAAAGATTGGCGGCACAATACAATGTGCCTGTTGTTGTGCAACGAGTAGGCTCTATGTTCACCATCTTCTTTACTGACAAACCAGTTAAGAACTTTGATGATGCAGCATCTTGCAACGAAGAACAATTTAAAATGTTCTTCCACCATAACTTGAGTCATGGTATCTACTATGCGCCAAGTCCTTATGAAAGTAATTTCGTATCTATCTGCCATAAGAGCAGTGAAGTGGAACGCACATTAGCCGTTGCTGATGAAGCTTTCAAAAAAATCAGTGATACATTATTATAAGAAGTTATAGTTTGTAGTTGTTTATGTATCGATACAGGTGATGAACATGCAGTTTTACAAGAACTTAAAGCGTGCTCGCGTGCGCATGGGTAAAAGCCAAATCGAAGTAGCAAAGGCCGTAGGTATCAGTAATGCGGCGCTTTCAAATTACGAAACAGGGTATCGCGAACCAGATTTAGATACACTCTGTGCTCTGTCTCGATATTATGGATTGACCTTGGATGAGCTGTTGGATGTAAATGGAGAACAACACGAGCCCATCTATGATCTCAGTCCTGTATTAAAAAATAAATACATCGCCTATAAAGGTGAAGTATTCGAGTTGAAAGACTCACAAAAACGTGCGCTCTTGCGTGAGCTAGACAATCTATTTACTAAATTTGAGAAATCAAAAGTAGAAGATAAAGACAGCAAGCCAAAGACGTACAAACATGGGAACCCACATATCAATCGGGCTGGACTAGCTAGCAGTGCTGGTAGTCTGGCGGCACGACGGAATCTAAAATAAAAAGCACCATCTATTTAGGGACTAAACGAAACATAAGTCGTCCCTCGATAGATGGTGCTTTTTTTGCCGTATATAATAAAATATTCGTTGGTGGTATACATTAGTTTAACATATAATTGAATTATAGACGTGGAATAAATATTTACTAGTCTTACAGGAGAAAGCTATGATAGTAGTATTTGCAGGATTTTTAGCATTTTTATTTTGTCTGTATTTCATTAAAAATCCATACTTCACATTACAGCATATTAAAATTAAACGCTCAAAATCTTTGTTAATTTCAGAGCTGCTTTTAGGTGTGATAATTTTCTTATATATTATTTTTGCAGGATATTCTAGACTAGTGCGGTTTTTATTAGAATTGATATCTGTAATTCTGTTTTTATTAGAAATGTGGTTAAGAGTTCCTGCTATTGAATTGGATTGTAGTTTATCACCTGACGTGAAAGTAATGCTCAATAAAAAAGCTAAAAAAGATTTTTATTCTACATTGCCAATGTTATTTTTATTAACATGTATGTTTGTATTTAATTTCATCAAGATTTAAATAAATTTAATTGGAAAAGTGAAGATTAATAGGAATAACTATGAATACATATATTAATAAAATAAGAGATATATTGGTGGAGTGTACGCCTAAATATTGGTATAAGATTTATTTGTTTTTTGAATGTACAGAATCAGGTATGAGTTCGGCTTGTTATTATGTAAAAACCCCGGCTGGTTCAATCATTAGTTATGGAGATTTGCTATATAATTGCAGTGATGAAAAAATAAAATCTATAAAAGCTGGGACTAGTGAGATTTTAACGTATGTACGATTACTACATGAAGCCTCTACAGAGCAATGGACGTGGGGGACAATGTATATTTCACACGATGATTATGAGCCACATTGTGAATTCCATAATGACCCTGTAACTGACGATTGCTGGCTCCAAAATAGATATAAGTGGGTATATAAAAACTTTGGTGTTTTGGAAAATGAAGATGAATTTGAGCCGGATGTATATAAAGAAATGCTCAAAGGTCCACGAGGTGTTTTATTATTGGAAGATATGGAATCTCGTGTATTAGCAAAAAATTATACTGCTATTGATAAGGCGTTTAAGTTAAAGCATAAAAGCTTAGAATCAGAACTTGAGAAACATTATAATAAAGTGGCCAAAAGTATATACAAATTAACGCCTTTAAATTGGCATCGTGCTAAATTACACTTTGAGATGAATGTTGATAATCCCTCTGTAGAGCTTTTGGTTTATAAAACTGAGGATGATTCATGTATTACAAAGTATGTAGAAAATAATGATAAAGAGCCGGCTATTATTTCGGAAGTTATGTATGATTTAAAGAATGAGATTTTAGCGATGATTGAGACTCTTAAATTCTATAATCAAACCCCATTCTCTGGTTTAGTATATACATTAACATCTAATGGTGAGGTATCTTTAGAGCTAACTTATGGAGATAAATGATTTTAAGTTCGTTGATGGAATTGATTGGATGAGCTTTCATGCGGATAGGAAGAAACTCAAAAAAATGGCTTGAGAGAATAGGTCTTTCTTGTTTAATAGTAGTAGGTATTATTTTGGGTGTTTGGCTTTTCTTTACTACAAATTTTATACACCCATTTATCCACTATTTGGATCTAATGATCGCGTAACTGATGAGTATTGGCTTCAAAATAGACATAAGTGGAGATATCAGAATTTTGGTGTTCTGGCTAGAGAAGATGAATTTGAGCCGGATGTATATAAAGAAATGCTAAAAGGTCCTCGAGGTGTTTTATTATTGGAGGATATGGAATCTCGTGTATTAGCAAAAAATTATACTGCCATTGATAAGGCATTTAAGTTAAAGCATAAAAGCTTAGAATCGGAACTTGAGAAACATTATAATAAAGTGGCAAAACATATATTTAAATTAACGCCTCTAAATTGGCATCGTGCTAAATTACATTTTGAGATGAATGTTGATAATCCTTCTGTAGAGCTTTTGGTTTATAAAACTGAGGATGATTCATGTATTACAAAGTATATAGAAAATAATGATAAAGAGCCGGCTATTATTTCGGAAGTTATGTATGATTTAAAAAATGAAGTGGTAGCGATGATTGAGACTTTTAAATTCTATAATCAAACCCCATTCTCTGGTTTAGTATATACATTAACCTCTAATGGTGAGGTATCTTTAGAGCTAACTTATGGAGATAAATGATTTAAAGTTCGTTGATGAAATTGATTAGATAAGCTTTTACGGACCTGTTCATTAGGTATTCGGAATCGATGGGTGGCAAACTATACTACAAAGAGTTAACTAATAGAGTTGACTCTGATATTAGTGATATTGATGAGATAAGAGGGAAAATTAGTGATGAAATTTAAAACAATTTATTCTGTTTTTTGGTACTTATTTTTAGGCTGCTCTTTTGTATGGCTAATTTGTGGATTATGCTACAATTTCTTCTATAATGATAAAGTTGAGCAGTCTAGAGTAGAATTGATACAAGCTTTAAATGCATATTTTCCTCGAGAACAATATTTGAATGCTAGCGAAGTATATGAGTCGAACAGAAGAACTCTTTTCTCAAAAGGTATGGCAAGAAATATAAGGAAAGATTCATTACATAAAGATATAGAATCAATAAAACCCTTGAGTGGGAATTGGGAGTTAATTGACCAAGCTAAAACTCGTTATGTATATGAAAATGAATCGTATAGAGTATATGTATTAGAGGATTTAAGGAATGATGGATATATTGTAGTTTTAGCACGTAATAATTGGTTAGAAAGATTGCATTTATAATTTTATTTTAAATGGAGCTATATATGAAGAGTGGTCTTTCATTATTTTTATTATGTATATATTGTCTATATTTTATTAGGAATCCTTATTTTGTATTAGACAAGGAACAAGTTAAACGTTCTAAATCTATGTTATATACGGAAATAGGAATAGGCTGTCTGGTTTTTATACTCATTAATATTCCTTATGATGGTGATAATTTAATTCATCTTTTAGCTGTTATAGGCATATTGAGTTGGGTATTAGAATTGTGGTTGAGAATTTTGGCCATTAAGTCTGACTCTTCACTTACTTTAGAGAAAATGCCTATTCTATTGAAAAAAGCAAAAAGAGATTTTTATTCTGTAATACCTATATTAGTTATTTTTATGCTTATGATTCTTTTTAATGTGATAACTGATAATTTTAAATAATCTTAAATTGCAATATGAAACTGAATATAACTAAAATTAAGTATATTTTGATTGATTAGTGAAAGAGAGTTGTATGAAGCAACTCTCTTTTGTCATATAAAACATATATATACATAAAATGTTGATTTTATGTTTTCTGAGAGATATAATCGAACTAATAAGTTAATAATTATTTGAAAGTAATATATAGGAGAGAGAATTATGAAAGTAGTATCAATCGCTGCCGGTTGTGTGGGCTTAGTTGGCGTTATGTGTGCAACGACAACTTTGGCAGCGGATGTACCTTCCTCATTTATTCAACAAGAAGCGGCTCGAGCCGATGCTTCTTTGCGTCAACGCGCGGAGGCACCGATGGCAAGGGCCGCTTTGTCGCGTTCAGAATCAAGTTATGACAATTTAAATGGCGCACCTATGGATGCATTGCCACAAGACGCAGTGTCATTTCCAATTGATCAGATTGTGATTACGTCATCAGAACCGGTCTTTAAGAAGTATAGGAATCAACTGAAAATATATAATCATAACAACATTGGGGCAGAGGGGATTGCTGTACTGCAAAAGCAATTACAAGAGCAAATTCTTGCCGATGGATATGTAACGAGTCAAGTGGTAGTTCCGAATCAGGATTTACAATCGGGTACACTTACTTTTGAGATTTTACCGGGCTATGTGGAAGATATTGTTCTTACAAATCCGAAAGCTCGCACAAATTGGCGAAGTGCGTTTCCTGTTCGTCCCGGATATGTACTGCGTCGACAAGCATTAGAGCAAGGTATAGACCAGATGCGAAATGTACCGGAACAAGATGTAAAGCTTAGCATCGAGCCGGGTACAAAGCCACTTCACTCTATTGTGAAACTAATGGTAGAACAAAAAGGCTTTGTGCATGGGTCGTTGATTTTAGACAATGCAGGTTACGAATCGACAGGGAAATACCAAGGTACTATGTATGTATCATTTAGTCAGTTGGCAGGGCTTAATGATACTTTATCGGCTAGTATAACGAAGGATATGGGTCATCATGGTGATGGACATGGATCAAAGCAGTATGCCATAAATTATGCCGTACCTGATGGAAATCGAATGTATCGCTTATCCATGTATCAATATAGTTATCATCAATTGGTATTTATGCCAGAAGCATTCCGTTCTTCTGGGAATACTCGGGGGATTGAGTTTTCTGTAGAGCAGGTTTTGAATCGGACGAGTCGCTCCAAGACCGCTGCTGTCGCTAAGGTGATTCATAAAACACGCCATAGTTACATTGATGATATAGAAATCGGTGTACAAGAGCAACATACCACAGCATTGGAACTAGGATTATCCCATCGTCAATATAGTGGGAATACCATGTCTGATATATACCTCTTTTATCGTCAAGGCATACGAGGCCTAGGTGCTACGGTACGTAGTTGGGAAGGCGTGGCAGATAATCCGACTACGTTATATAAAATGGCAGGACTTGAGGGCGAAGTGCAAAGCGGTGTACGTATCGGTCATAAACAAGGTGTGTATACGATGCGCTTTAGAAGCCAATTTACAAATCAACGATTGTTTGGAACTGATCAATTTAGTATAGGTGGACGCTATTCCGTACGTGGCTTCAGTGGGGAAGAAACACTTCGTGGTGACTCTGGTTACTACATTCAAAATGAATGGGCCTTACCATTTAGACGACAACGAATAACTCCGTATATAGGTATAGATATAGGTCATGTATGGGGGCCGTCCACAGCGACACAAATTGGTAATACCTTAGTAGGTGGGGTTATCGGTGTTCGTGGGAATATCGGTGATGCATTTCGCTATGAAGTGTCATTAGGCACTCCACTTAAAAAGCCGGACGGTTTTACTACTGATACAAGTGTATGGGCTTTCAGATCCAGTTATCAGTTTTAATTAAAAATGTGTGTTATTAAATGAGAGAGTATAAGGAAAGAATAATGAAAATTAAACAGTATACAGCAACCGCATTGTGTGCAGCCTTATTAGTTACAAATTCTGGACCGTGGATTCCGCTAGCAGTGGCACAATCTATTGTACCGAATCAAGGAAAAATGGGTCCAACTATGGATGAAGCCCCTAATGGGACGCCCATTGTCAATATTAATAAACCGAATGCTAATGGGTTATCTCACAATCAATATGATATGTTTAATGTAGATGACAAAGGGGTTATTCTAAATAACTCAAGGAGACCTGTATCTACAGAACTAGCTGGCTATGTGATGGGTAATCCTAACTTGAGAGGTGCTGCAGCTAAGACGATTTTAAATGAAGTAACTGGAACGGGTGCGACTGCTATGAATGGTGCCTTAGAGGTAGCAGGTCGTAAGGCACATGTTATCATTGCTAATCCAAATGGGATTGCTGTTAATAATGGGACATTTATTAATACCAGTGCAGCTACATTAACAACAGGTAATCCTATTATTACTGATGGAAAAATTTCTGGATATGATGTGAAACAAGGTACTGTGACGGTATCGGGACAAGGGCTCGATACATCGCGTACATCACGTACAGATATTTTGGCGGAAGCGGTACAGCTCAACGGAAAGGTATGGGCTGATGAAAGCCATGTTGTAACTGGTAAAAACACAGTATCTGTCGATGGTGGTGGTAAGGTAACTAATGTTACGAAGACCGGTAACTCAGAGCAAGTAGGTCTGGATGTATCTCAAATCGGTGGTATGTATGCGAATAGTATGTACTTAGTAGGAACCAATGATGGTTTTGGGGTGAATAATAAAGGGATTCTTTCCGCACAAAATCATATTTCTGTAGACAGTACCGGCAAGGTACAAAATAGTGGCACTGTGGTGGCACCGGATATAAGCATTAGTGCAAAAGGCTTTACACAAGTCGGTAAGGCTAAATTGTATGCTGATTCGGCACGTATTTCAGCAGATACTTTCACACAAACCGGTAATGTTGTTACGAAAGATGCACCAGTACTCATCACGCGTAATAATTTAGCAGTAGCTACTAATACAATAAAAAATACGAATGGTAGTGTGCTGAAGTCTGAAGGCGTACTACAACTAGGAAAGACGATGGATTATAACGGCGCTATAGCCGGCAAGATGGATGCGTTGACTAATGTGGCGGCTACTATCGAGGCCGGTCAGCAGGGAGTGATTTTTGCAAAATCCATTGCTAATAAAAATGGTGGTATTACGTTGAAACGGGCTACTACAGGAACTACGGAGCATATTAAAAATGAAGTGGCACCGGCAGGCAGTATCAAACGATATCAGCTATCTGAGGAACGTATTTATGATCATGATGATCCAATTCCACAAGATAAGGTTGTAGTTCACTCTTCTGAAAATTTACAATTGTCTATTAATGGAGAGCATCATGATAGCTGGACGAAATATGAATATGATCGTACACGAGTAAAAGAAGTAGTGGATACTTCCAAACCAGGGCGTATTATTTCGGGTGGTAACTTACAGATCGAAGCGGACCTTGTGACTAATGATGCTAGCCAAATCAGTGCAACGGGTACTTTGGTTGGTAAAATCGGCCATTATGAAGCGCTTAATCCGAAAGGAAATGAATATATTAGTGAGAATGGAACTGCTACTGGTTATAGTCGCCATAAACATCATGGATGGGATTCCACAAATATTCGTGAGGCGGAGTATCATAATGATGTAGTGCAACCGATAGATATACCGTTAACTGTTTATGGCAGTCATGTAGCTAATAGTACAACAGGTGCTACGGTAGATACGTCAGTATTGACGTCTATGAGTCAGTTATCTACAAATCCAAATACATCCTATGCGATGGAAACGGATCCGAATTTTACCAATCGAAGAACTTTTTTATCCTCTGATTATGTTATCAATCGTTTACAACTGAACCCTATGCGTACTCAAAAACGATTAGGAGATGGTTACTACGAACAACAATTGGTAATGCAGGCTATTTTACGCCAAACAGGTAAAAGTAGACTACAGGCGGGATTGACAGAAGAAGAGCAGTATCGAAAACTAATGGATGCAGGCCTCACTATAATGAAGTCTAAATCCATGACGCTTGGACAAGGATTAACTGAGGCGGAGCAACAGCAATTAACGGAAGATGTGGTGATGCTTGTCAGTCAACCGGTAGTATTGCCGAACGGTAAGACTGAAACCTTACTCGTACCGACATTATATTTGGCGCCAACCACACAGCGTGTTGAGGGCGCAGCGAATATGCAGGCTCAATCGATTAATTTGCAAGTGGGTACGATGCATAATCGCGGTAGCATAGTGGCGGATGATGCGATAACTGTACATGGTAATACGATACATAATGATAACGGACTGATTAAAGGTCGCACAACAAAAGTGGTGGCGGATACCGATGTTCGTAATACACAAGGCACGATAGAAGGCCGTGACCGTACAACTGTATATGCTAAGAATGATGTGATAAATGAGGGCGGTACGATTAAGCAAACCGATGAAAAAGGAAAACTTATCGTGGCGGCAGATCGTGATATTATCAATAACGGCGTCAAGTATGAAGCTAGCAATAATAAGGTTGTATGGAATAGTGCCAATAGCCGCCGTGAGACCGTAACCGCTGTAGATCGAGGTCAAATTACGGCGAAAGGTAATGCTGTAGTTACAGCAGGTCGTGATGTTGCTATGCAGGGTGGTAAAGTGACTTCCGATAAGGATGTTACTCTAGTAGCTGGACGTCAGGTAAACATGCAGTCTATGACAGCGAATCATGAATTAGAAGAACATCGCTATGACAAAGGAAAATCCGGTGGTGGTCATTCTCAGACTACAGAAACACATGATGTAGTGAATGAAGCGACATCTGTAGGTAGCAGTGTGGAAGGTAACAATGTAACTGTGGCTGCTAATGCTGATGTAGCACTTAGTGGTAGTGAAATTTTGGCAGCTGATAAGGTACAGGTGGAAGGTCAGAATGTAAAACTTGATACGGCATCGGCAACAAGTACCGTTGACCATGTGTATAAAGATAGGAAGAAAAGTTTAGTTAAACGAGAACGTACAGATGCAACTAGTGTGGCACAAGTGACGGCTGTAACAGGTTCTGTTGTGAGTGGCAAAGACGTTGTGATTAAATCTGGTCATGATGTGACAGGACAATCCGCTAAACTGATGGGGGAACAAAGCGTTCAAGTGACGGCCGCTGGTAAGGTCGAACTCGGTGCGGATAAGAATGTAACGAAAGAGACGAGTACATATCGTCATAAAACTTCAGGTTTAATGGGAAGTGGTATCGGATTTACTATTGGTACAGAAAAACGAAATATAGATGATACCAATCGTGAAGAGAAAACCGTACGTAATACTATTGCTAGTACTAAGGGCAATGTTAATATTACGGCAAATGATACGGTACATCTTACTAGTGCCGATGTAGTAAGTAAAATCGGTACTACAATTGAGGGCGCTGCAGTGACCCTTGACGGTAATACTGATACGCAACATATGACACATGATGATCGCTATAAAAAGTCCGGCTTAACAGTGGCATTAGGTGGTGCTATAGCTGATAGTGTAACGAATGCAACGCGAACTATTAAACAAGCCGGTGGCCGTGATGACAAACGTTTAGTAGCTCTTGAACTTAATGAAGCTCGTAAACAGTTACAAGACGGATATGAAGCTGTAGATAGTGCTTTACATGGAGCCAAAATACGAGATGCAGTGACTGGTAAAGTTGAAAAAGTAAATGGTAAAGCTAAACGAGGTCCTAAAAATATTGATAATGCTGTTAATTTATCTGTATCAATTGGTAGTACATCACAGAAACAAGGTCAAACAGTAGATACTGCAACTTATAAAGGTGGTACTGTTATTAGTGACGGTGATGTTCATTTGACGGCTCGTGATGCTAAAAAAAATGGTGTTACTCTTACTGGTGAAAGCGTATCTGCTCAATCCATTAGTCTGGCTAGCGCTAGCGATATTAATATAAAGGCTGGTAAGAATACAGTAGATGTGAAAAATGATTATAAGAGTTCTGGCTGGAGTGCAGGAGCGAGTATCAGTTTAACTGGTGGTGGCCTTCTCGATATTAATGCGAGTGCTCATATGGCACGACAAAATGGAGATACTCACCAAGAAAGTTATGTACCAACAAAAATTAAAGCTGCTGAATTAGCACAACTTAAGGCTAAACGAGATACGAATATTATTGGCTCTGCTGTAGCGGGTAAAAAGGTAGAAGTAGATACAGGTCGTGATTTACATATTCAAAGCTTGCAAGATGTAGATAACTTTAAAGAACATAGTAAATCTGCGGGCTTCTCCGTATCATCTAAACCAACATTTAAGGATCCAACTGGCAGTATAAATGCTAGCGTAGGAAGAATCGATAGCAAATGGAAAAGCGTAACAGAACAAGCTGGCATTTATGCTGGAGAAGATGGTTATGACATTAATGTAGGTAACAGTACTACATTAGAAGGTGCTCTAATTAAAAGTAACGCTCCAAAAACTAAGAATAAACTGACTACAAAATCTCTAGAGATGAAAGATATCAAGAACGAAGCCGAATATACATATAGCAACAATGGTATTGGATATAACTACTATGGCAGTAAAAAGAAACTCGAAGAGATGAAGACCAGCGATAAAAAAGGCTATGATAAGATTTATAACAATATCGGTCTAGTTCCAAACTTAGGCATAGGATCTAAAGGTAAAGCAAGCTCTACTACTCAATCTGCTATCTCTGATGGTATACTAACTGTAGATGGTAAAGAAATTGATACTAAAACCATCAATACGAATACCGAAAATACGTTGCATCAATTAGATAAGATTTTCGATAAAAAGAAAATTGAAGAACGTCAAGAATTAGCACGTCTTTTCTCTAAAAATGCATTTGAACAACTACACAACTGGCAACCAACAACGAAAGATGGCAAAATCGCTAAATCTATTGCACATGGCATCATAGGTGAAGTAGCAGCGCGTATGGCTGGTAATTCACCTGGTAGTGGGTTTAAAGCTACTATGACTAATGAGATGTTAATCAGTGAAATTAATAAAGTGGCTAAACATGATCCAGCTGTAGCACAATGGTTGAGTGCTGCCGTAGGCGGGGTTGTTAATAAAGTAAGTGGTGAATCAAGTAATAGTGGTGCGGCATCAGCATCTTATGCTACAAAATGGAATGAGGATCTTGTTTGGAATCCAGGAGTCTCAAATACTATAGCCTCTTTAGCTTCAGTTGGTAAAGGTGTTTATGGCCTAGCAAAGAATGCATCACCAGCTTTAATTGCTGGGAATTTAGTAAGTACTCCACTTGTAACTGGTTCGGGCGAGCCTACTACTTTTGATGAAAGTACAATGGCTAATATTCCTGGCAGTGCATTTTATAGAGGCAAAATAACTTCTGGTGTTGAATCAGGTGGAACATTGATGGAGCGTGTTGATGATAGCTCTATTGAAACTGGAGCGGCTCCAGTTTATAGTGGTCCATGGGCTATAACCGTATCTTATCCTGGCACTTCATTACGGGTTCAAGAAAATTATAATTTAGATACTGGATTTCAGTCTATTAATGTATATCATGCAGCAGATGGAAATACATATAAAGACACCGGTGAATATGATAGTCTTGGTCGCCGATATTTTAGAGGCATAAGCACAACGGGGGCAACTATATTCACAGGGCGTGTTATTGGTCCTGATGGTACAGATAATTGGGTAGATATTGGTACTGATGGCAATTCTCCGTTTTCTAGATTGCAAAATATAGCAACAGGCCAGGTTGTACATTCAACACATACTGAAGGTGATGCAATATTTGTAGATAATCCAAATGATAATTTGGTATTTAATACTCATACTAATTCTTTTCAATCAACGTTAACAGGGAAAACAATTTCCACAACAGTTGCACTGCACTATGCAGACGAACGATTGAGTCCGGAATCGTCAGTTACAATAGATGAAATTAAATCTGGAAGTCCATTACCTGATGGGATTCATTTTGTAAATAAATATCCGGATAAGAGTAAGGCTAAATCTATATCGGAAGAAAATTCTAAGAAAAATTTAGATAATCTCAATAGGAACTCTAATAATAAAAATAAGAATGATAATAAGTCTAATAGCAATTTATCTAGTGGATTATATACTGTAAATGATCGAATTAAGAAGGTTTATAAATCCTTGAAGGAGTTAAAGTCATTACCTAAAGGTTTTAAGAGTTACCAAAAAGATAAATTAAATATAAAAAATGAGGATGGTCTCGGTAAACAATTAAAAGAAGATGTAGGGGGCGATTGGAAAAAAATATATGACCATGGGAAAGATATTAATGGAAATGATATAGAAATCCATTATTTCCAAAATAAAAATGGTCAAATATTTAATCCAAAGATAAAAAGGATTAATAATAAATCGGTAAATCGAAAGCTAGAATAAATTAGTGGACAGAGGTATAACTATGATTTATTTTAAAAATAAAAAAAGTTTAGATACATTTTTAGTGGTCTTTATATTAGGTGCTGTTAAGGCATATAGACGAAATTATATTGATTTGACCATTCTAGAATATTACATATTTAGTATGTTAATTCGATTAATGTGCAGAAAAGCACATCTGTCCAATAAATTGTTAAATATTATTGGAGATGGGATGAGTTTAGAGGATGTTGATGAGTGGATGGCTCGTAGGATTCCTATACCACCATTAAATGATATGTTAGATGATATTGAATGCAGTAGTTGGATTGCTTTAATAGAACGGGAGTTAGAGGGTAATACTTTATCTGAAGCGTTAAAGATTTCTACACATGATGAAGAGAAGCTCGGTATCTATTTCTTTACCGATTATGTAGAGGATATATTTTGGGCGTTGTTTTTGTTAGGATTATATGAAGTCTTACAAAAACCTGAATTTATTTCTGAATCAATCTTAAGTTGTATTAAACAGACCTATTTGTCTGAAATATATACGTGTGAACGTATTCAGAATGAAGATCTTCAAGCATGTATTTCCAATTTACAAGAGATAGCTGATACTAATATATCAGGGCAATTAAGTAAAGATTTAATTACTATGAAGGCAAAATTAGCATCATTACAGGTATTATTACCATTTTATGATGTGAGTTCTGACAAGTTAGAAACAGGCATTGATTTAAAAGCCACTAAAGGGATGTTCTGGCAGATTAAAGTTTCAGGGAAGTTTATAGACTTGGGATTATAGATTCTAGAAGATTGTTGAGTTGGTTCTATACTTATGATTATTTTTAATTTTGGGATTAACCTTTATTAACTTCTATCCTTAATAATATTTAGTGTTAAATGTTATAAGCTTATTTTAATGACATCTATACCTTTCATAAGAGATTGGTATAGGTGTCATTTTTATACTAAAAACTAATAAAAATCAGTATTGATTAAAATCTAAGTAATTCTATTAAAATCACCAGAATTTTACGATTTTATGAGTGTTTTATGATAAAATAAAAGGTATGAATACTTCAACAACTAGGTCTATTACCTATAATGGTGACACAATTGAATATGAGTTAACCATCAAGCGTGTGAAGAACATGAACATGCGCATTACAAAGGATGGTGTGATCCATGTGTCGGCGAATGGGTATGTGCCGGATTATAGGGTGGACAAGTTTGTCATCGAGAATATGTCCTTCATTGAGCGGGCTCGTTACAAGATTGATGCATTGAATGCCAAGCGCGTCGATGCGTTGCAGTATGTGAATGGTGAAAGTTTATCCATCCTCGGCATTCCAGTTACGTTGCGCTTAGTTGAGCAGGATGGAAAGCCTCACATAGGCTTTGACGGGAAAGCCATTCTTACCATGGTTGTACCTCAGGGTACGACCTTTGACGCTAAACATAAATTAATGCAAAGTTATTGGCGTAATTTAGGGGAGAAGGTCTTTGTCCACTGGGCGAAGGTCGTGTATCAGCGCTTTCACAAGCAAGGTATTGATGTACCTATGCCAACTATAAAACAGCAGCGCATGAAGAGCCGTTGGGGTTCTTGTACGCCATCGAAGCAGCTCATCAAGATGAATACCCGCTTATTAGAGGGGCCACAGGCGTATATTGAGTACGTTATGGTTCATGAGTTTGCTCATTTTAAATATTTAGACCATTCCAAGAACTTTCACAATCTCGTGGCACAGTTTTTGCCAGATTGGAAGGCTCGTAAGAAGTCATTGAACGTGTATTTTGCTCATCGCCCTTAAAGGAGGTGTACCATGCAGCCATTTGTACATTTACATAGTCATACAGAGTTTAGTTTGCTTGACGGCATCAGTCGTTTGCCTGACATGGTACGTCGTGCGAAGGAGCTAAATCAGCCCGCCCTTGCCATTACAGATCACGGCAATATGTACGCAGCCATTTATTTCTACAAAGAATGTATGGCTCAAGGCGTTAAGCCTATCATCGGTTGTGAAGTGTATGTAACGGAACATAGCCGATTCGATCGTCCCGAAGGTCGCAGCCGTGAACGATTAAAACATCTCATCCTATTAGCTGAGACCATGGAAGGGTATCGTAATCTTGTTAAAATTGTGTCTAAAGCATCTACGGAAGGTATGTTGTATCGTCCTCGTGCAGACCGCGATTTATTGCGCCAATATAGTAAAGGCATAATTGCGCTTAGTGCGTGTATTCAAGGGGAGATCCCTCAGTATATCTTGCAAGACAATATGGAAGGCGCTAAACGCTCCATCGAATGGTATATCGAGACATACGGCAAGGATAATTTTTTCTTAGAAATTCAAAATCATGGTTTGCCAGAGGAGGCTAAGGCCCAAGAGGAGCTCATTAAGCTCAGCAAGGAATATGGTCTTGGCATTGTAGCGTCTAATGATTTCCACTATGTCTTAAAAGAGGATGCAGACGCGCAAGATATAAAGGTATGTATTTCTACAGGTCGTCGCCGTGCTGAGGTAGACCGCTTAAAATTCCCAAATGATGAGTTCTATCTCAAGTCTGGGGATGAAATGGCAGAGCTATTTGGACATATTCCGGGGGCCATTGAAAACACCTTAAAAATTGCAGACCGCTGTAATGTAGAGTTTAATTTTGATGAACATCACTTGCCGCACTTTGATGTGCCAGAAGGGGAAACCTCTAAAACGTATTTACGTAAGGTTTGTGAACGAGAAATTCCACGCCTTTATGGGGAGACCTCTGAAGAATTACAAAAACGTCTCGACTACGAGTTAGATGTTATTGGCACCATGGGCTTTGAGGACTACTTCCTCATCGTATGGGATTATGTGCGCTATGCCCGTGAGCATGATATCTTAGTCGGCCCTGGCCGTGGTTCTGCGGCAGGTTCTGTAGTAGCCTACCTATTGGGTATTACCGGTCTTGATCCATTGAAATACGATTTGCTCTTTGAACGGTTCTTAAATCCAGAGCGGGTAAGCATGCCCGATATCGATATTGACTTCTGCTATGAAAAGCGTGGTCAAGCCATCGAATATGTAACGAGAAAATACGGTCAAGCTCGCGTATCTCAGATTATTACCTTTGGTACAGAGGCAGCACGTGCCGTTATTCGTGACGTAGGTCGCGTGCTCGATTTACCACTAGCCGAAGTGAACCGCATTGCTAAGATTATTCCCAACGAATTGGGTATTACCTTAGATAAGGCACTACAAGGCAAGGACTTAAAGGATTTGTATGAATCTGATTCAAATGTAAAAGAACTGTTTGATTTCGGTAAAAAGTTAGAAGGAATTGCACGCAATTCGTCCACTCATGCGGCGGGCGTCGTAATTTCTGCGGATCCTTTAGATGACCATGTACCGGTACAAAATGCCAACGATGAAGGCTTTGTAACGCAGTACGATAAGGATAATATCGAGGAATTAGGCCTCTTAAAGATGGACTTCTTGGGCCTCCGTACCTTGACGGTTATGGGGGATGCCTTAAAGCTTATCAAGGCTAACCGCGGCATTGACCTCGACTTAGATGCTATCCCACTCGATGATAAGGCGGCTTGCGACCTCCTCACAAAGGGCGACACCTCTGGTGTATTCCAGCTTGAGTCAGAAGGTATTACGAAGCTTGTTATGGATCTTAAGCCTGAGCATTTTGAGGACTTGATTCCGTTGGTAGCTTTGTATCGTCCAGGTCCACTTGGTTCTGGTATGGTGGCGGATTTTATCGACCGTCGTCATGGTAAAAAAGAGGTTACCTACTTACATCCAATTTTGGAACCTATATTGAAAGATACCTTCGGGGTAATCTTATACCAAGAACAGGTTATGCAGATTGCTTCCGCCATGGGGGGATTCTCCCTTGGTCAAGCGGATTTGATGCGCCGTGCCATGGGTAAGAAAAAGGAATCTGTTCTAAAGGCACAGCGGGAGTCCTTTATTCAAGGCTCCATTAACAATGGTATAGAAGAATCCGTGGCGAACGAAGTATTCGACTTGCTTGTATACTTTGCAGGCTATGGCTTTAATAAATCACATAGTGCGGCGTATGCGTATATTGCGTACCAAACGGCGTATTTGAAAGCCCACTATTTCCCTGAATTCATGGCGGCAACCATGACTAGTTTCATGCAGAATATGCAGAAATTGACTTATTACATCAATGCCTGCAAGAAGCACAATGTTAAGGTGTTGGGCCCAGATATTAACTATTCTGAGCGTAGCTTCGCCGTACAAGACGACGCTATTCGTTTCGGCCTTGGCGGTATCAAGAACGTAGGGGATAATGCCATCGATCGCTTGATTCGTGAGCGCAATGAGCACGGTCTGTATACGGATATCGTGGACTTTTGCAAACGGGTGGACAACAAGGTCGTTAATAAACGATTGCTTGAAAGTCTCATTCGCTGCGGCGCCATGGATGGTTTCAAGGAAAATCGTAACCAATTGTTGCATATGTATGAAAGCGCACAAGCCGTTGGTGCTAAAGAGCAAAAAGATGCTGCTATGGGTACCATGAACCTCTTTGGCGATATGGAAGAAGCTGTCGATTTCATCCCTGTTCCCAATGTAGAGGATTTATCAGAAGACGATAAATTAAAGGATGAAAAGGAATATACTGGCTTTTACATTACGGGGCATCCATTGCAAGGATATGCGAAAGAATTGGAAGGGCTCTTTGAACTGGGCGCTCTCGTAGAAAATCCAGAGCAATACGATGGTCAAACCATTACCTTTGGCGGTCTCATCGAAAATAAATCGGACCGCATGACAAAGCGTAATGAGGTTATGTCCATTCTTCGCATCGAAGATTATTCTGGTGCGGCTAACGTAGTGGCATTCCCTAAGGTCTTTAGTCAAAGCCAGCAATTCCTTGCGGTCGATATGATTGTTAAGGTAAAAGGTCGTGTTGATGCGGATGAAAAGGGCGTGCAAATCATTGCAGACCGTATTACGCCGCTAAAGGTAAACTATAGCCAGGCAAAACAGGTGGCAATCCACATTTATAGCCAATATGATACGCTAGAAAATAGCGAAGCCTTAAAACGTGTATTGACTAATACCGCTGGCTCCGTGCCAACGTCATTATATTTACACCGTCAACGAAAACGGATTAATCTGCCCCCAAATATGTGCTTTGACCCTAGTGATGAATCCATTAGGGCTATTGAATCTATTCTAGGCGAGGGCTCCGTAGAGGTACAGTAAACATATAATGTTAACGCAAGTATGTGCGACATGTAATGAGCATATATAGGTGCAATATGTAATAAGCATATACTTGATACAATAAGTATATAAATGGTGTAGAAAGACATATGTTGCGTGGAGCACAGATAGCTTTCACCAACATTGATATAATAAGAAATGAAAGATCCAATCTTGGAGGTGCTTTCATAGGAGGAAAGATGAAACGTACAAAGATCGTATGTACTGTAGGTCCGGGAACGGATAAATTTGGTATCTTAGAAGATATGATGCGGGCGGGCATGAACGTAGCTCGTTTTAACTTCTCTCACGGATCCCATGAAGAGCAGGCAGAACGCATGCAAATGGTGCGCGATGCAGCGATGATTGTGAATAAACCAATCGCATTATTGCTCGACACAAAAGGCCCTGAGGTGCGTCTCGGTCTATTTAAAGAGGGCAAGGTATTCCTCGAAGCGGGTCAACAATTTACGTTGACTACAGATGAGGTGGAAGGCACAAAAGAGCTTAGCTCCGTGAACCACAAAGGTCTTACAGGTGATGTGTCCGTAGGGGATAAAATTCTCTTGGCTGATGGGCTTGTAACACTTACCATCGATGCTATCGAAGGCAATAATATCATTACAACGGTTCAAAATAGCGGGGAAATCGGCAACCGTAAGCGTGTAGCCGTACCAGGTGTAGCATTAAGCTTGCCACCTGTATCTGAACAGGATGAAGCAGATTTGCGCTTTGGCTGTCAACAAGGGGTAGACTTTGTGGCCGCATCCTTCATGCAACGCGGTAAAGACATTGTGGCTATTCGCCGCATTCTTGAGTCTGAGAAAAAAGATATCAAGATTATCGCGAAAATTGAAAATGCAGAAGGCGTTAAAAATATCGATGAAATCTTGGAAGTAGCTGACGGCCTCATGGTTGCGCGTGGCGATCTCGGTGTAGAAATTCCGGCAGAAGAAGTGCCAGTACTTCAAAAGATGATGATTGAAAAATGCAATAACTTGGGTAAACCCGTTATTACGGCGACACAAATGCTCGAGTCTATGATTCAAAATCCACGCCCAACACGTGCGGAAGCAAGTGACGTAGCCAACGCTATTTTGGATGGTACCGATGCGATTATGTTGTCTGGCGAAACAGCCAATGGTTCCTATCCTGTAGAAGCTGTTGCGACCATGACTCGCATTGCAGAAGTAACGGAAAAGGCTGCTATTTACGATAGCTATAGTCGTGCTCGTGAGGATGAAGAAATGACTACTACAAGTGCCGTATGCTTGGCTAGCGTGCGCGTAGCTCAAAACCTCGGGGCCGCAGCTATTTTGACATGTACTGAATCTGGCCATACCGCACTTAGCGTGGCTCGTCATCGTCCAGATTGTAAAATCATCGCTGTCACACCTCATGAGGAAACTATTCGCCGTATGCAATTATGCTGGGGCGTAGAGGCTATTAAAGGTCATGAAATCATCAACTCCGATGAAATGGTAAAACAAGCCATTACCGGTGCGCTTGGTATTGGTGCCATCGAGTCTGGCGACCTCGTAGTTGTTACCGCTGGTGTGCCATCCGGTGCAACCGGAACTACAAACATGATTCGCGTTCACATTGCAGGGCGAGTACTCTTGTCTGGCAATGGTATTTTACGTAAATCCGTTACAGGTAATGTGTACATTGCGGCTAATCATAAGGGTAATTATGAAAGCTTCAAAGATGGCGATATCCTAGTGGTAGGTACAATGGAGCCTGAATTGATGGCTATTGCCAAACGTGCTGGCGGTATCATCGCAGTAGAAGATGGTTATACATCGGACAGTGCTATTGCGGGCATTACCTATGGTATTCCTGTTATCTTAGGTGCTAAAAATGCCCACGAAGTGCTCCTTGAAGGTCAAGAAGTGACAATCGATGGCGAACGTGGCAAGGTGTTTGCGGGCATTGCAAATGCTCGATAATCTCTATGAGTGATAATTAAATAAGGAGGGATAGTATGAATCCATATAATGTAACAGGACCTACTGCAGCTGAGGTTGCACAGGTTGAAAGTATCGTATCCCAACGATTAAAAGGCTCTTTCTTGTGGATGGTTGTAGGCTTACTTACAACTATCGGTGTTGGTTTTGCTGCATTAGTGAATCCAAATTGGTTACGCTTTGCGTACCAAAATTTTAATATTATCTTATTAGTAGAGCTAGGTGTGGTGTTCCTTTTTAGTGCTCGTGCATATTCTGCTAATGTAATGACGTTACGAGGTATGTTCTTTCTCTATAGTGCTTTGAATGGACTCACATTGACTTTGGTATCGTTGCGATACAATGTGTTTGATGTTGTTATTCCGGCGTTAATAGGTACGCTTGCTTTCTTCATTGGCTTTGCCGTGGTAGGGGCTACTACAAAACGCAATTTATCATCCCTTACACCATATGTGATGGCGGCATTGTTCGGCATGATCATCGTATCCTTGGTGATGATGGGGGCCCGCTTCTTTAATTGGACTGTACTCAGTGGCTTTAGTGATACTGTTAGTTTAGTTCTAGGTTATGTAGGTGTTGTAGTGTTCTCTATCTTTACAGCTATCGATGTGAACCGCATTAAAAATAATGTGACACAAGTGGCGCTCATGGAGGATGAAACAATTTTAGACCGCATTGAAATCACAGGCGCTTTGAGCCTATACTTAGATTTCATTAACTTATTCTTATCCTTATTACGCATCTTTGGTAATAAGCGATAATAAAGGAGTTTGTATGGACGATAGAGAATGGCAAACCTTTGTTACTGTTGTAGATGAAGGCAATATTACAAGGGCTGCTGAAAAATTATTTTTATCGCAACCAGCGTTGAGCTATCGGTTGCGTCATATGGAAAAAGCCTTGGGCCATTCTCTGTTGTTGCGGACTGCTGAAGGGATTGCCCTCACGGCACAAGGCGAAATTTTCTATGATTACTGCAAGCGAATGATGCAAGAACAAGAGGCGTTGGAGCACGCTATGAACTCCGCTTCTGGCAAGATTCAAGGGACCTTGAAAATCGCATCATCTATCAACTTTGCAGATTATGAACTACCGGCTTTATTGAGATCTTTCCGCGAACAATATCCTGATGTTCATATTCAAGTGAAGACTGCTTTCAGCCATCAAGTGGTAAAAATGTTTAATACTGGTGACTGTATGGTCGCCTTTGCTCGTGGTGGATATGACGTGTCTGGTAAGTCTGAACTGTTACTTGCAGAGCCATATTGTTTAGTATATAAAGAATTAGTGCCGCCTGAATCCTTAGTAAAGGTACCGTTCATTAAATACCAAACAGATGCATCGGTGGCAAATATTATCGAAACTTGGTGTGCAGAACATTTTGACGAACCCCCAAGTGTGGCGATGGACGTAAATTCTATGAGTACGTGTCGTCACTTTGTGCGCGCAGGTCTAGGATGGTCTATCTTGACCTATATGGGACTTGGATCCTGTAAGGATAAAGATATCTATGTGAGCCCATTACGCAGTAAAAATGGCGAATATATCACCCGTGATACCAATATGGTATACACAAAAGATTCGGAAAATTTAATCGTTGTTAAAACCTTTATTGAATATGTCCGTAACTATTACAAGGAACATACCGTTGTAGATAATAGTATATTTAGAGAATATAAAGCATAGGACGAAGCATAATAGAGCATATCTATGAGGCTTTCTAACTGTTTATCCATGCTGTTTCAGTATTGGACTTTTTCGATATAATAGATAATAATAAAAGTGTCTCGAAAGAGAAAGGCAGTACCATGTAAGTGCATGTATACCCCCCCTTTGGGGACGTATACATGCATTTTTTTCATTTGGAGCTGTAAAACTATGCTCAAAATGCATAAAAAGTATGAATAGTAGATATAAAAGTTTTTATAACCCCTATAAAGGTAATCTATTATTCATATTTCTTTTAAACATTTATAATGAGTGTAGACAAAAAATCCTAGAGTTCAATAGATGATAGTCGCGTATTAAGAATTTCTGGGGTAGTGTTAGGATGATATATATGCCTATGTTTTTAAGAAAGGAATAAACATGGAAAGATTCTTAAAACTAGCACTTATTGTGCTAATCCCTGTTATCCTCTGGTTTACAACTCCACCAGAAGGACTCACTGATACGGCGTGGCGCCTCTTAGGCTTCTACATTGCAGGTATCGTAGGTTTGATTTTAAAACCATACCCAATTCAAATTATTTTATTAGCTGTATTATCTGCATCTGCATTATTCTTAGACAATGCAAAAGATATCTTGGTAGGTTATGGCTCCACAGCATTGTGGATGATTATCGCTGCGTTCTCCTTGAGCGTTGCATTTGGTAAAACTGGTCTTGGTCACCGCGTTGCTTACCATTTGATTAATGCATTCGGTTCTACTGTATTACGTCTTGGTTATGTAACAGCACTTCTTGATTTAGTATTATCTCCAGCAACACCTTCTAATACAGCACGTGCAGCTGGTATCGTATATCCAATCAATTTATCCATTGCTGAATCTATCGGTTCTTATCCTGGTGATACTGCTAAACGCGGTGGTTCCTTTATCTTGATGAATGGTTATTTCGTAACAAAAATTACATCATTCATGTTCTTAACAGCTATGGCTCCTAACGTGTTGGCTTTGGACTTTGTTACTAAAATTACTGGTCTAAACATGACTTGGGCTGAATGGGCTTTGGCTTTAGCTCTTCCTGGTCTTGTAATGTTGATCTTCGTACCACTTGTAGGTTACTGGATCGACCGTCCTGAAGCAGTAAAAATTGACAATAAAAAATTAGCTGCTGACGGTCTTGCAAAATTAGGACCTATGAAAATGTCTGAAAAAATCTTGGCTGTTGTATTTATTCTTGCTCTTATCGGTTGGGCACTGCCTTCCATCGGTTTCGACTTGAGTCCAACAGCAGTAGCTTTAGTAGCTATGACTATTGTATTCTTTGCTGGTATCATTACTTGGGATGATATGGTTCAAACTAAAGCTGTTTGGAACACATTCATCTGGTTTGGTGCTATCCTTGGTTTATCCACTGCTTTAACAAAAGCTAAATTCTTTGCGTGGCTTGCAGCATACATGCAAGCAAACTTGGCACTTGATGTATCTCCACTCGTAGTTGTATTGATTCTGTCCGCTATCAGTGTTGTGATTCGTTACTTGTTCGCTTCCAGTACTGCCTATATCGCATCCATGCTTCCTGTATTCTTAACTGTAGGTATGGCATCAGGTGTAGATCCAGTTATGTTCGGTCTTGTATTGCTTGCAACAAATGCGTTTGGTGGTCTTGTAACTCACTACGGTGCATCTCCTGGTCCAATCATCTACTCTGCAGGTTATAATAACTTGAAAGATTGGTGGACTGCTGGTGCTATTTTAGCAGTATTGAGCTGGGTTCTACTCTTCGTAGTAGGTATCCCTTGGTGGACTTTCATCGGTATGATTGGCTAATCATACCATCTTATAATCATTATTGTTTTAACAGCACGGACCAGACATTCGCGACACGTCTGGTCTTTGCCATTTGATATATTTATTAGTGAAAGGATGCAACATGGCACAATTAGTAAAAGCTGCGCAAGCTGGCTTCGACGAAAAAAATGATGCATTAGTAACGGTTGAACCGATTGCTAGCGGTATCGAAATCGAATTAACATCCAAAGTTATCCGCCAATACGGCGACCAAATTAAATCCGTTATCTTGAACACAGTGAAAGAAGCTGGTTATGATGGCGTAAAAGTAATCGTACAAGATAAAAATGCTTGGGATTACACAATTAAAGCTCGCGTATTAGGTGCATTGGAAAGGGGGAGCAAAGCATAATGGCTAACGATAAAACATTCCCAGAAGTTAAAACAAACCCATTAACAGAGGCTGCTAAAAAACGTTTGTCTCGTTCCATGATGTTCGTACCAGGTAATACACCTAAAATGATTAACAGTGCAGATATTCACGGTGCTGACTCCATCATGATCGATATCGAAGATTCCGTGCCAATTACAGAAAAAGACACAGCTCGTCTTTTAACTGCAGAAGCATTGAAATCCCGTAAATTCCGTGCAGAAACAGTTGTTCGTATCAACCATCCTACACAAACTCCTTATGGCTATGACGATCTTGATGTCATCGTTCCAGCTAAACCTGATATGATTCGTTTACCTAAAACTGAAGATGTTTCCGAAGTTGAAATCGTAGCGAAGAAGATTGAAGAAGTGGAAAAAGCTAACGGTTGGCCGGAAGGTACAATCAATATTATCGTGGCTATTGAATCCGTCCGCGGCTTATATAATGTTCGTGAAATCTGCCATGGCCCTCGCGTAGTTGCTATCGCTCTTGGCGCTGAAGACTATCGTGCAGACCTTCGTACAGGTAAACATAAACCAGCTGTTGAATTGTTGTTCGCTCGTCAAACAATCCTTCATGCAGCGCGTGAAGCAGGTATCCGCGTAATCGATACTGTATTCTCCGACGTGAAAGACCCACAAGGCTTCCGCGAAGAAGTTGAATTCATTAAAGCTTTGGGCTATGATGGTAAATCTTGTATCCACCCAAGCCAAATCAAAATTATCCACGAAGTATTCACTCCTGACGAAAAAGAAATCGCTCATTCCGTTAAGGTATTGAACAGCTATGCAGATGCATTGCGCAACAATAAAGGCGTAATCTCCGTAGATGGTAAAATGATCGATGGTCCTATCGTAGTTCGTGCACAACGCGTAGTTGATAAAGCACGTGCAGCAGGCATTAAAGTTGAATTAGAGGAAGGAGCAGAATACGATGTTAAATAAAGTAGGTCGCGATATCCCAACAAATATCCCAGCACTAGAAGGTCGCGAAGTATATCAAGGTGAATTCGCCATTGAACCTAAAGTTCATCGTGCAGGTAAACCTGTACACATGAGCCGTGTTGGCACTAATAAAGTACTTGCTTCCATCGATGAAGCAATCGAAAAAGCTGGCGTAAAAGATGGCATGACTTTGTCCTTCCATCATCACTTGCGCAACGGTGACTATGTAATGAAAATGGTTATGGAACGCGTACAAGCAAAAGGTATTAAAGATATTACTATCGCGTCTTCTTCTTTGTCACCATGCCATGAGTTCTTGGTAGAAATGATTCAAGACGGCACTGTAACAGCTATTGAAACATCTGGCTTGCGCGATCGTCTTGGTAAATTCTTGACACAAAACCCTGGCGTATTGAAACGCCCTGTAGTGATTCGTTCTCACGGTGGTCGTGCTCGTGCTATCGAATCTGGCGAAGTTCATATCGACGTAGCTTTCATGGGCGCTCCTACAGCTGACCCACGTGGTAATGCTACTGGTCGTATGGGCAAATCCGCATGTGGTGCACTTGGCTATGCTAAAGTTGACTCCCACTATGCAGACACAACTGTTATCATCACTGATAACTTGGTTGACTATGTACACAACTATGCAATCCCTCAAACTGATGTAGATTATGTTGTTGAGGTTGAAAGCATTGGTGATCCAGAAGGTATCGCTTCTGGTGCGGTAGGTTTCACTAAAAACCCTATCCAAATTAAAATTGCTGAATTAGCTGGTGAATTCCTTGACCAAGCTGGCATCATTAAAGATGGCTTCGTATTCCAATTGGGCGCTGGTGGTGCTCCATTGACTGTAGCGAAATTCATTGCTGAAAAACTTCGCAAACGCGGTGAAGTAGGTGGCTTCGCTATCGGTGGTGCTACTGGTATCTTGACTGGTATGCTTGAAGAAGGCTTAATCCGTGCCATTTACGATACTCAAACATTCGATACTACTGCAGCAGCATCTTTGGATAAAAACCCTGCACACATCGAAATGTCTGCTTCCATGTACGCTAACCCATGGACTGACTGCACTACAAACTACCTAGACGTAGTATTCCTTGGTGCTACTGAAATCGACCTTGATTTCAACGTAAACGTAATGACTGACTCCAACGGTGTATTGATGGGCGCTTCCGGCGGTCACTCCGATACAGCAGCAGGTGCTAAATGCACAGTTATTACTTGTCCATTGATCCGCGGCCGCTTACCAATGATCCGTGATAAAGTAGCTACTGTAATTACACCAGGCTCCTCCGTTGACGTACTTGTTACTGAATACGGTATCGCAATCAACCCAGCTCGTACTGATTTGATTGAACGTTTCAAAGATAGCAACTTGCCTATCTTCACAATTGAAGAATTACAACAATTAGCATTTGACTTAGTTGGTAAACCACAAGATATCCCTGTATCTGACAAAGATGAAGACATCGTGGCAATCGTTGAATACCGCGATGGCTCCATTCTTGACGTGGTTCGTAAACCTCTATAATTAAGTAGTGCTGAGAGTTCGAGGGAAACCGTAACAGGTAGGCCATCGGCTCATCATCCTATGCTGATTAGATAATATAAAGACCCTCTCCATAGTTCTCGGACTTATGGAGAGGGTCTTTTTGTAGTTATAAATGATTTAGTGTTAATTTTAGATACAGGGTCAAAACTTAATGAGATAAAAATGGTACATAGATATAGTTATACTTTTACTATAAGAAGATTGGAGATCTTTAGGAGGTAGTTTCTATGTATCGTTGTATTGCCAATTTAGAGATTGACCTAGAGGGGCTAAGTGAGTTTTATAGTGATGTAAGCGAATATGAAACACTAAATATGTACCAAATAATATCTGCTTGGTTACAGGATGATTTAGATGGACCTAATCCTGAAAAAACGGTGTTCGGTGTATCAGAATATGCTTTAGATTGGATGTCTGTGCTACCAGGGGACACTTCCTATCGTAACCTATTTGATATGGGAAATTGCAAACTTGGTAATCATTCTGAAAGTATTGATTATTTATATGCGCGATTTCTACAAACCTTGGAGAATAATAAGACGTTTGAACTTGAGTATGAGTCATTATCTTTAGATTATATAATCGTGATGCCACAGTATATCGATATTACGCTAACATGTAGTAGAAATATAGATTATTTATTATTTATGAAACAGTGGTTACGTAATTGTAATACTTATAAACATCTGATATACTATAAAGTGAAAGATATATTTTACATTATGTTTTAATTTAGGAGAGCGTGTATGACTCAAGTATTTAAACAAGATTTAACAGATGATTCTGTTCGCCCTGGCGGTTTGTTTTTCGTTGAGTTATTAATGCCAAAGCAGTGTGATATGCCTAATCGAGATACAATGGTAGAGGTATTCACAAAGCATTTAGGTCCTGTTGATTGCTTTAGTTATGGCGTTGAATCTGCTGGTTTTGCACCTCAGAATTATAAGGTTCATTACGAGGATAACGATGCAGATATTTCACCAACCTTGATGGTGACGAATTGTGAAAAAATCGACAAACCTGTACTAGATGATTTTACACGTAGTCAGGTTTGGGATTGTCCAAATGTAGATGACTTGCTAGATGAGTGCCAATATAGAGTATTTGCTACAGACATGTTAGCTTCGGGTTTAGAACCTAAAGAACGAGCTGATATGCTCGTGAAATATGTAGATGCGTTGTTAGAGTTATATCCATCCTGTAAGGCCGTTGTCTTTGGTCCATCTCGTAAGTTCTTAAGTCGAGAAACCATTGAAAATCATCCTGATAAAGCTGTAACACGTTTTATTTATTATGCCGTAAATGTGCGATATTTTAGCATTCAAGGCACAGATGACATGATGGTTGATACGATAGGTATGAACACCTTATTCTACCCTGATTTGCAGTATCACTTTCACGGTATGAACCCCGATGAAATTGTAAATCATGCGTATAGTGTATTGTATTATATCTTTGAGCACGATAATCCTATTGATGACGGGCAAACGATTGCAGGCTTAGAAAATGGAGATATGAATCCAGATATTAAATGGGCGGTTCAGTATGAGGACTCCTTAATTCAACCTGTTCGAACTGTTATAGATATTAATATGGGAGAATATGCATCGGGTACTCGTTAGTTGTTAATCGATGAAAGGTGTGAGCATTATGAGTAATCAACGTATTTTTGACATGGAACTTGTGAAAGTTGAAAGTTTGGAGAAAGCTGTTAGGACTCCATTTTATCAAACTGATTCCACAGGTGGCTCAGTATGGGTTATTAAACCTGGGCAAACCTTACCAAAGCATTACCATCATAACTCTGATGATATATGGGTTATATTGCAAGGTAAGGGGGTATTTTATCCAACGCCTGATACAGAGGTGCCTTTTACAAAGGGACAAGTTATAGTATCTAAAAAGGGTGAATGTCATGGCGCAAAAAATACTGGGACAGAAGATGTTATCTTTGTAAGTATCGTTGCTCCTGTGCCTGCTGATTATGATCCTGTTAGTACAAATTAATATGAAAGCACTTTATAGTATTTTCTTATCTTGTGATAGAGATATATTTATACTATAAAGTGCTTTTTGTTTTATACAGTCATTCCTAGCAAATATCCTTTTTCTATTTTTAAAGGCTATTATTTTGGTGTTACTATTCCTATTTGTTATTTCTATATTCTATATAATTCCATTGACAGAGGACTTTTGTTTTCTTAAGATAGTAAGGTATGTAATATCTTAAGTAGTAGAAAGGAATTATATGAACTCATCTACACCAGAGCCTCAAAGTGGGGCCATCGATTTCAAAGACTTTACAAAGCGGCGTATGCTACACGTAGTCTTACCTTTATTTATTGTTTCCATCATTGCCTTTTTAGACCGTGTTAATATTGCCTATGCAGGCTTGACCATGAAAGAGAATTTACCATGGTTAACGCCAGAGGTATTCGGTATGGGGGCCGGTATTTTCTTTATTGGCTACGTTTTATTTGAAGTGCCAGCATCCTTAATAGCTGCTCGCTGTAACGCTATGCATTGGGTGGCGCGTATCATGTTTAGTTGGGGTCTCGTATGTATTCTTATGACGACGATGACCACTGAGTTGGAATTTTATGTTTATCGATTTTTACTTGGTCTATGTGAGGCTTCTTTATATCCTGTAATTTATTCATTACTCATTCCAAATTGGTTCTTGCCAAAGGAGCGCGCGAAGGCAATCTCCTTGATGTTGACGTCTTTATTGTTCTCTAACATCATTGGTGGGCCATTGGCAGGTATTTTATTGGATACAACGTTCTTTGGTCTACATGGTTGGCGTACACTCTTTATCGTTGAAGCCATTCCTGCCGTGATCTTTGCGTTCATTTTCGCATTCTGGATGAAAGAACGTCCTGAACATGCATCTTGGGTAACTGATGCAGAAAAGGTATATATTAAAGCTGAACTTGAAAAAGAAGAGCAACAAAAGCAAGCCATAAAGAAATATACTACTTGGCAAGCGTTAAAAGACCCAAAAGTATTGCGCTTAGCGTTAATCTATTTCTTGTGGGTTATTGGTTTCTGGGGCTTTAGTTTTTGGATGCCTCAAGTTCTTAAAAGCTTATCTGGATGGCCACCAAGTGTGGTAGCATGGTCTATTGCTATTCCAATGACAGCTGCTTTACTTGTACAAATATACTGTGGTTACTCTTCTGAAAAACGCAATGAAAAACGTTGGCACGTTGCTACTACATTGTTTATTGGTACTATTGGATTCTTAGCAACACCACACAGTCCGTCTCCAGAAGTTAGCTTATTCTTTATATGCTTAACTGCAGTAGGTGTTTACGGTGGTATGGGTGTATGGTGGACCATGCCAACAACCTTCTTATCTGGCGCTGCTGCAGCGGGGGCGATGGGACTCATTAACTCTTCAGGTAACATGGGGGGCTGGGTAGGTCCTTATATGCTTGGATTCATCAATGGTCACACTGGTAGCTTTGATTATGGCTACTATGTAATGGGGGCTTGTATGTTCCTTGCTGGTCTATTAATTTTGACACTTCCAAAATCTATGGAGCATAAAGAGGATTAAGTAGAGCTATATTATAGATAACTATATTATAGACAACTTAATAGGAAAATATTTAACGAATGCTTCAATGGTGTGATTTTGGGTACTATTCAATTTTATGTTACAATTTACAAAATAGTATTATTTAAACTTGAGGAGACAGAATATTGAAAGAGTGTAGACCTAAGTTTGATGAAATTACATCGTTTGATGAATTTAAAAAATATTATTGGTATCGTGATGAACTTTCACAAATATGTAAATCATTAGGATTAGAATATAGGGGAATAAAACAAGAACTCAATCATATTATTGAGCAGTACTTTAAAGGCAATTTAATTAAAAAATCATCAATAAAAAATAGAAAAAAACAAGTGGAAAATATTACTTTAGATACACCATTACTTGAATGTAATTTTTCTTTTAATACGAAGTTTAGAGAATATTTTTCTGATTTAATAGGTGTTTCACGATTTAAATTTAATGCTGATATGGCTACTGCTTGGAGAAAAGTAAAAAGTGAAAAAAATATTAGCTTTACCATTGGAGATTTGCTGAAAGTATATTATGGTGAATCAGATTATGCAAAGTATGACAATTCGGCTTGTCAATGGAATCAATTTTTTAAGGATTTTTGTGCAGACGAATGTAGTGGCAATTATTCGAATAAATTAAAAGTAGCATCTATTATTTGGAAAGAAGTTAGAGATTCAAAAAATGAAAAAATCTATTCAAAGGATCTTTTAAGTGAATATGCATATAAATTAGAAGCGTATCGCAAGTAGAAGTAACTTGTCATTGCAGAGACGTATGGGAAAACTAGCAATTAAATTTATAATAGAATAATGATAAAAGCACCTTATATCCTATGAGAAGAGTCATTTGTGATGACTTTTGTAGGTATATAAGGTGCTTTTATTTATTCCTGATTTCTTTATTGATTTTATTTTGTTACATCAGGCACTTTCCCAGGATTCATATCGAGGTTTAGATCTGTGGATTTGAATGGGTGTGGGTTTGCCTCTGGTGGTTGTACTTTGAGTTCTGGATGCAACCATTGTAATTGTTTTAGTTCCCAGTCGTACTTGGCACCGTCATTTTGTAGTTGACGAATATCTTTTAGGATTTCGTCTAGTTGGTCGCTATGTTTATTAGCCATTCCTTCAAGAATGTAAAGACGACCTGCTACACTGTCGATGGTAGAGCCATCGTGGTCTTCATCGACACGCCATTGTAATTCAGAGATTTGTATTTGCTGGAATATGATAACGATAACCAGCACAATGATAACGCCCCACATGGGCGCTTCTTTAGCTTTCAAAAGGGCTCGCAATTTACATGCGAGCCCAGATGGTTTGTTCATTATTGACGATCCTCGAGTTGTAATCCAGGTAATGGTAATTTGGAGTTTACGAAGTCTAACCACAAGCGAGAAGCGTGGGAGAGGTAATGACCCTTTTTCCAAATTACATAAAGGGTATGAATAATTTCAGGTACGAGAGGTCTTACGACAACCTTAGAACCAACCTCCGTATTTTCACCTACCTCAGGGCAGAGGCGAGATGGTAATAATGCAATAGCAAGGTTTGCACTAACCGTTTGTAACATGAGGTCACGTTGGCTCGTTTCAAACACGATATGCGGTTGGAAGCCGGTGTGTTTACAAGCTTTGATGATTTCATCATGTAAGTTGAAATCGTCTTTATGCAATACAAAGGATTCATCAGCTAGCATTTCTAAGCGAATTTCTTTTTCTTTTGCCAAAGGGCTAGATTTAGGAATGATAACGGATAGTGGGTCACTTGTAAGGTAGAAAGATTCAAATTCTTTAGGGTTTGGTTTAGTACAGATGATGCCAATATCAATTAAACCTTCCTGAACGCTGATCTCAACCTTTTTAGAACCTTGTTCGTAGAGTTCCAATTCGATTTGTGGATATACTTTTTTAAATTCACCTAATAACTGGGCAAAAATGGGAGCATCAGTAATTGGTGGAATACCAATTCTGATGGAACCTTGCTCCAAACGAAACTCGTTTTCAAAATCAGTTTTTAGATGTTCAAACATAAACACAACGCGTTTAGCGTGGGTTAAGAAGATGGTACCCCCATCAGTAAGTTCTACAGATTTAGCATTACGCATGAAGAGAACAACACCAAGTTCGTCTTCTAAAGCTTTAATTGTACGGCTGATTGCAGATTGGGAGATGTGTAAATTCCTTGCAGCCTTACTAAAGCTTTTTTGATCAGCTACTTCAACGAAGTATTTCAAATGATGAAAATCCATAATTAACCCCCTAAAAATAAAACTTGGTTATAGGACGTGACCTAACTAAATGAGAATAGTTATTACTGTAATGCAATTAGCTATTACTTTATGTAAAGCATGGATAGCAATATTGGCAAAGCGACAGTCACTGTATGTGTTGCGTTGATAGGGCCCAGCACGTTATAATTAGCATATAGGGCTATATCAAGTTATGATATTAGGAATTATGGTTGTGCCCATCACAAAAAAGTATGCTCACACATAATGCCATATTATATATAACATATATATTATTGCATTATTTTTTCATGTGCGCAAGTTTGTAATGGTTGTTATTCCTAAACATAATGATAGATTAAGCAAGTGTTCTATTTTTGCTAAATGCTTAAGGAGGCAATAATCACATGAGTCGTAAATTTAAAACTATGGACGGCAACCAAGCGGCTGCTCACGTTTCTTATGGTTTTACAGAAGTTGCTGCGATTTATCCAATCACACCATCTTCTCCAATGCCAGAACACATTGATGAATGGGCTGCATCTGGTCGAAAAAACATCTTCGGCAACACTGTTCAAGTTGTAGAAATGCAATCTGAAGCAGGTGCTGCTGCTGCAACCCACGGTTCTTTACAAGCTGGTGCATTAACAACAACTTTCACATCTTCCCAAGGTTTGTTATTGATGCTTCCTAACTTATATAAAGTAGCAGGTGAATTACTTCCAGGTGTATTCCAAGTAGCTGCTCGTGCATTGGCTGCACATGCTTTGGCTATCTTTGGTGACCACCAAGACGTAATGGCTGCTCGTGCAGCTGGCTGTGCTATGTTAGCTGAATCCTCTGTACAAGAAGTAATGGACTTGTCCGCTGTAGCTCACTTGACAGCTATTAAAACTCGCGTACCTTTCATCAACTTCTTTGACGGTTTCCGTACATCCCACGAAATTCAAAAAATTCAAATCTGGGACTATGAAGATTTAAAACCATTGGTTGACATGGATGCTGTTAAAGCGTTCCGTAAAAATGCTTTAAATCCAGATGCTCCTGTAACTCGTGGTACTGCAGAAAACCCTGACGTTTACTTCCAACATCGTGAAGCATCCAACAAATTCTACTTGAACGTTCCTGACGTTGTAGAACACTACATGAACGAAGTTAACAAATTGGCAGGTACTAACTACCAATTGTTTAACTATCATGGTGCTCCTGATGCTACTGACGTTGTTGTAACTATGGGTTCTTCCGCTCAAGTTGTAGAATCCACCGTGGATTACCTCAACAAATTGGGCCGCAAAGTTGGTTTTATCAACGTTCATTTGTTCCGCCCATTCGCAACAGATCGTTTGTTGAAAGCTCTTCCTAAAACTGTAGAACGCATTGCAGTTCTTGACCGTACTAAAGAACCAGGTGCTTTGGCTGAACCATTGTTCTTAGACGTACAAGCAGCTGTAGTTGACGGTGGCCGTAATGTAAAAGTTATCGCTGGTCGTTATGGTTTGAGCTCCAAAGACGTTATCCCTGCAGACATCGTTGCTGTATTCGATAATTTAGCTGCTGAAAATGGTAAGAAATTCTTCACATTGGGTATCAATGATGATGTTACATTCTTGTCCTTAGATCGTGCTGAAGGCGTAGAAGTTGAAACTCCTGGTTTGACTGAATGTAAATTCTGGGGCTTCGGTTCTGACGGTACTGTAGGTGCGAATAAATCCGCTATCAAAATCATCGGTGACCACACTGATATGTATGCTCAAGCATACTTTGACTACGACTCCAAAAAATCTGGTGGCGTAACAATGTCTCACCTTCGTTTTGGTAAAAATCCAATCAACTTGCCTTACTTGATTACTGAACCTCAATTCGTAGCATGTCACCGTCAATCTTATGTACATGAATACGACTTGATTCGCGGCATCAAAAAAGGCGGTACATTCTTATTGAACTGTACTTGGTCTCCTGAAGAATTGGATGAACATTTACCTGCTAAATTACGTCGTCAAATCGCAGAAAAAGAATTGAACTTCTACATCATCAATGCTGCGAAAATCGCTTCCGAAATCGGTTTGGGCGGTCGTATCAACATGGTAACGCAAGCTGCATTCTTCAAATTGACTGAAATCATCCCTGTAGATGATGCTGTTAAATACCTTAAAGAATCCGTAGTAACTTCTTACGGTAAAAAAGGTCAAAATATCGTTGACATGAACAATGCTGCTATCGATCAAGGTGTTAACGCTTTGGTAAAAGTAGATGTTCCTGCTAGCTGGAAAGACGCAGTAGATGATGGCAATCATGCAGTTAAACCTGGTTGCGAATCTTGCCCATCCTTCGTTCAAAATATTGCACAACCAATCAATGCACAAGCTGGTTATGATCTTCCTGTATCCAAATTCTCTGGCTATGAAGATGGTACATTACCTGCTGGTACTGCTAAATTCGAAAAACGCGGTCCTGCATTGTTCGTTCCAAAATGGTTGCCTGAAAACTGTATTCAATGTAACCAATGTTCCTTCGTATGTCCACATGCTACAATTCGTCCAATTTTGGCAACTGAAGCAGAAGTGGCTGCAGCTCCAGAACATTTCGATACAATCCCTGCATTGGGTGCTAAAGATCTTCAATTCCGTATCGCTGTATCCCCATTAGATTGCTTGGGTTGCGGTAACTGTGTTGATATCTGTCCAGCTCCTAAAGGCAAAGCTATCGTGATGACATCCATCGATACTGAAATCGAACAAGCTGAAGCTTGGAACTATGGTGTTAACCTTCCTGTAAAAGAAAATCCTATGAAGAAGGAAACTGTTAAAGGTTCCCAATTTGAACAACCATTGTTCGAATTCTCCGGTGCTTGCGCAGGTTGTGGTGAAACTCCTTATGCTAAATTGTTAACTCAATTGTTCGGTGACCGTATGATGATTGCCAATGCAACTGGTTGTTCCTCCATCTGGGGTGCTTCCATGCCTGCATCTCCATACACAACTAACCAACAAGGTCATGGTCCTTCTTGGGCAAACTCCTTGTTCGAAGATAATGCTGAGTATGGTTATGGTATGTACATCGGCGTTAAGAAAATCCGCCAACAATTAGTAGAATTGGCTGCTAAAGCAGTTGAAACTGCTACTGGCGAATTGAAAGACGCTTTAGAACAATGGATTGAATTTGCTAACCTTGGTGCAGCTACTCGTCAACGTTCCGAACGTTTAGTAGCAGCTATCGAAGCTGAAGGCGCTACAACTCCTGAATTGAAAGAAATTCTTGAGAAAAAACAATTCTTGATCAAACGTTCTCACTGGATCTTCGGTGGTGACGGCTGGGCATACGACATCGGCTTCGGCGGTGTTGACCATGTATTAGCTTCTGGCGAAGACGTAAACATCTTCGTATTCGATACTGAAGTATACTCCAACACTGGTGGTCAAGCATCTAAATCCACTAACGTAGCAGCAGTTGCTCAATTCGCAGCTTCTGGTAAACGTACTAAGAAGAAAGACCTTGGCATGATGGCTATGTCTTATGGTTATGTATACGTAGCACAAGTAGCTATGGGTGCAGACAAAAACCAATTGATGAAAGCTGTTACAGAAGCTGAAGCATATCCAGGTCCATCCTTGATCATCGCTTACAGCCCATGTATCAACCATGGTATCAAAGCTGGTATGGGTAAAGCTCAAGAAGAACAACGTAAAGCAGTTGCAGCTGGTTACTGGGATCTTTACAGATACAACCCTCAACTTAAAGAAGAAGGTAAAAATCCATTCTCCTTGGATTCCAAAGAACCAACTGAAAGCTTCCAAGACTTCCTTAAAGGTGAAGTACGTTACGCTTCCTTGGCTAAAGCAGCTCCAGACGTTGCAGAAGAATTATTCGCTAAAACTGAAAAAGACGCTAAAGAACGTCGCTTAAGCTATGTTCGCTTGCAAAAAGGTTTTGAAGACGTAAAATAATTCGTTATTTAACGACTGAGAACTATATGAGGCACCCTTTCAAGGGTGCCTCTTTTGTATGTAAATTTAGTTTTTCTAAATATCATATTAAGTATCTTCCATAAATCAGTTATAGTGCTGGTTACTATTGTATTACTTACCTATTAACTGCTTAAAACATAGGTAATATACTAGGAATTTGGTATAATGATAAGGAGTCATGCATAATTTTAGCAATACATATTTGGGATAATTCTAATATTAAATATAGAGGTACATATGGCTAAGGATAATACACAAATGACAACGGAAGACATGCAACAAACGATATATAAAGAGTTAGGCTATAAATCCTATCCATTTCCTTTTACGACGCCGGCCTATTTAGAAGCGTATGGTGCTCTTGTAGGGCTAAATACTCCACCTGCGAAGACAGCTCGCGTTCTTGAACTAGGTGCTACTTATGGCGGTAATATTATTTCTCAAGCCGTATTTAATCCAGAGGCGACCTTTGTAGGTATTGAGCTTTCACAAGACCAAGTAGAGAAGGGCAATCAAATCATCAGTGATGCCAAACTAGATAATGTATCCTTGATACAAGGAAACATCTTGAATTTTGAGGAATCGATGGGGACCTTCGATTACATTATTGCCCATGGATTCTACTCTTGGATTAGTGATGAAATGAAGGATAAATTGCTCAATATTATTTCTAATCATTTGGCGGATAATGGTATTGCCTATGTGTCGTACAATACGTATCCAGGCTGGCATACTATGGAAGAGGTTCGTCAGCTTATGCTATTTGCTAATCGTGAACAAGATAATTTGACTCATAAGGAAAAGGTATTGCGCGGGAAGACCGTAGGTAGTCTTGTGGGTGCTCAGATTCTTAACTATGATAATCTTAAAGAACGAAATAGTAAATTCCTTGGTGCATTGCGCTCTGTTATGCAAAAGGATGACTATTATGTAGGTCATGACCATTTAGAACCTCATAATGATCCATGCTATTTCTATCAATTCAATGACCACTTGAAAGCGCATAATCTTGCTTATGTATGTGATGCAGATCTTACACTATCTATGGTTCGTACCTATGATGAAAGTATTGCAGATAAATTAGAGCAATTGGCACCTAATAGCCAAGCGGATCAAGAACAATATTTAGATTTTATATTAGATACAACATTCCGCAAGTCGATTATTTGTAAAGCTAGCGTTGCAAAAGATATCAATTTTGCTGTTGCAAATCCGGCTGAAGTGAATACAATTCCTGTTCGCACTATTGTAAATAGCTTTGTTTTCCAAATTCTCTTTGATGAGGAAGCACTGGAAATGTTTGAAAATGTACTCGTAAGAGATACCTTCCAAGCGCTTATTAAAGATGGTGGTACGTTCAATATGATTGAGGCCCTAGCTATTTTGAAAGCAGCCCATGAGGCAGCTCATGCATCTGATGATGAATTAGAACCTGCTGTATGTAGCTTGTATCGTGCTGTAGTAGAGCATATGGTACGTGGTGGTATTCGCTTCTATAAAACATTCCCTGTAAAAGAAGAGTATATGGAGGGCTTATCTTATATTCCTGCCCGTTTTACAAACTTTGTAAAAGCTATTGTTCATGGTGGCAGTGAATATATGTATGGAGCAGATATGTTCAATGATGCTATTGGTGATATTTCTGAAGAGGATTTATTATTTATGGAGTTGTTGAACAAACCAAAAGCGAAATCTACGGTAATTAAAAAGATTAAAGAGGCTCTCTTTAGTGCAGATCAGTCTCAAACTACAAAGCATCAAAATGCCATGGCTGAAGCTTTTTATAATGAATTAACAACGCGTATGGAACAATTAGGCTTTATTAGAAGTAAGAAAACAGGTAGTATTTCCTAAGTGATAGCTCCCTTTATTTGATTCTGTTGCTATGAGTCTGTATTATATTCTGCTGATTTTATAGCTAAAATAGAAACCCGTTACACTTATAACATATATATGTACTAAGTGTTAACGGGTTTTGTTTTATATAATTAAATTTACTTTTATTTTATATTTATTACTTTTAGTTATTTTATATTGCTGAAAAAGTATAGTAAATCGATAATTTTAATGAGGAAAAAATGAACCGTTCATGAAAGTATGGTATAATGTGTTTGGGTATTTTGTAAATATCATCCGATGTGTTGTGGATGATTCTATAAATTGTATTAGTTGATAAAGTTGTATTAATTGTATTATTTGTAAAAGGAGTCTTTTATGGCATCTAAAAAGGCAGTTCTAGTATACATACTGGAAATCCTGAAAGACGAAACAGATGCTAATCATACGTTATCTCAAGAGGAGATTCGCAGTATATTAGCCGAACGGTACGAGGTATCCGTCGATCGGAAAACCTTAGGCCGTCATTTAAATGATTTATATGAATCTGGAGATTTTGGTATTCAATGTGAAGAGTCTGCTGTGGGAGCAGATGGCACCATTAGACGTACTGATTTCTATATGATTCATACCTTTGAAGATTCTGAATTGCGGTTATTGATTGATGGTATATTGGCATCTCGCCATATTACTGCATCTCAACGTAAAGATTTAATCGGGCGTGTTGCAAAATTGGGGAGCTCCTATTTTAAGCCTCATGGTATTGATATTGAAAGTAATACAGAGTACCTTCATAGAAGCCAAGATTTATTTCTTAATATTGATCTCATAGAAGAAGCAATACAAAAGGGTAGAAAAATTTCGTTGGCTTATTGCCAACCGGATGTGGATAAGCGATTACACATTAATCTTGGCCCAGACCATAAGGAACGGAAGTATGTATTTAACCCATTCCAACTAGTAATGAATCGGGGACATTATTACTTGGTGGGAAATCACGAAAATTATGATGACATGTCTACATTACGTGTCGATCGAATTGCACATGTTACGGTGCTAAATGAACGTAGAAAACCTTTACGGGAGATAAAGGGATATCAACAACAACGCACCTTTAACGTGTCACAATACGTAAAGGAACATATTTATATGTTCGGTGGTGAATCTATAACTGTTACTTTTAAAGCTAAACGGTCCATTGTAAATCAAATTTTGGATTGGTTCGATGGCAATGTAGAGTTTACGAATATAACAGCTGATAATGTTGTATGCCGTGTACGTGTTAATCATGACGCCTTTAAATATTGGGCGCTCCAATATATGCAAAGTGTAAAAGTGCTTACTCCAGCCTCTTTAGTGACAGAGGTAAAAGCCGCAATTGAGGAAGGTTTACACCAATACTCATAAATAAAAAGCTAGTTGATCGATGAATCAACTAGCTTTTTTTATGTTTCCTTATAGAACGTGCATTTTTTCTGCCTCTCTATAGTCTTTTAGAACGGGACGTGGAGGCAATTTGCCCATGAGGCTTACAATATAGATTGCGATAGAAGAGAAGATGAAGCCTGGCACAATTTCGTATAGGCCAAAGAATCCAAATTGTTTCCAAATGAGTACTGTTAAACCACCTACAACAATACCAGCGATACAGCCGTGACGCGTCATGCGTTTCCAGAACAAAGAGAACAAGATAGCTGGACCGAAGGCTGCGCCGAAGCCTGCCCAAGCATAGGCTACCATCGTCAAGATATAGCTGTCTGGGTCCATTGCCATATAGATGGCAACCAATGCCACTAGAAGTACTACGATACGGCTTACTAATATAAGCTCTTTATCGCTTGCTTTTGGATGGATGATATTAGCATAGAAGTCATTAGAAATAGCAGAGGCTGTTACTAATAATTGAGCAGATGCGGTACTCATAATAGCGGCCAATACAGCGGACCAGATAAGGCCTGCTACAAATGGAGTAAAGAGCCGTTCAGTCATGATGAGGAATACTGTTTCTGCATCTGTGCCAACCAATTTGTCTGGTAACATATATACATGACCAATGAGACCTACAGCGATAGCTGCCATAAGGGATAAGATAACCCAAACCATGGCGATGTTCGTAGATTTCTTAAGCTCTTTTGCATCAGAGATAGCCATAAAGCGCACTAGGATGTGAGGTTGACCGAAGTAGCCAAGACCCCAACCGAGAGAAGAAATTAGGCCGATAGCCCAAGTAAACCAATCAGACGGATTACCAAACAAGCTAAGTCCTTGTGGGAACTCATGTTGGATGAGCTGGAATGTTTCTATAGGGCCCCCCATGTACATGGCTGCTGTAATTGGTACGGCCAAGATGGCAAAGAACATTAATGCACCTTGAATACAGTCTGTCCAAGATACGGCGAGGAATCCACCAAGGAAGGTATAAAATACGACGATACCAGCGGTGATAAAGAGGGATACGGTGTAATCAAGACCAAAGATGGTATTGAACAATTTGCCCCCTGCCACGAAGCCTGATGATGTATAAATCAAGAAGAAAATCAAGATAAATAAGGCGGAAATGACAGCTACCGAATGAGACTGATCGTGGAAACGATTCTTCAAATAATCCGGTAATGTTAAGCTATCACTGGCTACCTCCGTATGGTTGCGCAGGCGTCTAGAAACGAATTTCCAGTTGGCCCATGTGCCTAATGTAAGGCCTACGGCAATCCACACACCAGAAATCCCCGTAGTATACGCTAGGCCCGGCACACCCATGAGCATCCAACCACTCATATCTGATGCTTCCGCACTAAGTGCTGTAATCCATGGTCCTAATTGTCGGCCACCGAGGATGTAATCACCAATGCTGTTCGATTTACGATAATAGTAGACCCCGATATACATCATGAGTCCTAGATATAAGGCAAAGGCGATAATAATCATTAAGTTGTCTTGTGTCATGCCTATATAAGACCTCCTTAGGTTCTAGTTATATTCTATAGTATAGTAAATAATTTTTATTGTACCACATATTAGTACTTTAGAGGGTAAAAAATTGGTAATATCAACAAGATTCCTATACTAATCTAGCCCATATACTTTAGAGATACGCATTAGATTGTTACTTATGAAATCATATACTAATGAGTCCCATACCGAACGAAATATGATAAAATAAAAGAATGAAAAAACGATATTTCGTATTGAGTGTACGAAATATTTGTCAGTAGTAATCGAAATTAATACTTATATTTTTGGAACGTGAAAGGAGGACCCTATGGAACAACAGGTAGGCGGAAAACAAGATGTATCTAGACAACATCAAGTTGTGACGAAACAACAAGCATTGCGCATGTTGGAGACCTACTTTGGGTATACCTCCTTTAGACCGGCTCAAGAGGCTCCTATTGCATCTTTGTTGCGGAATGAAGATGTAATTGGAATTATGCCAACAGGGGCTGGGAAGTCTATCTGTTTCCAGATACCTGCGCTTTGTAAGGCGGGCTTGACTATTGTATTTTCTCCTCTCATTTCTCTTATGAAAGACCAAGTGGATGGTCTCTTAGTGCAGAATATACCAGCAGCGCTCATCAATAGTACACTTACACAATCTGAGTTTAATAAGACCATGTACGAAGTACGTAGTGGTAAGATTAAACTCTTATATATTGCACCAGAGCGGTTGAGTTCTAATTTTTTTTGTAATGTACTGCGACCATTACCGATTGCTCAAGTCATTGTGGACGAGGCTCATTGTATCTCTGAGTGGGGTCATGATTTTAGACCGTCTTATCGCCTTATCGGTGAGTGGCTCAATTCATTGCCAAAGAGACCTATCGTGGGGGCTTTCACAGCGACGGCGACGAAATATGTAGAAAACGATATAAAAAATTTATTAGGCCTAGATAAGGCTAATGTATACGTGACGGGTTTTGATCGGCCTAATTTATCCTTCTCTGTTATCCGTACACCAAAGCGGATGGATTACGCTGTTCATTATGTGCGTCAGCACGCCAATGAAAATGGTATTATCTACTGTGCAACGCGCAAGGATGTAGATCGTGTGTATGAAAATTTAACCCGTGCGGGCATCAAAGCGGGCCATTACCATGGGGGGCTCAACGACGAGGTGCGCCGTGAAATGCAGAATGCCTACGCAGACGATAAATTGCAGGTTATGGTGGCTACCAATGCCTTTGGTATGGGCATTGATAAAAGTAATGTACGTTATGTGCTACATTATCAAATGCCGCGTAATATGGAATCCTATTATCAGGAGGCAGGACGAGCTGGCCGTGATGGGGCACCTGCTGAATGTATCTTGCTTTATAGTGGGCAGGATGTACAGGTTCATAAGTATTTAATTGAACAGTCCATTGAAACGCCTGAGCGACAAGATGTGGAGTTACGCAAATTGCAGTCTATGATTGATTACTGTTTCTGTAGTAATTGCTTGCGTAAATATATGCTTAATTACTTTGGTGAAAGCACCGTTTGGACAACCTGTGATAATTGTAGCTCTTGTAAGGGGGCTACTGATAAGGTCAATGTTACGAAAGAAGCAAAGGCTATTTTCCGTGCCATCATGGGCACCGATGAGCGATATGGGGCATCAATGATAACCTCTATTGTCCGCGGGGATCGAACGGATCGGATTATGCGTGCAGGCCATGATGCATTGCCAGTCTTTGGCTTACTGAGTAATGTAGATGAAAAGTCAATTAAAGGGCTTATCCAACAGTTTGTAGCATCTGGATACTTACGTAGCTCTACAGGTAAATATCCTGTATTATCCTTAACGGCTGGTGCAGAGGAAGTGTTAGCCGGTCGCAAAGAGGTGGAGGAAATTAGACAACATGTGTCTGTGCCTTCTCGCACTAGTAAGTCTGCTGTTTCAGTGGTGCGAGGAAAATCCAGCTCTACATCGGGCGGCTTATTTGAACATTTACGGCAACATCGCAAACGCTTGGCAGAAAAAGCGGGTCTTAGGCCGTATCTTATCTTCCCTGATACAGTACTCATAGATTTGGCAAATTTACGACCTACTACATTAGGTGAGTTTGGCAATGTTAAAGGCGTAGGGGAAGCAAAATTAAAAAAATATGGACTTACCTTTTTACAGGCCATTGCAGAATATAAGGGATAATAAATTTTCCTGTATATATGGTAGTACTGTATATTTTTTAGTATGATAGTACTATATATTTTAGTAAGATTATCAAGATATATATTAGTATTTTTTGCTTATTATAAATAGATCTAGGGGGATAAATGAGCTTAGCAGATACACAATACCTCGGTATTATTGAAAATATTTTAGATCATGGCATTTATGGTCAAAATCGCACAGGCATTGCAACGTACAAATTGCCTCAACAAATCATGCAATTTGACTTGCAAGAGGAATTTCCAATTTTAACCACTAAATTTGTAGCTTTCAAAACAGCTGTAAAAGAATTATTGTGGATTTGGCAAATGCAGTCCAATGACGTGCGCAAATTGCAAGAAATGAATGTGCACGTATGGGATGAATGGATGCGTGAAGATGGTACTATTGGTAAAGCATACGGCTATCAAATTGCGAAGTACAAACAACTAGATAAGCTCATCAAAACGATTAAAGAAGATCCTGATAGCCGCCGAATGATTGTAACCCTTTGGAATATTGAAGATTTAGATGATATGGCGTTGCAACCATGTGCGTATGAAACCTTATGGGATGTAGGGGATGGTTACTTGAACTGCATGCTCATCCAACGCAGTGGCGACATGGGGCTTGGCGTCCCATTTAACACGGCTCAATATGCGGCATTACAATGTATGATTGCTCAAGTAACCGGTCTAAAACCAGGTAAATTTACACATGTTATCAACAATGCTCACATCTATGAAAATCACGTAGATGCATTGCGTGAGCAATTAGCACGTCGTGAACAAGCGTTGCCTGCTCCTAAAATTATTGTGAATCCTGAGGTAAAAGACTTCTATGACTTCACACCAGAGGACATTACCTTAGATGGATATGAACATTTAGGTAAATTATCCATGACTGTTGCTGTATAGCATTGTATTCATGACAATTGTTAAATAGCATAATATGTATGGCTATTGATATATAGTATTGTGTTCATAGCCATTGCTAAATAGTATAATTTATGACTGTTGCCATATAGTATTAACTGAAAGAGGGCAGTATGTTAGCATTAATCGTAGCCGTAGCACATAATCGTGTAATCGGTAAAGATAATACTTTGATTTGGCATTTGCCAAATGATTTGAAATTCTTTAAGGAAAAAACAACAGGACATGTTATTATCATGGGCCGTAAGACCTTTGAAAGCTTACCGTTCTTGTTGCCAAATCGTGAGCATTGGGTAATTACTCGTGATAAAGGCTTTGATGCACCAGAAGGTGTTAAGATTTTCCATAACCCTGAGGCGGCTGCTGAAGCCGCACGTGCGCTTGATGCGGCCTACGTTATTGGTGGCGCTCAAGTATACGAAGCTTTTCTACCTTATGTAGATACTATGTATATCACTGAAGTAGACCATGAATTTGATGGAGATGCATTTTTCCCTGAATTCTCAGAGGATGCTTTCACCATCGAATCCGTTGTAGACGGCATTGTGGATGAAAAGAATCAATATCCTCATCGTTTTGTAACCTATCGCAGAAAGGCAGCTAAATGAGTGAAAGAATGTTTGCCATTATCGGCAGTGAATTAAATGTTAAGCCAAAGCAGGTGCAAGCTGCCGTAGAATTGTTGGACGAAGGCAATACAGTACCATTTATTGCACGGTATCGTAAAGAGGTAACGGGCGAATTGCAAGATGAGCAATTGCGCACCATCGAAGAACGCATTAAATACTTGCGCAACTTAGAAACACGTCGCCAAGAAATCATTGCTTCTATTACAGAGCAAGAAAAGATGACAGACGAGTTGATGAAGTCTTTGGAAGCTGCTACAAAGCTACAAGAGTTAGAGGATTTGTATTTACCGTACCGTCCAAAGAAACGTACGCGTGCTATGATTGCCCGTGAACGTGGATTAGAGCCATTGGCTGATATGATTATCAACGATACGGTTACCTCTGGAGATCCGTTAGAGATTGCAAAAGAATACATAACAGAAGAGGTTCCTACGCCAGAGGATGCCATACAAGGCGCTTCTGATATAGTAGCGGAAATCGTCAGTGATAGTGCAGACTTCCGGGCGTACTTGCGTAAGAAGATGTGGAATGAAGGCTTTATTCAAGCTGAATTGAGCGGTGAAGAGGAAGAACAACAACAATTCTTGCAATACGCTGAATATGCTGAGCCTGTACGTCAAATGCCGTCCCATCGTATTTTGGCGGTTAATCGCGGCGAAAAATTAGGTGCTTTGAAATTGGCGCTCACCGTACCAGGTGACACCTATGTTGCTTATATGTTACAAAAGTTAGAGAAAAATCCGAAGTCAATCTTCGTAGAGTATAAAGCGGCTGCTGTAGCTGATGCGTACAAACGTCTTATTTTCCCAGCTTTAGAGCGTGAAATCCGCAATGAATTGACGGAAAAAGCCGATGAGCAAGCTATCAAGGTGTTTGGTGTAAATCTCAAAAATCTATTGTTACAACCACCATTGGCCGGACATGTTATCATGGGCCTTGACCCTGGTTACCGTACTGGCTGTAAAATGGCGATTATCGATCAACAAGGCAATGTGCTCGATTACGGTGCGTACTATTTAACAAATAGTGAAAAGCTTCGCAAGGAAGCTCAAAAGGTATTGGCTGATAAAATCCGTAAGTTTAAGGTTACTCTTTTATCTATCGGTAATGGTACTGCATCCTATGAAACAGAGCAATTTGCGTCTACTATGATTGAAGAGGAACAATTAGATTGCCACTATATCATTACTAATGAAGCGGGCGCATCTGTGTACTCAGCATCTAAATTGGCTATCGATGAGTTACCAGATTTAGACGTTACCATTCGAGGTGCCGTATCTATTGCACGCCGTGTACAAGATCCATTGGCTGAATCTGTTAAAATCGATCCTAAATCTATCGGCGTAGGTCAATATCAACATGATGTAAATCAAAAACAATTGACACATACCTTAGACCAAGTAGTTGAAACTGTAGTAAACCACGTTGGGGTAGAGCTAAATACTGCATCTCCAGCTATCTTGCAACATGTTGCAGGCATTTCTAGTGCGGTGGCTAAAAATATTGTTGCATACCGTCAAGAGAATGGTGTGTTTAAAAGCCGTAAGGAATTGCTAAAAGTACCTCGTTTAGGCCCTGCAGCCTTTACACAATGTGCTGGTTTCTTGCGCTTACAACACGGTAAAAATCCACTGGATAATACATCCGTCCATCCAGAGTCTTATGAATTGGCAGAGCGCATCATTGGTGAATTAGGCTTTACCTTAAAAGACTTACAAGATAAATCTCAATTAGAAGCATTGCAAGTAAAATTACCTCTTGTGGATGCCGATAAAATGGCTGCCAAGCTTGATGCGGGCGTGCCGACTGTTCGGGATATCTTGGCGGCTCTTGCAAAACCAGGTCGTGATCCTCGGGAAGATTTACCGGCTCCGCTTACTAGAAAACACGTAGTGAGCCTTGAAGATATCAAGGTCGGTACCGTTGTAAAAGGTACTGTTCATAACGTAGTTGATTTCGGAGCTTTTGTAGACTTTGGGCTTAAAACGAATGGTTTATTACACCGCAGCGAGCTTTGCAATAGCCGTCAACATCCATCAGATGTGCTTGCTGTAGGTGATATTATCGAAGCTCAAATCATTTCTGTTGACGTAAAGCGCAATCGCATCGGTCTGTCTGTAAAAGCATTACAACCAGAAAAACCAAAGAATAACGATAATAACCATAATAGAAATAATAATGGTCAACGTCGAAATAATGATAACCGAAATAACAACCGTAATAATGGCGGACGTCAAAATGATAATCACCATAATGGCTCTCTTAATAATGGGAATCGTCGAAACTGATAATTTCTTAGAAGACTAGTTAATCTACATTAATAGATTTTAAATGATAGTCATTCTTGACTAAAAGTCATTATACCAAAACCCGCACCCTCTATGATTTTAGAGGGTGCGGTTTTTCTATATAGCTAAAAACTATGTATATTAATGCAGAACAGATATATCGAAAATGATATATCTGATTGAAAAAATTAGATATAGGGAGTATGATGAAACCATAGAGGGGAAATTCCCTCAATCATATTCCTAAAGAGGAGGTAATGCAATGAGCTTGAACCTTAAAGAAAGATATGGACTTTTAATTAATAATGAATGGGTAAAGGCATCTGACGGTGCTGAATTTAATGTATATAACCCTGCTAATGGCGAACAACTCGCTATCTGTGCAGAGGCGACGAATGATGATGTTGATAAAGCTGTAGAGGCTGCAACAGAAGCTTTCAAAACATGGAAAAAAGTATCTCAAGTAGAACGTGCCGATTATTTGTTAAAAATTGCGGATGCTATCGATGCGCATAAAGAAAATTTGGCGCAAGTTGAAACATACGACAATGGTAAACCTATCCGCGAAACATTGAATGTGGATATTCCACTTGGGGCTGACCATTTCCGTTATTTTGCAGGCGTGCTTCGTTCCGAAGAAGGCTCTGCACAAGTATTTGATGAAAATACATTGAGCCTTATTGTGCGCGAACCAATTGGCGTTGTAGGCCAAGTTGTACCTTGGAACTTCCCATTCCTAATGGCCGCTTGGAAATTGGCTCCAGCTCTTGCAGCAGGATGTACAGTTGTTATTAAACCTTCTAGCCACACATCTCTTAGCTTATTAGAACTTGGTGATATTTTAAAAGAAATCTTGCCGCCAGGTGTTGTAAACATCGTAACTGGTAAAGGTTCTAAATCTGGTCAATATATCCTTGATCATCCTGGTTTTAGCAAACTTGCTTTCACAGGCTCTACAGAGGTAGGTCTAGATGTATATAAAGCAGCATCTGAACGCTTGATTCCTGCCACATTGGAATTAGGTGGTAAATCTGCGAATATCTTCTTTGACGATGCGAACTGGAAACAGGCTCTTGATGGGGCAATGCTTGGTATCCTCTTCAACCAAGGTCAAGTATGCTGCGCAGGTTCCCGTATCTTTGTACAAGATACAATTTATGATAAATTCGTAGCTGAACTTGCCGCACTATTCGATAAGGTAAAAGTCGGTTTGCCTTGGGAAAAATCTACACAACTTGGTTCCTTAATTTACGAAGATCAAGTGAACAAAGTACTTAGCTATGTAGACCTTGCAAAAGAAGAAGGTGCTCGCATTGTAGCCGGTGGTGTACGTGTTACTGATGGCGAACTTGGTAAAGGTTGCTTTGTAAGACCTACACTTATTGTAGATGCTACAAATGATATGCGTGTAGCTCGCGAAGAAATCTTCGGCCCTGTAGCAGTTGTCATCAAATTCCACAGCGAAGAAGAAGTTATTGAACAAGCTAATGACAGCTTATACGGCCTTGGTGGTGGCGTATTTACTCAAAACATCAACCGTGCTATCCGCGTAGCTCGCGGTATCGAAACAGGTCGTATGTGGGTAAATACATATAACTCTATCCCTGCAGGCGCTCCATTTGGCGGTTACAAACAATCCGGTATCGGACGTGAAACTCATAAAGTTATCCTTGAGCACTACACTCAAATGAAAAACATCATCGTAAACTTGAGCGATAAACCATCTGGTTTCTACGATTTAGATTAATAACATATAAACTTCTCCGATGAACTATAACAAAGAGGCACCTCGAAAGAGGTGCCTCTTTATTAATATTGAGATAAACGGAATATTTTTCTATACGCCTCTGGTGCATTAGAACCATCAGAAGGTTTTATAATAACTCTAATATATATATCTTCTTTGAAGTCTGGATATGTTGTTGCATATTCTTTGCAGAATTGATCCATTCGATTGTAAAAATTTGTTACATCTTGGTTTTGTATGGCCGAATAGGGAATAGGCATTTCAATATACAAAGAAGATGTATCGTATGTAGCATAGGATAACTCCTCTTCTGTTATATAGTTTTTCATTAATGGGAATGCAGTTATTAACGGAATGTTGGTTATCAGTATTCGCTCCACTTGTGGTACAACAGGTGCAGAGGTATGCAAGGCTTCAGATATTTCAATGGGCATTTGTGGATATTTGTCAAAGGTGACTTGCCATCTATTGTTCCTATGAGACTCTAAGTGATATGTTAGATTAGGATAATCCTCATTTATATATTGTTGTACCTCATCTTCACTATAATGTGAGAGAAGATGACAACCCGTTGTTAGTATGAGGGATAGTATAATCAGTGGAAATAATATAAATCGTTTTAGGGCAAAAGGTTTCATTGTATATTCCTTTTATACTACTTTAGAAAGTTTAGTAAATCGTAATTGCTTAACAGGCACGTTTAATTTATTGGCGGAATTTTGGAGTACATTTTGGAGTACACTGTTTTAATTATATTATATCTAAATTAAATGTTTACTCATATAGCTGATTAATACCACACAACTCTCAATAAACCATAATAAAGAAGCAGCCCGAAAGAGGCGCCTTTTTTGTACTTAACAATAGTCTATTATATGTAAAAGTATAGGGTATGTTATAATTGTAGTCACATGAAATCGTGTTATTTAGAGAGGGTTATTATGAATTTGAAGAGAGTAATTAAATGGATTGGATATATTGTTGCCATAATGGTAGTGCTTTATATCCTCATATTGGGAGTATTGATATATTTCTTGGCAAGTGGAGACTTTAAAAATAGTCTGATTTATTTAAGTGACCTTCAAGAGAGTGGATTATATTATGGCAATGAAAACCGTAAGATTGCTGATAATGTAGTTGCTGTTCATGAGGTGGATAATAAACTTTATTATATAACTTTAGACGGTATTGGTATTTTTGATGAAAATGTAAGTTTGTTAGATGCTTGGAATAAAGATATTAATAAATATAACACTTTCATTCCTCGGATAGATGCTAAAGAAACGCAATTTAATGTGAGTCTTGATGAGTTATATCCTAATATTTCTAGTCTTGATGAAAGTGATAGAGATATATGGAATGAAATCTTTTTTGATAGTGAGAAACGATATACAGGTCCACACGCTGGATATACTATAAAGCTACCTTTCTATGTATCATATAGAAAGGAAGATATGGTTAAGCATAATGATATAGTAGATCTTTCTACAGGAACTATTATTGGTAAGTATGGTAGTGAGCATATTTATAGAAACAACGCTTATTATAATTTTGAATTCAGAAAATTGACTAAAATTGATTTTTCTCAGAAAACTATATATAGCTATTATTCTGATAGTCTTGATATCGGTCGGTTTAGCAAGAATAATGCAGATGATGAGAGATATGAATCTTATGCACGAAATGAGCTAAATAAAGTAAGAACGAAAGACATAGAGGTATTAACTAATTTACTAAATCAACGATTCATCGTGTTTAATTCCTTTAACGAGTTTTCTGATTTTGATAAAATTACCTTTGAAGCATTAACCATTGATGCAATTAAAAATCGGAAGGCATTGCAGTTAGGGCCGTTAGAAAACCAGACACTTCGTCAGTATTTGAGTCGGTAACCATATAGTGGAAGGTGGAAGATGAATAAACTTGAAATATTAGGATATATTTGGATTTTTATATCTATATCCTTATCTATGGGGTTATATAAACTTGAGATCAGTAAACGTGTCATTGATGAAGAATATGAATATATCAAAAAACATAGAGCTTTTGGCGATTTAACCAAGTATTTAGCAATAATTGCAATTGTAAGTATAGTTCTATTAAATTTTAAATTTCTAATTGACAAAGATTATGTATTTATGGCCCGCTTTGGTGTTGCTTGGGGCGTATTCGTACTTTTTATAATGTGTACAGGTTTTTATCAAAAGCGGAATAGTTTGTATTATAAACGTGGCCTTTTTGCTATTTTTTCTATATTATTTGGTATTGCTGGTTTAGGTTATGCATTAAAGAATATGTTCTTTTAGTAGTAAATATATCAATTCAGATTTTATCAATATAGTGTTGTTTTGTGTGGGCACTTATGGAATGATTTTTAGAAATAAAAAAATGATTAAAGGACAGTATAATTCATGATTCAATTAGATTATCTATTAATTATAGGAATATTGCTTAGTGTTTTGCTTTTTCTTTTGGTTGGCGTATTTTACTATAGTAAATCTAAATTTTTAAAGGGACTCAATATTTGGTTTTTAATAATACTTAGCGTTTTATTAAGTTATTTATTATATCCCTTATATGAACTGACAGATTATAGAGAAGAATTTACGACATTAGTTATTATTGCTGCGATAATCATTAAAATAATTATCAATTTATCTATATTTATGATCACTGATAAAATAAGAACGAAATGGATTTCTAAATTAATTTTGATTCTATGGGTTGTTCTTGTTGAATGCTTGTATATACCTATTCATTTGTCATATCTTGTTTTGTTATGTGTATCAGGTGGAATTGTGTTGATTGAACATTTTAAGGGGAAAAGAAATCCTATTTAGCTTAGATTCAGAATTACTTTTATAGCGCTCGCCCTCGAAATATGATATACTACTTAAATGCGCATAGTTCGTGCGCGATAGGAGGAAACACATTTAGATGTTAGAAAAATTTGAACAATTAATGATTAGCGAACCTGTTCTAAGAGCGTTAAACGATATGGGCTTTGAAGAGCCTACGCCAATTCAACAGGAAGCTATCCCAGTTGCCATGAGCGGTAAGGACATGATCGGTCAAGCTCAAACAGGTACTGGTAAGACAGCAGCATTTGGCTTGCCTGTATTGGAACGCGTAGACGGGAATGAGCGTCACGTTCAAGTAGTTATTTTATCCCCTACACGAGAATTAGCTATTCAAGTAGCTGAAGAGCTTAACAAAATGGCTCAGTACACGAATATCACAGCACTACCAATCTACGGTGGTCAAGATATTAATCGTCAGTTCCGTGCCTTGAAAAAGAACCCTCAAATCATCGTTGCCACTCCTGGCCGATTGATGGATCATATGGATCGTGGTTCTATTAAATTTGACCATGTGAAAGTTGTGGTATTGGACGAAGCCGACGAAATGTTAAATATGGGCTTTGTTGATGATATCAATAAAATCTTGGGTGCTATCCCAGAAGACCATCAAACATTGTTGTTCTCTGCTACGATGCCTAAAGCTATCCAACAATTAGCTGAAACATATTTGACAGAGCCAACATTGATCCGCATGAAACCGACTCAAGTTACGATGGACTTGATCGAACAATACTATATCGAAGTGCAAGACCGTCAAAAATTCGATGTTCTTTGTCGTTTGTTTGATATCCAAACACCTGAACTTGCTATTATTTTCACGCGTACGAAACGTCGTGTTGATGAAGTGACAGAAGGTCTTAAGAAACGTGGTTACATGGCGGAAGGCATCCATGGCGACTTGTCTCAACAAAAACGGGACAGCGTAATTCGCCAATTCCGCGAAGGTACCATTGATATTCTCGTGGCTACAGATGTGGCAGCTCGTGGTCTTGATATTTCTGGCGTGTCTCACGTATATAATTATGATATGCCTCAAGATCCTGAAAGCTACACACACCGCGTAGGTCGTACAGGTCGTGCCGGTAAAGCAGGTCAAGCTTTCACGTTCGTTATCCCTCGTGAAATGGAGCATTTACATGCTATCGAACGTTTAACAAAACGTAAAATTGCACGTCGTCGTGCACCTTCATTAGGTGAAGTTCTTGAAGGTCAACAACGTTTGGCAATTGAAAGCCTCGTTGAAATGACAGATAATTTAGAAGCATTGGCGCCTTTCAAATCTAGTGCTGAGGAATTGTTGAATGATACAGATTCCGTAACACTTTTGGCGGCAGCTCTTAAATTGTTAACAAAAGAACCAGATACTACTCCTGTAAATATTACAGAAGAAAAACCATTGCGCGTACGCCGTCGTCGTGAAAGTGGTCGTAGTGATCGTCGCCGTCGTGATGGTAATCGTCGTCGAGATGACCGCCCACGTCGCAGTCGCGATGATCGTAGAAGTGATCGTCGCAATGACCGTAAAGGTGACCGTCGCAGAGATGATCGTAAATCTGATCGTCCGCGTGGAGAGAAAAAAACTCGCCATCAAAGTGAAGGTTTTAAGCCTTACTTTAAAGACTAATAGGATGTGGATTGCTTCTGGGCAATCCACATTTTTTATTGTACGCCGAATAGGCATGACTAAACCCCCAGTTAAACTGGGGGTCAGTAAAATTTCTTAGAGAAAAGGAAAGAACCTCCTAGTGCTAAAATGGAGTTGGTCTGGCAACCACAACATTTCAACATAGGAGGTTCAATGTCAATGAATGACGTAAAAAGCTTATCACATAGTAAATGGAGATGTAAATATCATATTGTTTTTGCTCCAAAGTATAGAAGGCAAATAATTTATGGTCGGATAAAAGCTGATGTAGGTAAAATTCTAAGAGATTTATGTAAGAGAAAAAATGTAGAAATTATCGAGGCAGAATGCTGTCCGGATCATATACATATGCTAGTAACAATTCCACCACATTTAAGCGTATCAAGTTTTATGGGATATTTAAAAAGCAAAAGTAGCCTCATGATATTCGATAAACACGCAAATTTAAAATATAAGTATGGAAATAGACATTTTTGGTGTAGAGGATATTATGTGGATACGGTGGGAAGATATGAAGGAGCGATAAAAGAGTATATTCGCAATCAGTTACAAGAAGATATAGCACAAGATACATTAAACTTTAAAGAATATACCGACCCGTTTACGGGTGAGCCGGTAAAATAGGCAAAATAAAAGCCCCCGAGTAGGGGGCAGCCAGTGGTAATAGAGTGGTTGTCAGATCATTCAATGCCCTCTTTAGAGGGCCACCACTAGAGAAAGACCCTTATAGGGTCAGGGCAAACCACCCGTTCTACGGGTGGTTATGATTACTTAATAGTTAATACTATTTATCTTGATAAGTGTTGATAATTTTGATATAATAAATAATAATTATTTCTTGTAAACGGTCGATAATGGCCTATGCCTTATAGATTTCCAAGTGGAGAAAGGTAGATTATTATGGATATCGCACAAATTTTGCGTAGTCAGGGGTTTAAAGTAACCCCACAACGTATTGCGATTTATGATGCTTTGCGTGGTCATCATGATCATCCAACAGCAGAGATGTTGTATCATACGTTGCGCCCAGAACATCCAAGCATGAGCTTGGCTACAGTGTATAAGACGATGGAGATTTTTGAAAAAATCGGTCTTGTTAAAATTCTAGAAGTTGGTGATGAGCGCGCTCATTACGATTGGGACACACAAGCTCATTCCCATATCCGTTGCATTCGTTGTAATAAGGTAGAGGACATGATGGGCATTGATTTGAAAGCTATCAAAACGATTGCTGATCAAGGTAGTGAATATCAAATCACAGGTCAACATATTACCTTCGAAGGTGTTTGCCCTGAGTGTGCAAAAAAAGAAAGTCATTAATAGATAACCCCTGTTGTTGAAGGGCTCCTTCACGGCAGGGGTTATATTAGTTATCATATATCTTTATCTATTAGTGTTATAGAATAGCTATAGTAACAAAAATAGCTATAAGCATAATACAATAGATATTAGAGTTAGGCGTTTTATAATTATAAAATTGTAGAAATCGTATAGTCATATATAGAGGAGTATTATGTTTGTAATAGGCAGTCACTTATCAATTAGCAAAGGTTATTTACATATGGGCAAGGAAGCGACTAAAATTGGGGGCAATACGTTCCAATACTTTACGCGCAACCCTCGCGGTGGTAGCATGCGAGCTCTCGATGTTGAGGATATGAATAACCTTAGTATATATATGAAAGAACACAACTTTGGTACCTTGTTGGCCCATGCACCGTATACTTATAACCCATGTGCCGCCAAAGAGGATTTACGCGCTTTTGCGAAGCAATCTATGATGGAAGATTTAGAGCGTATGGAATATTTGCCAGGTCAAATGTATAACTTTCACCCTGGTAGCCATGTGAAGCAAGGCGTAGATCAAGGTATTGAGTACATTGTAGAGTGCTTGAATGAAATCTTATTCCCAGGTATGAAGACAACAGTCCTCTTGGAAGTAATGGCTGGTAAGGGTACAGAAATTGGCTCTCGTTTTGAAGAAATTGCACGCATCATCGATGGCGTAAAACTAAAAGAGTACATGGGTGTGTGTGTTGATACTTGCCATATTCACGAAGGGGGTTATGATATCGTACATAATCTCGATGGCGTTATTGACGAGTTCGATCGAATTGTAGGTCTTGATCGTTTGAAAGCCATTCATTTGAATGACTCTAAAAATCCTATGGGTGCTCATAAAGATCGTCATGAAAAAATTGGGGAAGGACATATTGGTATCGATGCTATTGCTCGCGTTGTAACACATCCTAAATTGACGAACTTGCCATTCTATTTGGAAACACCAAATGAATTGGACGGTTACGCAAAGGAAATTGCTATGCTACGTTCTATCGTAGAGAATAAATAATTAAAATACAGAAGTTAATTTAGTTATATAATAAATATGTAGAATACCTGATGCTATACTAGTTATTGCAAATACACAAAGTTATTAAAACTATTAAAGCTGTTAAAGCTATTAAAGCTATATAAAGCTATATAAAGCTATATAAAGTTATATAAAGTTATATAAAGTTATTGAATTTCTATAAACTTATGGGACTAACAGCTTGTTTTGGCATTTGAATTCATACATTGTGTAAGGTATAGGGAGAACTGGAAAGGGGGACAAAATGCGTTTTTTACATACTGCTGATTGGCATTTAGGGCGTATTTTTTATGGCCAGTACTTAACAGAGGACCAAGCTCATGTGTTGGAACATCAGTTTTTTAATATTTTGAAAGATGAAAACATCGATGGCATATTGCTTGCAGGGGATATTTTTGATAGAGCGGTGCCACCCATTGAAGCTATCGAATTGTGGGACTCCATCATCACTCGTCTCGCTATGGACTACAAGGTGCCTCTCTTTGTGGTGAGCGGTAATCACGATGGGGCAGAACGTCTTGAAGTGGGACGCTCTATGTTGAGTCAATCGGGTATCCATATTTGGGGCTCTCCTCATCACGCGTTGAAGCCTTTTGAATTTGAAGGGACAGATGGCAAGGTGGCTATTTGTCCTATGCCTTTTAGTGAGCCCCGACGCATAGGGGAGGCTTTATTTGCTGATGTAGAGTCTACTAATACAGAAACTACCAATATTGAAATTGCTGACATAGTAACACCGTGTTATGAACAAAATTGCGAAAGCGCTTTGAATCTGCACAATTATGACCAAATGTATCAGGCTTGGAGTAATTACTTGTATAAACAAGTGCCTAAGGGGATGCGCAGTATCGTCATTAGCCATGCCTTTGTTATGGGCGGTGAAGTAGGGGGCTCAGAGCGTACCTTGTCTGTAGGTGGTAGTGAACAGGTAAATCCTCAAGTCTTTAAAGACTTTCACTATACTGCCTTGGGACATTTGCATGGGCCTCAGCGAATGGGAGCTGATCATATTCGCTATAGTGGATCCCCATTAAAATATTCCTTTGATGAACATATGCAGAAGAAGTCTTTTACCATCATTGATATGGATACAAAGGGGAACGTAGATATTAACACGATTCCTGTAGAGGCGAAGCGAGACGTAGTCATTTTGGAAGGATATTTTGAAGACCTGTTAAATGATAAAGCATTGCAGGCTAAACATAGGGATGATTATGTACAAGCCCGTTTACTTGATACGATGCCGATTATGGATGGAATGGCTAAACTGCGCCAGGTATATCATCGTTGTATGACCATTGATCTAGTTGGTCGCGTGGCAGGGCCTATAGCAGATATGGGTGAGGCAATTTTCAAAGAATTAAATGAACGGGATCTATTTAATCAGTTTGCAGAAACTGTGTGGAAGGAACCTTTAACAGAGAAAGAACAGCAATATATCAACTCTGTATGGGACCGAATTCTTAAGGAGGACTAAATGAAGCCTATATCATTAACTATAGAAGCCTTTGGTCCGTATCGTGATTCGGTCACTTTAGATTTTAATGAGCTTCAAGACCATTCCATGTTTCTCATTGCTGGTCCTACGGGGGCAGGGAAAACATCAATCTTAGATGCCATAGTGTATGCCTTGTATGGTGAGCCGAGTGGAGAAGTACGCAAAACAGATGCTATTCGCAGTGACTTTGCAGAACCTCATCGTATGACTCGTGTCGATTTCTCCTTTGCTATTGGCAATGCACAATATCGTGTTGAACGATTACCGAAACAGATGGTAGCAAAGAAACGTGGTACAGGGATGCGTGAGCAGAATGCTAGCGCTACTGTATATGAGAAGAAAGATGGTGAGTGGAAGGTCATTGCTACCTCGGCTGTCGCCATTCGCGATACTATTCAGCAAATTATAGGATTTCGTAAGGATCAGTTCTTACAAGTTGTGCTATTACCTCAAGGGGAATTCCGAAAGTTGCTAGTGGCCTCTACGAGTGAACGTGAGGAATTACTACATACACTTTTTAGAACGGAGCTATATCGAAAATTACAAGAAGCACTGAAGGCTGCTTATGATGAAGCAAAGGCAGGTATTGAAGAAAATCTAACTAAGCAAACTGCATTTATGCAGTCTATCCCTCATGATGGAGCGACTCCAATGGTAACCATTGAGCATGTGCGTGAGTTACTAGCAAATCGGGGCCCACATCGAGATGCTCTCGCGGTAGAACGAGATGAGGCAGTAACCGTGGTAGAACAGTTTAATGTGCTCCGAAATCAATGGTCTTTATATAATCAGGCTCAACAATCTCTTGCTGAGGCTACTTCGAAACTTGACATGGTGAAAGCAAGGGAAACTGAGCGTGTAAATCTAAGCGAGAAGGTTCAGTTCCTTAACTCTTTGGCACCAACTCATGAATTATATAAACAATATATTGAGAAACAAGCTATATTAAAAACTTTAGAACAGGCCCTTTCAGATGCGAAAGAACATGTAGAACTAGCAACTCAACATGAGGCTAAATGTTTAGACTTATACAGTGACTTAGAAGGTCGAGCTGAAAGTATACAAGATAAAAGAACTACTTTGGCTCAATTTCAACAACAAGCAGAGAAGTTTAATGAATTAGATGTATTGAAAAAGGAATTGTCCACATTACAGAGTAATTTAGAAGAATTAGATAGTAAAAAAAGCGAAGATGCCTTAGCTAAACAACGGAAGCTTGTAAAGACTTTAGAAAACGACTTAGAAGCTTTGCGTAAACAGTTACAAGATAATAATAAATTTTTAGAGAATACTACTGTTATTCAAGGGCAACTAAATGATTTATATAGATATTCTGAATTGCTAGAAGAAATTAATAAGGTACAAAAAGAAATCGACGATAAAGGTCAAACGTTAGCGTCTTTAGATGAAACCTTGCAGGTTGCAAAGGTACATCTTGAACGATTAGAGCATCTAATGCAAGAAGGACGTGCCTTTGAGCTAGTTCATTTAGTTGTAGATAATGAGCCTTGTCCGGTTTGTGGCTCTACAGATCATCCACGGTTAGCTGCTAAGCCGGAGATGTATCCGACTAAGGATGAAATTGAAGAGGCTCGCAAAACCCGTGACGTGGCACTGCAAAAGCAAGCTAGCGAAGTGGGACAACAGAAAACCTTAGTTACTCGTCTTGATGAGTTAACTAAGCAAGTAGCCGCGCAAGTTTCTACGCTAAAGTTATCTATGGACGCTTTTTCTGAGGAGAGCGCTATATCTGTTCAACAAGATTTATTAGCTAAAATGGATCAACTCATAGTTTTACGTGATAAGTCTGAATTGTTAAGTAACACTATAGCTGACAATGAGCACAAGTTAAAAGTAGCTAGAGATAAGTTGGCAACTTTAGAGCTTGCCCATAATGAATTACTTAAAAATCTACACGACTTGGAGATTCGCATTAGCTCAGTACAAGCTAATATTGATGCTCTATCTAAAACCTTACCAACCGCGGATATAGATGCATGGCAAAAACAGCTAGAGTCATTGGATAGTGATATTACACTCTACGATGAGCAGGTGAAAGTTAGCAAAACTAATTTAGATACTGCTCGAGAACAATTGAATGCCAAACGCGGACGCTTAGAAACTTTGTCCTCTCAAGTAAAAGAAGAAACAAAAAATCTTATTTTGATGTATAAGAATTATACAAAGTCATTACAATCCATTTCTTTAACAGAGAATGATTTTGTAGAGTCTTTACGTGAGATTAAAGAGATAGAGATCTATAGAACACAGCTGAACGTTTTGACTGAAGCCTTTAATAAAGCACAAGCTGTATATGATGCGGCATTAAAAGCCACAGAAACTGTGGTTAAGCCAAGTGATATTATTACTGATGAAATTTATTCTACAGCAGTAGAGCATCGAGATATATTAGTAGGTAATCTTGCGGCATGGGATAAAGAAACAAAGCATATCGAAACTACGCTCAACTCATTAGAAGAACTTGAAGCTGCAATGGGTGAGGCTCGTGAAAAGGTGAAGTTCTTAAGCCGATTAAATGATCTCGCTAATGGTGGGGAGCAAGGCTTTAAAAATGTTACCTTTGAACGCTATGTACTGGGGGCTATTTTAGATGAGGTTGTATATGCTGCTAATTTACGACTTCAGAAGATGAGTCGCAACAGATATTCCTTGGAAAGATCCGACTATACAGGTGGTGGTCGTGGCAAGCAAGGCCTCGACTTGGCGGTTATGGATGCTTTTACAGGCCAATCTAGGCCAGCAAATACCTTATCTGGTGGTGAAACATTCTTGGCCTCTATGGCGCTTGCCTTGGGATTAGCGGATGTTATCCAAAGTTATGCTGGTGGCATCCATATGGATACGATGTTTATTGATGAAGGTTTTGGTACACTCGATCCAGATACATTGGAACTCGCCATGGAAACATTGTTACAGTTGCAATCGTCAGGACGTCTCATCGGCATCATTTCTCATGTACCTGAGTTAAAGTCTCGTATACCTGCTCATTTAGAAGTGACTCGAGGTGACGACGGTAGTACGGCAAAATTTGTTATTAACTAGATATCATAAACTAGATATAGATTTGCCAAATGTGTTACTATAAAAAGAGGAGAATTCCTACAAAAACATCCTGTATTTACGAAGGGGGTTCTATGAAGTTTTCGTTTGCTCATAATAATATAAATGTTAAAGACCTTGATAAAAGTCTAGCATTCTATAAAGAGGCATTATTGCTCGAGGAGTCTCGTCGTTTGGAAGATCCAAGCGGTGCTTTTACCCTCGTGTATTTAAAAAGTCCTTATACAGCACATGAATTAGAACTTACATGGTTGCGTGACTGGGATCGTCCTTATAATTTGGGGGATAATGAATTCCACTTGGCATTCTATGTAGATGACTATGAAGCGGCTCTTAAAAAGCATAAAGAAATGGGCGTTGTTGCTTATGAGAATGCTGATATGGGTATTTATTTCATAGCAGATCCAGATGGATATTGGACAGAAATCATTCCGGCGGGTAAATATTAATGGAATATATGTTAACCCGTTTAGAGTGGTTGGTTGGTCCCAATAAAATCCAAACATTAAGAGACACGTCTATCGCGCTCTTTGGTGTAGGTGGCGTAGGTGGTGGTGCCCTTGAGGCATTGGTGCGAGCTGGTGTAGGTCGCATCGTCATTATCGATGGAGATTCCATAGCGCCTAGCAATTTGAACCGTCAAATGATTACGACTCATAATACGATTGGGGAACGTAAGGTAGAGGTAGCAAAGGCGCGAGCTCTTTCTATCAATCCTGATGTGGTGATAGAAACTCATGATATTATGTATACTGAGGAAAACTATCCTGGATTTATTCAAAGCTTGAACGTTGATTATGTTATTGACGCCATCGATATGGTAACGGCGAAACTTAATATCATTGAGGTTTGTCAACGTGAAAGCATCCCTGTTATTTCTTGTATGGGCGGAGGTAATCGCTTTTACCCAGAAAAACTTATGATTGCAGATATCAATAAGTCTCATACATGTCCTTTGGCACGCGTTATGCGTCGGGAACTCAAAAAACGGGGTATAAAAAAACAATTAGTTTTATTTTCTACTGAAAAACCGACAAAACCACAGTTCCGTGGTGATGCCACAAGTCCTGGGACATGTAGTTTTGTGCCACCAGTGGCAGGTTTTATATTAGCAGCACATGTGTTGCGTACAATTTTGGAGGTACCTGAACAATGAAAAAAGCGAAAATCCATATGGCTGACGGCGGCGATATCGTAATTGAATTATTTGAAAAAGAAGCGCCTGGCACAGTACAAAACTTTATCGACTTGATTAACAAAGGCTTCTACAATGGCCTTCGTTTTCACCGTGTAATTCCTGGTTTCGTAGCACAAGGTGGTTGTCCTAATGGCAACGGTACAGGTGGTCCTGGCTATACAATTAAAGATGAATTAGTTGGCAATCCGCATAAACATGAGCGAGGTGCTTTATCTATGGCTCACCGTGGCCCTAATACTGGTGGTAGTCAGTTCTTTATTGTATATGAGCCACAACCTCATTTAGATGGTGTACATACTGTATTTGGTAAAGTTATTGAAGGTATGGATGTAGTTGATGGTATCCAACAAGGTGCTATCATGGAAACTGTAGAAGTAATCAAAGGTTAATCTCATGAATGAAGTATCTATTAAACATCCAGAATGGCTATATATCGATGTAAATGGTAAAACATCATATGGGTATGACCAAGAGTGGTTCACTGATGAGTGGCAACGCTTGTCTGGTTGTGGGCCTACATCGGCATCACAAGTATTGGGCTATTCGCTATTTAGGGATGGCTTATTAGATCTAGAAACCACATCCGACCAAACGCTTGCTTTAGAACGGATGAACTTAGTTTGGAAATATGTAAAGCCACGTTTTGGTGGTGGTGTTTATAAAACTCAATGGATGGAACGTGGTCTTACTCGCTTACTCGAGGATAAAAGCCTATCTTATGATGTACATATGTTGAATGTATCTCCGTTCTGTGCATCACGCGTAGAGGTGGAGGCTGCAGCTCAGTTTATACATGATGCATTGGCACAGGATGTACCTGTAGCATTTTTAAATCGTCATAAAGGAAAAGAGAAGGCTCTCTATACCTGGCATTGGGTTCCGATTCACAAGATGTTTATGGACGGCGATGATATCCGCTGTGGAATCTTTGATGAAGGTGAAATTCGTGATTTCTCTTTGGCGAATTGGATGAAAGACACTATTTTAGGTGGTGGATTCTGTTACATTAGTCGCAAAGAGTAAGTAATAGAGCAATTAAAGTAATATACATACGCATCGCAGTGATTTGCGATGCGTATTGTAGTATAAATAGTAGGAGGTACTACATGAGTCAATGGATTACTGAGGAACAAACACCTCACTTACGTCTAAGCGCTGAAGCGGAAGAAGTGCTTTACTCTGGGGAATCTGAGTTCCAGAAAATTGAAGTTTTTAAATCAAAAGAGTATGGTATGATGCTCGCTTTAGATGGCGTGTTCCAAACATCTGAGCGTGAAGAGTTTATCTATCATGAAATGATGAGCCATATCCCTTTGTTCTTACATCCTAATCCTGAGCGCGTTTTGATTATCGGTGGTGGTGATGGTGGCGTAGCTAGAGAATGTGTACGTCATGATTGTGTAAAAGAAGTAACAATGGTTGAAATCGATGGTAAGGTTGTAGAGTTGGCAAAACAATATCTACCAACTATTGCTAAAGCTATGATTGAAAACCACCCTAAATTGACTGTAAAAATTGGTGATGGTATTGGTTTCATGGCAGAAGCAGAAGATTACTATGATGTAATTATCGTGGATTGTTCCGATCCAATCGGTCCTGGTGAAGGCTTATTTACAGAAGAATTCTATAAGAATACATTAAAAGCTTTGAAAGCTGATGGCTTGTTTGTACAACAAACAGAATCTCCGATGTTACATCAAACATTAGTGGAAAAAGTTTTTGGTTACGTTAATAGCCATTTCCCAATTGCTCGCTTATATACAGCTTTTATTCCAATCTATCCTGCAGGAATGCATTGTTTTACATTGGGTTCCAAAACATTTGATCCTCTAACATGGACTCCAAACCGTGAACAAAACTTTGAAACTAAGTATTATAATGCAGATATTCAAAAAGCTGCATTTGCATTGCCAAATTTTGTAAAAAATTATTTGCCAACTAAGTAAATAATATGTATAATGGGGAAGCACCATTTGTGAAACGAAAGTTTCCGATAGTGCTTCCTTATTTATATGGGGATTAAAGGGCTTATATTAGAGATAACACAATTAAAAGTTTCGTTTGTAAAAATTAATGAAATTGAGAAAAAGGTGTTGACACAAATCTCTAGAAAAGATATAATTCTCTTTGTTACGAAGACAATGTCTTCGATACCTACAAGGTGGTGGGTATGGTGAAGCGGTTAACACGGCGGATTGTGGCTCCGTTACGCGTGGGTTCGATCCCCACTACTCACCCCATAACCTACACATCGTAATCACTGTAGGGGTGTCGCCAAGTGGTAAGGCAACGGACTTTGACTCCGTTATGCGCTGGTTCGATCCCAGCCACCCCTGCCAACATGACTCACTAGCTCAGTTGGCAGAGCACCTGACTTTTAATCAGGGTGTCCCGCGTTCGAGTCGCGGGTGAGTCACCAAATTAAAACTCACAAACTTCGGTTTGTGAGTTTTCTATCTCTATTTTTAGAGATTTTGGTTATGATTGTGAGTATAAATTTAATCAAAAATCGGTTGAAAAATCTTTGGAAAAGAGGTTGACGATTTAAGGTTAGATTGATATACTATACAAGTCGTTAGGGCGCAGAACTAACGTAACAGATCTTTGAAAACTGAACAATGATAGGTAATCAATCATATGATTGAACATATGCCAGAGTGCGGGTTTTGACATAGTCAAAACCAACCATAATTCAAAGTTACTTCAATGTAACGACAACAAATAATGAGCTATTCAA